>NZ_JBQPOL010000003.1:0-449263 GCF_052220165.1 Microbacterium sp. RD1
CGCCGCAAAATCAACAACAAATCCCCCACCAAAACCAGCGACAACACCACCAAAGCGCCGATCTCAAACCACAACGGCAGTTCCAGGTCCATGGGGCCTTCCGGGGGTAGGGGGTGGCCCGATTGTAGCGTCGACCCCGCGCACGACTTCGGTATCGATCTGAGACGATCCTCCCCCGTCGGACACCTGAGTAGTGAGAGACAATGAACCGGCGGTGACACGTCACCATCGGGGGACGGATGACATGGCCGAGGAACTGGTCGATGACGCGACGCTCGTGGCGCATGCCGCCAGCGGCTCGGAGTTCGCCTTTCGTACGCTCTATCGCTCCTACGTACGACCCGTGTACTGGATCGCGCACCGCTTGCTCGGCAATCCGACGGACGCGGAGGATGTGACGCAGGAGACCTTCGTAGTCGCCTGGCAGAAGATCTCCCGGCTTCAGCTGCAGGGACAGTCGCTGCTGCCGTGGCTGGCGACCATCTGCCGCCTCCAATCGGCCAATCGACTGCGCGCGCGTGAGCGCGATCGTCGACGCCTCGCTCCCGTGGACGACCAGCTGCCCGGCACCGTCGACATCGAGCAACAGGTGATCGACGCAGCCACCGTCGACGCGATCCTCGACGAGGTGGCCGGGCTCGCTCCCCTCGACCGGGACATCTTCCGCCTGTGCGTGGCGGAGGGCTTCGCGTACGAGGCCGCCGCCGCGCAGCTGGGCGTGACCCACGCCGTCGTCCGCAACCGTCTCTCTCGCATCCGCACCCGTGTGCGGACCGCTGTCACCGAGACGGAGAAGGCATGAACACCACCCAGCCCCCGACCCTGCCCGAGCTCGACGACGTCCGGATCGCGGCCATCGAACGAGACGTGTTCGGCCGCATTGCCGAGGATCGACGGTCGTCGCGCCGCCGGCGCGCACGCGGCTGGGCGATCGGCGCGTCAGCCGCCGCGGTCATCGTCGTCGCCGCGGTGATCGCACCGAGCGTCACGTCGTCGCTGGGCGGTGCCTCCTCGGCGGGCGATTCCGCCCCGACCACACCGGAGGGTGGCGTCGAGCTGGCGCCACAGGTCCCTCTCGATGGCCGCGCCGGCGCCGGCGCCGAGGCCGACTCGGCCGTCGGCGCCGCAGACGCTGCGACCGGGCAGCGCGACGTCATCTCGACCGGGTCGGCGACCGTTGTCGTCGGCGACGTGGCCGCTGCCGCCGAGCAGGTCGCGCAGCGGGCACAGGCGCGCGGCGGCTACGTGGAATCGCTCAGCATCGGTTCGTCCGGTGACGTCGCCGTCGGCGGCTCTCCCGAGTCCGGGATGATCGTCGGCCCCGCGCCGTATCCCGGCACCGGTGCCGGGTGGGTCAGCGTGCGGGTTCCGGCCGATCAGCTCGACGACGCGATCGCGGAGCTGCGCGAGATCGGCGAGGTCACCTCGTCGACGGTTTCACGGCAGGACGTGACCGACCAGGCGATCGATGTGCGCGCGCGGATCGCGGCGTCGGAGGCGTCGGTCGCCCGCCTCACCGAGCTCATGGCCCAGGCTGCCGACGTGGCCGATCTCCTCGCCGCCGAGACCGCGCTGTCCGAACGCCAGGCGACCCTCGAAGCCGACCGTCAGCAGCTGGCGTGGCTCGAGGGGCAGATCGACCTGTCGAGCCTCAGCGTGCAGCTCGTGCCCGCGTCGTCTCCGGTCGAGGCCGACCCCGCCGGATTCGGCGACGGGGTCGCCGCGGGGTGGAACGGTCTTGTCGCAACGCTCAACGGCATCGTGATCGCGTTCGGTTTCCTGTTGCCCTGGCTGGGCGTCCTGGCGGTGGCCGCTGCCATCACGTGGGGCGTCGTGGCACTGCTCCGTCGCATCCGGCGCTCGCGGCGCACCCGGACGACCCCGCCGCCGGAATGATCAGCCGACCTGGCGTCCGCACATCCCGCACTCGCCGGTCGCGGAGACCTCCACGAAGCAGTCGGGGCACATCGACCGCGTGACGTCGGTGGCGGCAGGCCTACGGACGGGAGCCTCGCGGCGCGGCGCACGCGCTGCCGACCGTGACGGTCGGGCGGACGCCACCGCCGCTGGCGCCGGCGGGGCTACGGGGGCATGAGCGGAGCAGTAGAACCGCACATACCCGCCATGGTGAGTGGGGTGCCGGTGCTTCACCACCCACAGGGAGGCGCGCGGGAGGGGCTCTGACCCGGCCCCGCACCGGAAGCAGCGTGCCGGGTCGCCCGGCGCAGCATCCTCTGCCGGCATCGGGGTGTCGAACGGGATCCCATCACGCCAATCCGATGACTGCACGATGCGCATCGCATCTCCTCCCGCTCTCCTCCACGCTACGCGACCACCGGGTGTCCCGGGGGACGCGGTGAACGCCCACCGGTCGTCGCCGGGCGGAAAAAACCATCTGACTTGCCTTTTTCTCAGAGCGGGCTACGGTGAGGCTATGCCCTTCTCCCCCGCGATGACCCGCCGCCTTGCCCTGCGCGCGCCGCCACCTCGAGCTTCTTCCTCCGGCTCGTCCGGTCGCCAGCGCGTCGCTTCTGCGGCGCGTTTCTTTTTTCGCCCCCCCCAGGTCGGCCTCCGCCCACCGCCACTCCGAAAGGAACGTCTTCATGACCGGCCCGAACGCCCTCCCCGTCGGCGACATCGACCTCGAGGCTGCGCGCCGCACCCTCGAGCTCCAGCTGATCGAACGCCAGGGCATCCTCCGCGAGCTCGCTCCCCGTGCCATCCCGAACGTGGACCCCGTGGCGTACGCCACGTCGGTTGCCACGCAGAGGACGATCGACCAGATCGTCGCCGCCCTGGAGCGGCTGGCCGACGGGTCGTACGGCGTGTGCACCGGATGCGGGGCCACGATCCCCGCGGAGCGATTGGAGGTGCTGCCCCATGCCCGCACGTGCGTCGCATGCCAGAGTCGCGCCGACAAGTCCTGACGCCGGCGCCGGCGTCACCGGCCCGGAATCGGAGTCGCCGATGCTCGCGCTGCTCGGGGATCGCCTGCCCTGCGTGCAGGAGCTTCCCGCCGTCATGACAGCCGAGCGGTTCGCCAGACCGGAGGACGTCTGGGGCGGACATCGCGCCGCGGTCGTCGGGGTCGATGCATCGGACGTGCACACGCGCACCGATCGCCGTCGACGATGGCGCGAGCTCGCAGACCGCAGCGCGGCCCTCGCCCGGCGCCTGCGCCGACTCGACCATCTCATGCTTCTGGTGGATCGGCTGCCGGAAGCGGCGGAGGCAAGGGATGACTGGGACGCCGCGGCGAGGCGACTGCACGCCCGTCTCGAGTGGGAGTGCGGCCGGTCGGTCGTCGTGACGGTGGTCTTCGTCGCCGGATGCGACGACTACGCTCTCCTCGCCCGGCGCATCGCGGTACGGGCACAGCAGGCCGAATCTCTGGACGCCGGCATCGCGGTGCTCTGGCACGAGATCGTCGACTCCCCCATCGGCGTGGTCGCGGCGAACGACTACGTCTGAGCCGTGCCCCACAATGGCATCGACTCGAAAACCAGCACCGACCGGAGGATCCACATGAGCGCCGCAGCCGCATCGCGAGACGAACTCCCCGTCTACACCGCCGCCGACATCGAATCGGAGCCCGTCTTAGACGTCGCCCGCTTCGACAACGACGCCGCTGTCGACCTCGGGTTGACCGCCGTCGAGGTGATCGATGAGCGCGGGCTGAATCTTGCCGTGCGGATCGTGCTGCACGGCGACGTGGTCTTCCAGGCCAAGCTCGGCACGACGGGTCCGGGCAACGACCCGTGGTTAGCGGGCAAGGCGGCTGTGGCGGAGGAGTTCGGCGAACCCTCCCTCCTGGTGAAGCTCCGGCACCTCGAAGCGGGGACGCCGTTCGAACGACTCGAGGGGGTGGATCACGACACTCTGCGGGCTCACGGCGGTGCGATCCCGCTCCGCGTACGGGGCGAGCTCGTGGGCACGATCACGATGTCCGGCGAGCCGGATGTCCTTGACCACGCCACCGCCGCAGAAGCGGTGCGCCGCTACCTCGAGCGCTGACCGAACTGTCTCCGACCGCCCGAAACGATGAAAGCCCGTCCGTGCGGACGGGCTTTCATCGTGTTGGTGACCCCAGCGGGATTCGAACCCGCGTTACCGCCGTGAGAGGGCGGCGTACTAGGCCGCTATACGATGGGGCCGTCAGGCAACCGTTCGATTATGCCATGGCCGGAAGGGTCGGCAAAATCGGGACGGCCCGCGCCGCCGCGGTTGCCCGGACCGCTCGGGACGGGTTGACTCGCCCTATGCGAGTGACCAAGTTCGAGCACGCCGCCCTGCGTGTGGATGTGTCGGGATCCTCCCTCCTCATCGACCCCGGCGTCTTCACCACGCCCCTGTCCGACCTCGGAAATGTCGTCGGGATCGTGATCACTCACGAGCATCCCGACCACTGGACGCCCGAGCATCTCGACCGCATTCTGAAGGCGACCGGGGGCGTCCCGGTCTTCGCCCCGGAGGGCGTCGCGAAGGCCGCGGCCGCCTACGACATCACAGTCGTCAATCCGGGCGACACTGTCACCCTCGATCCGTTCCGGCTGGAGTTCTTCGGTGGCCGCCACGCCGTCATCCACGAATCGATCCCGATCGTCGACAACGTCGGGGTGCTGGTGAACGACGAGTTCTACTATCCCGGCGACTCGTACGCGGTGCCGAAGGGAGCCGATGTGCAGCTTCTCGCGGCGCCTGTCGGCGCTCCGTGGCTGAAGATCGGCGACGCGATGGACTTCGTCCTCGCCGTCAAGCCGCGCCGGGCCTTCGGCACGCACGACATGACGCTGTCGGTGGCCGGCCGGGACATGGGACGCGCCCGGCTGCAGTGGGCGACGGAGCAGAACGGGGGGCAGTTCCTGACGCTGGACCCGGGCGACGCGGCCGATCTGTGAACGCCCGGATGCCGCGTCCTGCGGGACTCGCAGCATCCGCGCTCACGTCTCGCTGGGCGAACGCACCCAGAGGTGGACACGACCGTCCCGGTACTGAAAGCGCAGCACGGTGTTGACGGCGAATTCGCCGAAGATGTCGCGTCTCATTCCTCGCCAGATGCGCACGTCGACGATCGGATCGAGATCCGGTGGAGTACAGCTGACGCCGACGATGCCGTATTCGTCTGCATCGACGAGCAGGCATCGGTCTCCTGAGGCGGCGACGGCGAGCCAGAGGTCGAGGGGGCCGTACGCCTCGTAACGCTGCACCTCGCGGAGATCGAAGTCCTGCGCGTCGAGGAAGCTCGGCCGAGCGAACTCCTCCGAGCCTT
This sequence comes from Microbacterium sp. RD1, assembly GCF_052220165.1. Classification (NCBI taxonomy): domain Bacteria; kingdom Bacillati; phylum Actinomycetota; class Actinomycetes; order Micrococcales; family Microbacteriaceae; genus Microbacterium; species Microbacterium sp. RD1. The sequence goes on from NZ_JBQPOL010000003.1 coordinate 5,270, forward strand.
CGCCTCCGGTCGAGACGAGGCCGAGGACGAGGTCCGATCGCGGTGCCACCGCCTGCAGCACGCCCCAGACAGTCGCCGCTGCGGCCACGACCGCGACAGCGGCGACGAGCCAGCCGTTGCGCATGAGCCGGATGAAACGCGAGGGCGTCGGCGCGGCCGAGACCGTGACGACCGGCTCCGACGGCACCGCGGTCATCGTGTCGCTCTCAGGTGTCGGTGTGTCGGGCGCCCGAGACCGGGAGCCGGTCGCCCGCGTCAGGGCGGGGTCCTCGTCGTGGTGAGCCGATGTCGTCGCCCCGGGACCGTGCGCCGCTGATTCCAGGTCTCGCAGCCGCTGCAGCGCGCGGGCGTCGTCGGCGATGTCGGGCTCCGGACCGTACGCCCGTGCGCGCAGAGCGGCGAGCTCTCGAGCCTCGTCGGGGCTCAGCGCCCGCGCGTCCATGCGTTCATTATCGATCTCCGCGCGGCGTACCGGCCAGCGCCGGAGCGAGCCCGAAGCTGGGGGCAGACCCGTAGAGGAGCAGCGATGACCGGTACCGGATGGCTTCCCCCCGACTTCTCGCACCCCCTGCGCGCGGACGTGACGGCCGCCGTGCACCTCCGGCCGATCCGCGCGGCCGATGTCGATATCGACATGATCGCCCTCGCCGCCAACCGCGAGATGCTGTGGCGGATGTACGGGGAAGCGTGGGGATGGCCCGTCGCGACGATCACCCGTGAGGCCGACCGAGAAGACCTGGCACGGCACGCGGCCGAGATGGTCACCCACGAGTCGTTCAACTACGCCGTCCTCCCCGCAGACGAGTCGGCGCTGTTCGGATGCGTCTACATCGACCCCCTCGCCGATGCCGCAGAGCAGCCGGCAGCCGAGGTCTCGTGGTGGGTGGGCGAAGAGGTCGACCCCGGCGTCCGTCGCGCCGTCGACGACTTCGTGCCCCGCTGGATCGGCCGTGAGTGGCCGTTCGTGCGCGTGGAGACGCCGTTCCAGCATCTGCGCTGACCCAGACCGACCGCGCTACTTTACGGCATCCGCACCTCTCCGGTCAGGTGCTTGTGTCGGGAGAGCCGCGCCCGCTGAAGTGATCGCATGGCGACGCAAGCGACGACATCATCGGGTGCCGACAGCGGAAAGCTGAAGCGGGCGGTCGGGGTTTGGCTCCTGTACGCCTTCATCGTCGGCGACACCCTCGGCGCGGGCATCTACACGCTGGTCGGGTCGATGTCGAAGGATGTGGGCGGGGTCATCTGGCTCCCCCTCCTCATCGCGCTGGGCGTGGCGCTTCTCACCGCCGGCACGTACGCGGAACTAATCACGAAATACCCGCATGCCGGCGGCGCCGCACGGTACGTGGACCGCGCTTTTCGCGTGCCGTACCTCTCGTTCCTCGTCGGCTTCCTCATGATGGCGTCGGGCATCACGACAGCGGCCTCGCTGGCGAACGCCTTCGCGGGCGACTACCTCAATGCGCTCATCGATGTGCCGTCGGCACCGGTCGCTGTGGTGTTCCTGCTGCTGCTGATGCTCATCAATCTGCGCGGCGTGAAGGAATCGCTTGGGGCGAACCTGGTGGCATCCATCATCGAGGTGAGCGGGCTCGTAATCATCATCGTTCTCGCTGCGATCGTGTTCGGAAATGGTGGCGGCGATCCGTCGCGCCTGACCGAGTTCGCGCCCGACGTCCCGCCGCTGCAGGGTGCCTTCGCCGCCTCGATCATCGCCTTCTTCTCGTTCCTCGGGTTCGAGGCCGCGGCGAACATGGCAGAAGAGGTGAAGAACCCCTCGAAGGCCTACCCGCGGGCGCTGTTCGCGGCGCTGGCGACCGCCGCAGTGGTCTACCTCCTTATCGCGCTGGGCGCCGTGATCGTCGTGCCCCTCGACCAGCTCGCCGAGTCGACCGGCCCCCTCCTCGAGGTGGTCAAGGAGAGCGGACTGGCGGTGCCGGAGTGGCTGTTCAGCCTGATAGCGCTGGTGGCGATCGCCAACGGCGCGCTGCTGTTCATGGTCATGGCCAGCCGCGTCGGCTACGGGCTGGCGGAGTCCGAGCTTCTGCCGAGCGCTTTCGGGCGCGTGCTCCCGAACCGTCGCACCCCGTGGGTCGCGATCGTGGTGGTGGCGGGTGCCGCCATCGTGCTGACCTTCCTCGGCGACGTCGCGACCCTCGCCGAGACGACGGTGCTCCTGCTGCTCCTCGTCTTCCTCTCGGCGAACGTCAGCGTCCTCGTGCTCAAGAAGGACAAGGTGGATCACCCGCACTTCCACGTTCCGCGTGTCTTCCCAGTCCTGGCCATCCTCGCGAGCATCGTGCTCCTCACGCAGCAGAGCTGGACGGTGTGGCTGGGCGCGCTCGCCTACGTCGCGGTGGGCTCGCTCCTCTTCCTCGTCGCGCGCGCCACCCGCAGACGACAGGATCGCCGGTCAGCGGGGAGCACGTCCGCCTCGCGGTGAGTCCAGGAGCAAATGCGGCCGGCCGCTCTGCGGATGCGGGATGATCTGTGCCGTCACCGCGAAGACCTCGGCCAGCATCTCCGCTGTCATCACCTCCGCGGGCGGCCCGCACGCCACGACTCGTCCGCGACTCATCACGACGATGCGGTCGCAGTACTCCGCGGCCAGGTTGAGGTCGTGGATGGCGATGATCGAGGTGCCGGGATGCTGATGCACGAGCCCGAGCAGCTGCTCCTGGTGGGCGAGGTCGAGGTGATTCGTCGGCTCGTCGAGAACGAGGATGGGCGCGTTCTGGGCGAGCGTCCGTCCGAGGAGCGCGCGCTGCCGTTCCCCACCGGAGAGCGTCGCGACGCTGCGGTCCCGCATCCCGACGAGATCCACGCGGGCGAGCGTCTCCTCCACCACGTCGCGGCTGCGGGCGCGGTCCGCGCGCCGGTGCGGGATCGTCCCCGCGCTGACGATCTCCTCGACGGTCAGGTCGAATTCCACGGCGGTGTCCTGAGGCATCGCGGCTATCAGCCGCGCACTCTCCGCGCGGGGCAGCATCCGCAGCTCCTGACCGTCGACGCGGATGCTGCCGTCCCGATAGTCCACGTGGCGATAGAGACAGCCCAGCAGCGTCGACTTGCCGGCGCCGTTCGGCCCAACGATCCCGACCACCTCACCCCGCGACGCCGAGAAGCTCACCTGGTCTAGGAGCACCCGGCCGCTGCGGACGACGGTGAGCCCCGCGACGTCGAGCACCACCGGCGAGGAGAGAGGACTCATGACGCGCCGAACCCGGAACGGCGCCGCGCGAGGAGGGCGAGAAACGCCGGCGCGCCGAGGACGGCGGTCACGACCCCGATCGGGAGCTCATCCGGCGGCAGGATGGTGCGGCTGAAGAGGTCGACAGCGACGAGGAAGACCGCCCCGAGAACGGCGCTGACGGGCACGAGGCGACGATGGTCGTTGCCGACGAGCAGTCGCGCGGCATGCGGCACGATCAGGCCGACGAACGCGATCACGCCCGCCAGGGCGACTGCGAGACCCGTGAGGACCGCCGCCACGACGTACATCCGGATGCGGACGCGATGCGGGCGGATTCCCAGCGCGGCGGCGGTCGCATCGCCGAGCAGCAGTGCGTTCAGCGGCCGCCACGAGAATACGACCACCGCGATGCCCACGACGAGCGCGACGGCCGGGACGGGCAGCTGGTCCCACCGCGCACCAGCGAGGCTCCCCCACAGCCAGAACAGCGCGGAGTGCGTCGTGGCGGAGTCACGGGCGGCGAAGATGAGAAAGTTCGTCACCCCCGCGAAGCCCGTGCCGATGACGATGCCCGCCAGGACGAGCCGACTCGAAGTGAACGAGCCGGTACCCCGCACGTACGCGCCCACGGCGAGCATCGCGAGCATCGCGCCGGCGAAGGCGGCCAGCCCGACCGGGAGCGCGCCGAACGCGCCGGATCCGAGCACGAGCCAGGCGACGGCGCCCATCGCCGCACCCGGCGATATGCCGAGGACGAACGGATCGGCCAGCGGATTGCGCATGACCGCCTGCGCGACCACTCCCACCACCGAGAGCGACGCCCCCACCATCACCGCGAGCACCACCCGCGGCAGACGCAGATTCCACACGATGTCGTCCTGCGCCAGGCTCCAGTGCGACGGATCCCCGATGCCCGTCATCCGATAGAAGAGCAGCTCCCCCACCGTCGTGACCGGGATGACGGAGGCCCCCACCCCCACGGCCACCAGAACGAACACCACACCGGCGACCGACAGACCGAGCAGTACGGGCGCCGGTCCGATCCGACGCACGCTCGACCCGAGAGCGCGCCTCACTCGGCGAAGACGTCGGGGTGGAAGGCCCTGGCGAGGATCTCCACCGCCTCCGCGTTGCGGACCCCTCCCACGTAATAGGCCTCGTCGATCATCGGCACGAAGTTGCCCTCCCGCACCGCGGTGATGTCCTGCAGCGCCGGGTCGGTGGTGAAGAAGTCCTTCGCGCGCTGGACCGCCTCGTCGAAGGCGGCCTCGGTGGGCTTGCCGAACACCTCGAGGACGATCACCTCGGGATCACGCGCCACGACCTCTTCCCAGCCGGCGTTGCCGTAGACCGCATCCGTGTCGGCGAAGATGTTCTCTCCCCCGGCCAGCTGGATGATGGCGTTGCCGAGGAACTGGTTGCCGGCGGAGTAGGCCTTCGCCCCGCCGTCTTCGAGACTGTAGGTGAAGACACGCGGGGGGTCGACATCGCCGAGCTTCTCCTGGACGCCGTCGACGGTGGCCTTCATGTCGTCGATGAGGGCGGCGGCTTCCTCCTCGACGTCGAAGATCGTGCCGTAGTTCTCGATGTCGGCATAGACCGCGGACAGGTCGGTCACCGGCTCGGTGCGTGCGCACGAGGCCGCCAGCGCGAAGTAGGAGGGGACGCCCCTCTCGGCGAGCTCGTCCTGCGAGAGGGCTCCGAGCGAGGAGTCGAAGTTCGAAGCCCATCCCCCCACGACGAAGTCCGGCTCGACCGACAGCAGCTCCTCGCGCTGGACCGGGACGAAATCCCCGGGCACGTACTCGCCGCCGAGCTTCGGAAAGGTGTCTGCGACGGCCTGGAGGTCAGCAGGGAAGGCACCCGGCGCCACCGCCTGCACGCCCACGATCCGATCCTCGAGCCCGAGAGCCAGCAGGATCTCCAACACGCTCGTCGTCACCGTCGCGACGCGCTCCGGCGCCGAGGTGAACGTCGAGGTGGCTCCGGTGCAATCCGTGACGGAGCGCGTCCCATAGTCGGGATCGACGCTCGAGTTCGGCGATGCAGTTCCGCTGGGGCCGGCGCACCCCGTCAGAGCCAGCGTCAGCATCGTGGCGGCGAGGAGGGGGGAGCGTCGTCTGTTCACGATCTGTAACTCTACATGACGTAGAATACAGTCCGGGATCCCGTCCACTACATTACGTAGAGATAGAGTCCGCGCGCGACGGCGCGAGATTCGCTGCGGGGAGGACGAATGGCCGGCGAACGCACCCGGGAACGCGGAGAGCTCGAAGGTCAGATTCTGCGGATCCTGCGTGCTGCCCCGGAGCCCCTCGGCGCCCGCCAGATCCAGGAGGCATTCTCCGATCCGGTCCCCGCGCACACGACCTTGCTCACGGCGCTCGACAGGCTCCACAAGAAGGGCGAGGTCGTTCGCGCCGGCATCTCTCCTCGCAAACAGAGCTTCCGGGCCGCACACTCCGACGACGAGCACGCCGGCGCCTCGATGCTGGCCGCCCTCGACGACGCCGGCGACCGACGCGCCGCGCTGCTGCGTTTCGCCGGCAACCTGGAGGCCGACGACCTCGCCCTGCTCCGCGCAGCGATCGACGGGTCCTCGAAGGGCAAGCGGCACTGACGATGCCGATCGCGGCGGCACTTCTCGTGGCGGCGGTGACGCTGCTGATCCTCGCGCCACTGGCCCTGACCGCGGGACACTGGCAGGTCCACCATCCGCGCACGGCTCTGGCCTTGTGGTTCGCCGCCGTCGGTGCCGGTGCGGCGCTCACTGTGTCATCCATCGCGGCGATCATCCTCGAAGCATTGGCTGCTGCGCCGTCGAGCGATACCGGTCAGGCGATCACCGTGACGCTCTTGGCCTGGATGCAGCTCGGCGCCGTCGGCGCCGTCATCGGATTCGTCTGGGTCTCTGCCGAGCCGCTCGCGGACTCGCAGCGCGGGGCGATCGATGAGCTGCGATCGATCGCCGTGTCACGCGAGCAGCATCGCGGGTACACCCTGGTGTGGGTCGATTCCGCCGCGCCTTCAGCGGTCGCCGTCCCGGCTCGGAAGCCGCAGATTCTGGTCTCGACGCGCCTGCGCGAGCTCCTGAGCCCCGCCGAGTTGCGTGCGGTGATCGCCCACGAGGCCACGCACCTGCGCCTGCGCCACGGGTGGGCGGTACGGATCGCCGAGCTCAGCGCTCTTTGCCTGCCGCGCGCTCTCCGCGCCGGCCGTCACCTGCGGCGCGCCACTCTCCTGCTCATCGAACTCATCGCCGACGACGCCGCCGCCAAGCGGGCCGGCGCCGTGCACCTTGCCAACGCGCTGGCCAAGATCGGCCGGGCGGGCAACCAGCCGGGTCTCGAGCTTCGCGCCGAGCGCCTCACGCTGCGCCGATGGCGGCACGCCCGACGGTGGCGGGACCCGGTGCATATCGGAGCGCTCCACCTCTGATCCCAGGGCGAGCCCGCGCCCGGTATCCTCGCCCCGTGCGCATCGTCGTGTCGGGTACCCACGCCAGTGGCAAGAGCACCCTGATCTCGGACTTTTCGCTGAGGCACCCCGAATTTACCGTGCTGCCCGACCCGTTCGAGCTCGTCGACGAGACGATCGACGCGCCCGGCGCCGCACTCTTCGCCTCCCAGTTGCGCATCGCGGCAGGGCGCCTGAGCAACGAGGCACCCGACGGAGATCTGATCGCAGAGCGTGGCCCGCTGGATTTCCTGGCATATCTGCTCGCCAGGGCAGAGCTGACGGGCGTTTCGCTCGACAGCGAATTTCTCCAGCGCGCGAGCGCCCTCACCACCGCAGCCCTGACCACGGTCGATGTCCTCATCCTTCTTCCGCTCGCGCCGAGCGATGCGATCGACGTCGGAGACGATGAGCACCCCGAGCTTCGCGCTGCGATGAACGACGTGCTCTTAGAGCTCGCCGATGATCCGAGCCTCGTCGGGGATCACCTCACGATCGCCGAGATCACCGGACGTCCCGCCGCACGGCTCGCCGCGCTGGAAGCGGTGCTGGCGAGAGCCGAGGATCGGAGACCGCTATAGATCGAACTAGGGACGACCAGCGTGCACTCCATCGGGCGCCGCATACGCGCACCCACCACTCGACGACCGAGCCGGGATGGCAGCTGGCCGGCCAACCAGCGGCCCTCGCACGCACAGCGACCCGCTTCCGCTCGATCGGGTCGCGCTCCAGAGCCGTTGGTCGCCCCGACTTCGGCGCGCTCGACAGCCGCTGTCTATATCAGGTTACGGCTGTCGGTCGGTGAGCGTCAGCGGTCGGGGACCAGCGCCCAGATGGGATAGTCCTTCACCTGCGCGAGCTCCTTCTCGGTCAGACGGGCGAGAGCCTGGGCCGTGTCTTCGACGTCACCGAGCAGAATCGCACAGAGCGCATCTACCTCGTCAGCGCGAGGGTGACCCGCGAAGGCGACGCTTCGGCGCAGTCCGCGGATGGCAGCGCGCTGCTCACTTCCCAAAGCATCCCGGCGGTGCAGGACCTGCCAGCGGTTGATGAGGTGGTGTTCCTGGTCACCGTCCACCGAAATCAACCACTCATTCAGCGCTGCCGCCGCATCCAGGAACGCGACCCTCCGTTGCGGTATCGCATCTGCCGCTTTGATGAGCGCGAGCACACGCATGTTCGCGAGGGTGATGGTGTCCGGCAGATCTGCAATCACATCGTACGGCGCGGTGATGTCGGAGAGATGAAGGTTGAGCACGTTGGGGAATTCGTCACCGAGAATGTCGAACGCCGTTGCCGAGCACGGCTCCAGGGTGCCGTCTAGGTTCTTGCGGTGTACGCGGTAACGGTGCTGGTGCTCGGGGGCGAACGGGTCCCCGTAGTCCCAGGATCCCGGCTTGTCGGCAGGCAATACGAGGAGCGCCACCTGCCATTGCGCGATGGCTTGGAACAGCAGCCCCGGCTGGCCGTTGGCTGCGTTGAGATGCTTACCCTCGACGAGGGAATGGTGCATGTGCAGGAGCGCTCGAACCTGCTCAGGGGTGATGTCGGTTAGTTCCACGAGGTCGGGGTCAATGTGGAGTGTGTCGAACACCGCGACGACCTTCTGCAGAGTCCCGAGGTACTCACGCAGCCGTGCATCGTCGGGGTCGTCGGAGAAGTTGAACCGCGTGTTCTTCCCGTCGATGCTCAAGGAGCGACCACCGGTGAGTCCCAGGTAGAAGCTGATGTCCTTGACCCTCTCCACCAGGTTGCCGACCGGGCTGAGAGTGACGGCAGTGGACTGCTCTCCGTCGGAACCGGTGGTCACTAGGCTCAGACCTCTCGACAACGTCACCTCGAAGGAGCGGTCCCCGATCTGCTTCACCGTGGGGCGGTCGAAGGTGATGTCTCCGGCAGTCACCGTCGTCTCCATCTCGCGCGGAAGGTAGGAGGGTGGGAACAACGTCAGCTCACCCGGCATCGGCAGCGCCATGCCGTTCGACGTGTTCAGCACGAGCACAGAGTCACCCTTCTCGGAAGACAGGGTGAGCGGGGCGTCGAAGGACGGCGCGTCGATGACGTAGATGCTGATGCTTGTGCCCTCGTTGATGAGAGACGGATCAAACCCGACAGATAGGCGCTGCTCCTGCGACTTCAGCGCGATGTACAGGATTCGTTCTACGGAGGCGCTGTCGCGAGGAAGTGGGCTGAGCTCCACCGCGATGTCCGCACCACCTTCCGGACTGGCGTCCAGAATGTCTCGAACGCCGAACGGTGACAGGACACGATACAGCGGGTGGCGCCGGCCAGACTTCGGATCGACGTATACGAGAAAGAACACCACGCCGCCCTGCTGCTGGAACGCCGCCAAGTCGGCACGTGAGATCTTGAAGATGGTGTTGAACCGTCCTCTAGCGTTGGTGCGGCGCCCCTTGACCTGCACCGCTATCCGACCCACCCAGCCGGACTTAGCCCTGCTCAGTCCCTCGTACATGTCGACGTGACCATCGGTAAAAGGGGTCTTGTCATTGGTCGTGATGGTCGGGACCAGATGAGGGCACTCAGCCATAAGGGTGCTGATCTCGTTCACGGCCAGCGTTTCGACGTCCATGCCCCGATTCTCTCGGACACGCTGCCGAGAAGCGTCAGTGTGGCAATCCTGAGCGCACGCGGGTCCATCAACCGAGCAACGCCTGGATAGGGACCGCTCTCCGGACGAGCTCGGTCGCGTACGTAGGTTTGCACGGCCTCTTCGGCGGTGGCTTAGCGACAGTTGCCGCGCTGGCTTCGATCGCGGCCCCTCCCGTCGGCGCTGTCTGACCCTCGAGCCGCACCCCCGAGTGCTGGCGCCGCGATTGATACTGCGATGATCAAGTCGGAAGCCGTCGGTACGCTCTGAACATGTGCCTGATTGATCGCGCTGAAGCGCGACGCAAGCCCGCCCTCGCGGCCATGGATTCAGCGGAGCAAGCTGCGCTGCGGCAGTATTGCACGCCATATCAGACGTTGGCAGACGTCGCGTGGGAGACCGAGGCGTGGTGTGCCTCTAGTCCGACGCACATGATTCACCTCAACGGGGACAGGCTCCTCAACCCGCAGCAGGTGAGCGCATCGTGATCGCGGGGGAGCACGGCGAATGACGGGCCTCGACATTTCGCAGGCGCCTCGAGGCGTTCTCGCAGCTCAGGGACTTGTCGAAGCTGTGGCAGAACAAGGTGATCTTGCCGAACGTCACTATCTCGAACTGAAGAGCACCCTCGACTTGTCCACTAAGAAGGACAAAGAGAAGATCGCCAAGTTCATTCTCGGTGCCGCGAACCGACTGCCTGAGACGGCAGCCACCGCGTTCGAGGGGTACGCCGCCATGCTCATCGGCGTCGCATTCGGTTCCATCACGGGCATCCCGCCTGTAGAGATGATGGAGATCGCCAAGGTTGTTCAGCAGTACGTCGGCGCTGCTGGCCCGCGATGGGACGTCGTATGGGTGCCAATCGAAGGGTCAAGCAAGCAGGTTCTGATCGTCATCGTCGATCCGCCTCAGCTTGGCCAGGCCCCATTCCCTTGTCGTAGCAACGGCGAGTCGCTCACGAGCGGACGGATCTACATTCGGGCGGACGGCGAGACACGCGAGGCGAACGCAGACGAGTTCGACCTGTTGGTTGCGCGGGGCGCGGCGTCACCGAAAATTGAAGTTGATTTTCGCGTCGAGCTAGTCGGCGATGTTTCGCCTGTCTCGCTCGACGCTGATCGCACGGTCGAAGCATATGTGGACCGCGAGCGAACGCGATTGATCGCTGCGCTGCCAGTGGAAGAGCCACCTGTCAAGGAACCGCTGGCTCCGGGGAGCCTCGCTGATCTCGCGACGGGCGTGCGCGGGTTCGCCGCCCTCTCGCCCCGCATCCAGGGCATGTCGCAGGTCGCAAACGCAATGATGATTCCGGAAGAGCGAACCGAGGACGCTTATCGGGCTTCGATCGACTCATGGGAGGCGCAGTTCCGCAATGCTTGGGGCGCTGCTGCGCCACGAATCGCAGCGAGCCAGCTAACTCCAATAATCGTGAGGGTCACAAACCGGACGACGACGTTCTTCCACGACGTCGAGCTGAAGCTCCACCTTGAAGGCGACGTGTTCGCCTATGACTACGTCGATCCCGAATGGGCCGACAATATGTCGAGCCTAGAACTGCCGCGTCCACCTCGAATGTGGGGCCCGCGACAACGCGACCTCGGGATCTCGAACTACGCAAACCTCGGGTACATGCAACCGTCCATCCCGGGCACGTACGTCGCACCGTCGGTGAGCTTCCGGAACGGCGGTTCGGTTGATCTTGATCTCGACATCGGAGAGCTTCGCCCGCTTGGGACGCACGAATCCGAGGACGAGGAATTTGTGCTGGTCGTTGCGGATGCGTCACTCACGTCGATTCATGGAACGTGGCAGCTCACAGCTCGAGACCACAACGAGGTATTCACAGGAGAAATCGACGTCCCCGTCGCAGATCCTGCACACATCACGGAGACAGCGCGCGACGTGCTCGGTCTTCGAGAGGAGACAGGTGCCTGATGGCGGCTACCGCAACCTCATGGCTCAATGACCTGACGTCACTCTTCACACCCACGGCCTCACAGTTCGACGGAGCCAAGGGACACAAGTCCTCCATCCAGGCACGCCTCGATTACGTGCTCGGCGTGTACCGCATGTTCGAGATCGGCTCCCTCCGGCATGGCACTGGGGTCTGGCAGTACAGCGACGCCGACTACTTGGTATCGCTCAAGGGGATTCAGCCGACATCGGCGTTGACCATGCTCACCAAAGTGAAGGAGGCGCTGCAGGCACGCTTCACCTCGACAACCATCACTATTCGTCAACCGGCTGTGGTGTGCCACTTCTCGGACGGGATCGTCGAAGTCGTTCCTGGATACATCAGCTCGGGAGGCGGCTACATGATCGCCGACCCACGGGGCGGCTGGATGAAGAGCTTTCCAGAGGAACACAACAAGTACGTCAACGAGATCAACGCGAAGCACAGCGGCGGTGGAGCAAAGAAGCTTGCACGACACCTCAAGATCTGGAAGTACAAACGGAACGTGCCGGTGTCGTCCTGCTACCTCGAGATGCGGGCGGCGAAGTTCCTGAGCGAGGAAACGGCCTACGTTCCGATCATCGACCTGCACTACGCGCTCAAACATCTTCAGAGCATCGAACTCGCATCAATGAATGATCCGACAGGACTGGGTTCACGCTTCGGGTCGTGCTCGTCAGATGCAACGAAAACGGACGCACTGCCCAAGCTCGATACCGCTGTGCTGCGCTCTAAACGCGCGCTGACGTACCACCTGGCGGACGATCATGACAAAGCGATTGAGCAATTGAAGCTGCTCTTCAACCGGTGAAGTCGCGACGATGAGCCAGGACTACACGCCGCCGTCGAGTGCCTCGATCGCGACTCGACAGAACGACGACGAGGCGCTTCGCCTGCTCCTCGCGCAGCGTCGTCTGTACACCCGAGCGAAGCGCTGGCAGGCAGCGCGGTGGATTGGGCTGCTGATTCTGGGTGTCGCAGCCCCGTTCATTTCGATACTCATTCCGGGATCCGCGGTCGCAGTCGGCGCGATCACGGGCATCTGGCTTTTTGTGGGCCGCACGTTCCTCACTGCGGCGGAGGTTCGAACGATGACGAAAGCGGCGGCGGTCCAAGAGGAAGTCGATCTCTACATCTTCCAGATGCCGGAGACGATCGAGCGCGCTTCGCGCCCGACTGTCGAAGAGATCGAGTTACTCGTTCGCGACAAGCAGGGCCTGCACGCCGCTGCGAGCCATGAGCGGCTCGTCCATTGGTACGACATAGATCCGAGCCACCCCGGATCCGAGACGATCGCAATCGCGCAGCGCGCCAACGCCTCGTACACTGATCGGCTGATTCGCACCGCTGTCACCGTCTGGGCGATCGTTACCGTGGTGTGGCTAGCCGTTCTGCTCACATGGAGCGCGCTCAGTGGTCTTGCATTTGGCTTGATCCTGCTTGGCGTGCTCTTCCCCGTCCTGCCGGCCGTTATGGACGTAGCCGACTATCTGCGGAGTACGTGGCGTGCGGCGCAAGACCGGGCCGACCTCGCTCGCACGATCGAGTCACGCCTTGAGGATGGCGAGCCGATCATGGGGCAGGAGCTCATCTCGTGGCAGACCCAGCTCTACGACCTGAGGCGCACGACCCCGCAGGTCCCGGACTGGCTGTACAAGATCACGCGCAACCGCAATGAGGCCGCGATGCACGCCGCCTCCAAGCGACTCCGGAGGAAGAACCAATGACGCTGACGACGGCACAGGCATTCGCGAAGTTCCTCGAGGACATCACTGCGACCGAGTATCAGAAGAACACGCACATCCCGGCGCGAAAGACATCGGTCAATAAGAACCTTGAGGAGGCATTCCCCTCAACATCCGACATGCCCTACTGGGGAGGGATCCTCATGGGGTCCGCCGCAAAGGGAACGATCATCAGGCCGATAGACGACATCGATGTCCTGGCCGTGTTCTCCGACGAGAAGGGGGTCTGGCAGAGGAAGTACTGGAATGATTCGCAGGCCTTCATCTACAGGGTGCGTCAGGCCTACGCGGGAACGCTGATCCAGCAGGTCGGAACAAGGGGTCAAGCAGTCCGCGTGTTCTTCCAGACGGGCGGTCACGTAGACGTAGCGCCCGTCTTCCATCAAGGCAACAACGTCTACTGGCTGCCGAACGGCTCAGGCGGCTGGATCTCGACCGCTCCCACCGTCGCCAACAGCTGGTTCAGCAACAAGAGTAAAGAACTCGGCTACCACCTTGCACCGATCGTGCGCCTGCTCAAAGCTTGGAATCGAGCGCACTCAAAGCGGTTCCGTTCGTTCCACCTCGAGACCGTGGCCGGCATGGTCTTCGGGAAGCTCGGTAGCAACTACCGCGATGCGATGCAGAAGTTCTTCGAATGGGCCCCCGGCTGGCTCGACGTGAATGACCCTGGCGGCCAAGGTGGCTCCCTCAGCAGTTACCTCACCTATACCTCTAGGCAGGAACTCATCGGCGCACTCAACACCGCTGCGTCTCGAGCCCGCAAGGCGAATGAGGGCGAGGCCCGCGGAGATCACGCCGAGGCGAAGCGGCTCTGGCGAATCATCCTGGGAACGAGTTTTCCGAGCTAGACAACGTTCGAAGTCTGGCACCGAGGAGTACACCGATGAGCGCACTGTACGTCTGAATCGAGCGGTTCGTCGACACCTCTATCGCCTCGATGCTCGCGGCGGAACATCGGCAGTGTCACGGACCCGCGCGCGGCAATGCCTACGCACTCCCCTCGCCGCGCACTGCCCGCAGGGGGATGGTCAGGAACTTAGCCTCGAGCGCGAACCCCGGTCCTTTCAAGCGAGCGCGGGCTCAGATACACGCCTAGCGGACGCTGGCCTTTAGTTTGCTGCCTGCGGTCACCTTCACTCGTTTGGCAGCGGCGACGCGGATCTCCTCACCTGTCTGGGGGTTTCTTCCAGTCCGTGCGGACGTCGCGACCTGCTCGAACGAAATCCATCCAGGGATAGAGACTTTAGACCCTCTCGCCACAGCCTCAGAAACGGTCGAGAACAGAGTGTCGAGTATCGCCGAGACCGCCGCTTGGCTCTGACCAGTCGCGGAGGCGATGCTCGCCACGAGCTCCGTCTTCGTTGTTGTGCGAGTGGACGCCGAGTGCCGTACCCCGGTTCGGCTGGGGGGTGCCGGATCATTCGGCGGCCTCCAGGGCTCGGGCGCTGGATCTGCCTGTGGCTCCTGGTCAGGCGGCGACCCGGGGCTCACCTATACATCCATACGACAGCGACCCAAATGGTCAGCGTAGTCAAGGAGAATACGAGGATCGCTCGATAGAGCCAGCGGATCCAGGTTAGGGATCGTTCGTTCATTTTGATCATCGCGGGAACCGTGTCAGTCGCGAGCGCGCGCAGTGCCCAAGTCCGCGATGGGGCGCGCTCAGACCCTTCCATCCATTCCATCAGGTCATCTGGCTTGAGAATGAACTTGAACTGGAAGAACGGAGCGACTGCGAACACCAGAAGAATCGCCAGCACGGCGAAGCAAACTGATCCGGCGATCGTCAGCGCATAAAAGCCATCGTCGCGGACTACGTCGGCGCTGAGCCCGGCGCCAACTAGAAATCCAGTGGTAGTCGCAATGAACGCCGTGAATGCAAGCGCTCGGGTGCGCATAGCACTCAGCTCTTCCCGTTGCGCCTTCACGCTTTCCATCCCGGCTTGATAGGCCAATTGAACCCAATCAGCGCGCTCGCCATCAGACCACTCTGTCTTCTTCGCTCCACTGGGGTCGCCCGTCGACCGCTGCGGTGGAGTCGAACCAGCGTGATCAGCCATGCCCGCACTCTAATCCAATGGTTCGTTCGGTTGGGCCGATGTCCCGTTGAGCGGCGAGGAGAATCCGTGCGCCGGTGGACCGCACGAAGCCCTGGACACGCGTAAGCACGGATTACACCGGAACTGAACGCGCGGACCCAAGAGCGGCCGCCCACCCAGGTCCCCGATTCGGGCACGGTTCGGATGGGGATCATCTTGAACTCATGATCTCCCGTTCGCGGGACGGTGTTCTACCGCCGCCGCCATCAGTTCACGGGGCGCCGGTTCTGATGCTCCTCCGCTGCGTACAGCATGAACAACTCGACTGTGGTTTGCAGACCAGTCACGGCGATCTCAACGAAGTTCGCGTACACATTCATGCTCATCGGATGCTCCGCAGGGTTCCGAACCGCATGCGGCTCAACACCCATCCCAGCTGAGATCGGGATGTTCCCGTGAGACACACCTGCGCACGCCATCCAGCATGAGTGCATCAAAGTCGGGTAGCTCGGTCGCACAGCGCGGCTAGCATCCTGAACGATGCCGCTCAGCGCCACTCTCTTGGACGTCGTCACCTTCTCCGGGTCAAGTCCCTTAATCGGCTCAGCGATCTCATGAATCGTTTCTTCAAGGTCGTACACCGCGCTGAGATTGGGATCCGCGTCCGCAGCAACCGCCATATCAACGGCGCTCTCGGTGTCCCACCACATCCGCTTGAGGAATCGTTCGACCCTGCCACGGACCGAAGGGTCCGCGATGAGCCAGTGCGCCGTCGCCATGCACTCGATCGCGACTCTGAGCACAACGAATGAAGTAAGAGCCGGCGCGCCACCGCCGCAGGCAGATTCGATGTAGTGCTGTGCCAGGCGAAGTTGAGTCCGCACCATGTCCGACGGGAGGAAGGTCTCATGGAAATGCCGATCAACGGCGAACGCCCGCCCCCCGGGGACGATCTTCACACTGTCAAGTAGCTCGCCGATCGATTCCAGGCGGGCGCGGCTGGCATGAACGTATTCTTGCGCATCCGGTCTCTGCACTCGCGCTTCAAGGAACTCAGAAATGCGTCTGAGCTCGTCGTCATCCATCTCCACCGATTCAGGCTACGTCGGATGTCCCGATGCTATTTCGGAGCACGCGCGAAGTGGTTGCAACGCCGGCGCGGTCGCATCGGGCGATCTCTTCGACTACAACGGCGACGTCGGCACTCTAACGCGGGACGACTACATGGAGGGGTTAACATCTTGACCTCGCTTGCATGAAGCGGACCCTTCACCGCGCAACGCCCGCATGAGGATCCTCATCGTGTGTCGTCAGTGGCGCGGCACGACGCTGGGCCTATGGATGGAATACAGATTGGATACGCCAGGGTCTCGACCACGGATCAGGACCTCACCGCTCAACGCGACGCACTGCTGCGTTTGGGCGTTCAGGACGCGCACATCTACGTCGACCACGGCATGACCGGCGCGAATCGCGCCCGACGAGGATTGCGGGAGGCGCTTGCAGCGGTGCGAAGCGGTGACACTCTCGTCGTGACGAAACTCGACCGGCTCGCCCGGTCGCTGAGAGATGCGCGCGAGATCGCGGATGAACTGACGTCGAAAGGCGTCGCACTCAGCCTCGGCGGGAACCGGTACGATCCCACCGATCCCGTCGGTCGCCTGCTGTTCAACGTGCTCGCCATGGTGGCGGAGTTCGAGCGGGATCTGATCAGCATGCGCACCAGGGAAGGGATGGGCGTCGCCCGCGCCAAGGGGAGGCTGAAGGGAAAGCAGCCGAAGCTGTCGAAGACCCAGCGGGCCCCGCTGTTCGAGGTGCACGATCGAGGCGAGTACACCCAGACCGAGATCGCGGAACTACTCAGTGTCTCCCGCGCCACCGTCTACCGCCAGCTTCAGCATCGCCGTGAGAAGTTCCTCGCATCCTGCGATGCGCACATCTTCTAGCACCCTTGGAGCCGCGGTCCCCAAGTCGGGCGTCCTACCCGAAACGGCCGCGGACCGAGGGGAAACCCGCCGCGCACCCTCGCGCATTGCCCGGACGAGGAACCGGAATGGGCAGACAGAACGCACATCCGTCTAGCGCCGCTGCTGTTCCGGCGGCCTGTCCGGGACCTACATCGGTACCCGTGGTCCGCGCAACACCTCGACGTCAGCCGGGGGGCGTTCCAAGGTGTTGGTGTGGCCAAGCGTTACGAAAACCTCGACCGCAGCCTTCAGAACAGCGTGCGGGTGACCGGACTGATCTTCCTGCCCGCACTGCTGGTCATCAACGTGTTCCTCCTGCTGGATGAGGAGCGTCGGATGAGCCCGACGAGCGGTCGCGGGTTCTACGCGCTCGGTCTTCCCGGGTGGATGGTCGACGGTGCGGTGACAGTCGGTCTCACTGTCATGATCGTGTTCATCATCGTCGGTTGGGTGCGGCAGCGACGCCGCACACGCCTCGCACAGGAGTCGGCTCCCGCCCGACCGGACGGCGCTGGCGATTAGTCAGGTACGTGCGGTCTGGACCGGGAGTGGGTCTGCGGCAGCGGGCGGGTCCTCGATGAGTTCTCGGGCTTGCTGCTTCGTGAGGTGGCTCGGATACAGCTGTCGGGAGAACCTGCCGTGCGGGTCCTCTTTCGCGCGCGGCAACTCGACCGCGGATGCGTCCACGATCCGAGCCGCCAGTGCCGTCTCCGCATCGGTGAGAGTGAGCGCTTCACGCCGGCGCACCATGATCGGCGCGCGGAAACCGTCAGCCCCGTGCAGCACGACGATGATGGTCCGCTCCGATCCAGGCAGCGGCGCGCTCGCCACCAGCTCTGCACTGGTCAGCTCGGACCACGCCGCTTCACGCTTACCCGCGCGAATCCTCGACTCCTTCTCATTCACAAGAACGCGCGGGGCCGCACGGCGAACGACAACGACAATCACCACCGCTGCCACCGCCGCGAAGAGACCCAACCAGACGAAGAGCATGACCGCGTCGTCCACGCGGGAGAGGATCTGCATCGGCAGCGTCGCAACGAACACCAGCGCGAACACCGATGATGCACCCGCTAGGAGGAGATGGAACCCGCCCGCCCGAGGCCCCAGTGCCCGCCAGCCGACTTCTTCCTCACGGTCATCGGCCGCAGTGGACGGGTGTTGCGTGTGCGACAAGTGAGCTACCACGCCGGACCCACTCTGGAAGCTGCGGCGGAGGAGCACGATGCCGATCGCGGCGTACAACACCGCCGCCAGCCCGAAGAAGATCACCCTTCCCCGCGGGACCTCCGGATCCGCGGCAACCCAGACCAGCAGTGCGACAAGCACCGGGACCGGGGCGAGGAATATGGTCCCGAGCACACGCAGGAAGCGTCGCACCCTGACGGTATCTGAGAGCTCCGGCCCCGCAGGTGGCCACGTCTTGTCGGCCCACGATGGGCGCCGCAACCAGAGGGCACCCACACTCATCCCGATCGTCGCGGCAGTTAACGCGAGTGCGGCCGCGATCGACCAGCGGGCATCCGTGATCGCCCAGCCCGCGACAGCCCCTAAGGCGACGCTCACGAGCATCAGCCCGACACCGGCCCACCGCGGACTCATCTCACACACCCCCAGGCGTTGAGCCCTGTCTAACGAACCCGCCGGCCGGCCAGCCAGCCCTTGACACCGTGCTTACACCGCCCCCGCGAACGCCTGGCTGCCGGGTTACGGGGGTCGCCGTGTGAAGTAGCGGGTTCATTCCCGAACAGCGGCCTCATCGATTTGCGTCAGATCTTCGATCCGGCGCTCGAGATCGATCTGGTCGTGTGTGAGGGTGCCGACGACACGTTCACGCCCGGCAGGTGTTCCGAGCTGGGGCGGATTGGGGTGGCCTTCCGGGTGGCACGGTTGACGACCGCATCCGCACGGGACTGGCTGGTGGGCTCCGGCGTGTTCGACCCAACGCGCGACGCCTACGTGTGAGGTCCGACCCCGCGGTTCACCAGTGCTGGCACGCGGACTGCCAGCCCAATATGGTGGCGACATGAGCCTCGCTGGCAGGGTCACCCTGGGAGCCGCCGTACTCGTCGTTGGCGGCCTCGTCGTCCTCGCTGCCCCCGCTGTCGCTTCGGTGGCCGGCGTGGTCTCGTCATGGGCGAACTCCGCCCCGACCGAGGAGTCGCCCGAGCTGGATTCAGTGGTGAGCGATGACGCCGCGGTCGAGAAGCGGATGCAGGGCGAGTCGGGCGATGGGTACGTGTATGTCGGCAACGGCACGGCGATCCCAGAGAACGGCCCAGCAGGGTGCGAGGAGACGCGCTGGCTTCACGTAGGCGGCGGACGCGCCAGCATCAACGGCCACCTGATCGACCGGGGAGTCAACGAGCTTGCACGGGGGACGGCGGGCCTGGATGCGGAAGGCAACGTAAAGACGTACACGGTCGAGCCCGGTGACGCGCTGTACGCGATCGGTGACCGGTTCTGCATCGCAAACGCGCTGACTATCGCGACCCTCAATCACACGCGTACGATCCAGCCTGGCGAGGTACTGCTGCTGGCTCCTGACAGCTCGGTCCCGTGGGTGGAGTACTTCAACCCACGGAGCGCTGAGGCCGGCTACCAGCAGATTCCCTACCAGCTCGCGGTCGAAGCGATGAGCGCCGCTGCCTGGGCGGGCGATGTCAACCAAATGCGTGACATCTTCACGAACGAGCTACGCGCGCTGTATCCCGACCCGGCCGAGGCTGACGTCATCGCGAACGCGCTCGATGCTGGCGACCTCGACGTGCTGCGCCAAATGTTCGCGTAGCCAGTAACGTCAGCGACGTGCCCGCGCTTGCCCATGTTCCGCTGGGAGCAAATCGCGCTGCAATCGCTGGACGTGCCCCCTGCCGCGTGCGGCCAGAGTTGCGCATCGCACGCACTCTGCTAGGACAGAGACAAGCGAAAGCGGTTCTGCGACGGGAAAGGGTCCTCATCGCCGCAACAGCAGGAGTGAAGGAGATCTCATGGCCCACGTGATCGTCCACGCGACCATCAGCCTCGATGGGTTCCTCGCAGACCCGAACGGCAGCGTCGATTGGATGTTCGGCCGGCCCGCCGCTCCCGAAGACGACGACGTCGTCAACGCTGTCGTCGAGCGCATCGGCGCCGTTGTCGGAGGAGCGAACCGAACGCAGACCATCGAGGATGGTGAAATCCCGTACGGTGGAATGTTGAAGGTGCCGGTCTACCTGATGACCCACAGCCCTCACGATCCGATCGAGCGCGACGGCGTGACGTACACCTTCGTGGTCGACGACATCGCCCAGGCCGTAGAGCTAGCGAAGGCCTCGGCCGGCGATAAGTGGGTGAGCCTCCTGGGCGGGAGCATCTCACGACAGTGCCTCCAGCTCGGCCTCGTCGACGAGCTCCACCTCGACGTCGCACCGGTGCTGCTCGGCGAGGGGATCTCCCTGTTTGCCGGCTTGGGTCAGCGCATCGAACTCGAGCGCGTCGAGACCTCGGCCTTCGCGAGCGAGACCCACCTCCGCTACCGCGTCCTTCGTTAGCGACGGCTCGGCCCTGACCGGATGCTTCGGAGTATGCAGTGACTGCGGAAACTCAACGAATCGCTTGCTGGGGTACCTGGACTCGAACCAAGAACAACTGAACCAGAATCAGCCGTGTTGCCAATTACACCATACCCCACCGGACACAACCGAAGCGGTGCCGACGATCCAGTCTAGACGACGCCCGGAGGGCCGCCAAACCGGCCGAGTGCCCGCGCGCGTCGTCTGCGCTCAGGCAGCGAGGTGCGTGACAAGCCCCCCGAGGCGGCGGATCGTCTCGGCCTTGCCGAGCAGCTCCATCGACTCGAAAAGCGGCGGCGACACCCGCCGTCCCGTGAGCGCCACACGCGGAGGACCGTAGGCGACACGCGGCTTCAGCCCGAGCTCTTCGACGAGGGCATGCGACAGCGCCTCCTGCACCGCGGCGGCCGTGAACTCGGTCTCGGGCACCAGCTCGAGCGCTGCGACGGAGGCGACCAGCACCTCGCCGGCGTTGGCGGGCAGCCCCTTCATCGCGTCGTCCTCGTAGGTCACCTCGCTGCGGAAGAGGAAGGCCAGCATCCCCGGCACCTGGCCGAGCAGCTGCACCCGCTCCTGCACGAGGGGCGCGGCGGCGGCGATGGTCGCCGTCTGCTCGGGGGTCGGGACGGCGTCGACCAGGCCGGCGTCGGCCAGGTACGGGACGATGCGCGCCGCGAAGTCGTCGGCGCCCAGCATCCGGATGTGGTCGCCGTTGATCGACTCCGCCTTGGTCTGATCGAACCGGGCAGGGTTCGGGTTCACGTCGGCGATGTCGAAGGCCGCGACGAGCTCCTCGAGCGAGAACACATCACGGTCGGGAGCCAACGACCATCCGAGAAGCGCGAGGTAGTTCAGCAGCCCCTCGTGGATGAAGCCCTTCTCCCGCTGCAGGAACAGATCGGCCTTCGGGTCGCGCTTGGAGAGCTTCTTGTTGCCCGTCTCCCCCAGCACGAGCGGCATGTGGCCGAACCGCGGCACGAACTCGGTGACGCCGGCGTTGATCAGCGCCTGGTAGAGGGCCAGCTGGCGGGCCGTGGACGGCATCAGGTCCTCGCCCCGGATGACATGGGTGATGCCCATGAGCGCATCGTCGACCGGGTTCACGAAGGTGTACAGCGGCACTCCCCCGGCGCGGACGATCACGAAGTCGGGGAACGTGCCGGCGGGGAACGTCACCGCACCCCGGATGAGGTCGACGTACGTGAGATCCTCATCGGGAACACGAAGCCGCCACGCAGGTTCTCGGCCCGCCGCCCGGAACGCCGCCTTCTGCTCGTCCGTCAGATCGCGATCATGGTTGTCGTAGCCGAGCTGCTTCGCGCGGCCGTTCGCCTCGTTGCGCGCGTCGATCTCTTCCGCGGTGGAGTAGCTCTCGTAGACCGCGCCGGATGCGACGAGCTTGTCGAGCACGTCGCGGTAGATGTCGTGACGCTGCGACTGGCGGTACGGAGCGTGCGGCCCGCCGACCTCGACGCCCTCGTCCCAGTCGATCTGCAGCCAACGGAGCGCGTCGAGCAGCTGCAGATAGCTCTCCTCGCTGTCGCGCGCGGCATCGGTGTCTTCGATGCGGAAGACGAGCTTTCCACCGTGATGGCGGGCATACGCCCAGTTGAACAGCGCCGTGCGGATGAGCCCGACGTGCGGCAGGCCGGTCGGCGACGGACAGAAGCGCACGCGGATGTCGGCGCCGGTGGCGGTCGTGGTGCGGGGATCGGGCGAGGAAGGCATCGGGTCCGAGTCTAGTTCGCCGCGCCGGCGCTCCCCTCGGCGGTGAGGGTGCGGACGATCGCATCCAGAGTCGTGCGCACGGCCGGAACATGCTCCGCCCCGCGCGCCGTGACGACGTGCAGCGCGCGCGCCTCGGCGTCGGGGAGGCGGGGCGCCGCGACACCGGTCAGCAGCGGCAACGACGCGACGGCCATCCCGGGGAGGATCGCGACCCCCACCCCTTGCGCGACGAGGCTCTCCACCGCGACGAAATTGTCGGTCTCGAACGCGATCTCGGGCTCGAACCCGGCCCGCTTGCAGGCCTCGAGCAGATGCCCTCGACACTGCGGGCAGCCGGCGATCCATCGCTCGCCGCGGAGGTCCTGGAGCCGCACGCGCGTGCGGTCGGCCAGCGGATGCTGCGTCGGGACGACCACGTGCACATCGTCGGACCCGATCGTCGACACAGACAGGCCGGAGGTCCCCTCGGCGGCTGCATCCCGACGATCGCCGGCATAGCTGAACGTGAGGGCGACGTCGGCGCGGCCCTCGCGGACCGCCGCGATCGCCTCCGGCGGCTCGAGCTCGATGAACCCGATGGTCACGCCCGGCCGCTGCGCCGTGACGGCAGCGATCACGCGCGGAACCACCGCGGACGAAGCCGAGGGGAACGCAGCGATGCGCACCCGACCCGCGCGTTGCCCGCGCAGTTCGGCGAGATCCCCGGCCGCAGCGTCGAGGGCCGTGGTCACCGTCGCCGCGTGGCGCGCGAGAACCTGCCCCGCCTCGGTCAGACGGACGCCCCTCCCCACGCGCTCGAGAAGCGGCAGCCCCACGCGCCGCTCGAGGCGACGGAGCTGCTGGCTGACGGCCGGCTGACTGTATCCCAGGGCGACCGCGGCCGCCGTGACGGAACCGTGGTCGGCGAGGGCTTTCACCACGCGGAGAGCGTGCGCGTCGACCGAGTCGTCGATCATCGGGGCGTCGGTCATGGCGAAAGCATAACGAGGCGGCATGGATTCCATTGATCACCTGGCGTGGTGCAATGCTTCGGACGGGAGGATGCTGGCTCCATGACCGGTGCTCGATCATCCCTCGCGTCGGCTCGTGCCGAGTTCACCGGGGGCCGCGGGTATCTCGCGGCCTGCACGCTGGGCCTCCCGCCTCGAGGGACGGTCGCCGCGGTCACGGCCGACCTGCAGCGCGCAGCATCCGGACGCCCCGACATCGCCGCGGCGTCGCGAGCCGTCGAGGAATCGCGCTCGTCCTACGCGCGGCTGGTGGGGGTGGGTGTCGACGACGTCGCGCTGGCGGCGCAGACGTCGGTCGCCGTGTCGCTGATCGCCGCGTCGATCCCCGACGACGCCGTCGTCTTGTGCCCCGAGGGAGATTTCGCCTCGGTGGTGCTCCCCTTCGTCCATGCCGGCCGCGGCATCCGCGTGCGGACGGCTCCGCTGGCCGAGCTGGCCGCCGCGGTCGCCCCGGATGTCTGGCTGGTCGCCTTCTCACTCGTGCAATCCGCGACCGGGGAGATCGCGGATGCGGCGGCGATCCGCGCGGCAGCCTCCGCAGCCGGTGCGCGAACGCTCTGCGATCTGACGCAGGCGGCGGGCTGGCTGCCGGTGGACGCGGGCGACTTCGACGTGACCGTGTGTCACGCGTACAAGTGGCTGTGCGCTCCTCGTGGCGTGGCGTTCCTCACCGTGCGGCGAGAGTTCCGCGATCATCTGAGACCGGTGCAGGCCGGCTGGTACGCCGGCGACGATCCGTGGGCCTCGTGCTACGGCGGCGAAGCCGTGCTGGCCCCTGCCGCCCGTCGCTTCGACGTGTCCCCGTCGTGGCAGGCGTTCGTAGGAGCAGCCCCGGCCCTCGCTCTCTTCTCGGACGTCGATGCCCTCGAGCTTCACGCGCACGTCACCGCCCTGGCACGCGCCTTCCGCGAGGGGCTGGAGCTTCCGGCGCCCGAGCGCGAATCGGCCATCGTCACGTGGCCGGATGCTGCCGGCGAGGCGCTGGAGCGGCTTCGCGGAGCCGGCATCGTCGCCTCCGGACGCGCGGGGCGTGCGCGGGTGGCCTTCCACCTCTTCAACGATGACGAGGACGTGGACTCCGCACTTCGCGCCCTCGCGTCCTGAGAGTCAGCGCAGCGCCGACGCACACCGCCGCGACCAGGATCAGCGCGACCGTCGCCAATCCGGCGTATCCGATGCCCCCGAGGACGAGACCGGCCCACACGGCGCCCACGGCTCCGACCATGCTCATCGTGAAGTCGCTGATGCCCTGTCGGCGGGTACGCACGCCCTCCCCCGACGCCTCGGTCAGAAGAGCCGACCCCGCGACGGTCGTCGCACTCCAGCCGAGCCCGAGAAGCACGAGCGCCGCGGTGACGGCCGCCATGCTCTCGGCACCCGCGGCCGCCGTCACGAGAGCGGCCGCGAGGAGAGTCTGCCCGACGAGCACGGTGGCACCGCGCCCCAGGCGGTCGGCGAGGATGCCGAACACCGGAGAAAGCGCGTACATCCCCGCCACGTGAAGGCTGATGGTGAATCCGATGACCGACAACGACGCACCGTGGTGCAGCAGATGCACGGGAGTCATCGCCATGACCGAGACCATGACGGCGTGCGCCGCGGCGACCGCGAAGATGGCGTAGCGGGCAACGCCCGGGCGGTCCTCGTGCGCGACTCCGGATGCCGCCGCCTCGTGCCGCGACCGGATCGCCAGGCGCTGGGCGAGGAGGAGCGGATCGGGACGGAGCGCCACGAGGTAGACCACCACGGCGAGGATCTGCCCCACGATCGTGAAGACATACGGCCCCGTGAGCGTCGGGAGGGCGAACTGGGCTCCGAGGGCCTCCCCCGGTCCGACGAGGTTCGGGCCGAGCACAACGCCGATCGTCGTCGCCCACACCACCAACGAGAGCGCGCGTCCGCGGGAGGCGTCGTCGGCGAGGTCGATCGCGGCGAAACGGGACTGCAGGTTGGCCGCCTGCCCCGCGCCGATGAGCGCGAAGGCGGCCAGGAGCAGCGGGAACGAGCGCGCACCCGTCGCCGCGAACACCAGGAGGACGCCGAGGAGGGCGATCAGCATCCCGGAGGTGAGGCTGATGCGCCGACCGCGGCGGCGCGCCAGCGCCGCGAGCGGAATCGCCAGCACAGCGGTGCCGAAGGTGACGGCCGCCGTGGCGAGACCGGCGACCGAGTCGTCTCCGGAAACGTTGGCGGCCAGCAGCACGCCGAGCGACAGCGTCGCTCCGAAGCTCACGCCGCCGAGCACCTGCGCAGTGGCCAGCACCGCGACGGTGCGGCGCTGGATACGACGGACGTCGAGGGAGTCGGAAGCAGCGGTGTCAGGCATCCCTGGCCGGATTGCGCAGCACGCCGATGCCCGTGACCTCGACCTCGATCGTGTCGCCCGCGCCGAACGGGCCTACGCCGGCCGGCGTACCGGTGAGGATCACGTCGCCGGGGAGCAGGGTGAAGGCGGCCGAGGCGTACGCGATGATGTCGGCGACGGAGTGGATCATGTCGCTCAGAGGCGCCTCTTGCTTCACTTCGCCGTTCAGGCGGGTCGTGACGACGGCGGATGCGGCGTCGAACTCGGTCTCGATGACCGGCCCGAGCGGGCAGAACGTGTCGAAGCCCTTCGCCCGCGACCACTGGCCGTCGCTGCGCTGCAGGTCTCGGGCGGTGACGTCGTTGGCCACGGTGTAGCCGAAGACGTACTCGTCTGCCCGCTCCGCGGGGACGTTCTTGGCGATCCGGCCGATGACGGCCGCGAGCTCGCCTTCGAAGTGCGTGTTCTGCGACTGCGGCGGCCGCACGATGACGTCGCCCGTACCGATGACGGCCGTGTTGGGCTTGAGGAACAGGAGCGGCTCGGCGGGGGCCTCGCCGCCCATCTCGGCGGCATGGTCGGCGTAGTTCTTGCCGACGCACACGACCTTGGAGCGGGGGATCACCGGCGCCAGCAGCACCGCATCGCCGAGCGGCACCCGCTCCCCCGTGGTGTCGAAGCCGGCGAACAGAGGGTCGCCCGCGAGGACGACGAGCTCGCCGTCGTCGACGATGCCGTAACGGATGGCGTCCTGGTGGCTGAACCGCGCGATCTTCACCGGTTCAGCCTACTCAGCGGGGCAACGCCGCACCGCGAGACTGCACCGCCGCCACGAGACAGCATCCGGCGGACGCAGTCTCGTGGTGCACGTGCAGTCTCGCGGTCTAGTCTGCCCCCGCCGCCGAGCGAGGAGGCGAGACGAACCGTCAGGCGTCGAGGCGCAGCAGCCAGCCGTGCCGGTCTTCGATGCGGCCGTACTGGATGTCGGTGAGCTCTTTGCGCAGCTCCAGGGCGAGCGTGCCGGTGGGCTGCTCGTCGAAGAAGTCCTTGCCCTTGAGCACACCGATCGGTGTCACGACGGCGGCGGTGCCGCACGCGAACACCTCGGTGATGTCGCCGGATGCGACCCCCTGGCGCCACTCGTCGAGCGAGACGGCGCGGCCCTCGACCTTGTGACCGCGATCCTTCGCGAGCTGCAGGATCGAGTCGCGCGTGATGCCCTCGAGGATGCTGTCGGACTCGGGCGTGACGAGCGTGCCGTCCTTGTAGACGAAGATGACGTTCATCCCGCCGAGCTCTTCGACGTTGCGCTTCTCGTCGAGGAAGACGACCTGGTCGCACTCGTGCTCGTAGGCCTCGGACTGCGGCAACAGACTCGAGGCATAGTTGCCGCCGGTCTTGGCCGCTCCGGTGCCGCCCTTGCCCGCGCGGGCGTAATCCTCGCTCAGCCAGATCGACACCGGGTTCACGCCGCCCTTGAAGTAGGCGCCTGCGGGGCTGGCGATCAGGTAGTACGCGACCTTGTGCGCGGGGCGCACGCCGAGGAAGGCCTCCTTGGCGAACATGAAGGGGCGCAGGTACAGGCTCTGGTCCTCGCCGGAGGGCACCCAGTCGCCGTCGATGGCGATGAGTTCGCGCAACGACTGGATGAAGTACGGCACCGGCAGCTCGGGGAGCGCGAGACGGCGGGCGCTGCGCTGCAGGCGGCGGCCGTTCTGGTCGGGACGGAACGTGTGGACGGAGCCGTCGGCGTGACGGTACGCCTTGATGCCCTCGAACACCTCCTGGCCGTAGTGCAGCACGGCCGCGGCCGGGTCGAGCGAGATCGGGCCGTACGGGGAGACGCGGGGCCGGTGCCATCCGCCGTTCACCGACCAGCAGATGTCGACCATGTGGTCGGTGAAGTTCGTGCCGAAGCCGGGGTTGGCGAGGATCTGCTCGCGCTGAGCCGGCGACTTGGCGGTGAGGTTGCGCGTGACGGCGAACTCGAGCGGGTCGAGGCCGGTGTCGGGATCGGTGTCGATGAGGGTCATGTTCGTCCTATCAGGAGTGCGGCGGTAACCGCTCGACTCAGATTAGACCCGGAGTCGAGCGGCGATCGAGTCGCCGATCTGCGATGTCGTGCGGGCGGTGCCGCGGCGGGTGTCGATGTCGTCCTCCACCGCGCGCGTGACACGAGCGGCTTCGTCGCGGAGGCCGAGCGAGTCGAGAAGCAGCGCGACCGAGAGGATGGCCGCGGTGGGGTCGGCTTTCTGCTGCCCCGCGATGTCGGGCGCCGAGCCGTGCACGGGCTCGAACATCGACGGGAAGGCGCCGTCGGGGTTGATGTTTCCCGAGGCTGCGAGGCCGATGCCACCGGTGATGGCGCCGGCCAGGTCCGTGAGGATGTCGCCGAAGAGGTTGTCCGTGACGATCACATCGAAGCGGCTCGGGTTCGTGACCAGGTAGATCGTGGCCGCGTCGACGTGGGCATAGTCTACGGCCACGTCGGGGTACTCCGCGGCGACTTCGTCGACGACGCGCTTCCAGATGCCGCCGGCGTGCACCAGCACGTTCGTCTTGTGCACGAGTGTCAGCTTCTTGCGTCGCCGCTCCGCCAGCGCGAACGCGTATCGCACGACCCGCTCGACGCCGAAGGCGGTGTTGACCGACGTCTCGTTGGCGATCTCGTGCGGCGTCCCCTGCCGGATCGAGCCACCGTTGCCGACATACGGCCCTTCCGTGCCCTCACGGACGACCACGAAGTCGACCTCGCCGGGCTCGGCGAGCGGGCCGGGAGCGCCCGCGTACAGCCTGGCCGGGCGGAGGTTCACGTAGTGGTCCAGCGCGAAGCGGAGCCTGAGCAGGAGGCCGCGTTCGATGTTCGCGTCCTTCAGGCGCGGGTCCCCCGGGACACCCCCGACGGCGCCGAGGAGGATGGCGTCGTGGGCGCGGATCGCATCGAGGTCGTCGTCGGTGAGCGTGTCGCCGGTCTCGAGGTAGCGCGCCGCCCCAAGAGAGAACTCCGTGCGCTCGAAGGTGACATCCGAGACCGCCGTGACGGCCTCCAGCACCTTCACGGCCTCGCCGATGACCTCGGGTCCGATGCCGTCACCCGGGATGACGGCCAGCTTCACGACGCGCGACATGACACTCCTTGTCAGGGTTCGGCGCGTCAGCTCTTCGATGCGCCTCGGGATGCTCCCAGGGTAGTGGCCGCGACGACCCCGGCCACGACGATGAGCACGGCGCCGATCAGCGCCGTGACGACCACCCCGGAGTCGAAGGCGTGTGCAGCGGCGTCGCGGAGTGCCGCGCCGACGTCCGCGGGGAGGGTTTCGGATGCGGCGACCGCGCCGGCGAGCGTCTCCCGGGCAGCGTCCGCCGCGGCATCCGGGAGTCCGGCGGGCAGCACGAGCTGCGCTCGGTACAGCGCGGTGAGGATGCCGCCGAGGATGGCGG
Organism: Microbacterium sp. RD1; assembly: GCF_052220165.1. Classification (NCBI taxonomy): domain Bacteria; kingdom Bacillati; phylum Actinomycetota; class Actinomycetes; order Micrococcales; family Microbacteriaceae; genus Microbacterium; species Microbacterium sp. RD1. The sequence continues at coordinate 34,279 of NZ_JBQPOL010000003.1, forward strand.
TGCCGAGCACGGCGCCCAACTCGTAGGCGGTCTCCGAGACGGCGCTTGCCGCACCGGCCTTCGCGGACGGCGCGCTGGAGAGGATGAGCTCGTTCGAGACGGTCTCGGCGGCGCCGATCCCGATCCCGAGGGCGACGAACGCCGTGACGAGGATCGGCAGCTCCGCCGTCCCGAACGCCACCATGATGTAGGCGACCACCGAGAAGCCGAGCGCTGCCGGAACGATGACCCGAGCGGGATGTCGACGGGCGACCGGCACGACGAGGAGCCCGGAGAAGATCATGGCGACGAGCCCGGGGACGAGCGCGAGGCCCGCCTGAAGCGGCGTGAGCCCCACCACCAGCTGCAGATGCTGCGCGACGAAGTACAAGAACCCGACCAGCCCGACCACGCTCAACAGGTTCACCACGATCGCGCCCGAGAAGGTGCCCTGACGGAAGAGCGACATGTCCAGCATCGGGACGGGAAGGCGCAGCTGCCGGCGCACGAAGAGGGCGCCGAACAGCAGACCGACGGCGAAGAGCACCGGGGCGGGGCTGGCGATGCCCTCGACCGCGAGCTCCTTGATGCCGTAGACGATCGGGATCATCGTCGCCAGCGACAGCCCGATGCTGATCAGGTCGACGCGTCCGGGGTTCGGGTCACGGCTCTCCGGGACGAGGAGCGGTGCGAGCACCAGGAGCGGGATGAGCACCGGCACCGAGAGAAGGAACACCGAGCCCCATGCGAAGTGCTCGAGGAGGATCCCGCCGACGATCGGCCCGAGGGCGGAGCCGGCGGAGAACCCCGCCGCCCACACCGCGATGGCGACACGCCGCTGATCGCGGTCACGGAAGATCGCCCGCAGGGACGACAGGGTCGACGGCATCAGCATCGCGCCGAACACCCCCATCAGCGCGCGGGCGGCGATGAGGAGGGTCGCCGAGGGGGCGAACGCGGCGAGGGCGGAGACGAGAGCGAATCCGGTCGCGCCGATGAGCAGCATCCGCCGGCGCCCGAAGCGGTCACCGAGGGTTCCCATGGTCACGAGCAGGCTCGCAAGCACGAGCGGATAGGCGTCGATGATCCAGAGCTGCTGGATGCTCGTCGGCTCCAGGTCGAGCGCGATGGCGGGGAGCGCGAAACTCAGCACGGTGTTGTCGACCGAGACGAGCAGAACGGGCAGCATCAGCACCGCCAGTGCGGCCCACCCGCGCCAGTCGGCGCGCACTGTGGTCAGGGTGGAAGTAGGGTCCGTGGTGTTGAGCATGAGGTGCAATCGTCTTTTCTTAACCGTCCAGACGGTATAGTAACAGATCACCGCTGTCAGAAAGGGAGCCGCCATGAGTCGTCCGCCGCGGGCGCGGGAGAGCGTTCTCGACGCCTTCGCGCAGATCCTCGCCGCCGACGGTGAACGCGCCGCGACGATGGACGCAACAGCCCGCGCCGCCGGGGTGTCCAAGGGTGGGCTGCTCTACCACTTCGCGTCGAAGGAGGCTCTGGAGGCAGGGCTCATCGAGCGGATGGAGCTCCTCGCCGGTGAGGACGTGGCAGAGATGTCGGAGTCGCCGGAGGGGCCCGTCGCAGCTTTCGTCCGCACGTCGCTCAACACCGGCACTCCCCTGGACCTCGCGATCGTCGCCGTCTCACGTCTGGCGCAGAACGGGAACGCCGCCGCCGTCGCCGCCCTTCGGCGCATCCGGGAGCTGTGGGAAGACACCATCCGCCCGCACACGCGCGACGAGACCGCTCTTCAGCTGGTCATGCTGGTGAGCGACGGGCTCTATTTCAATAATGCGCTGGCGGTCGGGTCGGTCCCGGGGCCCACTCCCTCGGCCGACGAGCTCGACGCGCTCATCGCGCTCGTGCGGTCGGCGGCCGGGGTCACTCCTCGGTGATCTCGATCTGACGGAAGAGGTCGCCGCCGACGGCAGCGCGCATCTCATCGAGGATCTCCTCGGGCACGCGCGAGTCGACGGTCAGCACCGACAGCGCACGCCCGGTGTCATCCGGTGCGACCTGCAGGCCCGCGATGTTGATGTCGGCGTTGCCGAGCTTCTGGCCGTAGATCGCCACGATGCCGGGGCGGTCGGGGTAGCGCATGACGACGTGGTACCGCTCGAGGGGCACCTCGATGTCGTAGCCGTTGATCTCGACGACCTTGGGAACCATACGGGTGCCGGCCAGCGTGCCGGCCACGGTCAGCACGGAGCCGTCGGCGAGCGTTCCGCGGAGGATCGTGATGTTGCGGTACAGCGGGCTCTCCGCTTCCACGATCAGCCGGGTCTCGACGCCCCGCTGCTCGGCGAACAGCGGCGCGTTGACGTACGAGACGCTCTCGCTCACGATGCGGCTGAAGATGCCCTTCAAAGCTGCGAGGCGGTAGACGCTTACGTCGTACGCCGCGAGCTCCCCGCGCACCTCGATGTCAAGGCTCGTGAGGGCGCTTTCGGCCAGCCCGCTGAAGAACTGCCCGAGCTTTTCCACCAGCGCGATGCCGGGGCGGACGAACGGATCGATCTCGCCACCGGCGACGTTCACCGCATCCGGTACCAGATCGCCTTCGAGGGCGAGCTTGACCGAGCGCGCTACCGAGACGCCCGCCTTCTCCTGCGCCTCTTCGGTGCTGGCGCCCAGGTGCGGAGTGACCACGACGTTCGGCAGATCCAGCAGGCGGCGGGCGGGTCCGTCCTCGACCGGGGGCTCTGTGCTGAACACGTCGAGGCCCGCTCCGGCGATCTCGTTCGTGGTGAGCGCCTTGTACAGCGCGTCCTCGTCGATGAGGCCGCCGCGCGCGACGTTGACGACGTACGCGGTGCGCTTCATCCGGCGCAGCTGATCGATTCCGATCATGCCGGTGGTCTCGGGCGTCTTCGGCATGTGTATGGTGAGGAAGTCGGCCTGCTCGAGGAGCTCGTCCAGCGTGAGCAGCTGCACGCCGAGCTGCTGCGCGCGGGCGCTCGTGACATACGGGTCGTAGGCGACCACGCGCATGTCGAACGCCTGGAGGCGGGCGGCGATGAGAGCGCCGATGCGGCCGAGGCCGACGATGCCGACCGTCTTCTCGAACAGCTCGGTGCCGGTGAACGCGCTGCGCTTCCACTGGCCCTGGGCGAGCGAGGCGTGCGCGGCGGGGATCCGGCGGGCCAGGCTCAGGATGTGCCCGACGGTGAGCTCCGCCGCCGACACGATGTTGGAGGTCGGGGCGTTGACGACCATGACGCCGGCCGCGGTGGCGGCCTTGATGTCGACGTTGTCGAGACCGACGCCGGCGCGCGCGATCACCTTCAGAGACGGCGCCGCGGCCAGTGCCTCGGCGTCGACCTTCGTGGCGGAGCGCACGAGGATGGCGTTCGCGTCGGACAGTGCCGACAGCAGCGCCGGGCGGTCGGTGCCGTCGACGGTTCGCACGTCGAAGTCGGGGCCGAGGGCCTCGATCGTCGCGGGTGAGAGTTCTTCGGCGATGAGGACGACGGGCTTCGTCACAGGTGGATCCTTCGGAGTGCACACGGGTGAGAGGGGTGCCGCGCCGCACACGAGGGGGCGGGCTTTCGCCAGCCTAGCGTGGGCCCGGGAGGCTCTCCGACCGTGTGACGGCGTGCGTCAGCCGCCGTAGAGGGCGAACGATGTGACCGCGTACGCCAGGATGTTCACCCAGAACACCGCGGCGACCCCCAGCCCGGCGGCGAGGATCAGGGCGAACGCGCCGAGCGGGCGACGCCATCCGAGCCCGAAGGCGACACCGAAGGCGACCATCGGGAAGATCACGGGGAGCAGGTGCACGGACCATCCGAGGCCGTTGAGACCCAGGGGGCCCGCCGCCTGCTGGATGAGCAGATCCACCGCGCTCCACACGAGGAACGCGAAGAACAGTCCGAACAGCGCGGCCACGGTCACCGTCACCCACGTGGGGCGCGTCCGGCGCGAAGGTTGGGCGGTCATGCGAACGCCCCCGTCGCGAGAAAGGGCCACGGGACGAGCAGGACGACGCCGGCGAGAAGCCACACGAAGCGCACCCACGTGCGCGCGTGCCGGGTCAGCGCGTACACGGTGACGAACCACACCAGCGGGGCGGCCGCCGCGGCCAGCGTGATGCCGACGAGCGTGGGCGCGGGAACCGGCAGGTTTCCCTGCACGGCCTGGAGCCGCAAGCTCACGATCAGCCAGCCCACGGCGAAGAGCAGCAGCGCGGCGGCGATCATGCCGAGCGCCACCAGCGCGACATTGCCGAGGGGCGTGGGCTCGACGGCTTCGTCGGCCGCCGTCTGCGCGGCACGCGCCGCACGACTCCCCCGGCCGACCGGAGTGAACCCCTTCGGCAGCGGTTCGGAGGGCGACGACTCCGGCGTCGCGGGGCGGGCACGGCCGCCGTCGAGCGTCGGATCCTCGTCACCGTCCCACGAGAGGGCGTCGTCGTCGCGTCCGGTGCTCACTCCCCCAGCCTATGGGTCCGCACCACGCCGCCGAGAGGAGTCAGGCGGCCAGCGCCGCGAGCACGGCGTCGACGGCGGTGCGCGCATGCTCCGCACGGTCGACGGCGGCCGCACTCCCCGAGTCCTCCGCGGCCGGATGCGACGCGTCGGCGTGCGCGGCGGCGAGCTTCAGGTTCGACCGCAGATTCACCAGGGCGGCGCCGATCCCCGCCCGCAACGACTCGCCCGCGACGGCCGTGTCGGCGGCATAGGCGCGGTTGCCGACCTCGGCGATGACGCGCAGCTCGGCCGTGAGCGCGACGCCGATCTCCGCGAGGCCGGCGGAGGAGGCGGCCGCCGCTGACGCGGCAGCGGTGATCGCCGCGTCGCGGTCGGGCGTGTCTTCCCGCAACGCCGTACCCAGCGCGACCGAGCGGACGCCGTCCAGCCGGGCGGCCGAGAGCGACTCCCCACGCAGGGCCCCCACCCGCTCGGCCGCCGCGGCCGCGCGCGGCTCGTCGGGGGTGTACGCGCAGACCATGTGCAGCAGCGCCGCCGCGATCGCCATGAGCACGCCCGCGGCCGAACCGCCGCCGGGGGCGCCGGTGGGCGCCGCGAGGCGCGCGAGCCAGTCATCCAGTCCGAGTGAGGTCGGAACATCCGGGTCGGTCTGCATCCGCCCACCCTAGAACGGCCGCGAGGGGTCGCAACACGCGGCGAGCACGGCGGACCGTGCGGCGTGTCGCGACCCCTCGCAGTTGTGAAGAGGGGGTCAGCGCGCGGCGCTTCCCTCGACGTAGTCGCTGTCGGCCTGCTTCCACGCGAAGAGCGAGCGCAGCTCCTTGCCGACGGTCTCGATCGGGTGCTGCGCCTCCTTCTCGCGCAGGGCGAGGAACTCGGGAGCACCGGCGTCCTGGTCGGCGATGAAGCGCTTTGCGAACGCGCCCGATTGGATGTCGGCGAGCACGCCCTGCATGTTCTCCTTGACGCGCTCGTCGATGACGCGCGGGCCCGAGACGTAGTCGCCGTACTCCGCGGTGTCGGAGATCGACCAGCGCTGCTTGGCGATGCCGCCCTCCCACATGAGGTCGACGATGAGCTTCAGCTCGTGCAGCACCTCGAAGTAGGCGATCTCGGGCTGGTAGCCGGCTTCGGTGAGCGTCTCGAACCCGTACTGCACGAGGTGGCTCATGCCACCGCACAGCACGGCCTGCTCGCCGAAGAGGTCGGTCTCGGTCTCTTCGGTGAACGTCGTCTTGATGACGCCCGCACGCGTGCCGCCGATGGCCTTGGCGTACGACAGGGCGGTCGCCCACGCCGAACCGGACGCGTCGCGCTCGACCGCGATGATGTCGGGGATGCCGCGCCCGGCGACGAACTCACGACGCACGGTGTGGCCGGGGGCCTTGGGGGCGATGAGGATGACGTCGACGCCCTCGGGCGCGTCGATGTAGCCGAAGCGGATGTTGAACCCGTGCGCGAACGCGAGGGTCTTGCCGGGCGTCAGCTTGTCCTTGATCGAGTCGCTGTAGATTCCGCGCTGGTGCTGGTCGGGCGCCAGGATCATGATCAGGTCGGCCCACTCCGTCGCATCCGCGACCGAGAGCACCTCGAACCCGTCCTCCTGCGCCTTGGCGGTCGACTTCGAACCGTCCTTCAGCGCGATGGCCACCTGCACGCCGGAGTCGCGGAGGTTCTGCGCGTGCGCGTGGCCCTGCGAGCCGTAGCCGACGATCGCGACCTTCTTGCCCTGGATGATTGAGAGGTCGGCGTCGTCGTCGTAGAAGATCTCTGCCATGGGGTGTTCTCCTTGGTTGTGTCGTTGCGAAGTGGATGTCAGTTGCGGAGCACGCGCTCGCTGATGCTCTTGCCGCCGCGGCCGATGGCGACGAGACCCGACTGGGCGAGCTCCCGGATGCCGAAGGGCTCGACGGCGCGCAGGAACGCGTCGACCTTGCCCTTGTCGCCCGTGATCTCCACCACGAGCGCGTCCGGTGCGTAGTCGACCACGGAGGCGCGGAAGAGGTTCACGACCTCGAGGACGTGCGAGCGCGAGGCGTTGTCGGCGCGCACCTTCACGAGCATGTGCTCGCGCTGGACGGATGACGCGGGGTCGAGCTCGACGATCTTGATGACGTTGATCAGCTTGTTGAGCTGCTTCGTGACCTGCTCGAGGGGTAGATCCTCGACGTCCACCGCCACGGTGATGCGCGACAGCCCGGGGATCTCCGTGACGCCCACCGCGAGCGACGTGATGTTGAACCCGCGGCGGGCGAAGAGCCCCGCCACGCGGGTGAGCAGACCGGGTTTGTCCTCCACCAGGAGGCTCAGCACGTGACTGGGCATGTCAATCCTCCTGATCGAACGCCGGGGCGTGGTCGCGCGCGTACTGGATGAGGCTGTTGCTCTTGCCCTGCTGGACCATCGGCCACACCATGGCATCGGCGCTCACGACGAAGTCGATCACGACGGGCCGGTCGTTGGTCTCGAGCGCCGTGCGGATCGCCGCGTCGACATCCTCTTCCTTCTCCACCCGCAGCGCGAGGCAGCCGTAGGCCTCGGCGAGCTTGACGAAGTCGGGGATGCGGATGGTGCCGTGTCCGGTGTTCAGGTCGGTGTGGGAGTGCCGGCCGTCGTAGAGCAGCGTCTGCCACTGCCGGACCATCCCCAGCGAGGAGTTGTTGATGATCGCGACCTTGATCGGGATGTTGTTGATGACGCAGGTGGCGAGCTCCTGGTTGGTCATCTGGAAGCATCCGTCACCGTCGATCGCCCACACCTGGCGGTCGGGCTCGGCCACCTTCGCGCCCATGGCGGCGGGCACGGCGTAGCCCATGGTGCCCGCGCCGCCGGAGTTCAGCCACGAGTTGGGCCGCTCGTACTTGATGAACTGCGCCGCCCACATCTGGTGCTGCCCGACGCCGGCGGCATAGACGCCCTCGGGGCCGGTCAGCTCGCCGATCCGCTGGATGACGTACTGCGGCGACATCAGGCCGTCGCTGGGCGGGGTGTAGCCGAGCGGGAACTCCGCGCGCAGGCCGTCGAGGTACGACCACCAGTCGTCGAGGCTGCGCTTGCTCCCGCCGGTGACGTCGGCGTACGCCGCCTGCAGGTCGACCAGCACGTCCTTCAGGTCGCCCACGATCGGGACGTCGGCCGTGCGGATCTTGGAGATCTCGGCCGGGTCGATGTCGACATGCACCACCTGCGCATTGGGCGCGAACAGAGCGGCCTTCCCCGTGACGCGGTCATCGAAGCGGGCGCCGAGGGAGATGAGCAGATCGGCCTCCTGCAGCGAGAGCACGGCGGGTACCGTGCCGTGCATCCCGGGCATGCCGAGGTGCTGCGCGTGCGAGTCGGGGAACGCGCCGCGGGCCATGAGGGTCGTCACCACGGGCGCGCCCGTGGCCTCGGCGAAGGCCAGCAGCTCCTCGGACGCGCCGGAGCGGATGACGCCACCGCCGACGTACAGCACCGGCTTCTCGGCGTGCGCGAGCAGCTGAGCGGCGGCCTGGATCTGCTTGCCGTGCGCCTTGGTCACCGGACGGTAGCCGGGCAGGTCGATCTTGGGTGGCCACACGAACGGCGCCTGGGCCTGCTGCGCGTCCTTGGTGATGTCCACGAGCACCGGTCCGGGGCGGCCGGTGCCGGCGATCTCGAAGGCCGCGGCGATCGCGCCGGGGATCTCCTCGGCACGCTTGACCAGGATGGAGTGCTTCGTGATCGGCATGGTGATGCCGACGATGTCGGCCTCCTGGAAGGCGTCAGTTCCCATGAGGGTCGAGAACACCTGACCGGTGATGCAGACGATCGGCACGGAGTCCATGTAGGCATCGGCGATCGCGGTGACGAGGTTCGTCGCGCCAGGACCGGAGGTCGCGATGGCCACGCCCACGCGCCCGGATGCGGCGGCGTAGCCCTCCGCAGCGTGCCCGGCGCCCTGCTCGTGGCGCACGAGGATGTGGCGCACCTCGGAGGTGTCCAGGAGCGGGTCGTAGACCTCGATGATGGCACCGCCGGGCAACCCGAAGACGTCGGTGACACCGAGCATCTCGAGCGAGCGGACGACAGCCTGCGCGCCGGTGAGGATCGGCGCAGCGGAGGAGCGTGCGGGTGGCCGGGGAACGGCCGGAGCGGTTTCGGCGGGCATGGAAGGTCCTCGCAACGAGAGATGGATGACAGGGGCCGGGTCAGCCCGTGACCGCGCCTTCGGCAGCGGAGCGCACGAGCTTGGAGTACTTGGCCAGGACGCCACGGGTATAGCGCGGGGGAAGCGGTTCCCAGCCTTCTCGGCGGGAACTCAGCTCGGCCTCATCGACGAGTAGGTCGAGAGTGCGAGCCGCGATATCGACCCGTATCAGATCACCATCGCGCACGAAGGCGATAGGACCACCGTCCACCGCTTCGGGTGCTATGTGGCCGATGCACAGGCCGGTTGTGCCGCCGGAGAATCGACCGTCCGTCAAGAGTAGTACATCTTTTCCGAGCCCCGCGCCCTTGATGGCGGCGGTGATCGCGAGCATCTCGCGCATGCCGGGGCCGCCCTTGGGGCCCTCGTAACGGATCACGACGACGTCGCCGGCGGCGATCTCACCCGCCTCCAACGCGTCCATCGCGGCACGCTCGCGCTCGAACACCCGCGCGGGTCCTTCGAACACCGCCGCGTCGAATCCGGCGGTCTTCACCACGGCCCCTTCGGGGGCGACCGACCCGTGCAGGATCGTGATGCCGCCGGTGGCGTGGATCGGGTCGTCGAAGCGGTGGATGACATCGCCGTCGACGGGGTCGGGGTTGAGGTCGCGAAGGTTCTCCGCGAGCGTCTTGCCGGTGACGGTGAGCGCGTCCCCGTGCAGGAGACCCTCGTCGAGCATCGCCTTCAGGACGACGGGGATGCCGCCCTGACGGTCGACGTCGTTCATGACGTACTTGCCGAAGGGCTTCATGTCGGCCACGTGCGGCACCTTGTCACCGATGCGGTTGAAGTCGTGGAGGGACAGCTCGACCTCTGCCTCACGGGCGATCGCCAGGAGGTGGAGGACGACGTTCGTGGACCCACCGAGCGCCATCGCGAGCGCGATGGCGTTCTCGAAGGCCTCCTTGGTGAGGATGTCGCGCGTCGTGATGCCGAGGCGCAGGAGGTTCACGACAGCCTCGCCGGAGCGGTGCGCGAAGTAGTCACGGCGACGGTCGGCCGACGGCGGCGCGGCCGACCCGGGAAGGCTCAGCCCGAGGGCCTCGGCCACCGAGGCCATGGTGTTGGCGGTGTACATGCCGCCGCAGGCACCCTCGCCGGGGGCGAAGGCGCACTCGATGCGCTTGAGGTCGGCCTCGCTCATGCGACCCGCGAGGCATGCACCGACGCCCTCGAAGGAGTCGATGATCGTGATCTCCTTCTCGGTGCCGTCCGACAGCTTCACCCAGCCGGGCGCGATGGAGCCGGCGTAGAGGAAGACGCTCGACAGGTCGAGGCGCGCGGAGGCCATCAGCATGCCCGGGATCGACTTGTCGCATCCGGCCAGCAGGACCGATCCGTCGAGGCGCTCGGCCATCATGACCGTCTCGACGGAGTCGGCGATGACCTCTCGCGAGACGAGGGAGAAATGCATGCCCTCGTGCCCCATCGAGATCCCGTCCGACACCGAGATGGTCCCGAACTGCAGCGGATAACCGCCGCCGGCGTGCACGCCCTCTTTCGCGCCCTGCGCGAGCCGATCGAGGCTCAGATTGCACGGGGTGATCTCGTTCCAGCTCGACGCGATGCCGATCTGCGGTTTGTCCCAGTCCTCGTCGCCCATACCGACGCCGCGGAGCATCCCGCGCGAGGTCGTGGCTTCGATTCCGTCGGTCACCGCGCGGCTGCGCGGTTTGATGTCGATGGTGCTGTCGGGCATTCTCGCAGTCTATTGCCGCTGCGAACCCCGCAGAGCCGCGAGCAGCGCCAGCAGCTCGGCGAACGCCGCGATGTCGGCCACGGTTACGGAGGCCGACGTCTCCCCCGCGCCGACCCGGACCCCGAGGTCGCCCGTGCCCAAGCTTCGGAGGGCGTCCTCGTCGGTCGTGTCGTCGCCGGCGAAGAGCACCGCCGTGGCGTGCGTGCGCTCGCGAAGCGTCCGCACGGCGCTGTCCTTCCCCTCGTGACGGAAGGCGTACTCGACGATGTTGTGCCCGGTGCGTCGACGCCAGTGCGGGGCCTCGTCCGAGACGATCGCGTCGACCAGTCGGTGCGCTTCGGATGCCGCCGCCGCCGTGGCCTTGCGGGTGTGGACGCCGAGGCCGAACGTCTTCGGCTCGATCCACACGCCCTCCAGGCCCGCGGTGGCCTCCTCGGCGTGCCGTCGTAGCCGATCGCGGAGCGCGACGTCGGCGGGCGCGTCGTCGGGCTCGATGGCACCCGAGCCTGGCTCCCAGTACTCCGCGCCGTGCGAGCCGGCGAGCCAGAGCGAGGAGTCGTCGCGGTGCTCGGCGATCGCGCGGAGGTCGACGAGGCTGCGTCCGGAGACCAGCGCGACGACCGTCTCGGGGAGTGCGGCGAGCTCCTCGACCGCGGTGCGTGCCGCCGGCAGCATCCGCGCGTCCATGGGCTCGTTCTCCAGCGGCGCGAGCGTCCCGTCGAAATCCAGGGCGACGAGGAGCCGCGGCGTCCGCGCCAGGGGCTCGAGCGTGTCTTCGGCGACCGTCGTGCTCACGACGACACCGCCGTGGGGCCGTTGTGGAATGCGGCGAGCGCATCGAGGAAGTCCTGCGACCAGTCCTCGACGTCGTGCTCGCGCACGCGGCGCCGCAGCGCCCGCATCCGGCGTCCCTGCTCGGCGCCGGGCATCTCGATGGCGCGCATGATGGCGTCCTTCAGTCCGTCGATGTCGTGGGGGTTGATGCGGATCGCGCTGCCGAGCTCGTCGGCGGCGCCGGCGAACTCGCTCAGCACGAGGACTCCGCGGTTGTCGACGCGACTCGCGACGTACTCCTTGGCCACGAGGTTCATCCCGTCGCGCAGCGCCGTGACGAGCATGACGTCCGCGGCAAGGAAGAGCGCCACCATCTCCTCCCGCGGGTAGGCCTGATGAAGGTACCGGATGGCGGTGTGGTCCATGGTGTCGTAATCGCCGTTGATGCGGCCGACGGTCAGCTCGATCTCGTCGCGCAGCTGCACGTAGGCCTCGACGCGCTCGCGGCTCGGGCTGGCGACCTGCACCAGCGTGACGTCGTCCACCGAGATGTGGCCGTCCTCCAGCAGCTCGCCGAAGGCCTTCAGCCGGTGGCGGATGCCCTTGGTGTAGTCCAGGCGGTCCACGCCGAGAAGGATCTTCTTGGGGTTGCCGAGGCTCTCGCGGATCTCCGCGGCGCGCGCCTGGATCTCGGGCCGCTGGGCGAGTTCGATGTAGGAGTCCGCGTCGATCGAGATCGGAAACGCCTTGGCCAGCGCCATGCGCGTGCCGCCGGCGGCGTCGGGGACGGTGATGCCCGACGCCTTGGTCTCGTACCGGAGCTGTCTGCGGACGGCGCGGGCGAAGTTTCCCGCATCGGCGACCCGCTGGAATCCGATCACGTCCGCCCCGAGGAGCCCTTCGAGCACCTGGCGCCGCCACGGCAGCTGCGAATACAGGCCGTAGGCGGGGAAGGGGATGTGGTGGAAGTATCCGATGGTGACGTCCGGTCGCGCCTCGCGGAGCAGCTTCGGAACCAGTTGCAGCTGATAGTCCTGCACCCACACGATCGCGTTCGGTGCCGCCGCCTCGGCCGCCGCATCCGCGAACCGCTGATTGACGCTGACGTACGCCTCCCACCACTGACGCTTGAACCGGGGCGCGGCGATCACGTCGTGATAGAGCGGCCAGATGGTGTCGTTGGAGAAGCCTTCGTAGTAGTTCTCGACGTCTTCGGCCGACAGCGCGACCGGCACGAGGAAGGTCCCCTCGAACTCGAACGGCTCGACGTCGAGGTCGGCCTGACCCGGCCATCCGACCCACGCGCCGCTGGCTTTGCGCATGACCGGCTCGAGCGCGGTCACCAGCCCGCCGGGCGAACGACGCCAGGGCTCGCCGGAAGCGTCGGCATCCGCGACGCGGTCAACGGGGAGACGGTTGGCGACGACGACGAAATCTGCCTGAGTCACACGGTCTCCTCGCTTCGTGGGCAGAGCCAGGCTAACAGCGGAGAGGCGCGGCTCCCGGGGCGGTGCGGTGTCAAGCCCGCTCGCGCTATCCTTCCCACCGATAGCGTGGGTGCATGCGCAAGTACCTCTTCGGCACCGGGCTTCTCAGCGCGATCACCGGCGGACTGACGTTGCTGCGGAGCCTTCGCAGCAACGACCCGTTCACGTGGCGCCAGGCGCTGGCCTGGCTCAGCTGGGGCATCACCCTCGCCCTGGCGGTCGGCAGCGTCGTGGACACCCGTCGCGCCGGACGCGGACGCCTCGTCGCGACGGACTCGCCCGTCTCCGGCAAGGAGCAGAAGCTGCTGCGCGAGCGCGTCAAGCGCTGACCCGCTCACCCCGGCCACACCGCCGGCCCCGTGCGCCGGCGCGGGAGCAGGGGTGGCACACGCTCCCCGCTCCCCCGCCGCGTCACCATCCTCAGTCGTTCTGCGGGAACCCGAGGTTGATGCCGCCGTGCTTCGCCGGGTCGAGCCAGAGGCTCGTGACCGCCTTCTCGCGGGTGAAGAAGTCGAAGCCGTGCACGCCGTAGGCCTTCGCGTCACCGAAAAGGGACGCCTTCCACCCGCCGAACGAGTGGTAGGCCACCGGCACGGGGATCGGCACGTTGATGCCGATCATCCCGACCTGCACCTCGTGCTGGAACCGCCGCGCAGCGCCCCCGTCGTTCGTGAAGATCGCGGTGCCGTTTCCGAACTGTCCAGAGTTGATGAGGTCGACCCCCTCCTGGAAGGACGCGACACGAACGACCGAGAGCACCGGTCCGAAGATCTCCTCCTGATAGGCGCGCGAGCTCGTCGGCACTCGGTCGAGGAGGGTCGGGCCGAACCAGAAGCCGTCCTCGAGTCCGTCGACCGAGACGCCACGGCCGTCGACGACCACCCGCGCGCCGTCCCTCTCAGCGAGATCCACGTACCCGGACACCTTGTCGCGATGCTCTCGCGTGATGAGCGGCCCCATGTGCGGCTCGCCGTCGGGTCCGCCCGCGCCGTCGCCGATGCGGAGACCGTCGATGCGCTGTCGGATGCGCTCGATCAGCTCGTCCGCGACCGGCTCCACGGCCAGCACGACCGAGATCGCCATGCAGCGTTCGCCTGCCGCCCCGTAACCGGCGTTGACGGCGGCATCGGCGACGAGGTCGGGGTCGGCGTCGGGGAGGACGAGCATGTGATTCTTGGCCCCGCCGAGCGCCTGGACGCGCTTGCCGTTCGCGGCGGCACGCTGATAGATGTACTGCGCGATCGGCGTCGAGCCGACGAAGGAGAGTGACTGGACCTCGGGAGCGTCCAGGAGTCCGTCGACGGCCCGTTTGTCGCCCTGCAGAACGGTGAAGACGCCGTCGGGAAGTCCCGCCTCCTTCCACAGTCCGGCCATCCACAGCGCGGCGCTCGGGTCCTTCTCGCTCGGCTTGAGGATCACCGCGTTGCCGGCAGCGATGGCGATCGGGAAGAACCACATCGGCACCATGGCGGGGAAGTTGAACGGACTGATGATCCCCACGACGCCCAGTGGCTGCCGGAGGCTGTACACGTCGATGCCGGTCGAGGCGTTCTCGCTGTAGGCGCCCTTCACGAGGTGGGGGAAGCCGCAGGCGAGTTCGACGACCTCCTGGCCACGCTGTATCTCGCCCATCGCGTCGGAGAGCACTTTGCCGTGCTCGGCCGTGATGAGAGCAGCCAGCTCGGGCTTGCGTCGATTGAGCAGTTCGCGGAACGCGAACAGGACCGCCTGTCGCTTCGCCATCGAGTACCCGCTCCAAATGAGGAACCCGCGCTGAGCGGATGCGACAGCGGCGGCGATCTCGGAGTCGTCGGCGAGGGCCACGTGGCCGGTGACGGCGCCCGTGGCGGGATTGTGCACGGGAGCGGTCGGGCCATCCGGTCGCGACTGCTCTTGTCCGTCGATCCAATGGCCGATGACCGGCAGCTGCGGGTTGTCCATCGATGTTCTCCGATTCTGGGTTGAGGACGGTGCCTCGAGAGAGGCCTGGTGGTTGTGGTTCAGCGGAGCACCGAGACTCCGCCGTCGACGCGGATGATCTCGCCGGTGATCCAGCCGGCGCCCGCGCCGCAGAGGAACGCGACCGTCGAGGCGATGTCGGAGACGCCGCCCTGTCGGCCCAAGGGGATACGCGAGAGCATGCGTGACATGTACGCGGGGTCATCGCGGAGGTCGGCGTTCATCGGCGTCTCGACGGGGCCGGGCGAGACGGCGTTCACACGGATGCCGTGCGCGGCGAGCGATACCGCCGCGCCGCGAGTGAAGGACACGACGGCCCCCTTCGTCGTCGCATAGGCCGTGCTGCCGGGACCGACGTGCTCGGCAGCGACCGAGGCGACGTTGACGATGGCACCCGGGGTTCCGGCCGCGATCATCCTCCGCGCGACGGACTGGCTGAGCAGGATCGTCCCCAAGACGTTCACCCGCCACATCAGGTCCAGATCCTCTCTCGGCATGTCGGCGAAGGGGGCGCGGCGGACGACGCCCGCGGCGTTGACCAGGGCGTCGATCGCGCCAGCCTCGCGCGAGATCCGCTCGACGACGGCATCGACGGCGTCCCCGTCGGAGACGTCGACGACGTGCCCGACGACGCCCGTCGCGGGCGCCGTGTCGGCCACGCGCGGATCGAGATCCAGCCCGTGAACGCGCGCGCCGAGAGCGGCGAGGTGCGCGGCGACGCCCGCCCCTATTCCTCCCGCAGCGCCGCTGACGATGATCGTCGCGTCCGTGAACTCCATGCCGCTCCTCCTCACACCATCACCAAGGGATTGACGTTGCCGCCCGTCGCCTCCGCGATGGCGAGGGGCGCCGTCATCAGGAGGGCCGCGTTCGCGTTGCGCACGAGAGCCCCGCGCGCACGGGAGAAATCGCAGTTGTCGATCAGCACGAGACCGATCGCCCAGTTCAGCAGGTGCACGGATGCCGGCGTCTCGGAGGCGAGCTTGGCGTCGAGGAAGTCCCAGGCCACCGCTCCCACCGGCTGCTCGGCGATCCACCGGGCGCCGGATTCTCCGATGCCGGGACGCTCGGCCGCGCGCACTCCCCCTCCTGCCGCGACGAATCTGTCCCGGCCGAGGTCCAGGAGCAGGACGTCGCCCGCCTGCAGAGCCTGACCGGACGCCGCGAGCGCGCGCTCGAGGTCGTCCGCAGACACCGGGTCGGATGTGGGTACCCACGCACCGCCCTTGCTGGCGGCGAGATCGAGATAGATCCCCCGGGAGACGACGCCGGCGGCCGCTAGTGCGCCGAGGTGCGCCGGGCTCTCGTCGTCCACAGAACCGCCGCCGTACCAGAGGTCGTCCACGGTGGTGTGGGTGAGCGCGTCGATATGCGTGTTGTCGATTCCGTGTGCGTCCAGGCGCACGTGGTCGGTCGCCGTGCCGATGGCGGCGTCGGTGTAGACGCCGACCGGCTCGCGTTGATAGAAGCGCTCGATCTCGAAGGCCGGCCGCCCATCGCCCCGCACCGAGGGGCCTGCCACGAGTGGGAGGGAGAGCGAGATGACCTCACCGGAGTGAACCGCCTGCACGCCACGGATCCGGGCGTCGGCGTCGACGCGCGACAGCGTGCCGAGCTCGGGCGCGCCTCGTTCCCAGCTCTGCCGGGCGAGCGCGCGGATCCAGTCGAGATATGCGGTCACTGCGCGCTCCCGTGCGATAGCATCGGGCGCACCGATGCGTCGGTATCAATTATCAACGGTTCCTGATCGCTCATTCGAGCAGACGGCGAGAATGTCGTATGACGTCGCAGGCTGTGCACACCCGCGCACGGGGCAACCTCAAGCAGGAGGTCGCGCAGCACGTGCGCGACCTCATCCTGTCCGGTGAGCTCCGCCCGGGGCAGCGCATCGATCAGGATGCCGTCGCGACCGACCTCGGCGTCTCCCGCCTTCCCGTCCGTGAGGCGCTCATCACTCTCGAGACCGAGGGGCTCGTCGAGGCGATCGCGCGCCGCGGGGTGTACGTCGCGCAGCTCGAGCGCGACGACATCCGCGACCACTACGCCATGTACGGGCAGCTCTCCGGGATCGCGGCCGGGCGCGTCGCCACGAGCGGCGACGCCGAGCTGCTCGGCCAGCTCGAGGACATCCAGCGTCAGATGCGCGCCACGGACGACGCGCACGAGCACGACCGCCTCAACTACGCCTTCCACCAGGCCATCAACCGCGGTGGCGCCAGCCGGCGGCTGCGTTCCGTGCTTCGTCTGCTGTCCCAGAACATGCCCAGCGCGTTCTTCGCGCAACCGGTGGAGTGGGAGTGGAAGGAAACCGCCATCGCCGAGCACGACGAGATCCTCGCGGCCCTTCGCGCAGGAGACGGCGACGCGGCGTCGGCCGGACTGGTGAAGCACTTCCGCACGACGGGGGATCAGGCGGTGCGCGTGCTCGAGCGACAGGGCTTCTGGGACACCGAAGCGGCGTCCGCGGACGAGTGAGTGGGCGCGGCGGCGCTCACTCATCGGCGCTCGTGAGCGCGGCCGACCGGCACAGCACCATCACCGTGATGATTCCGCTCTGCACGACCTCGTCGCGTTGATTGAGAAGTTCCAGACGGCGGCGGACCACGCCCCGGTCCCCGCGGCTGGTCAGGCGCAGATCCTCGATCGTGAGACGAAGACGGACCGTGTCTCCGATGAACACCGGCGAGACGAACCGCCACGATTCGATCTCGAGCATCGCCGCCATCGATTCGCGGAAGACCCCGATGCGGTCCAAGAGCCCCGTCGCCATCGACAGGCCGAGCACGCCGTAGGCCACCCTCTGGCCGTACATCGATGACTGAGCGGCGTGCGCGTCCAGATGGATCTGATTGAAATCGCCGCTCAGCCCGGCGAAGTTGACCACGTCGGCCTCGGTGACCGTGCGTCCCGTGCTGAGGAAGGTGTCGCCCGGGGAGAGGTCCTCGAAGAAGAGAGACCGGAGCGCCGGTGCGATGTTGCCCGTCATGACGTGCTCCGCATGTTCAGAATGACCGTGTCCCACGCCTCGGTGACCAGCTCGCCGGTCTCGGCCACATGCACGGTGATCGCCATGTCCATGTGCAGGCGTCCGCGTCGCTCCTCCTTGGCGATCACTTCGCCGCGCGCCTCCAGCTCGGCGCCCACCGGCACCGGGCGGTGATGGCGCGTCCGGAACCGGTAGTGGATCCGCGCATCGGGTCCGCTGCCGCCGGGGCAATTGTGCTGGTACAGCCGGATCTTGTCGATGTGCGCGAGCGTCGGCGGTGCGAGCTGTGCGCCCTCGTCCGTCGCCGAATGGAAGCGCTCGTCGAACTCGTCCATGCCGTGGCAGTACTCGCGCACCACGAACGGGGTCATCACGTAGCGGACGGGCTCGAGCCGGTCACCGACCTCGAGATCGCTCGTATATCTTCCCAACGTCATGCTGCCGCCCCCATCCGGACGCTCCCGCGTCCGACCGTGCACTTCTTGCCAGGGCCGACCTCGCACCACAGCTCGAGTTCGACCCGATCACCGTCGATCTCCGTCACGCGCCCGTAGGCGGTGACGATCTCGTCCTCGTACACCGGCCGGATGAACTTCGTATCCAGCTCCCCCGAGAACAGGTAGTCCATTCCGAATCGGCGGTACAGCAGACTCGAGAGGTAGTTCGTCGAGAGCATGCCGTCGGCGATGATCCCCGGCAGGCCCTGATTGCGGGCGAAGTCGTCGTCGGAGTGGATCGTCGGCTCGGCCACGACGAAGGTGCCGTCGGCGCGCGCGGTGGTCTCCAGCGCATCGCAGTACCACCGCATCCGCTCGCGCGTCATCTTCTTGGCGCCCAGGCTGAAGATCTCGCCCTGCACCGGCGGCGCGCTCGAAAGGTCGGACATGCTACATATGCCTTCCCCCGGTCACCTCGAGGAGGCAGCCGGTCATGTAGGAGGAGAGGTCGCTGGCGAGAAAGAGGGCGACGTCGGCGACGTCTCCGGGTTCGCCGATGCGGCCGAGGGGCACGCTGGCGACGGACTCAGCGAGGACGGCCTGGTCCATCTGCTCCGTCATCGCCGTGCGGATGAGGCCCGGGGCGATGGCGTTGACGCGGATCCCGTAGCGGGCGACCTCTTTGGCCGTCGCCTTCGTCAAGCCGACCATTCCGGCCTTCGCGGTCGAGTAGTTCGTCTGCCCGGGGTTTCCGACCTTGCCCGCGATCGACGACATGTTGATGATCGACCCCCGCGATCCCGTGTCGCGCATGCTGGCCACCGCCGCCCGCGTGCACAGCCACGCACCCTGCAGGTGCACGTCCAAGACGAGCCGGAAATCGTCGAGCGACATCTTTCGCAGCACCGAGTCGCGGGTGACCCCGGCGTTGTTGCAGAGGACGTCGACTCCCCCGAACTCCGCTCCGGCGTGCGCGAACAGGGCGTCCACGGCGGCCTCGTCCGTGACATCCACCGCGAAGAACGAGGCTTCGGCGCCGCCTTCCCGCAGCGCGTTCACGCGCTGGCGCGCGAGGTCGGCGCGAAGGTCGGCGACCACGATCCGCGCCCCCTCGCTCGCGAAGCGTTGTGCCATGGCCCATCCGAGCCCGTCGGCGGCGCCCGTGATGACGGCGGTGCGTCCTTCCAGCATGGGGGCGCTCATTTTCCCGTGTAGCGCGGCTCGCGCCCCTCGAGGAAGGCGGCGCGCGCCTCCGCGGCGTCCTCGCTCTGCGCGAGCGCGTACGTCTGCGTCTGCTCGTACCGGTAACCGTCGCGAAGGGTCATTCCTTCGACCGCGGTGAAGGTCGCTTTGGCGCGCCGAACCACGAGCGGGCTCTTGCGCGCGATCTCGGCGGCGATCGCGCGGGCGGTGTCCAGGAGTTGTCCCGGAGCGACGACCTCGTCGATGACGCCGATGCGGTACATCTCGGCGGCGTCGATGCGACGACCCGTGAAGAAGAGCAGACGCGACCGTGAGCGCGAGAAGTGCTGACGCAAGAACTGCACTCCCCCGAGCAGCCCGCGATCGATCTCGGGCATCTGGACCCATGCGTCCTCCGACGCGATCAGGATGTCGCACATGGCGGCGAGGGCGTACCCCGCGCCGATGGCCGGACCGTTGAGAGCGGCGATCACGGGCTTTTCGCAGTCGGCGGGAGCGTAGAAGCTCTCCCGGGTGACGCGGTTGTGCGCCAGGTAGACGTCCGGTGCCTCGGTGAGCGCGCCGCGCTCCTTGATGTCGGCCCCGGCAGAGAAGACGGCGCCCCTCCCGGTCAGGATCACCGCGCGGACGGCGTCGTCGGCGCTGGCGGCATCGAAGGCGCGGACGAGCTCCTCGCGCATCTGGAAGTTCTGGGCGTTGACCTTCGGCCGGTTCATGGCGATGGTCAGCACGCCCTCTTCGAGCGCCAGCTCAAGAGTGTGATAGCTCATACGATCCCTTACGTGATATTTGATACATTATCAGCAATTGAGCCACGCTCTTCACTCGAGAACGCGAATCGGCTCCCCACCACGCCACGCTCTGATGTCTTCGACCACATCGGCGAACCACACGCGGAAGGCGGAGTCGGTGACGTAACCGAGGTGAGGCGTCAGGATGACGTCGCTGCGCCCGCGCAGGAACGAGTCGCGTCCGAGGGGCTCCTCGTCGAAGACGTCCAGCGCCGCGCCCGCTATCGAACCCGCCTCCAGCGCGGCTCGCAGCGCGCCGGTGTCGACGATGCCCGCGCGCGACGAGTTGACCAGCCACGCGTCCGCGCGCATACGGGCGAAATCGGCGGCGCCGACGGTGCGCGCGGTGGTCGCCGTCAGCGGGAGGTGGAGCGACAGGAAATGCGCCGACTCGACCACCTCGTCGCGGCGAACCGCGCGCGCGCCGTACTCCGCGGCGCGCGCGGCATTGAGGGTGGGCGTCCACGCGACGACCTCCATGCCGAAGGCCGCCCCGACGCGGGCCACGGTGCCCCCGACGCGCCCGAGTCCCAGCAATCCGAGGGTGCGACCGTGGAGGGCCGTCCCGACCGAGCTGGGCCAGCCCTCCGCCATTGCGGGGAAGACGCGATCGAGCCGCCGCGCCGCGGCGAGGATCAGAGCCCACGTCAGTTCTGCCGCGCTGCCGGGATGTGATCGGGTGCCGCACACCGTGATGCCGTGGGCCGCGCACGCCGCGAGATCGATGGCGGCATTCGCGGCCCCCGTCGTGATGAGGAGGCGGAGGTCGGGCAAACGGGAGATCAACGCCGCATCCCATCGCGTCCGCTCCCGCATGGCGACGACCACGTCGGCGCCGGCCAGGCGATCGGCGAGGCGGGCTGCATCCAGGTGCTCCCCGATCGCCTCTACCGAGACGTCCGAGCCGAGGTCGCCCCATTCCGTCGCGGACAGCGCGGCGTGCTCCCAGTCGTCGGTGACGATCACGCGCATGTCAGACCTCGGGGTAGATCGCGGAGTCGAAAGTGCGCCTCGGCCTGGACCACGAAAGTGGCGCGGGGGAACAGCGACAGGTTCGAACAGTGGTCGTAGTGCAGGTGCGAGAGGACCACGTGCTCGAGGTCGCTCGCCTCGACCCCGACCGAGCGCAGAGCCGTCTCGATGCGCTGATCGGTCGACTGCGTCCACGGCGAGTGAAGACCACGATCGCCCGACTGGTCGCCGGGGCCTGTGTCGACGAGGACCGTGGCGACATCGCTCTTGAGGACGAATCCGATCGACGGCGCCGAGAACTTCTCGCCGAAGCCTCGCATGTACGTGAAGGCCGACTGCTCGAGGGCAGGGAACTCCCCGAAACACACCGGTTCGATGGTCCACAGGACCTCATCAGCGCTCAACGTCTTCTCCTTCGTTCCATCCGGCCCGCAGCGTGCGCGTCCAGGTTTGCACGGGGGTGTCCGCATCCAGCTCGCGATACTCCGCGACGAGGTCTGCACCGCGGCCTTCTCGGCCCCGTTCGAACAGCCGCGCGGCCTTGGCGTCGAGCATGTCGGGGGTGGGAGGGAGCTCAGGGTCACCGGGCGACAGCAGGCCGTCGGCGCGCAGCAGCTTCCCGTTGCTCAGCCGTACCGTCATAGCCAGCGGGCGCCCCTCCACGGGGTAGCCGGCGTCCATCGATGGATCGTGGATCACGCGCACGCGCGCTGCGACGTCGCGCAGCGCGTCCAAGGCGGCGTCGTCGACGGACTCCTCGGTGAACACCCCGGTCGTCAAGGCGGCCGCGACCGTGAAGGGGATGCTGAAGCGCGCAGCGAGCGCGTTGCGCGCGTCCGTCCGATCCAGTGACGCGGCGGCTCGGAAAGTCCGTACCTCCACGTCAGCGATGCGGTCGGCGTCGATCGCCCCTGCCGAACCGGTGATCTCCAGAGCCGCGCCGATGGCGGTGTGAGTGTGGCCGCAGGCCGCCCAGAACTTGATGTAGCCCGTGTCGATCGCCAGCGGGGCGAAGGCACCGTGTCGGATGCCCTGCGTGAGGAGGGCCGGGTCAGGAGCGGCGCCGGCGTGCTCGAGGAGGAAGTCCACCAGCGCGCCCTCCACCGCCTCTGCTCCGGCGGCGGAGGCCGCTCCGGCCATCAGGCCGGTGTGGGCCCCCGTCGCCGCCCAGAGGTGGTGCATGCCCGCCCCCTCGGCCGCGGCGCGGCGATCGTGCATCCCCGCGACGCCCGCGGCGATGTCGATCGCCCGGCCGATCGCCGCCGCATCCGCGTCGGCGTACAACCACGCGGCCGTGACCGCAGCACCGACGGCACCCCAATTGCCGTGCGGGTGGATGTGCGCTCGCGTGCCTCCCATTGCGACGCCCACCCGCGCCGCGACCTCGTAACCCGCTGCCACTGCCGTCAACACATCGGCGAGCGACCGGTCGAGCTGCTCTCCGACTGCCAGCGCGACGGGCACGACATGGATCGCCGGGTGCCCGCGCGAGACGCGATACCCCTCGTCCAGCTGCAGCACGGTCGGAAGCGTCGCATTGAAGAACACCGCGTCAGCGACCGCGCCCGGGCGGGCTGATCCGAAGACCGTCGCAGGGCCGTCAGTGCCACCGAGCACGTTCCGCCAGCGCGGGTGCAGCGTGCTGCGAAGCCCTCCGACCATGCCTGCGACCGTGTCGAGGAACACGACGCGGGCGCGATCGCGCGAGGCCTCCGACATGGCGGCCCACCTCATCCCGGCCGCCGCACCGGCGAGCTCGGCGACGACGGGTGCGCTCACGCGGAGCCGATCGCGAGGAACCGTTCGCGGATCGACGGGTCGGCCGCGAACTCCGCCGCCGTGCCGCTGTAGACGAGTCGCCCGGTCTCGAGGACCAGCACCTGCTGCGCGATGCTCTGCACGAAGGCGAGGTTCTGTTCGGCCAGGAGGATCGACATGCCGAAGCGGCCGGGGAGGTCGGCGACCGCTCGCTGCAGCTCCTCGACGATCACGGGCGCGAGTCCCTCGGTGGGCTCGTCGAGCAGCAGCAGGCGGGGCCGCGCCACGATGGCACGCGCGATCGCGACAGCCTGCTGCTCGCCGCCGGACAGCGCCGATCCCCGGCGGTCGATCAGCCGCTTCATGATCGGCAGGATCTCGAGCACCTCGTCGAACTCGACCGGCTCCCGATCCTTCGCCCGCGCCGACTTCTGCGCGAGAAGCAGGTTCTCCCTCACGGTGAGGGTCGGGAAGATGCGTCGATCGTCGGGCACCCAGCCCACGCCGCGGCGCGCGATCCGGTCGCTCGTCCCCTTCGCCGGCTCGCCGAGCACATCGATCTCGCCGGTGCGGCGCACCAGGATGTTCATGGCCGCGCGCATCGTGGTCGTCTTCCCGGCGCCGTTGCGACCGAGGAGCGCGACGGTCTCCCCCGCGCCGACGGTCAACTGCATCCCGAACAACGCCTGCGCAGGTCCGTAGAAGGCGTTCACATCGCGGAAGGCCAGCGCGGTCGTCATACGTCTTCTCCCAGATAGAGTTGCCGCGCCTGCGGGCTGGAGCGCACGGTTTCGGGGTCGCCGTCCAGAACAGTCCGCCCCTCGGCCATGAGGAGCACCCTCGTGGCCACGGCCAGGAGCACGTGCATGTCGTGGCCCGTCATGACGATCGCCAGATCAGCGTCCTGCCGCTTGATCTCGTGGATGAGATCGACGGTGATGTCGCAGTCCTCGTTCGACATGCCGGCGGTCGGCTCGTCCAGTAACAGCAGCACGGGGTCCTGCGCGATCGCCATCGCGAGCTCGAGACGCTTGCGGTCTCCCTGCGGCAGATCCGCGGCCGCCCGGCGGGCGACGGCTGTCAGGCGCAGTCGCTCCATCGCCGAATCGAGGTCGTCCCGGCGACGCCGAACCGAGCGGTCGAACGAGTCGAACAGACGGTTGTACCAGCCGTCCTTCGCCGCCAGCGCCAGCGCGATGTTCTCCTCCACCGTGCGGCTGGGGAAGAACCGCGCTACCTGAAAGGTGCGGCTGAGGCCTGCCCGGGCGAGTCTGCTCGCCCGCCAGTTCGTGACGTACTCCCCCCGGAACCGGATGGTGCCCGCGCTGGCGCGGTGTTCCCCCGCCACGACCCCGAACATCGTCGACTTGCCCGCTCCGTTGGGCCCGATCACAGCGAGCGTCTCACCGGGGGTCACGGAGAAGGAGATGTCCGACACCGCGGGGACGCCGTCGTACGACTTGCCGATCCCCTGCACCTCGAGCAGTGCTGCACTCACGACGAACGCTCCTTCCGTGCCGACCCGCGTACGCGTGCACCGTGCACCCACCCCTGCACCTGCTTGGGGAGACCGGCGATGCCGCCCCGGAACACCATGACCACCGCGAGGAGGATGAGTCCGATGAACAGCGACGAGTAGCTGATCCCGCGGAAGAGCTGGGTCTCGAGGACCAGCAGCACCCCGGCGCCGATGACCGGCCCCCAGAAGCTCGCCGTGCCGCCGATGAGACACATGATGAGCACGTTCCCCGACGTGAGCCAGTGAAGGCTCTCGCTGGTGACGATGCCTTGCTGCTGGGTGAGGAGCGCTCCGGCGATCGCGGAGAAGAACCCGGCGAGGACGAACACCATGACGCGCACCCGCTTCAGCGGGATCCCGAGCGCGTCCGCCCGGAGGGGGTCGTCGTGCACAGCGAGCACACTGCGTCCGAAGGACGAGCGGTAGATCGCCTTGATGGCGAGCAGGCACACTCCCACGACGACGACCACGTAGATCCAGAAGTTCTCGGGCCGAGCGAGGCGCAGGCCGAAGAGCTCGCCCGAGGGCACGCCGGCGATTCCGTCGTCACCGCCGAGGAAGCCGAACGAGAAGAGCAGCTGGTAGAGAATCTGGCCGAACACCAGGGTGAGCATCGTCAGGGCGATTCCGTTCACCCGGATGGTGAGGGCCGAGAAGAACGCGGCGAGGACGGCGCCGACGATGCCGGCCAGCAGCAGCAGAAGCAGCGGGTTGAGCTCGATCTCGCGCATCAGAGCGACGAAGTACGCGCCGGCACCGAAGTACGCCGCCGACCCGAACGTGACGATGCCCAGCCATCCGACGAGCATGTTGGTGGCCAGCGCGTAGAGGGCGTAGATCGCGATCGTGCCGGCCAGGAACTGGATGTTGCCACGCGTCAACGCGATGACGACACCCAGGATGGCCACGACGAGGATCACGTCGAAGCGTCCGGCGATGGACTGGATCCGCGCCGCCGGCGAAGGGCGGTCGACGGATTTGATGAGCGTGGTCGTGTTCGTGTTGACCATGTCAGGCTCCCTGCAGCTTCGCCCGGCCGAACAGGCCCTGCGGACGCACGAGCAGCACGATGGCGATGGCGATGTACATGCCGTACGACTCCCAGCCGGGCGCGTACGTGATGAGGAAGCTGTTGATCAGCCCGAGACCGATGGCCGCGGTCATCGCTCCCCAGATCGACCCGAGGCCGCCGACGATGACGACGATGAAGGACTGGATGATGTAGACGGCGTCGAGGCCGGGGGCCACGGTCAGCTGCGGGGCGGCGAGGGCACCGGCGAGACCAGCCAGCGCGGTGCCGAGAAAGAACACGCCTGCCCCGACCCCGCGGGTGCGCACACCCAGCGCGGCCGCGGTGACGCGGTCATGGGCGACAGCGCGGATGCGCACCCCGACCATCGTGCGGTCGAGCATCCACCACAGCGCCACGGCGACAACGAGGCCGATGATCACCAGGAAGACGGCGTAGGACGGGAGGATGACGCCGCCCATGTGCAGCGGCGCCGTGAGCTCCTGAGGCGTGCGAGTCTGGTAGATGCCGGGGCCGAAGACGAGGATGATCGCGCCGTCGAGCATCAGCATGAGGGCGTACGAGGCCAGCAGGTTGATGACATGGCCCTTGTCGTACAGCCGAGTGAAGATCGTTCGTTCGCTCGCGAGCCCGAGGGCCCCCACGATGATGGCGCCGGCGAGGGCGGCGACCAGGAAGGCGGCGAGCCCGACGGTGTGGCCGCCCAGGAGGCTCGCCACGATGTAGGCGCCGAGCGCGAAGATCGCGCCGTGCGCGAAGTTCAGCACCCCCATGACTCCGTAGATGAGGGTCAGGCCGCTCGCGACGAGGAACAGCGGCACGCCGAGGGCGAGGCCGTTCACGATGGCCGTGATGAGTTGAGTCACTGCTCTACTCCTGGGTTGAGGCTGAGGCCGGGAGGAACGAGGTCCGTTCCCCGCCCTCGCGACGCGGGGCGGGGAACGGCGGGACTTACTTGGTGGTGTCCTCGTACGGGACGACGTAGGACTCGAGCACCTTCACGCCGGTGTCCTCGGCGGCGTCGCCGACGGTGTGGGTCACGACGATGTTCGCCGAGCCCTGATGAGTCGTGCCGTCGATCGTGTACTCGCCCTGCGGCGTGGTGAAGGAGACGGTCTTCAAAGCCTCGACGACGGCGTCTGCCGAAGTGTCGCCGGCCTCTTCGATCGCGGCCGCGTAGGCCTTGACGGCGAGGTACCCCTGGTAGCCCCACGAGTCGGGGACCGTGCCGGCGAGCTCCTGGTATGCCTCGACGAACGCGGTGTTCTCCTCGGTGTCGTAGGCGAGGTAGTTGTAGTCGTACCCGTTGTAGATCTCCGGCGCCGAGCCGCCGAGCGACGTGGCGATCGGCCAGTAGCTGCCGGAGTTCACCACGACGTCGTAGTTCGCGAACAGGTCGTACTGCGTCGCCTGGTTGATGAACGACGAGGTGCCCGAACCGTACGTGCCCAGGTACAGGCCGCGCTTCTCGCCGTCCTTCGACGCGCCGGCGAGGGCGGAGATCTGCGAAGTGTAGTTCTGCTCGTCGAGCGGGACGAAGTACTGCACGTCCGCGCTCAGGTCCATGCCCTGAGCCTCGAGCTCCTGGGAGAACTGCTCCCACTGCAGGTGACCCGAGACGTAGTCGAACGCGAACACGTCATAGGTGGTGACATCCGGGGCCGCTTCGTACATCGTGCGTGCCAGAGCCAGCATGTCCTGCTCGCTCGTCGCGCCGACGCGGAAGAAGCGCTCGAAGGGCGCTTCGGCGCCATCGACACCCGTGAGGTCGTCGTTCGTGCACGTCGTGGTGACGAAGGACGCGCCGAGCTCGTCGACCAGCGGAGCGAGCGCGAGGCAATTGGCGCTGGAGAGCTCACCGAACATGAGGTCGTGCCCCTCGGACACGGAGTCGCGCACGGCCTGGACCGACGCCTGAGCGCCGTCGGCCGTGTCGCTCTTGGTGATCTCCAGCGGTCGCTCGAGGACGCCGCCGGCGGCGTTGATCTCGTCGACGGCGACCTGGGCGCCGAATTCGATCTGTGCGCCGGTGTCAGCGAACGCGCCCGACAGCGGGGCGAGCATCGACAGCACGACGGGGTCGCCGCTGGGGCCCCCGCCGTTGGTCTCGCCGTTGTCGTCACCACCGCTGGTTCCAGCGCATCCGGTCAGTGCGAGGAGCGCTAGCGCTGCTCCCGTGATCGCCCACTTCTTCGTAAGCACGGGCTTCCTTTCTGTCAGAGACGGATGTCGAGCGCATCCGATGAGGAGAGCATACACACGTTTATCAAATATCTTTGATAAAGCATCCAACTCATATGACGCCACGCTGATGGAGCTCCTCGATGGAAGCGTCGTCCCAACCCAGCTCGCTCAGAACCTCCTTCGCGTCCGCGCCCAGCTCCGGTACGCCGCGCCGGGCGACGAGGGGCGAATCCGAGAGCGAGAAGGGGGATCCGACGACCCTGCTCTCCCCTTCGGGCCCGACCGGCACGTCGAAGAACATGCCGAGTGCGGCAAGCTGCTCGTCCCCGGCGACGGCGGGCAGATCGTTGATGGGGCCGGACGACACGGATGCTTCGCCCAGCCGGCGAAGCGCCTCCTCGGTCGTCAGCTTCCGCGTCGCCGCAGACACGGTCTCCACGAGCTCGACGGTGTGGGCATAGCGGTGGGCCAGTGAGCTGAAGCGCGGATCGGACGCGACGTCGGGGATGTCCAGAGCGGTGCAGCACCGTTGCCACATCGGTTCATTGGCATTCGAGATGACGATCCAGCCGTCCTGCGTCGGAAACGCCTGGTTGGGGATTCCGAGACGGTTGGCCGTCCCCAGCCGCTCGGGCACCGTGCCCTTCTGCCAGTACTCGACGAAGAAGTAGTTGAGCATGCTGACCATGCCCTCGAGCATCGAGGTCTGCACGTGCTGTCCCTGACCCGACCGCTCACGCGCGAACAGCGCCGCGAGGATCCCGAGGGCGGAATTCGTACCCGCCGTGAGGTCGGCCACCGCCGTCCCCACACGGACCGGGCCGCCGCCGGGCTCGCCTGTGAAGCTCAGCAGTCCGCTGTAGGCCTGGATCACGAGGTCGTTGGCCGCCCGCTCGGCCAGGGGGCCTTCTCCGCCGAAGCCGGAGATCGACGCGTAGACCAGGCGCGGATTCATGGCATGCACGCTCTCGTAGTCCAGCCCCCACCGCGCCATCTGGCCGGTCTTGAAGTTCTGGACGAGGACGTCCGCCTCCCGCACGAGAGTGTGTGCGATCTCCCGACCCTCCTCGGAGCCGAGATCGAGCTGGATGCTCCGCTTGTTGCGGTTCAGAGCGATGAAGGACGCGCCCATACCGTCGTCCCCGACTCCCTGGCCGTACCGACGTGCGGGATCGCCACCACCGACGCGTTCGACCTTCACGACATCGGCACCGAGGTCACCGAGGATCTGCGTCGCGTGCGGGCCCGAGAAGATGTGGGTGAAGTCGACCACCTTGATGCCGTCGAGGACTCCGCGGGACGCCCCGTCGTGTGTAGTTTCCACATCGCTCCTTGATCGTGTATCAAATATCATAGCAACCGGCGGCTATCGGTCGCGTTCGGATCCGGCGACGAAGGAGTGGGCATGAGCATCCCGAAGACCATGAGGGCCGCTGTCCTCGCCGACGGCGAACCCCGCCTCGAATTGATGGAGATCGACACACCGCAGCCCCAGGCCGGCGAGGTCCTGGTGGAGGTGATCGCGTGCGGCGTGTGCCACACCGACCTCCACGTCATCAAGGGCGAGGTGGCCTTCCCGCGCCCCGCGGTCATGGGGCACGAGATCTCCGGCCGGATCGCCGCTCTCGGCGAAGGGCTGGACGACGCCGGCCTGTCGGTCGGAGACGTCGTGGTCGGCGGATTCATCATGCCGTGCACGACCTGCGATGCCTGCAGGCGAGGACGCGACGACCTGTGCGCGAACTTCTTCGCTCACAATCGCCTCCGTGGCACTCTCTACGACGGAACCAGCCGCCTCCGGATGCCCGACGGATCGTTCCTCGCGATGTACTCGATGGGTGGCCTGGCGGAGTACGCCGTCGTCCCCGCCTCCGCCCTCACGCGCGCTCCGGAAGGGCTCGACCCCGAGTCCAGCGCCATCCTCGGATGCGCCGGCCTCACGGCCTACGGCGCGACCTTCCGCCAGGGTCGCGTCACACCGGGCAGCTCGGTCGTGATCGTGGGGGCCGGCGGAATCGGCTCCAGTCTCATCCCCATGGCGAAGGCGGCCGGCGCGACCCGGATCATCGCTGTCGATATCGCGGCCGAGAAGCTCGAGAACGCGGCGGCGCTGGGCGCGACCGACACGGTCGACGCCCGAGTCGGCGATCCGGTGGAACAGGTGCGCGCGATCTCCGGCGGCGGAGTCGACGTGGCCTTCGAGGCCCTCGGCAACCCGGTCACGTTCCGACAAGCCGTCGGAATGCTCGGCGATGGCGGACGGATGGTGGCCATCGGCATCGCTCCCGCCGGCGCCGAGGCATCCATCGAGATCACCCCTCTCGTGCGACGCGGATACGAGATCGTGGGCTCGTTCGGTGCACGCACCCGCACAGACCTGCCGGAGGTGGTCAAACTCGCCGCTGACGGCGCGTTCGACGTCGAATCCCTCATCACCCGGCGGTACACACTGGATGAGGCCGACACCGCCTACCGGGACCTTGCTGCGGGCACGATCACCGGGCGTGCCGTCATCTCTATGAGCAGCAGGTCGGAGTCGACCCGATGAGCCTGTCCGTGGAGGACCGCCTCGACATCCACGACCTCTACATGCGGTACACCCACGCCATCGACCGCGCGGACGGGGCGGCGTGGGCCGCCTGCTTCACCCCTGACGGAAGTCTCGAGATCCCCTATCGCTCACAGGTGACCGCGGGCAGCGAGGCGTTCCACGCCGTCGCCGACTCCTACGGAGCGCGTTCGGGCGGCTACACGCGTCATGTCACGACGAACGTCGCCTTCCGGGAGCAGGCGGGGCTCGTCATCGGCGAGGCGTATCTGCTGATGCTTCGCGGCGGCTGGGAGGCAGCGGCCCCCGTCATGGAGATGAGCGGGCGATACGACGACGAGATCGTCCGGCTCGATGACCGGTGGGTGTTCCGGCGTCGCGTGCTGACCGTCGACACGCGTCCCGCGTGAAACATAGCAAGGGTATATAACACAGGTATACTTCTGGAGTGACCCATGAGGATGACCTGCTGCAGTTGATCGTCGCCGCGCACGCGGTGACACGCATCGCGGCGCTCGAGACGAAGAACGACGCGCCCGCGGCGCAGTGGCGCACGCTGAAGCTGCTCATCGACGGCGGACCCTCCCGCGTGGGCGACCTCGCGGTGCGAAGCCGCGTCAGTCAGCCGGGCATGACGCGACTGGTCGGGCAACTCGATGAGGCCGGCCTCGTGGAACGCCGAGTGGATGCTGCGGACGCGCGCGTCCAGGTCGTCTCGGTGACCGACGTCGGCAGAGACGCCTACACCTCGTGGCAGCGGCAGCTCAGGGACGCGCTCGCGCCGCACTTCGCGCACCTGGACGAAGTGGAGTGGGACTCCATCCGCGCCGCGGCCACCATCCTCACCTCCGCCACGACGGCGGAGCCGGCACTCATGACCGGGAGCGCGCGGTGAGCGGCGGCGTCAGCGTCTGGCGCCAGCCCGCCCAGGTGTGGGCGGTCGCGTTCGCCTGCGTCGTCGCCTTCATGGGAATCGGACTGGTCGACCCGATCCTCCCCGCCATCGCCGATTCGCTCGAGGCGACACCGACCGAGACCGAGCTCCTCTTCACGAGCTACCTGCTCGTGACGGGTCTCGCCATGCTCCTGACGAGCTGGATATCCAGCCGCATCGGCGCGAAGGCGACGCTCCTGGTCGGCCTCGCGCTCGTGCTCGCATTCGCGCTGCTGTGCGCGCTGAGCGGCTCGGTCGACGCGATCATCGGCTTCCGCGCGGGCTGGGGGCTGGGCAACGCGCTGTTCATCTCGACCGCGCTCGCCTCCATCGTGGGAGCGGCGGCCGGCGGCAGCGCCGCGGCGATCATGCTGTACGAGGCGGCCCTCGGGCTCGGCATCGCCATCGGACCGCTCCTGGGTGGCCTCCTCGGCGAGGTCAGCTGGCGCGGGCCGTTTTTCGGTGTGGTCGCTCTCATGGCGATCGCGTTCGTCGCGGTAGCCGTGCTCCTGCGTGGGCCGAAGGGCCCCCGGGTGCGCATCCCTTTCTCGGCGCCGTTTCGTGCGCTTCGACGTCCGGCACTCGCCGTGCTCGCCGGCGCGGCCCTGTTCTACAACATCGGCTTCTTCGTGCTGTTGGCGTTCTCGCCGTTCCCGCTCGGCTTCGGTGCGATGGGCATCGGACTGACGTTCTTCGGCTGGGGAGTCGCGCTGGCGATCACGAGCGTGTGGGGCGCTCCTCTTCTCCTGCGACGGATGCCGCGCAGCACGGCCATGCTCGTGGTGCTCCCCGCCCTCGCGGTCGACCTCGTCGTCGCAGGGCTCGTCGTCGCCGTCCCTGGCGCGCTCGTCGTCTGCATCGTCGTGGGCGGGCTGCTCCTGGGCCTCATGAACACGATCCTCACCGAATCGGTCATGGAGGCCACCGACCTCCCCCGGCCGGTCGCGAGCTCGGCGTACTCGGCGGTGCGGTTCCTCGGGGGCGCCGCGGCCCCTCCCCTCGCCGCGCTCCTATGGCATGCCTTCAACGCAACGGTGCCGTACCTGGTCGCCGCTGCATCCGTGCTCGTCGCCGCTGTCGTCCTGGCCCTCGGGCGCCGCACACTCACTCGCATCGACCGTCGTGAGGCGGATGCGGCAGAAGAGGGCGCCGCTGTTCTCATCGGGGACGCAGCCTGACGCTCCCAACGGCGCCGTCGACCCCGCCGGATCGCGCTCACGTGCGGTAGCGCGACGCCAGCTGGGGAGACTGCGCGCCGAACGCCGCGAGGTCGGCCTCGAACACCGCGCGAAGCAGTTCCGCGTGCTCGACGCCCGGAGCCGTCACGGTCTCCCCCAGCTCCATCCCGCGAAGGCTGGCCGTCACGACGTCGGCGGCGCTCATCCGCGGGACGGCACTGAGATCGAGGCCCTGCCGCTCGTGGAACTCCGTGGCCACCACCCCGGGTACGACGACCTGCACCGTGACGCCGTGCGGTGACAGTTCGGCGTGGAGTGTCTGCGACAGCGCGACGACGTAGGCCAGGCCCGACGCGTACACCGCGCGGCGGAGCGCGACCTGCTCGAGCGAGGCGGGACCGCTGAAGGCGATCATCCCCGCGAGGTTGATGACCTGTCCGGCCCCGCGGCGCACCATCCCCGGCGCGATCGCGCGGGTCAGAAGCGTCGGGGCGAGCACCTTGACCCCCACGAGCTCCTCGGCCTCCTCCTCGGGAAGTTCGATGAACGGCTTGTAGTGCGCCACGCCTGCGTTGTTCACCAGGACCGTGACGGGTTGATCTCCCACCGCCCGGAGTACGCCCTGGATTCCTTCCCGGGTGGCGAGATCTGCCGCGACGCTCTGCACGCGCACGTCGGGGAATTCGCCCGCGAGCTCTCCCAACCGCCCCGCTCGTCGACCCACCACGATCAGGTCGACGCCCTGAGAGGCGAAGCGGCGAGCGAACTCACGGCCGATCCCCGACGATGCCCCCGTCACCACGGCAAGACCGCTCATCATGCTCTCCTTCTCCCCCACGATCGGCAGGGGTCCTCGACGCGCCGAACCCGGATGCGGTCGGTCGCGCTCACTCCGTCATCCATGCTCGAACGGCCCTCGGGCGCGCGGGTATGCCCTGCGGACAGTGGTCCTCGCAGGACCACGATGGACGGATGGGCCCACCGACCTAGACTGCGAGCATGACGGCGGGCGAGAACCTCCTCGGCGAACACCTGCGCGCGCTCCGCTCCCGGGTCTCGCCCGAGGAGGTGGGACTCCCCGGCGGACCCAACCGACGTGTCCCCGGTCTCCGGCGATCGGAGGTCGCGCTCCTGGCCGGTATCAGCGCGGACTACTACCTCCGCCTCGAGCAGGGGCGCGACCGCCGGCCCTCCCCGCAGGTTCTCGAAGCCCTCGCCCGCGTCTTCGGCCTCGATGCGACGGGCACGCGATATCTGCTCTCGCTCGCGGAGCAGCATCCGTCGCGCTCGCGGAGGAGATCGGGACGGGAGACCGTCCCCGACGGCACCCGCAAGCTCCTCGCGTCACTGACGATGCCCGCGTTCGTCGAGGGGCGCTTCCTCGACGTGCTCGCCGCGAATCCTTTCGCCACCGCGCTCTCTCCGCGGCTCGCTCCCGGCCGCAACCGCCTGCTCGACGTGTTCCTCGACCCCGACGAGCGCGCGTTGTACGCCGACTGGGATGACACCAGCGCGCGACTGGTGGCCGGCTTCCGCCGCTCGGTCGGCGCGGACACCGACGATCCGCGGTTCGCGGAGCTTGTCGGAGAGCTCTCACGCGCCAGCGATCGGTTTCGCGATCTCTGGGCGCGGAGCGATGTGGAGCCCCGCCAGAGCTGGCCGCTGACGATCGAACACCCGCTGGTCGGCGGCATCACGCTCAACCGCGAGAAGCTCATCCTGGGCGACACGCTGCACTCTCTCGCTCTCGTGATCTATCACCCTGATCTCGGCAGCGACAGCGCCGCGCGACTCGCCCTCCTCACGTCGCGGACCACTACCCCTACGGTTGTGACGCGGACCGATCAGGGCTAGAACGGTCGTCGACAGGCACTGCGGGTGCGATCACGACGTGGGCGGGAGGTCCCGCTCAACCTTCGGGCGCCTCAGTTCCCTGGCAAGTTGCCAGCCTCCGGCCGCGACAACGATCAGGCCCACGATGAACAGTCCGATCCGCATCCAGGCCGGCAGGTTCTCATAGAAGAACGAGGGAGCGGCGAAGATGAAGGTCGCGGCGATGAAGTACCAGACCGCGAGCTGCGTCGGTTTCCCTTCGGGATGCGTCATCGTTCGACGGTAGCGCGCCGATCGTTCACCGGCCTCCGTCGAGAGGGGGATACGCACGCTCGCCTCTCCCGAACCACGACGACAGGCACTCCGGTCCGCGGCATTGGGTGACGGTCAGCACTCAGTGCCCAGCAGAAGCGAAACGCCCGGCCTGACCAATAGCGGTCGGACCGGGCGTTTCTCGGTGGTGCACCCCCTGGGACTCGAACCCAGAACCCACTGATTAAGAGTCAGTTGCTCTGCCGATTGAGCTAGAGGTGCGTGATGCGCCGGGTTGGCGAGAACCCGGCGAACCGAGGGTCAACGTTACCATCTCTGTCGTCGCCGCCGCGAATCGCGCAAGCGTCGCCGGTATCCTGGACGACGTGCCCCCCGCCGACGCGCTCCCCTTCCTCACGGGCCCCTTCGCCGACGACCTCGCCCTCGCACTGAAGCTGGCGGATGCCGCCGACGCGGTGGCGATGGGGCGCTTCGACGCCGCCGACCTCGACGTCAGCGCCAAGCCCGACGCGTCGTTCGTGACGGAGGCCGATCTCGACACCGAACGCGCCATCCGCGCGCTCCTGGAGGCCGAGCGTCCCGACGACGCGGTGCTCGGCGAGGAGTTCGGTACGGCTGGCTCGGCCTCCCGCCGCTGGGTGATCGATCCGATCGACGGCACCCACAACTATCTGCGAGGAATCCCGGTGTGGGCGACCCTGCTCGCGCTCTCGATCGACGGCACTCCTCGCGTCGGCGTCGTCAGCCAGCCGGCGATCGGGCGGCGCTGGTGGGCGGCCGAGGGCGCAGGCGCGTGGACGAACACGCCCGATAGCGGCAGCCGCCGCATCCGGGTCTCCGACGTCTCCGACCTCGAGCGGGCGAGCATCAGCTTCCAGAGCATCGAGCAGTGGGACGAGGCCGGTCATCTGCCGGCGCTGCTCCACCTGACGACGAGGGTGTGGCGCGACCGGGGATACGGCGACGCCCTCCCCTACATGTGGCTGGCGGAAGGGCGCTTGGAGATGGTCGCGGAGTTCGGAGTGAAGGAGTACGACATCGCCGCGCTCGCGCCGATCGTCACCGAGGCCGGCGGACGGTTCACCGCCTATGACGGCAGCGGCTCGCTTACCGCGGGGTCGTCGCTGGCCACCAACGGCGTGTTGCACGACGCGATCCTCGGCATTCTCCGCCTGGCCGACGGACCGACGACAGGAGCATCGGTATGACCGCTCGACGCGCGTCTGCGGGCGCCGCCATCCTCCTGTCCGTTGCGCTCTTGGCCGCATGCGGCAGCAGCAACACTCCCGAGACAACGCCCACCACGCCCGCCCCGCCCACCGCGGTTCCGACCTCCCCCGCTCCGACGCCATCCGAGGGTGAAGCCGACGCCGTCGAGGCCACCTGCGAGACGATCATCCCCGAGACGGTCGTCGAGGAGTTCGCGTCGGTCGGGTGGACCGCCAAAGCGGACATCTTCCGCATCGGTTCGCAAGAGGTCCCCGACGGCATCCTCTGCACCTGGGGCGACTACAGCGTCGCCACCGATCATGTGCAGGTCTTCGGGTGGGCGCCCATCAGCGAGGCCGACGCGGATGCTGCCCAGTCGGAGCTGCTCGGCAGCGGATGGCGACGCGAGGAGGGCGAGGGCGGCTCATACATCACGGAAAGCGCCGAGACCGCCATCGCACCCGATGAAGAGGGATACGGATTCACCTACTTCTTCGGAGACGGCTTCGTGACCCTCGCCGACACGAAGCAGAGTCTTCTCCTGGTCGAACGGCCCCGGTCGTAACACGGCGATGACCCTCGCGCCGAGCGGATCGGCGCCCCGTTCGCCTGAGCGTCGCGTGAGCGCGGCCGTCTACCAGACGATGCCGCCGCCGATGGAGATGCCGCCCCAGGTCAGCGCGATAAAGATCGCGGCGAAGACGACCGGCGCGATCCCCTTGCCGCTGCGGGCCAGGCCCTTGAGCAGGGCGATCACCCCGAAGATCGCGGCGACGATCGACAGCCCGCCCCCGAGGATCAGCCCGATGAACAGCGGGATGGGCATGAGCACGAGGCCGGCAAGCCCGAACCAGAAGGCGGCCCACGCGGTCGGGTTGGAGCGGCGTTCGACAGAAGACGACATGCATCCAGTATCTCGTGGCGGCAGCTCGTGCGGCGCCGCCGGCTTCTCGGAGCGGGCGGGCCGTCCGCCGCTTACGCTGCGGGCCGCAGTTCCCGGATCATGTCCTTGAGTTCGTGGATCTCCTGCCGCAGCTCCTCGACCTGACGCTCGGTGGCGGTCGTGGTCTTCGTGGCCTGGTCGGCGACTCGTTCGACGATCCACGACGCAAGGGTCGCCGTGACCACACCGATCAACGCGATCCCCCCGATCATGAGCCCCACCGCCGCGATGCGGCCTGCGATGGTGATCGGGTAATAGTCGCCGTATCCCACGGTCGTGATCGTGACGAACGACCACCACACGGCATCGCCGAAGGTCGTGATGTCGCCGCCGGCGCTGCGTTCGGCGTCCAGCACGGCGAGGGCAGCGATGAACACGACGAGGACGGTGGCGCCGACGGTGTAGACGACGACCCGACCGCGTAGCAGCGTGCCGGTTCCGCGACCGAGAATCGCCAGCACCGTGAGGAACCGCATCAGCCTCAATGGTCGGAGCATCGGCAGCACGACGATCGCCAGATCGAGCAGGTGCCGGTAGAACCACCGCCAGCGGTGCTCGGTGATCACGAGCCGCGTGGCGTAGTCGATGGCGAAGACGAACCACGTCGCCCACAAGACGATCTCGCAGGCGGCGCTGAGCAATCCATCGGGGCGAGCGAGGATCTGGACCGCATACGAGACGAGGAAGAGGATGGCGGCGATCGTGAGGGGCCACTCGGTGACCTTTTCCCAGCGCGCGATTCGGTGCCCATACATGCTGGCGATTATCTCGGGGCGGGGCACAGGGCGACGTCATCCCTCGCCGGGACGCGAGTCGGTGATCGGGTCGACATCGTGATCGCCTACCGGGGCGCGACGACGCCGAATGCGTGGGCGAATTGCGGGCGAATGGCAACCCCCAGGAACGAGAAGGGCCCGAGAGCCGCGTGATTCCGCGGCTCTCGGGCCCTCCTCTGTGACAGCGGTTCGTGGAGATGGGGGGAATCGAACCCCCGTCCATCGCTGGGATATCGCGGATTCTCCGGGCGCAGTCTGTGCAGACGTTCTGCTCGGCTCCGACCTTTGTCACAGACACCTAAGTCGACGAGCCCAGCCTGGGAAGAGTCCCGAGCGGCGTCCAGACGCCACCGCTCAGCAAGTCCCCTAGATGACGCCAGGGTCCGTAGCGGGAACACCTACGGTCTGACGGAGTTCAGGCTCGCTTAGGCAGCGAGGGCGAACTCAGTGCGCTTTTGTTCGGCACTTATTGGTTTACAGGGATCGTTTACGAGATAACCCTGTGTCCTCGGCCCGCTTCACGCGAATTCGCAGGCGATGTCGAAACCGATCATCCCCGTGATCCTCCGAAGGAGGGCCGCTGTCACACTGTGGAATTGCCATCCCGGATGCCGAAGCATCCGAGCATTACAGACTACAACGGATACGGCGGTCATGTCATTCCGAAGCACACGCTCTTCGTACGATGAGAGGGTGACTTCTGCCGCTCCCGCTCGCCGCCCCGCAGTCCAGATCACGCTCGAGGTGGTGCGGACCACGTGGCTCACGCCCGGTCTCGTGCGGGTGACGCTGGGCGGACCAGGCTTCGCGGACTTTCCCGACCGCTCTGAGACCGACAAGTACGCCAAGCTGTTCTTCCCGCCGGCCGGCAGCGCGCTCACTCCGCCCTACAACCTTGCGGAGCTCCGTGAGACCGTTGCGTTCGAAGAGCTTCCGAGCATGCGCACGTACACGATCCGGGGCGTCGACGCCCAGGCTGGCACGCTCGACATCGACTTCGTCGTCCACGGCGACAGCGGAGTGGCGGGCCCCTGGGCCGCAGCGGCGTCGCCCGGCGACGGCCTGACGATGTCGTCCCCCGGCGGCGGGTTCTCCCCCGACGCGAGCGCCGATGAGCTCGTCCTCATCGGCGACGAATCGGCACTGCCGGCGATCGGGGCGGCGTTGGCGGCGGCGCATCCGCACGTTCCCGTACGCACGATCATCGAGACGCGCTCGGAGGAGCACCGCCTCCCGCTCTCGGGAGACGTCTCGTGGGTGGAGGAGGCGCACGGCTCGCCCGGCACGCGTCTCGTAGCGGCCGTCTCGTCTCTCGACTGGCCCGCGGGGCGCGTGCAGGTCTTCGCGCACGGCGAGCGAGAGGCGATGAAGGCGCTGCGGCCGATGCTCGCGGAGCGCGGGGTCGCCCGGTCCGACTTGTCGCTGTCGGCCTACTGGGCCGCCGGTCGCACCGAAGACGCCTTCCAGGCCGAGAAGCGCCTGCCGGTCGGTCAGATCTTCCCCGACTGACGCGCCACGCATTCCCGGCCGGATCCGGGACAACATTCCGGACCGATCGGCTCAGCAGCTCCCAGAGGGCGTCGCGCGCGCCTCCGACGCCGAAGCATCCGGAATGTTGGCCGGTGCCGTTCGCACATCGCACCGTATGCTCGCGGCATGAGCGAGGTCATCGTCACCGTCCGCGGCGAGAAGGAACGAAGCGTCGCACCCGAGCGGGCCGTGCTGCAGCTCGCCGTGCGGGCCGATGGCCCCGAGCGCGGCAGAGTCGTCGAACGCGTCACCGGTCGCGCCGAGCCGCTCCGGGACGACCTCATCGCGCACCAGCGCTCGGGTGAGGTGATCGAGTGGTCGAGCAACCGCGTCTCGGTGTGGTCGGAGCGCCCCTGGAACAGCGAAGGACGTCAGCTCCCTCCCGTGCACCACGCCTCGATCGAAATCTCAGCGACCTTCGGCGACTTCGCCGCGCTG
This sequence comes from Microbacterium sp. RD1, assembly GCF_052220165.1. Lineage (NCBI taxonomy): Bacteria > Bacillati > Actinomycetota > Actinomycetes > Micrococcales > Microbacteriaceae > Microbacterium > Microbacterium sp. RD1. The sequence continues at coordinate 73,323 of NZ_JBQPOL010000003.1, forward strand.
TCGTGGTGGGTGGGCGAGAGCGCCGACACCGAAGAGGTGCAGATCACCGACGTGCGGTGGGAGCTGTCGCCCGAGACCCGCGCCGAGGTGGAGCGGCACGTCGCCGCCGAGGCCGTCCACGTTGCGGTGGAACGAGCCCGCGCGTATGCCGAGGCGCTCGGCCTGGAGTCGGTCTCACCGCTGGAGATGGCCGACGCCGGGCTTCTGCTGCCGAAGGCCGATCAGCCTCCGCGGATGCTGCGGGCGATGGCGGTGGATGCATCCGCCCCCACGCTCGCGCTGCAGCCGGCAGACATCGTCGTCGCGGCCGCTGTCGAGGCGCGGTTCCTCGCCCGCTGAGGCGATTACTCGCCGAGGCGATTACGGCTGCGCATCGCGCGCTCGGCCTCACGCTTGTCTTCGCGCTCGCGGATCGTCTGACGCTTCTCGTATTCGCGCTTGCCCTTGGCAACGCCGATCTCGACCTTCGCCCGGCCGTCGGCGAAGTACAGCCGAAGCGGCACGAGGGTGTATCCGCCCGCCGAGACAGCGTGCGAGATCTTGATGATCTCGTCCTTGTGCAGCAGAAGCTTGCGGGTGCGCTTGGCCGAGTGGTTCGTCCAGTGCCCCTGGGAGTACTCGGGGATGTGCACGGCGTCGAGGAACACCTCGCCACCGTCGACGTAGGCATAACCGTCAGTGAGGTTCGCGCGCCCCTGGCGGAGCGACTTCACCTCGGTGCCGGTGAGCACCATGCCCGCCTCGTACGTCTTCTCGATGTCGTAGTCGTGACGGGCGCGACGGTTGGTCGCGACCAGCTTCTCGCCCTTCTCGCGAGGCATGTCCCACCTCCTCCGGCATCGTCGGGCATATGCAGCCGTTCAGTCTACAAGGCTGAGGGCCGGGCTCGGTGCGCCGGTCAGGTGCGGAGCCAGCGACGGATGGCGAATCCGGCCGACAGAGCCGCGAGGACGACGCCGATGACGATGATGATCGGGACGACCAGGGCGATGTCGGCGGCCCCCACCCACGTGGTGACGAACGTGATTCGGTTGCGGAGATAGTCGTCGACGCCGAAGTTCACGATCGCCCATACCGCGGCGCTCGCGAGCGCGGACCCGATGAGCGCGGCGAGAACGCCCTCGAGCACGAACGGCGTCTGGATGAAGCGGTTCGAGGCCCCCACGAGCCGCATGATGCCGATCTCCCGTCGTCGCGCGAACGCGGAGAGACGGATGGTCGTCCCGATGAGGAGCACCGCAGCGATCAGCATGAGCACCGCGATGCCGATGGCGATGTAGGTCGCGACCGTCAGCGCCGAGAACAACGGCTCGAGGTACTGCATCTGGTCGGTGACCTCTTCGACACCCGCCTGGCCGCCGAACGCCTCGGCGATGACGTCGGCCTGGCTCTGATCGATCAGGTTGATGAAGAAGCTCGCGTTGATCTGGTCGGGGGTGAGGATATCGGCGTAATCCTCCCCGAGTTGCGCGAGCGCGTCTTCGTAGGCCTGGTCGGCCGTCACGAAGCGGTAGTCACGGATGAGAGGGGCAATGGCGTCGCCCTCGAGCGTGGTCCGCACCGCCTCGATCTGCTCATCGCTTGCGACGCCGTCCACGCAGGTATCGCTCTCGGACAGGCTCGTGCACATGTGCACAGCCACCTGCGCGCGGTCCTTCCAGAACTCCTGCATCTTGCCGATCTGCATCTGCATGAGCATGGCGGCGCCGACGAAGGTCAGCGAGACGAACGTGACGAGCACGACCGAGATGACCATCGAGGCGTTTCGGCGAAGGCCCGAGAACGCCTCCGAGAGAATCAGGCCGACCCTCACGAGGTGGGCCCCACTTCGTCGTTGCGGTCGTCGAGGCCCAGACGGTCGGCGAGGCCCAGCTCATCCACGTTCACCTCGGGGAGGTTCACCGCGACCGGCCGTGTGTGCGTCGAGGGTTCGGGCGCAGAGCGCGGCTCGGCCGACGGGCCGGAGGAAGCACCGGATGCTGCCGGGGCGCTGTCATCCGCGGCCGCCCGCGTGATCTCGGGCCCGAGCGCATCGGCGGCGACCGGGGCGAGCTCGGCGGCGGCCGTCTGCAGTGCGGCGTCGGCGGCCGGCACCGCGCCGGCGACCTCGCGCTGCACCTCGAGCACGGCGGTGAGGGCGGCCACGGCCGCTGCACCCTTTTCGACCTCGGGCTTCAGGCGCGGCAGGCTCGACGTGTCGCCGTACCCGCCGTGGCGCTCGTCACGAACCATCTGCCCGTTCTGAAGCTCGATCACGCGCCGCTGCATCTGGTCGACGAAGCCTGCCTCATGGGTGGCCATGACCACCGTCGTGCCGCCGGCGTTGATGCGGGCCAGCAGCTGCATGATGTCGATCGAGGTCCCCGGGTCGAGATTTCCGGTGGGCTCGTCGGCCAGCAGCACCTGCGGACGGTTAACGAGAGCGCGCGCGATGGCGACGCGCTGCTGCTCACCGCCGGAGAGCTCGTGCGGAAAGCGCTTCTCCTTGCCGGCAAGACCCACGAGTGCGAGCACCTCGGGCACAGCCTGCTGGGTGAAGGCGCGCGATGATCCGGTGACCTGCAGGGTGAAGGCGACGTTTTGGAACACCGTCTTGGTCGGCAGGAGCCGGAAGTCCTGGAACACCGCGCCGACGTGGCGCCGGAAGTACGGGACTTTGCGGTTGGACAGCGTGCGAAGGTCACGGCCGAGCACGACGACGCGTCCTTTGGACGGCGTCTCCTCGCGAAGGATCAGCCGCAGGCAGGAGGACTTCCCGGAGCCGGAAGCACCCACGAGGAACACGAACTCTCCGCGTTGCACCTCGAAATCCACATCGTCCAGAGCGGGTCGTGAGGTGCCGCGGTACCGCTTGCTGACGTTTTCGAACCGGATCATGGCGCATTGAGCCTAAGTGCCGGTGCATCCGTGGCCCGCAGGACGCGCCCGTCCCGGACGATCCGGTCGAGCGGATGGCGCTACAGCGCGAGCACGCCCACGGTCTCGCCGAACAGCTCACCGCCGGGGCGGAAACCCACGCGGAGGTAGAACTGCTCGGGTCCGTCGGGGGCGGGGTCCCACAGGACGGTGATGCGCTCGTAGCCGCGGCGTCGGGCCTCGTCGGCGACCTGTTCGACGGCGAACCGCCCGATCCCCCGCCCCTTCGCCGCCTCCGCGACGTTCAATCGCCAGATGCCGCCGCGGAACGCCTCGATCTCGTTGTCGGGATCCCAGTTCGCCATGACGAAGCCGACGACCTCGTCGTCGTCGACGATCGCGCGGGGCCATGCCGTCGGCGTCACGTAGGCCTCGGCGATCGAGAACACCACGGGGGCGACATAAGCCTTCTCCCCCACGGCGGGCGGGATGCGCACCACCGCCGGAAGGTTCTCGGAGTCGAGTTCGACCAGGCGGAGAGTCATGCGCTCACCGTATCGGCGCCTCCCGACATCCGATGCGCCCCCACTTGCGTGAATCGGCTGCTATTTCGATCGAAATAGCAGCCGATTCACGCAAGTCGCGCGGGGTCAGTCGTCGTCTTTGCGCTTGCGCCAGCGGATGCCCGCGGCGATGAGGCCGTCCAGGTCGCCATCGAACACGGACGCGGGGTTGCCGACCTCGTACCCGGTGCGGAGGTCCTTCACGAGCTGCTGCCCGTAGAGGAAGTACGACCGCATCTGATCGCCCCAGCTCGCGGTGATCGTGCCGGCGAGCTCCTTCTTCTTGGCCGCTTCCTCTTCGCGCTTGAGGAGGAGAAGGCGGGTCTGCAGCACCCGCATCGCGGCGGCGCGGTTCTGGATCTGCGACTTCTCGTTCTGCATCGACACGACGATGCCGGTCGGAAGGTGAGTCAGGCGCACGGCCGAATCCGTGGTGTTGACCGACTGCCCCCCGGGTCCCGATGAGCGGAAGACGTCCACGCGCAGGTCACCCTCGGGGATCTCGACCTCGACGGCCTCCTCCATGACGGGGATGACCTCGACGGCGGCGAAACTCGTCTGCCGCTTGTCGGCCGACCCGAAGGGGCTGATCCGCGCGAGACGGTGCGTTCCGGCCTCTACCGAGAGCGTGCCGTATGCGTACGGCGCGTCGATCTCGAAGGTCGCCGACTTGATGCCGGCGCCCTCGGCGTAGGAGGTGTCCATGATCTTCACGGGGTACTTGTGACGCTCGGCCCAGCGGAGGTACATCCGCAGGAGCATCTCGGCGAAGTCGGTGGCGTCGTCGCCGCCGGCTCCCGAGCGGATGGTGACGACCGCCGATCGCTCGTCGTACTCACCGTCGAGAAGGGTCTGCACCTCGAGCTGGCCGATGACGTCCTCGAGCTCGGCGAGCTCGCGACGCGCCTCGTCGGCGGCATCCTCATCGTCCATCTCGTGCGCGAGCTCGACCATGACGTCGAGGTCGTCGAGGCGGGACTCGATGTCGGTGACGCGCTTCAGTTCGGACTGTCGGTGGCTGAGGGCGCTCGTGACCTTCTGCGCCTTGTCCACGTCGTCCCACAGATCGGGGGCGCCGGCCTCTTCGCTCAGCCGCGCGATCTCGGCCTGAAGGCCGTCGACATCGACGACGGCCTTGATGTCGCCGAACGTGGAGCGTAGAGCCTGGATGTCGGCGGAGGGATCGAATTCGAGCATGACGACTCAGCCTACCGCCGGTGCGACCCGCCTCCGTCGCCGGAGCATCCGGTGCTAAGGGCGGAACTAGGGTCGGATGGTGGCAGATTCCCCGCGGCAGGTGCTGGTGCGCTTCGCACCGATGATCTACGGACCGACGCTGCTGTTCGCCCTCGGCGAGGGCGCTGTCATCCCGCTCATCCCGGTGATCGCGTACCAGCTGGGGGCGGATGTCGCCGTCGCAGCGCTCGTCGCCGCCGCCCTCGTCGTGGGGCAGCTGTGCGGCAACCTCCCCGCCGGCTGGGCGGTCGCCCGCTTCGGCGAGCGTCCGACGATGGCCGGGGCCGGCATCGTCGCGCTCGGGGGGATCGTCGCCCTGGCGCTCGCGCCGAACCTGGCGGTGTTCGCCGCCGCCGTGTTCCTGATCGGCTTCTGCGCAGCCGCCTTCGGTCTCGCCCGGCACTCCTTCATGACCACCCGCGTACCGCTGGCCTTTCGCGCGCGGGCGCTGTCGCTCCTGGGCGGTACGTTCCGCCTGGGGATGTTCATCGGGCCGTTCGCGTCGGCGGCGCTGCTGTCGATCTTCGGCGACGAGCACGCCTCGATCTGGTTCTTCGCCGTGACGCTCGCCGCCGCCATCGTGCTGGTGCTCGTGGGCCGCGACCCGGAGGCCGTGCTCGCGGCGGAGGAGCAGGCAGCGCCGCAGCGAGATGTCGGCGCCGCTGAAGACAGCGGTGAGGCCGTGACGGGCTCCATACCCGTCGCCGGCCGCGAGGGGGTCTTCCGCACCCTGTGGCGCTACCGAGGGGTGCTGGCGCGTCTGGGCCTGGCTGCGGCATCCCTCTCCGCGGTCCGCTCGGCGCGACAGGCGGTGCTGCCGCTGTGGGGCGTGTCGATCGGCCTCGACGCGCAGACGATCGCGATCGTCGTAGGCGTGTCGGGCGCCATCGACTTCGCGCTGTTCTACGCCAGCGGACAGGTCATGGACCGCTTCGGGCGGCTGTGGGCGGCCCTTCCGGCCATGCTGCTCATGGCGGCGGGCTTTCTCGCCCTGTCGCTCACGCACGCGAGCGACCAGGCCGCGATGTGGTTCGCGATGTTCGGCGCCGTGCTCGGGGTCGGCAACGGGCTGTCGAGCGGGATTCTCCTCACCCTCGGCGCCGACGTCGCCCCGGCGGCCGACCCGGCCCCCTTCCTCAGCTCGTGGCGCACCCTCACGGATGCGGGCGGCGCGGTCGCGCCGTTGATCGTCTCGGCCGTCACGGCGCTGATGTCGCTGTCGGTGGCGACGGCTGTCGTCGGGGTGATCGGGTTGCTCGGCGCGGCGGGCTTCGTCCGGTGGGTTCCGCGCTTCGTCCCGCGGTCGCCGGCGCGCTGAGTCACACGATGAGCGGATCGGCTGGAGCTGCGCGCGCTCAATCCGAAGCGGAGCTGTACAGCGCCCGATACCAGATGCCGCTCACCACGTCCGCGCCCTGTTCGAGGCTGGGAGCCGCGCCGTTGTGCCTCTCCGACTCGATGTACCAGTGGAACGCGAGCTGCTCCACCATCGTGGCGAGTGCGACCGCGGCGAGCTGGGGATCGAGGTCGGTGGGCGCGGCGCGACGCACGTACTCGGCCTTGCGCTGAAAAGTCCGCTGCCGAAGAAGCCACCATCGCTCCGCGCACGCCGGAACCGCCGCGGACATCTCGAGAAGGCCGGCGATCAGGTGTCGGTTGGCGTAATAGGTCGTCAGATAGCGAAGCGACGACTCGCGGAGGGATTCACGGACCTGCCCTTTGACCCACGTGCCCGAGACGGAGGAGTACAGCGTCTCGACGAGTTCCTCGAGGATCTCGAGGAAGAGGTCGTCCTTGTCGCCGAAGTACCGATAGACGCTTCCGAGCGCGAGCCCGCTCTCCTGCGCGATCTCCGCTACCGTGGCGCCGAAGTAGCCGCGCCGGCGCAGCACCTCGCGTCCCGACTCCAGGATCCGGGCGCGGGTTTCGCGCCCCTTCTTGGAGGGGGCCTCGCGCACGGGGGTGCGCGGAGAGACGCCGGTCGTCACATCGAGCTCCTCACACGAAACTGAGGTCACTATCATCCCACAGTCTCGTCCGCCGCGCCGCCCGGGAGAAAGCTCGGCGTGCCGCACGGGCACACGGCACGCCGAGCTCCGTCACCAGCCCCGTCCGACCTCACGCGACGTGGGGGCGGTGCGAGCCGCATCCGTCGGCTCGCTCGTAGCGCCGGAGTTCGCGCTGATGTCGTTCCACCGCGTCTCGGGGAGAGATCGAAACAGCAGTCCCGTGCAGACGGCCGCGACGACGGCCATGTACAGCGCGGGCAGGCCGGCCGAGACCGCGGCGAGCGCCGCCGCGATGAGTGGGCCGGGACCCGCGACGATGGCCGCAGCGAGGTTGTAGCCGATCGAGCTTCCGGTGAGGCGGGTCTCCGCGGGGAAGAGCTCGATGAACATGACGGTGGTCGTCGAGATGTGCATCGCCTGGAAGACCCCGAAGAGCAGCATCCCCAACACGGCGAGGAACGGATTGCCGGTCAGCATGAGGAGGAAGGCCGGGACGGAGAACAACGCGAGCCCGATTCCGCCGATGAGGGAGACCGGCCTGCGCCCGATCCGATCGGACAGGCTCCCCATGAGCGGACAGAAGCACGCGTACACGAGAGCCCCGATGCCGACGACGGTCAGCGCCGTGGGCGGCGCCATCGCGACGGTGACAAGAAGGTAGTTCACCGCGTACGCAGCGAGGTAGTAGAACCCGAGCACCGTGATCGCTGACAGGCCGAAAGCCACCGCGAGGGCCTTCGCGTTGCTCGTCATGACGGTTCGGATCGGCGCCGTGACGACGGCACCCTCCGCCTTCAGCTCACGGAAGACCTCGGTGTCTTCCAGCTTCAAGCGCAGGTACAGCCCCAGAAGGGTCAGCGGGAGCGCCGTCAGGAAAGGCAGCCGCCATCCCCAGCTCAACACGGCGTCTGCGGGCAGGTTCGCGATGAGCAGGGCCGTCCCCGCTCCGGCGGCCACAGCGATGGCGCCGGTGAAGGGGATGATGCTCGCGGTGAGCCCTCGACGCTGGGGTGAGGAGTTCTCGACGAGGAACGCCGTCGAGCCGGTGTACTCCCCGCCGGCGGAGAACCCCTGAAGGCCGCGGAGCAGCACGAGGATGATGGGGGCCGCGATGCCGATCGTGGCGAAGTTGGGCAGGAACGCGATGAGTGCCGTCGCGAGCCCCATCATCGTGACGGAGAAGACGAGCGCGAATCGCCGGCCGCGACGGTCGCCGATCGCACCGATGACGAAACCTCCGAGGGGCCGCATCAGGAATGCGACGCCGTAGACGGCGAGGGTCGAGAGCAACGATGCAGTCGGGTCGCCGCTGGGGAAGAAGTTCGCGCCGATCGCCACGGCGAAGAAGCCGTAGATCGCGAAGTCGTACCACTCGATGAAATTGCCGACGCCGACCGCGATGAGGCGTCGCCTCAGGTCTGTCGCCGGCGTCGTTGCCGGATCACGCGTGATCATTTGTCACTCACTCTTCTCTAGATGGATGGTTATTGCGGGTCAACGGAAGGCGGCGAGTCCGGTCAAGGATTGGCCGATGATGAGCTGATGCACCTCGGAGGTGCCCTCGTACGTGAGGACCGACTCGAGATTGTTGGCGTGACGCAAAGCGGGATACGCGAGGCTGACCCCGTTGGCGCCGAGAATCGTGCGGCATTCCCGGGCGATGGCGAGGGCCGTCCGTACGCTGTTGAGCTTTCCGGCGCTCACCTGCTCCGGCCGGAGCAGCGACCCGGAGTCGACGAGTCGGCCGAAGTGCAGAGCGAGGATGATCGCCTTGCCGAACTCGACGGCCATGTCGGCGAGCTTGGTCTGGGTCGTCTGGTAGCCCGCGAGCGGCTTGTCGAAGATCTCCCGGCCGAGCGAATACTCCACCGTGCTCTCGATGCAGTCGCGCGCGGCGCCGAGCGCACCGAAGATGATGCCGAACCGCGCCGCATTCAGGCATGCGAGAGGTCCGGACAGTCCCTGGGCGTCGGGGAGAACCGCGGATGCGGGCAGCCGCACGTCCTGCATCGTGATCTCACCCGTGGGTGCGGCGCGCAGGGAGAGCTTGCCGTGGATGTCGCGAGCGGTGAATCCGGGCGTGTCCGTCGGGACCACGAACCCGCGGATGCGGTCGTCGGTGCGCGCCCAGATGATCGCGACGTCGGCGACAGAGGCGAGAGAGATCCACTTCTTGCTGCCGGTGAGCACCCAGTCGTCGCCGTCCCGCCGCGCGAATGTCCGCATGCCGCCGGGGTCGGAGCCGAAGTCGGGTTCGGTCACGCCGAAGCATCCGATGGCCTCGCCGCGCGCCATCCGAGGAAGCCACTCCTCCTTCTGGGCGACCGACCCCCATTTCCAGATGGCGTGCATGGCGAGGGAACCTTGCACCGACACGAGCGTGCGGATGCCGGAATCCCCGGCCTCGAGCTCGAGGCAGGCCATGCCGTAGGCTGTCGCGCTCGATCCGGCGCATCCGTACCCGTCGAGGTGCATGCCGAGCAGTCCGAGTGCTCCGAGCTCACGCATGACGTCGCGCACGGGTGTCGACTCCGACTCGAACCACGCCCCGATGTTCGGCCGGATCCGCTCGTCGACGTACTGCTGGGTGCGGGCGCGAACGTCGGAGTCCTCGGCCGACAGCAACGTCTCCACACCGAACATCCCGAACAACGTCTGGGGGGTCGAGTCGCGTCGCTTCATGAGGCACCCCAGCGGGGGCGGCGCTTCTCCAGGAAGGCGCGGGAGCCCTCCTTGTAGTCGTCGGTCTCCCGGATGCGAGCCATACTCGCTTCGGCGCTCGCCTTCGCTTCCTCTTCGTCGAGGTCGAGACCTTCGAGGAGGAGTCTCCGGGTCTCACGCACGGCGAGAGGCGCGTTCGCGCACACCCGGTCGGCCACGTCGAAAGCGGTCGGCATCAGATCGTCGGGCGCGACGACCTCGTTCACGAGTCCGAGCCCGTATGCACGGTCCGCGTCGATGGGATCGCCGGTGAGGGCGATCTGCATCGCCACGTTCTTCGGGACTGCCCTCGGAAGGTGGAAGAGGCCGCCGGCAGCGGCGACCATCGAGCGCTTGACCTCGCTCAAGCCGAAGGAGGCGGACGTCGATGCGACGACGAGATCGCACGCCAGGACGATCTCGAATCCTCCCGCCAGCGCGGGACCGTTGACGGCGGCGATGAGGGGCTTGAGCCGCTCCCGATCCGCAACGCCTGCGAACCCGCCGCGCTGGGTGCGTGCCGGACGGCCACCATCGGCCATCGCCTTGATGTTGGCGCCGGCGCAGAACACCGTCCCGGCGCCGGTGATGAGAGCGGCCCAGATCGATTCGTCTTGCTCTATCTCGTCGAGGTATCCCTCGATGGCGAGGGCCGCGTCGTTGTCGATCGCGTTGCGCACCTCGGGATTGTCGAGTGTGATGACCGCGAGCTGATCGCGGCGATGGAAGCGGACCATGAGGATCTTTCTGTGTCGAAGCGAGTCCGGGTGGGACGCGTGTGGGCGCGCCGCGACTGCGGGGTGGACGTGATGGGTCCACCCCGCCGCGCGTACGGGATGTCAGACGGGACCGGCGCTCAGGGGCGGGTCTCCTGCGCGTAGAGCGATCGGAGCTGCTTCTTGTCGACCTTGCCCAGGGAGGTGAGGGGCAGATCGGAGACGATGTGCACTTCGTCGGGGATCCACAGCTTCGCCAGCCGTGGACGCAGCCATTCCCTGAGCTCGTCGGGGCCGATCCGGCCGCCCTGCACGAGCGAGACGATCGCTATCGGCCGCTCGTCCCACCGGGCGGACGGCACCCCGATGACGCCGACGATGTCGACGTCGGGGTGCTGCTGCAAAGCGGCTTCGACCTCCACAGACGGCACCCACTCGCCCCCCGACTTGATGAGGTCTTTGAGGCGATCTTTGAGGCGGATGTAGCCGTCGGCGTCGATCGCGGCCGAGTCGCCGGTGCGGAACCAGCCGTCCGCGGTGCTCGACTCGCCCGGCCCTTCTCCGTGATAGTGGCTGGTGACCCACGGCCCCCGGCACTGCAGCTCCCCCACCGCGGTCCCGTCCCAGGGCAGCTCCTCGAGCGTCCCTTCGCGGACGATACGTGCCTCCACTCCCGCGATCGGGATGCCCTGCGACACGGCGACCGTTCGACTCGCGTCCTGATCGTCGCCGAGATGTGGGCGCGTACGGCTCATCGATGCGAAGGCGGCCGTCTCGGTCATCCCCCACACCTGCATGATCGGCCGCCCCGTGAGATCGCGACAGCGCTCGCTCAGGCGTTCCGGCACCGCGCTGCCGCCCGAGCACAGCATCCGGATGCTTCTCGAGGTCTCCGCAGTGAGTTCGGGGAGCACGCGCGACCATACCGCCGGTACCGCGGTCGCGATCGTGACGCCGAACCGGGGAAACAGTGCGGCGATGCCCGGGCCGGAGCCGTCGGGCCCGGGCATCACCAGATCTGCCCCCGTTGCTGCGGCGGCGTAGCCGAGATCCCAGGCGTTCGCGTGGAAGAACGGCACCAACGGGAGCACGGTGTCCCGCTCGCCGATCGCGGGACCGTCGACCTGCAGCAGAGCGAGGGAATGCAGCCAGATCGCGCGGTGGGAGTGCACGACTCCGCGTGGTCGCCCGGTCGTTCCGCTCGTGTAGCAGACGGTCGCAGCGAGTTCCTCTCCTCCGGGATCGATGCCGCCGAGTTCTCTTCGAGCGATGAGCTCGTCGTACTCGTCGACGACGACGTGCTCCGGAACGCCGTGGCGATCCCTCCCCGAGTCCGTGCCGTCACCCATGACGATGAGCCGCCGGACCGTCGGGAACTCGCTCAGGTGCGCCGTGAGGCGGGGCAGGAGCGCGCGATCGACGAACAGCACTTCGTCTTCGGCATCGTTCACGATGTACTTCAGCTGGTCGTCGGGCAACCGCACGTTGATGGGATGGAAGACGTAGCCGGCCAGCGGCGCGGCGAAGCTGATCTCGAAGTGACGGAGCGTGTTGTAGGCGAAGGTCCCCACGCGCGCGCCGGGACTCAGCCGCAGCGAGCGCAGCGCCGCCATCAAGCGACGGGTGCGATGCGCCCATTCGGCGTAGGTCACCGTCGCCTCACCGGGAGCAGCCGAGAAGATGCGCTTCTGGGGGAATTGCCGCTCGGCGCGAGCGAACAGCTGCGCCACGGTGAGCTGCACGCTCGGGACGGTGGACTGCATCGGCTTCGTCCTCGGCGGATCACTCATCGCCGCACGCGGAAAGGAGCCGATATCGGCGGCACTCATGATGGTCACCGTACGGCCTCGAGGAGCACCGCATCCGTCTGACCGAACCCGCCGCAGATAGCGGCGACCGCCCAGCGGCCGCCGGTGCGCTGCAGTTGGCGGGCCGCAGTGAGCACGAGACGCGCCCCGCTCGCACCCGTGGGGTGGCCGATGGCTACCGCCCCGCCGTTCATGTTCGTGCGCTCGGCCAGGTGCACGGCGAGCCCCTCGTCCCCATCGGCGAGCGTTTTGACACTGACGGCGGCCGTGGCCGCGAACGCCTCGTTGATCTCGATCACGTCGACGTCGCGCGCAGTGAGCCCAGCCTCATCCAGGATTCGCGCGATGGCGAGCCCGGGCAGGAAGACCGACGACGTCGGGGCTCCTGCCATCTGCACATACGAGTGCACCCGTGCGAGAGGCGTTCGGTCGCCGACGGCCCGGGAGCCCGCGAGCACGAGAGCGACGGCTCCGTCGTTGAGTCCCGGGGCGTTTCCCGCCGTCACCGTCGGTCCGCCATACACCGGGGTGAGCTGCGCGAGCTTCTCGAGGGCGCTGTCTGCTCGCGGCTGCTCATCGGCGGCGAGGTCGCCCTTCGGGGTGGTGATCGGGATGATCTCGTCGTCGAAGAACCCCTCGGAGAGCGCCGCGAAGTATCGGGCGTGACTCTGCGCCGCCCACGCGTCCTGCTCCTCGCGCCCCACTCCGCGACGAACGGCCTCCTCGCCCGCGGTACGGGCGATCGATTGCCCCCCGGCCAGCGGGTTGCGCAGCATGAGAAGGTCCTCGACGACGAGGTCGCCGCGCTTCGAACCCCACCGCGTCTCGTGAAGAAGCCGTGGGGTCTGGCTCATCGACTCGATCCCGAGAGCGACGGTCGAATGCGCTCCGTCGCGGATGGCCCGCCACCCCAGACCCACCGTCGTCATGCCGGAGCAGCATGCCCGGTCGATCGACAACGTCGGAAGCGTGTCCGGGAATCCCGCGGCGACCGCGTACTGCCGCGCCGGCACCATGAGACCGCCCTCGATCATGGCCATTCCCGCGTTGAGCTCTGAGACGTCGTCGACCGACCAGTCCGCGCGTCGGAGAACACCCCGCAAGGTCTGCTGCGCCAGATCCACGACGGACACATCGCGCAGACCGCCTCCGAATCGGCCGAAAGGCGACCGCACGCCATCGATGATCCACACCGGGTCGAGATCCGTCATCGTTCTCCCTTGAAGTGAAAGTGACATCACTTTTATATCTGTCGTGACCGGCAGACGTCAAGCGCAGCACGACACAACAATGGGCGACATGCGCCGCGTTCGCCCCGCAGCAGGCTCGGCCCAGATCGCCGCCGGGGTCGCCGGATGCCGCGATATGCCCTGCCGCGCGCTGGGTCAGCGGAGGGCGTTGCGGCTCGTCGCGGTCGCGCCCAGCTCGATCCCCGCCGGCACGAACATCGTGAGGATCGGGGGGTGCCACGTTGCCGAGAGGCTGACGCGCGCCGAGACGCCGTCGGGGCTGGACGCCGACACCAGCGTTGCCTCGCCCATCACATCGATGATCTCCTGCGCCTGATCCCGCAGCTCGGCGGCGGATAGATCGGCTCGCGCCTCTCCCCCGACGACGGTCAGAGTGAAGCCGTCGGCCGCGGCGAGAGCGGCGGCATCCGCGACGGCGTCGAGGCGCTTCTGCGCGAGATACAGGCTCGTCGCGTTCACGCATACGAGGACCAGGACGAGCGCCAGGACCGCGTAGCCGATCGTCAGAAGCAGGACACTCCCCTCATCGTCGAGCCGCTTCATCCGTCGCTCCAGAACCGGGAGATCTTCTGCACCGCCGTCGCCTCGATGGGGACCGTCGCCAACCGGTCGAGCTGCAGGACCGGGGGGACGAGCGGCAGCGAGACGGCGGTGCGGACGGTGACGATCACCGTCGCGCCGGCGGACGGACAGGCGGGGGCTCCCTCGGCGCACCGGATGTCGAGGTCGACGCCGTCGGCTTCGAGACCGTACTCGTCGATGACGGTGGCCAGGATGACCCGGGCTCGCTCGTCGGCCTCGGCGGGACCCGCGGCCGTCGACATCGCCCGCGCGATGTGGCGGGCCCCGGCCTCGGCTCCGAGCGTCTGCCCCTGGATCTGGCCGAGGGCGACCACCAGGTACACCACCGGGACCAGCAAGAGCAGCCCGGCGAAGATGAATTCCAGCGCCGCCGACCCGGTGTCGTCACGGAGGCCGATCGCCTCACTCCAGCGTCTCGACGGGCGCATCCGCGCTCACCTCCAGAACGCGCTCGGCCCCGAGAAGCCCGAGGAGCGGGAGCGTCGTGCGCACGGTGACCCGCACCGACGGGCCCGATGCGGAGGCTCTCTCGGTGACCGCGACGTCGGACGCGTACGACTCGCCGACCGACCGGGCCACGATCTGCCGGGTGCGCTCAGCGCCGTCGCTCAGAGTCGTGTCGGCAAGCGCCGCGTGGAAGGCGCCCTCGACCGCCGCATCGTGGACGACGTTGCGCACGTACACGGCGACGCCGAGCTGCATCACGCCGATGGTGAGGAGCGTCAGGAGCGCGCCGACGAGCACGAACTCGACCGGACTCGACCCGGCGTCGTCCGAAAGCGCCTGCACGAGCCGGGCGGGTCGCATCCGCCGGCGCTCTGCCATGCCTACAGGCCCGACACCCGCGAGATCGCCTGCTCGAACAGCTGCGCCAGAGCGGGGCCGGCGAGGGCCCAGATCACCACGACCAGGCCGGCCGTCATGAGCGTGATGAGCACCCAGCCGGGCACGTCCCCTCGCTCATCGGCGAGCGCATTGCCCCAGGCCGTGCGTAGGCGTCGCCACATCTGAATCGGTTGCACGTGCGCCCTCCTTTCCCGGCTGTGTCAGCCGATACCGAGTCGAAGCAGGAAGACTCCCGGGAAGACCGCGTACAGCACGCTCAGCGGGAGGATGAGGAAGACCAGCGGGATGAGCATGAGGATCTCCTTGCGACCCGACTGCTCGATGAGCGCACGCTTGGCCTCTTCCCGCGCGTCGGCGGCTTGCGCGTGGAGCACCTGGGCGAGAGGAGCCCCCCTCTCGAGCGCCGCGACGAGATGGTCGAGAGACCGTGACAGCGCCGGCACATCGAGTCGCTTCCCGAGACTTAGGAGAGCCTCGGGAAGCGGTTGGCCCGTTCCGACGGCGAGCATCGTGGTCCGCAGCTCGGCGGTGAGTTCGCCCGAGCCGACGGCGCCGACCCGGCGCAACGAGTCGACGATGCCCTCACCGGCGGACAGGCACAGTGCCAGGAAGTCCAGGACCGTCGGGAGTTCCTCTTCGATGCGCCGCGTTCGCGCGCGGGCGGCCCACGTCAGGCGGGTGTCGGCCAGCACCGCGGCCACCCCGGCGAGAACCGGCGCGACAAGTACCGCGCCGGGCGTGAGACTGCCGGCCATCGCGACCACCACGACGATGACGCCGCCGGCGCCGAGCCCGGCGAGAGCCCACACGAGCTGCCGGCCGCGGAAGGTGTTGGCGTCGATTCCCCAGCCCGCTTGGCGCAGGCGCCTGTCCACAGCCGAGGAGCCGCCGATGGTGCGGGCCAGACGCCCCAGCGCCTGGGCGAGTGCCTCTCGGATCGTGGGTACGGGCGACAATGCCGGACCGAGCCCCCGCGGGTCGGTGACGTCGCGGAGGTACGGAGCAATACGACGCGACAGACTCGGAGCGCTCACGCGCGGCGCGAGCGAGGCGAGGAGGCACACTCCGATGCCGAAGGTCGTGCCCAGCAGCACCGCCATCGCGGTCTCGGTCACGATGCCGGGGGTCATCCGAACCACCGCCGCGGTTCGGGGAGCCGGCCGATGCGCAGCATGAGACGGAAGGCGACGACCGAGACCACGGCTCCCGCAAGGATCAATCCGACACCTTCGGGGCTGCCGTAGGCGCGAGCGCCCTCCGGACGCAGAGCCAGCAGCACGAGGATGACCCACGGCGCCACGACGCCGAGAACCGCTGCGCCGCGGATCCAGGACTGCCGAGCCTCCACTTCTCCGCGCAGCGTCGCGTCGGCCCGCACAGACGATGCCAGGGCACGCAGCACCGTCGTCAACTCCGTGCCGCCGACTTGCCGCGCCATCCGGAGCGTCTCGACGATCCGGTCGGCGACGGGGTCTGCCAGGGCCGTCTTGAGGCGCTGCACGCTGGAATCGAAATGGCCGGATGCGTCGATATCACGCGCGAACGCCGCGAAGGCCGGGCGCAGCGGCGGGGGCGCGGACGCTGCCAGGCTCGCGACGGCGTCGGGCAGCGACATGCCCGCACGCACGGAGGCGATGAGCAGATCGCACACGTCGGGCCAGAGTGCGCGCCGGGAGCGCAGCAGCCGCGAGCGGCGAGCGCGCAGCCAGCCGAGGGGCGCGGCCGCACCCGCGATCGCGGCGACGGCGGCGAAGGCGAGGACGCCGGTGACGAGCCACGCGGTCGCCGCCGTGAGCACCGCGACCATCGCCGACACCAGGACCAGCACGCGAGGGCGCACGGACGCGAAGCCTGCCGCCTCCAGAAGCCGCGGAAGCGCTCCGGTCGCCGCCGCCGGTGCGGGGGATGAGACAGTGCCGGCCGGCCACAGCCACGGAGAGAGGGTGAGCAGCATCCCGGCGGCCAATGTCGCGCCGAGAAGCAGTGTCATCGCGCGCTCCGAGGGAAGACCCGCCGTACCTCGGGCGCATCGCCGAGGACGCGTCCGGTCGGTTCGACGATCTCGACCACTCGCCGACGGCCGTCCTGGCGGCGCTCGCAGTGCGCCACGACGTCGACCGAGCGCGCGACGGCCGCCGTCACGAACGCGGCGTCGATGTTGCGCCCGGCCAGCAGCGGGAGGGACGCGAGCTTCACGAGGGCCTCGGGGGCGGAATTGGCGTGGATGGTCGCCGCGCACGGCACACCGGTATTCAGCGCGAGCACGAGATCGAGAGCCTCGGCGTCGCGCACCTCGCCGACGACGAGGCGGTCGGGCCGCATCCGCAGCGCCTCTTTCACGAGGCGACGCAGGGTCACCTCACCCGTCCCCTCGAGACTCGGTTGACGCCCCTGCATCCCCACCACATCGGGCGCGTCCACGGCCAGCTCGAACGTCTCCTCCACCGTCACGATCCGCTGCGCCGGCGCGGCGGCTGCCACCAGGGCGCCGAGGAGCGTCGTCTTTCCCGCGTGGGTCGGCCCCGACACGACGATGCTGCGCCCGTCCCTCATCGCACGACCGAGGTACGCCGCGGCATCGTGGTCGATCGAGCCGGTTCGCACGAGAGCGTCGAGGTCGCGGAACAGCGGCAGGAACTTGCGGATGTTGACGGCCCAGTGCGCGCGGGTGATGTCGGGGATCACGACGTGCAGCCGGGATCCATCGGGAAGCGACGCGTCGACGAACGGCTGGCTGAGGTCGACCCTCCGCCCGCTGCTGTGCAGCATCCGTTCGACGAGATCGCGGATGACCGCGTCGGTGAGGACGAGCGGAACGCGCTCGGCGGAGCCCCCTCGTGCGACGAACACCCGGTCGGGCGCGTTGATCCACAACTCCTCGACCGTGGGGTCGTCGAGGTACGCCTGGAGGGGACCGAATCCCGAGACCTGCGCGAGCACGTCTCGCACGCACCCCGCCTCGTCGTCGATCGGCGAGAGGCCGCGGGCGAGGGCGTAGTCGTTGTGCCGCCGCACCTCGCTGTGCGCGATGCGCGCGGCCAGCTCCGGCTCGCGGGTGGGGTCGGTCTGCTCGGCTCGCAGCCGCTCACGCACCCGGTCGGCGACCACGGCGGTCGCCGAACCCGTCGGGGCGAAGGCGAGACTCATGCGGGAATCCTCGCAAACGACCGCCCCGGCGCGTCGAAGTTCTCCACAGCCCTAGTCGCGGACGGTCCCGCCGCGTGGCAGCGGGAGAACTGTCAGGCGCGCGCCGCGTCCTCGACGTGCGCGCTCATGAACCCGCGTTCGTCCCCCGGCGCGAAGCCGTGCCAGCCCGCCATCGACGCCGGATCGAGGACACGCCGGAGGATGTCGTCGGGGATGTCGAGCTCCTCGCGAGCGACGTCCAGAACCGCTCGCCCCGAGGTGGCCGCGGCCTTCATGATCTCCGCCGCCCGCTCGTACCCGACGAGAGGCGACAGCGCCGTGGCGAGCATCGCCACCCTCTGCACCTGCTGCGGACCCCGCTCAGTCGGCTCGACGCTGTCGATGCATCGCTCCGCGAGTACCGTGGACGCCCCGGCGAGGATGTCGATCGACTCCAAGAGTGCGTGCGCGACGACGGGCGACGTCACGATGATCTCGAAGTTGCCGCGACCGCTGGCCGCAGCGATGGTCGCATCGTTGCCCAACACCTTCGCGACGACCTGGAGAGTGGCCTCGGCGATCACGGGGTTGGTCTTGCCGGGCATGATCGAGGAGCCCATACCGAGCGGATCGACCGTGATCTCGGCGAAGCCCGCCTGCGGGCCGCTGACCATCCACCGGATGTCTTCGGCGATCTTCAGAATGCTCACCGCGATGGTCCGGAGCGCGCCGGATGCGAAAACCACCTCGTCGACGGTGTTCTGCGCCTGGAAATGCCCGTCGGTCTCGCGCACCTCGACCCCGTATTCGCGCGAGAGATGTCCGAGCGTCAGAGTGGCGAAGGCCGGATGCGTGTTGAGCCCCGTGCCGATCGCCGTGCCCCCGAGCGCGACCTCCGCCAGGCCCTCGGCGGCGGCCCGGAGACGACGGAGCCCCCGCTTGATCTGACCGGCGTACCCGTCGAACTCCTGGCCGAGCCGGATGGGAACGGCGTCCTGCAGATGGGTGCGGCCGGTCTTGACCACTCCCGCGGTGCGCTGCGCGGTCGCACGCAGGGACTCCAGCAGCCGCTCCAGCGCGGGAACGAGGCGCCGCTCGATCTCGACGAGAGCGGCGACGTGGATCACCGTGGGTGTGACGTCGTTGGACGACTGCCCCAGGTTCACGTGGTCGTTGGGATGCACCGGATGCTTGCCGCCGAGCGGGTGCCCGAGGATCTGGTTCGCGCGGTTGGCGATCACCTCGTTGGCGTTCATGTTCATGTTCGTCCCGCTCCCCGTCTGGAACAGGTCGATGTCGAACTGGCTGTCATGGCGACCGGATGCCACCTCCCCCGCAGCGCGCACGACAGCCCCGGCTATCACGGGGTCGAGGAGGCCGAGCTCGTCGTTTGCGAGGGCGGCGGCACGCTTGAGCGACCCCAGCACGTGCACGTACGACGACGGGAGGCGCAGCGAACTCATCGTGAACGCGTCGCGCGCGCGCTGCGTCTGTGCGCCCCACAGCGCCTCGTCGGGCACCGCCACCGCGCCGGCGAAGTCGTGCTCCCACCGCACCCCGGCACTCATTCCGGCCCCATGGCGATGTACTTCGTCTCCAAGTACTCCGCAATGCCTTCGGCGCCGCCTTCGCGTCCGAGGCCCGACTGCTTGACGCCGCCGAACGGAGCCGCCGCGTTCGAGATGAAGCCGCGGTTGAGACCGACCATCCCGGATTCCAGCTTCTCGGAGAACCACAGCGCCCGAGTGAAGTCCTGCGTGAAGACGTAGCTCACCAGGCCGAACTCGGTCGCGTTGGCAAGGCGCAGCGCCTCGGCGTCATCGCGGAACGTCGTCACCGGCGCGACGGGACCGAAGATCTCCTCGCTGCTCATCCGGCATTCCGGTGAGACATTCTGCAGCACGGTCGGCGGGTAGAAGTACCCCGGGGCATCCGGGACCGTGCCGCCGAGCGCGACGGTGGCGCCGTGCGCGACGGCGTCGTCGACGAGAGCGGCCACCTTGGCGCGCTGCGTACCGTCGATGAGCGGCCCCACGTCGGTTCCCGGCTCCATCCCGTCGCCGACCTGCAGCTGGGACAGCGCGGTCACCAAGCGATCGACGAACTCGTCGGCGACGTCCTCGTGCACGTAGAACCGATTGGCGGCGATGCAGGCCTCGCCGACGTTGCGCATCTTGGCGATCAACGCGCCCTTGACCGCTGCATCGAGATCGGCGTCGGCGCACACGATGAACGGCGCGTTCCCTCCGAGCTCCATCGATGTGCGCAGCACCTGGTCGGCGGCAGTGCGCAGCAGCAGCCGCCCCACCGGCGTCGACCCGGTGAACGAGACCTTCCGCAGGCGCGGGTCGCTCATCAGCGGCACCGAGACCGTCTCGGGCCGCGTGGTGGTGACGACGTTGAGCACGCCGTCAGGAAGCCCCGCCTCCCGCATGATCCGCGCGAACAGCAGCGACGTCAGCGGCGTCTGCGCGGCGGGCTTGAGCACCACGGTGCATCCGGCGGCCAGCGCGGGGCCGACCTTGCGCGTGGCCATGGCCAGCGGCACGTTCCAGGGGGTGATCAGCAGGCACGGACCGACCGGCTGGCGGATGGTGGCGATGCGACCGGGACCGGTCGGGTTCGCCCCGAACGTGCCGGTGATGCGCACCGCCTCCTCGGAGAACCAGCGCAGGAAGTCCGCGCCGTAGGCCACTTCGCCGCGCGATTCCGCGACGGACTTGCCCATCTCCAGAGTGATGAGCTCGGCGATCTCGTCGGTGCGAGCGACGATCATGTCGTAGGCACGGCGAAGGATCTCCGACCGTTCGCGGGGAGTCGTCGCCGCCCACGCCTCCTGTGCCGATGCGGCGGCGTCGAGTGCTCGAAGCGACTCGGCCTCGCGGGCGTCGGCGACACGGCAGAGGATCTCGCCGTTCGCAGGGTTCTCGACGGCGAAGGTCTCACCGGAGTCCGCATCGACGGAGCGGCCGCCGATCCACAGGCCGGTGGGGACCTCGGCGAGGATGGTGGGTGTGGTGGTCGTGTGTGTCATGTTCTTCTCCACTGGCGAGTCTTAGTCGAAGACGATCACCTGGCGCGCCGCACCGCCCGCGGCGAGGACGTCCAGGGCGTCGTTGATCTGGTCGAGCCGGATGTGCTCACTGATGAGCTCGTCGATCGGCAGCTTTCCGCTCAGGTACATCTCCGCGTACTCGGCGATGTCCTGCGAGGGGTCGCCCGATCCGAAGTACGAGCCGATGAGGGACCGCGCCTCCAGCACGAGCATCGCCGGCGACAGGGTGATGGTGGCGGACGGATGCGGCAACCCGACGGTCACCGTCCGTCCCCCGGGGTTGGTCAGGCCGATGGCCGCGGTGAGGGCCTCGGGACGTCCGACGGCTTCGACGACCAAGTCGTACGAGGCGCCGGAGTCGACCACCTCGTCGGGCGTGCGTACCGCCGCCACACCGACTGCTCGCGCCATCGCCTGCACCCGCGGCGACGGGTCGATACCGGTGACGCGAGCGCCGTACCCGGCCGCGACCATCGCGGCGGCCAAGCCCACTCCGCCGAGTCCGACGACAGCCACCTCGTCACCGGGACGCACCCGCCCCGCGTTGCGGACGGCGCCACCGCCGGTGAGGATGGCGCATCCGAGCAGCGCTCCGACGTCGCTGGGAATGGCATCGGGGATCGGCACGACCGATTGCCGGTTGACGACGGCGTGATCCGCGAAGGCCGAGACGCCGGCATGATGGTGCAGGTCGACCCCACCCTGCCGCATCCGGCGCACGCCGCCCAGAAGCGAGCCCTCCGCGGCGGTGCGCAGGCCCTCCGGGCACAGCGACCACTGGCCCGCGCGGCACGTCTCGCAGCGTCCGCACCGGCCGTGGAAGAGCGTCGTCACCTTCTGACCGATCTCGAGGTCTTCAACGCCCTCACCCCGCGCGACCACCCGGCCGCAGCCTTCGTGTCCCAGGACGACGGGCACGACGCCGACACGGTTGCCGTCGACCCTCGACAGATCGGAGTGACACAGTCCCGCGGCCTCCATCCGGATGAGCACCTCACCCGGACCCGGGGCCTGCTGCTCGATCTCGACCAGCCGTACCGGGCGAGACTGAGCGTAGGGACTCGCGTTCTGCAGGTTCTCCAGGACTGCGGCGGTGACGATCACGGGGCGCTCACCTCTTCGGCCGGAAGCTCCGCGGCCGCCCGGGCGACCACACGAGCACGACGCCGCGAGGGCGACCAATAAGCCGCGGCGATGCCGATCGCACACGCCACCATGAGGTAGAGCGCGATCGAGGTCGAGGTGCCTGTGGTGTCGAGCAGCACCGCAGCGATGATCGGGACAGGCGCGGAGGAGAGGATTCCACCGAACTGGTACGACATCGACGCTCCGGTGTACCGCACCTCCGGCGGGAACAGCTCAGCGATGAACCCGGCGCTGACCCCGTAGGCGGCGGCGTGCAGGATCGGGAGGGCGAGGAGGTAGGCGGCGAACAGCCCGCCGACCGTGCCCGTGTTGATCAGCAGGAAGACCGGCAATGCTCCCACGGCGACCAGTGCCGAGGTCGCCATGACGAATGCTCGCGGCGTCCAGCGGTCGGCCAGCGTCGTCACCAGCGGCAGTGTGGCCACCTCGAGCGCGGCGGCGCAGGTGAGGGCGACCAGCACGAGCTCGCGGGGCATCCCGAGTGTGACGGTCGCATAGGAGAGGAAGAACGTGCTGGCGATGTAGAAGATGCCGTTCGGCGCGAGGTTCACCAGCATCCCCGAGACGACCGCTCGCTTGTGATTCTTCAACACCGAACCGATCGGAACCTTGGGGAGATCGAGCTTCTCCTTGCTGGCCAGGAACTCCGGCGACTCGGTGACGGAGAGTCGGATGTAGAGGCCCACGGCCACCAGCAGCGCAGAGGCGAGGAAGGGCAACCGCCATCCCCATGCCAGCAGCGTCTCCTCGGAGAAGACCTGCGTGACGATCATGACCGCACCGGTGGAGAGGACGACACCGGCCGGGACGCCGGCCTGCGGGAAGCTGGCGTAGAACGCGCGGCGCTTGGGTGGTGCGTGCTCGAGCGACATCAGAACAGCACCGCCCCATTCACCACCGACGGCGAAGCCCTGGAAGAACCGAAGGGTGACGAGCAGGATCGGCGCCCACATGCCGATCTGGTCGTAGGTCGGAAGAAGTCCCACCAGAAAGGTGCCCAGCCCCATCATCACCAGCGAGAGCACGAGCAGACGTTTGCGGCCGATCCGGTCACCGAAATGGCCGAAGAAGATGCCGCCCAGCGGGCGGGCGATGAACGCCACGGCGATCGCACCGAATCCGGCCAGGCTGCTGATGGACGGGTCCTCCGACGGGAAGAACAGGGGGTTCAAGATCAGAACCGTGGCTGCCCCGAAGACGAGGTAGTCGTACCACTCGATGGTCGTGCCGATGAAGCTCGCCAGCGCCACCTTCATGGGCGTTGGCGGCGCCTTCGCCGCGCTGCTCTTCGTCATGGACATCAGTGTCTCCTCTTCATTGTGCCCGTCCGGCCGGGTGCCGGAGGGTTCGTTCGTCTCAGGGGTGGGCCAGCGCGGCCGGCTCGGGCGGAGGCATGTCAGACGCGCCGGGGAGCGCTGCCCACTGGGTGATCGCGACGTCGCAGATGTCGCCTGCCTCGCCGAGGTAGTCCTCGACGCCGAACTCGAAATGTTCGACTGTTGTCCCGGCGGCCTCTCGCTCGATCGTCAGCGCCCCATGCAGCGCGATGCCGTCTTGCCGAGCGCGACGAGAGGCGCGGTAGACCAGGTCGTGTGCCGGAGCTTGCCCCAAGCTGTCGGCGAGTCGGATCATCACCGCCTCGGCCATGACCAGTCCGCCATCTTGGCTGAGGTTGTCCCGCATCCGCGCGACGTCGACCTGGAGTCCCGCGACGAGATCAGCGGACTCGGCGAGCGCGCATCCGGCGAGCTCCGCCAGCTGCGGCAGGATGTGCCATTCGATCTGCCACTCCCCCGCTGCCCGCTCGTGTCCGGCCTCCTGCACGCGCGAGAGTGCGCCGGTCAGCGCGGCGGCCGACGCCGCCAGGCCCACGATGATCTCGGACGAGATCGGGTTCGTCTTCTGAGGCATCGTGGATGAGGCCCCACGGTGGGCGGCGAAGCGCTCGGACACCTCCCCGACCTCGGTGCGCGAAAGGTCGATGACGTTGCGGGCGAGTCGCGCGCAGGTGGCGGCGACGTTGCTGCAGAGCCATCCGAACTCGGCGAGTGAGCTGCGGTCGACATGCCAGGGCACGTCCCGCACACCGAGGCCGAGGCGCTCGGCGACATCTCGGCGCAGCGCGGCGGAAGAAGGCCCGTACGCCGCGCTGGTTCCCCCCGCCCCGTACAGCGACACGATCCCGATGCGGGGCAGGGCTTCGGCGATCCTGACTCGCAGGGCCGCGAGTTGTGCGAGGAAGGTCGACATCGTGGCGCCGAACGTGGTGGGCACGGCCTGCTGCGCGTGAGTGCGCGCGGCCATCACCGTGACACGATGCTCCTCGACGACGCGCACCACGCCGTCGCCCAGCCGCGCGAGACCTCGGTCGAACTCGACCAGCGAACGCTGCATCTGCAGAGCCACGGCGGTGTCCATCACATCCTGCGTGGTCGCGCCGTAGTGCACACGTCCGGCCGCCGATCCTGAGATCGCGCGGGCGATCTGACGCACGAGCCCGAGGATCGGGTACCCGACCAGGCGCGCCGAGGTCCACAACTCCTCGGCGTCGATCGTCTCCTTCACCGCAGCGGCGGCGATCGCTCGGGCATCCGACCGATCGATGATCCCGGCTTCGGCCTGCGCCAACGCCAGTGCGCGTTCGAAGGCGAGCCAGCCTTCCACCGACGACTCCGCCGACCAGATGCGAGCGTGCGCGCTCGGGCCGGCGACCTGGAGGAGGAGGGAAAAGGGCGACATGGAGCGCTTTCGATACGAGGAACGATAGGAGTGGAATGGATTCCACGTTCCCATAATGGAATGGATTCCACGTCATGTCAAGACCGCTCTTCGAGTGCGTTCAGCATCCGCCCGCTGTCGAGCTCAGCGGGAGACGATCGAATCGCGGATGATGAGCTCCCCGGCCAAGCGCACCGGCGGGGTCATCGCGTCACGATCGTCCCCATGCTCGATCAGCGCGAGGATCTCGCGGCCGGCGCGGCGACCCATCTCGGCCAGCGGCGGGGAGAAGGTCGTGATGGCCGGAGACCATACCGCATACCAGACGGGATCTCCCATCCCCGCGATGGAGACGTCCTCGGGCACGCGGAGCCCGCGTCTCTGGCAGCTCGCCAGGACTCCCAGGAGCAGACGGCTGTTGAGCGCCAGCACGGCCGTGGGAGCGTCGCCCTCCAGCAAGGCGAAAGCAGCGATGCCCGCCTCGATGCTCAGGTCGGCGTGGACGACGCGCGCGCGAGCGCCTGGCGGCGGGTCGACGATCGGGACCTCGCGGATGCCGGCGGCACGGATCGCACGGCGAAAGCCCTCGAGTCGTTCGCGCGAGGTGCTGTACTCGAGGGAGCCGACGAGCAGAGCGATATCGCGGTGACCTGCCTCGAGGACGAGCCGCGTGAGCTGTTCGACGCCTTCCGCGTCGTTGGTGAGGACAGCGGGAATCTCGCCGTCGTCGGACCGGCGGTTCAGCTGGACCACCGGAAGCTCCGTCGGCACGGGGGCGCTCGGGTCGACCGGGACGTGCACCACCCCGTCGACGCCGGAGCGCAGCATGCTCTCCCACGCTCGTCGCTCATCCCCCAGACGAGTGCTCGTCTGCGCGACGATGAGCTGATAGCCAGCCGCTGCCACCTCGCTCTGGAGGACCTCCGCCGCGGCGGTGTAGAACTCGTTGTCGAGGTCGGGCAGCAGCAGCCCCACCATTCGGCTGCGGCGCTCCCGGAGCGCACGCGCGGCCGCGTTGCCGCGATACCGGAGCTCTTCGGCGGCCACCAGCACCCGCTGCCGCGTCGCCTCGTCGACGGAGCCCCTGCCGCTGAGCGCTCTCGACGCCGTACCGGTGCCCACCCCGGCGCGCTTGGCGACCTCCGCAAGACTCACCATGCGACCACCTTGCCACGCCGGCTCACGCTTCCCCGGCAGCACCGGCCGGGCCCGCGAGGGATCGGGGGCTGACCCCCAGGGTCGCCGAACCCCCGCACGCCTAGACTGATTCCACCCGCGGGAGTGGTGAAATTGGCAGACACGCAGGATTTAGGTTCCTGTGCCTCCGGGCGTGTGGGTTCAAGTCCCACCTTCCGCACGGCGGCGCTTTCGCGCCCGCTCCATCCGCCGACCGAACGACGGGACTCCGTGTGATCACCCAAGCCGCTCTCATCCCCTGGCTCGACCCCGAGGCGATCATCACCGCGGCGGGACCGTGGGCGCTGCTGGTGGTGTGCCTCATCATCTTCGCCGAGACCGGGCTGCTCATCGGGTTCCTGTTGCCCGGCGACACGCTGCTCATCATGGCCGGGCTGCTGTCTCATCCGTCTGCGGCGGCGCCCCACGGAGTGTTCGGGATCAACGTGTGGTGGGTCGGGCTGCTGATCGGCCTGGCCGCCTTCATCGGCGGCGAGGTCGGGTACTACATCGGCCACAAGGCAGGCCCCGCGATCTTCGAGCGGAAGGAGTCGGGGATCTTCAGCGTGCGGAATGTCGAACGCACCAACGCGTTCTTCGAGCGCTTCGGCGCGCTCACTGTGATCTTGGCGCGCTTCGTCCCCGTCGTCCGCACGTTCGCCCCCATCGCCGCCGGCGTCGGGCACATGAACAAGTGGAAGTACACGCTCTACAACCTCGTCGGCGCGGTGATCTGGGGCTTCGGCCTGACCGTGGGCGGGTATCTGATCGGGCTCATCCCCTACGTCGGTGATTTCGTCGCGGAGTACATCGACGTGATCCTGCTCGTCGCCGTCGCCGGCACCATCGCCTTCGTGGCCTTCCACTACTTCCGCGAGCGCGCCCGCGCCAAGCGCGCGCCGCACGGTGGCGACCCCGAGACCGACGCGCAGGAGGCGCAGGCGCTCGTCCTCGACCCGGAGGTCTTCGACCACGACGGCCGCCCGCGCCACGACGGGCAGACGCCCGGAGCCTGAGGGCTCAGGAGGCCTTCGCGGTCTTCTTCTTGGCCGTGGACGTCTTCGCGGACGCGGCCTTGGTCGACGCGCTCTTGGTCGACTTGGCCGCCGGCTTCGACGAGGAGGCCTTCGACGACGAGCTCTTCGTACCGGAGCTCTTCGCCTCCTCCGTCTTCGTGCCGCCGCCGCTGCGGGCCGCGCGACTGCGTTCCACGCTCGCGCGAAGCGCTTCCATGAGGTCGATCACCTCGCCGCCGGAATCCGCGTCCTCGGTCTCGCCGAACGTCGCGGCGGTGTCGACCGCGTCGCCCTGCTCGAGCTTCGCGTCGATCAGGGTCCGCAATTCCGCCTGATACTCGTCCGTGAACTCCTCGGGGTCGAAGTCCTTGGCGAAACTGTCGACGAGAGCCGCCGACATCTCCAGCTCCTTCGCCGAGATGCGCACCGACTCGTCGAGCGAGGGGAACGCCGCCTCGCGCACCTCATCGGACCACAGGAGCGTCTGCAGCACGAGCACGTCGCCGCGTACGCGCAGGGCCGCCAGGCGCGTCTTCTGCCGCAGCGAGAATCGCACGATCGCGGTGCGGTCCGTCTGCTCGAGCGTGCGCCGCAGCAGCACGTACGCCTTCGGCGAGGCGGAGTCGGGCTCGAGGTAGTACGCCTTGTCGAACGTCAGCGGGTCGACCTGCTCGGTGGGCACGAACTCGACGACGTCGATCTCACGGCTGCGCTCGGAGGGCAGCGCATCGAAGTCGTCCTTCGTGAGAACGACGGTGCGCTCTCCGTCGTCATACGCACGGTCGATGTCGGAGTACGGCACCACCTCGCCGTCGACCTCGCAGATGCGCTGGTACCGGATGCGGCCGCCGTCCTTGTTGTGCACCTGATGCAGGGGAACGTCGTGATCCTCCGTCGCGGAGTACACCTTCACCGGCACGTTGACGAGCCCGAACGTCAGCGCGCCCTTCCAGATCGACCTCATCTCACCAGTACACACCTGTCACACCCGTCCCGGCTATCCCCTTGCGCCGACACGGATACGGTGGTGCACATGGCCGCGGGCGATCAGACGGTGCGCATCGACGGCCGCCGGCTGCGCATCACCAACCTCGACAAGGTGTTGTATCCCGAGACCGGGACCACGAAGGGCGAGGTCATCGCCTACTACACGCGTATCGCGCCCTGGCTCATCCCGCACGTCACCGGGCGTCCGGTCACCCGCAAGCGGTGGCCCGACGGGGTGGGTACTCCGGATGCTCCGGGCATGTCGTTCTTCGCCAAAGACCTGGAGGCCGGTGCGCCGTCCTGGGTGCAGCGGCATCCGATCCCCCACTCGTCGGGTCCGAAGGATTATCCGCTCATCGGCGACGTGCCCACCCTCGTCTACCTCGCGCAGGTGGCGAGTCTCGAGCTCCACGTCCCGCAGTGGCGCTTCGCCCCCGACGGCGGACGCGGTCACCCCGACCGCCTCGTGCTGGACCTGGATCCCGGGCCCGGCGTCGGGCTCGCGGAGTGCGCCGAAGTGGCCCGCCACGCGCGGGCCATCCTCACGGACATGGGCATGGACACCTACCCGGTGACCAGCGGCAGCAAGGGTATCCACCTGTACGCGCCGCTCCCGGGTGAGCAGTCCAGTGACGCCATCACCGCCTTCGCCAAGGAGCTCGCCCGGGCCATCGAGGCCGATTCGCCCGACCTCGTGGTCAGCCAGATGGCGAAGTCCGCGCGGCCGGGGAAGGTGTTCATCGACTGGAGTCAGAACAACGGCTCGAAGACGACGATCGCGCCCTATTCGCTGCGCGGTCGTGAGGCCCCCACCGTGGCCGCGCCGCGCACGTGGGAGGAGCTCGAGGACCCGGGGCTGCGGCATCTGCTGTTCACCGAGGTGCTCGAGCGCGCCGGTGAGCTCGGCGACCCGATGAGCCCGCTCGGATTCCACGCGGGGGCGCGGTCGGCCGGCGACGGGCCGCTGAGCGTCTACATCGCCAAACGCACGGCGGGGTCGACACCCGAGCCGGTTCCGGCGAACCCGCTGGGCGCCACCGCATCCGACGGTCTTCCCCGCTTCGTCATCCAGGAGCACCACGCCTCGCGCCTGCACTGGGACCTCCGACTCGAGCGCGACGGCGTCCTGGCGAGCTGGGCCGTCCCCCGCGGCGTGCCGGCGACGGCGGCCCGCAACAACCTCGCCGTGCAGACCGAGGACCACCCGCTCGAGTACGCCACGTTCTCGGGCGAGATCCCCGCGGGCCAGTACGGGGCGGGTGTCATGACGATCTGGGACGAGGGCCGCTACGAGCTCGAGAAGTGGCGCGACGACGAGGTGATCTTCACGCTCGAGGGGCGGGCCGGCGGGCCTCTCGGCCGCGTGCGCCTCGCGCTCATCCGCACCGACGGGTCCGGGGAGAAGTCGACGTGGCTGCTGCATCGCATGAAGACGGATGCGGCGGGTCATCCGCAGCCCGACGGCGCCCCGGTCGTCCCGACCGAGCCCGACGGAGGCTCTCCGATGCCGCGGGCGACCGCCCCGGACGCGGGCACGGAAGCCCCTCGTGCCCGCCCCTCGGCCGATGTCCCGCGCGCCGCGAAGGCATCGCCGCCGGGTGAGACGACGCTGCCGCCGCGCGCCGAGCTGCGTCCGATGCTCGCGACCTCGGCATCCCCGGGCATCGCGCGCGCGTCGGCCCGACGCTGGGCGGACCAGGCGTGGGTCGAGGTGAAGTGGGACGGCATCCGCGCGGTCGCGGTCTGGGACGGATCCCGCCTGCACCTGCGCGCCCGCAGCGGCAACGACATGACCGCCGCCTACCCCGACCTGACGGCGGTCGACCTCGGACTCGGACCCGACCCGGTGGTCCTCGACGGCGAGATCGTGGCCCTCGACTCCCGCGGGCGTCCGAGCTTCCCCCTCCTCCAGACCCGGATGAATCTCGTCAAGCCGCGCGAGATCGCCCGTGAGGCCGAACGCACGCCCGTGAAGTACTTCGTGTTCGACATCCTGGTGCGCGGCGGTGACGACCTGACGTCGCTCTCCCTCGAAGAGCGTCGCACCGCACTTGAGCAGCTTCTCGCCGGGGTCGGCGAACCACTCGTGCTCCCGCCCGTCTTCGACGACGTCGACGGCGCCCTCACCGCCAGCGGCAGCTTCGGTCTGGAGGGGATCGTGGTGAAGGACCCCACGTCGACCTATCGGCGCGGCATCCGCTCGGAGCACTGGCTGAAGGTCAAGCTCACCCGCACCCAGGAGGTGGTGATCGGCGGGATCCGCCCCGGGCGCGGCAACCGCGGCGGCACCATCGGCTCCCTGCTCCTGGGGATCCCCGGCGAAGGCGGACTCGCCTACGCCGGCCGCGTGGGCACCGGCTTCAGCGAGGCGACGCTCGCCGATCTGCTCGGCCGGCTCACGCCGCTGCGGACGCCCGACAGCCCGTTCATCGACGTTCCGGCTCCGGATGCGCGCGACGCGCTGTGGGTGCGCCCCGAACTCGTCGGGGAGGTGGAGTTCGCCGAGTTCACCCCCGGCGGCATCCTGCGACACTCCCGGTGGCGGGGCCTGCGCCCCGACAAGACACCCGACGAGGTCGTCCGCGAGTCGTGAGACCTCAGGCGTGGCGGGCGTCGTCGTGCTCGATGTGTCCGGCCGGTTCCAGCTGGAAGGTCGAGTGCTCGACGTCGAAGTGATCACTCATGCATCCCTGGAGGGACGCCAGGATGCCGCCGGCGCGACCGTCGCGAAGCGTCGCATCGTCGACCACGACGTGCGCGCTGAAGACGGGGGCGCCGCGCGTGAGCTGCCAGACGTGCACGTCGTGGACGTCGACGACTCCGGGCGTGGCGAGGATGTGGTCGCGGATCTCCTGCACGTGCATGCCCTGGGGAGTGGACTCCCCCAGCACCGAGGTGACCTCGCGCAGCAGTCCGATCGCCCGCGGCACGATCATCGCCGCGATCAGAAGCGACGCGAGCGCGTCGGCGGGCGCCCACCCCGTCGCGACGATCACGATCGCCGCCACGATGACCGCGGCCGATCCGAGCAGGTCGCCGAGCACCTCGAGGTAGGCGCCGCGCACGTTGATGCTGGTGCGCTGGGCGCGGCCGAGGAGCCACAGCGCGACGGCGTTGGCGACGAGTCCGACGATCGCGACGACGAGCATCAGTCCGCCCGAGACCTCCGCCTCGCCCGGGTTCAGCAGGCGCATGACGGCCTCGATGCCGACCCAGATCGCGAGGGCGACGAGGATCACGCCGTTGGCGAGCGCGCCGAACACCTCGGCGCGCTGATACCCGTACGTCCGCCGGTCGTTCGCGGGTCGCGCAGCGACCGTGCTGGCGATCAACGCGATCACGAGGGCCGCCGCATCGGTGAACATGTGCGCCGCGTCGGCGAGCAGGGCGAGCGAGCCCGAGAGCGCCGCGCCGACGATCTGCACGACCAGCACGACGCAGGTGATCGCGAGGGAGATCGCCAGCAACCGGCGGTTGCTCCCCCCGCGGATGCCGGGCGCGTGATCGTGCATACAGCCAGGCTACGACTCCGGACGAGGCGGCGTCCGTCCTCCGCCGTACTCGGGAACGATGCTGATTCTCAACACCGTGCCACGCGACCGTCGCGGATTCGGAGATCGACGCCGGATTCGGATGCTGAAGACCGACGCGTCCGTATCCGGGTCGCCTCTCCGAATCTGTGGACGGCGCCGATGGTCACCGCGGATGTTCGGCGAGCTTCGCCTGCACCTCGCGCTCCAGGTGAAGCGCCGGATAGATGCCGAGGAACACCGCCATGGGCGCGAGCAACCGGACGTCGTGGATGCCGTGCGCGGCGTAGGTGCGCTCGAAGCGGTCGACGTAGAACCGGAAATCGCGTGGGGCGTCGTCGAGCCGCCGGGCCGACATGCCGGCCACCATGGCGGAGACGTAACCGATCTTCAGGCCCTTCATCGCCAGGTGCACGGCCAGGTCGAGGTCCTCGTGCATGAGGTCCTCCCGATCCGGGCACACGTCGTCGCGCACCTGCAGCCACGCGTCCTTGGTCAGCGCCATGTTGCTTCCGAAGAGGAAGACATAGTTCCCGGCGAGCTTCACCTGGATCTTTCGGAACGCGTCGTCGGCCTGATGCCCGAAGCCGCGCAGCGGCATGTCGTAGTACTCGACGGGCCCCGACGCGGCGACGAAATCCCCCGTGGCGAACGCCCGCTTCACCTGTTCGACCCAGTCCGGCATGATCGCCGAGTCCGCGTCGATGCGCCCGAGCACCTCCCCGCTCGCGGCATCGAATCCGGCGTTGCGGGTCGGAGTGATGCCCTGCTCGGCGTTCTGCGAGATGAGGCGGATGTGCGCATCCGGAAACGCCGCCGACATAGCCTCGACCGCCGCGCGCGTACCGTCGGTCGAGCGATTGTCGACGACCAGGATCTCCTCCGCCGGCACGGTCTGCGAGGCGGCCGCCACCAGACAGTGCCGGATGGTCGCCTCCTCGTTGTAGGCGGGGATGACGATGGTCACGGTGGGCGAGGTCATGGCTCCGACCGTAACCGACGACGGGTCAGAGCCGCTCGAGCAACGGCTGCAGTGCCGCGAACGCGCGCGCCCGGTGGGAGTGCGCGTTCTTCTCCTCGGCCGACCACTCGCCGACCGTGCGCTGGGCGCCCTCCTCCTGGCCGTCCGGGATGAAGACCGGGTCGTACCCGAAGCCTCCGGCTCCGGATGCGGCGCGCGCCAGTCGCCCGGGCCAGCGGCCCTCGACCGTCTCCGCCCCGCCGCCCGGGGTGACGAGAGCGATCGTCGAGACGAACTGCGCGGTGCGGTGCGGATCGGCGACATCGGAGAGCTGGTCGAGGAGCAGCTCGAGGTTGGCCCCCGCGTCCTTGGCGTGGCCTGCCCAGTACGCCGAGAACACCCCGGGCGCGCCGCCGAGGACGTCGACGCAGATGCCGGAGTCGTCGGCGAGCGCGGGAAGACGGGTGTGCGCCGCGGCGGCGCGCGCCTTGATCAGGGCGTTCTGCGCGAAGGTGACCCCGTCCTCGACGGGCTCCGGCCCGTCGTAGGGGACGACATCGAGATCGCTGCGCACACTCGCGACCAGAGCCTGGAACTCCGCGACCTTGTGCGGATTGTGCGTGGCGAGGACGATCCGCCGACGCGCGCCCGAGCTCACTCGGCAGGCCCCGCGAGGGCTGCGGCCTGCGCGTCGCGGAGGCCGGCGCATCCGGTCACTCCCAGCTCGAGCAGACGGTCGAGCTCGCTCTTGTCGAACGGTGCGCCCTCGGCTGTCCCCTGCACCTCCACGAAGAGCCCGCGCCCGGTGACGACGACGTTCATGTCGGTTCCCGCGCGGACGTCTTCGACATAGGCGAGGTCAAGCAGGGGCGTGCTGTCGACGATGCCGACGGAGATGGCCGAGACCGAATCGAACAGCACCTCCGATCGCTGCGCGATGAACTTGCGCTCCTTGCCCCAGGCGATCGCGTCTGCCAGGGCGACGTAGGCGCCCGTGATGGCTGCCGTGCGGGTGCCGCCGTCGGCCTGCAGCACATCGCAGTCGATCACGATGGTGTTCTCGCCGAGGGCCTTCGTGTCCACCACCGCGCGCAGGGCGCGGCCGATGAGGCGGGAGATCTCGTGAGTGCGCCCCCCGACACGGCCCTTGATGCTCTCGCGGTCGTTGCGGGTGTTGGTGGCGCGCGGCAGCATCGCGTACTCGGCCGTCACCCAGCCCTTGCCCTTCCCGGTGAGCCAGCGCGGCACACCATTGGTGAAGGAGGCGGTGCAGAGCACCCGGGTGTGACCGAAGCTGATCAGCGCCGATCCTTCGGCGTGATTGGACCAGCCTCTCTCGATGGTCACGGGGCGGAGCTCGTCGACGGCGCGGCCGTCAGCACGGGTGAAATCGGTCATCGGGTTACTTCCTTTTTCGGGTAGCTTCCAGTTCAGCAGGTTTCGGGCGGAGTTTCCCTGCGAACTTCCGGGAATGCGCGTCAGCGCGGCAGGTCGATGGCGCCGGTCTGAACCAGTTGCACGTCTCGCACCTCGCGGCCCATGAGGCGGTGCGCGAGTCGGACGAACTCCTCCGCCGAGTCGCCCGTCGCCTCGTACACGTGAGTGGGGACCGCGTCCGCATCGGCGAGCAGGTCGCGGCTCACGAGCTGGCGGTACACATCCTTCGCCGTCTCGGTGTCACTGGAGACGAGGCTGACGTCGGGTCCCATCACATAGCTGATGGCGCCCTCGAGGAACGGGTAGTGCGTGCAACCGAGCACGAGCGTGTCGACGCCGGCGTGGCGCAACGGCGAGAGGTACTGCTCGGCGAGGCTCAGCACGTCGGCGGAATCGGTCTCGCCGGCCTCCACGAATTCGACGAAACGGGGGCACGCCTGAGCGAAGACCGTCAGGCGCTCGTTCACCTCGAGCATGTCCTGGTACGCGCCGGAGGAGATCGTCCCCTCCGTGCCGATGACACCGATGCGGCCGTTGCGGGTGGTCGACATGGCGGTGCGGACAGCCGGGCCGATGACCTCGACGACCGGGACGTCGTAACGCTCCCGTGCGTCGCGGAGCATGGCGGCGGATGCGGTGTTGCACGCGATGACGAGCATCTTCACACCCTGCTCGACCAGCGAGTCGAGGACCTCCAGCGAATAGCGCCGGACGTCGGCGATCGGCTTCGGTCCGTACGGCGAGCGGGCGGTGTCACCGACGTACAGGATCGACTCCCTCGGCAACTGGGCCGATACGGCTCGCGCGACGGTAAGGCCGCCCACGCCGGAGTCGAAGATCCCGATCGGCGCGTTCGTCACGACATGCCACCCTACCCGGAGCGTCCGTGCGGATCCTCCCGACTGCCGCGATCGGTAGGGTGACCGCATGAGCGCGAGCACCGCCTTGCACACCGACCGTTACGAGCTGACGATGCTGGATGCCGCGCTCCGCGACGGCACGGCCGACCGGCGCTGCGTCTTCGAGGTGTTCGCCCGCCGGCTCCCCGGCGCCCGCCGCTTCGGCGTCGTGGCGGGGACGGGAAGACTGCTGTCGCTCGTGCGCGATTTCCGCTTCGGCGACGACGAGTTGCGGTTCCTCCGCGACGAGCGGATCGTGGACGCCGGCACGCTCGACTATCTCGCCGACTACCGTTTCGGCGGGGACATCCAGGGCTATCGGGAGGGCGAGCTGTACTTCCCGGGTTCGCCGATCCTCACCCTCGAGGGGACGTTCGCCGAGGCGGTCATCCTCGAGACGCTCGTGCTCTCGGTGCTCAATCACGACTCCGCGATCGCGACCGCCGCTGCGCGCATGAGCGTCGCCGCCGGCGACCGGCCGCTCGCGGAGATGGGATCGCGCCGCGCCGGTGAGGGCTCCGCGATCGCCGCCGCTCGCGCGGCGTACATCGCGGGCTTCGCCGCGACGAGCAACCTCGCCGCCGGTCGACGCTGGGGTGTTCCCACCATGGGCACCGCCGCCCACGCGTGGACGCTTCTGCACGACACCGAGGAGGACGCCTTCCGCTCCCAGGTGGCGGCGCTGGGGGCCGGCACGACGCTCCTCGTCGACACCTACGACATCCGCTCCGGCGTCGAGACCGCGGTGCGGGTGGCGGGCACCGGGCTCGGCGGCGTGCGCCTGGACTCCGGCGACCTTCCCACCGTGGCCGCCGACGTCCGTGTCCTCCTGGATGAGCTCGGAGCCACGGATACCCGCATCACGGTCACCAGCGACCTCGACGAGTTCGCCATTGCGGCGCTGGCCGCCTCCCCCGTCGATTCCTACGGCGTGGGGACATCGCTCGTGACCGGCTCGGGGACTCCCACGGCCGGGATGGTGTTCAAGCTCGTCGCTCGCCAGCACTCCGACGGTGCGTGGCAGGCCGTGGCGAAGACATCCGCCGACAAGGCCTCGCGTGGCGGGCGGAAGGCCGCTTTCCGCACCCGCGACGACGGCGTCGCGACGACGGAGCTCGTCGTGGTCTCGG
Organism: Microbacterium sp. RD1; assembly: GCF_052220165.1. Classification (NCBI taxonomy): domain Bacteria; kingdom Bacillati; phylum Actinomycetota; class Actinomycetes; order Micrococcales; family Microbacteriaceae; genus Microbacterium; species Microbacterium sp. RD1. The sequence continues at coordinate 109,070 of NZ_JBQPOL010000003.1, forward strand.
ACGGGTTCGAAGGGCCCGCACGTTCTTCCGAGCATCCGGATGCGCGGGCGCTTCAGGTACCGCTGGTGGTCGCGGGCGAGACTGACGCGTCGTTCGAAGGACCGCAGGGCGTGGCGGCGGCTCGTGCCCATCACGCGCGGGTACGCGAGGAGCTGCCGGTGCAGGCGCTCGCGCTCAGCCGATCCGATCCGGCGATCCCGACGATCTTTCGCGACGCCGAGTGAACGTCAGCTCTGCAGCGACTCGTAGATCTCTTTGCAGGTCGGGCACACCGGGAACTTCTCCGGATCGCGCCCCGGAGTCCACTTCTTGCCGCACAGCGCTCGCACGGGCTTGCCGGTGAGAGCGGACTCGAGGATCTTGTCCTTCTTGACGTAGTGCGAGAACCGCTCGTGATCGCCCGGCTCGACGTTCTCCTCGCGGATGAGCTCTTCCAGCTCGCGGTCGAGAGTGGCGATGCCGCCCTGGTCGGGCTGCTCGATGGGCGTGCTCATGATGTGCCAGTGTAGCGGCGGACCGGCCGGAGTGGTCGGGACGGGCGACCTCAGGATGCTTCGGCGAACTCCATGATGCGATCGCCGCGGCGGGTGAAGACGGCGGAGCCGATGGCGATGCCGGCGGCGAGGACGATGATGCCCCCGATGAGCCCGCCCCACAGCGCGGATGTTGCATAGGCGACGTTCTCGGTGAGGGCGAGCCAGGCCAACCACAGCGTCGGTGCGCTGAGCACGATCGCCCCGACCATGACGAGCGCCTGGGCGATGACTCCCCCGGATCCGGTGCGCTGCGGCTGCTGGAAGGGGCTGTCCCCGGGCCGGGACACCGCGTATGGCGCGGCTGCCGAGGCGATGCTCGACAGCCCGAGACCGGAGAGGAACAGCGCCGCACAGACGCCGGCGAGGGCGGGCAGGATCGCCCACCGTCCGTGCAGCGCGGTGGCGACCGACACGGCGATGGCGAGGATGGGGAGGCCGATGAGGACGATGGGGACGAGGCGCCCGATGCGATCCGCCGAGCCGCGCACGCCGCTGGCCAGATGCATCCACACCGCCGTGGAGTCGTAGGCGACGTCGTTGTGCGGCAGCCATCCGAAGAACAGCGCCATCAGCGGCACCGGCACGAGGACGACGACCTGCCACGGCACTCCCGCGATCACCAGGGGGACGACAGTGAGAACAGCGGCGAACGGGATGACTGCCACGTTGACGAGGTAGCGGCGGTCGCGCAGCCAGTAGACGAGGCTGCGCGCGGCGATCGCCCCGCCGGGCGTCCCGGGCGCGACGGCGAACCACCCCAGCCCGCCGCGCTCGCGCACCGCGACGGGCCGCTCGATGGTGGTCAGCATCCGGATCACCAGGACGACCCACAGGAGCGCGAGCACGACCACGGTCGTCAACGCGATCGCGAGGCCGGCGCCCCATGCCGCCTGTGCGGTCGCGGGGATCGACCACGCGGCACCGAGCGGCGTGAGAGCGAGCACGTGAGCGGCTTCGCGCAGCTGCACCGGCACCGCCCCCCGCCATTCGAGCGAGGCGAGGAAGACGCCGACGGAAACGACCACGACGACGATCGCGACGAGGAACACGCTGGTCAGCTCTCGCGAGCGTCGCTGCCGGACGACGAGCGCCGCGATCGCCTCGCTCACACGGGCCAGCAGGGAGCAGATGAGGATGCTCAGCAGCACCGAGACCGCTCCGAGTCCGGGGGCGGTCCCCTGGTCACGCCACATGACGGCGGCGGAGACGGCGAGGGCAAGGACGACGAGCACCGGGACGCTCACAAGGCCCACGAGAGCCAGGACGGCCGAGAGCGGGCCCGGCGAGAGCCCGGTCACCGCGAAACGGCGCGGGTCCAGCGGATCGGTGGCCCCGAGGAAGAGGGGCGCCAGGGCGAAGCCGAGGGTGATGGCGGAACCGCCGAGGACCGTCACCACTTCGGCGACCGCCGCGGACGAGTCGCGCAGACTCAGGACGGCGACGCAGGCCGCCCCGACCGCGGCGACGAGCACGACGAGACCGATCACCATCCGGATCTGATGGCGACGGTCGCCGCGGAGGGCGCCGAGGAGTGACGCGAGCCTCAGTCGGAGAACGTGTGCAGCCACTCGAGACCCTCCACGTCGCCGAGACCGCCGGCCAGCTCGAGGAAGCGCTCCTGGAGCGTGCCCGCGCCGCGCACCTCGTCGACGGTGCCCTCGGCGAGCACCTGGCCTGCCACGAGCACCGCGACGCGCGTGCAGACGCGCTCGACGAGCTCCATGCCATGGCTCGACAGGATGACCGTGCCGCCGTGCTGCACGTAGGTGCCCAGGATGTCGAGGATGACCGCGCTGGAGACCGGGTCGACCGACTCGAAGGGCTCGTCGAGCACGAGCAGCCGGGGTGAGTGGATCATCGCGCCGGCCAGCATCACCTTCTTCGTCATACCGGCGGAGTAGTCGGACACCGGCCTGCCGAGCGCTTCGACGAGGTCGAACGCGCGCGCCAGATCGCTGATGCGGCTCTCGACGACCGCCGACGACAGTCCGCGCAGCACGCCGTAGTAATACAGCAGCTGCCGACCGGTCAGGCGGTCGAAGGTGCGCAACCGGTCGGGAAGAACCCCCATGGCCCGCTTGGCGCGGGCGGGGTCGGCGCGCACGTCGATGCCGTTGACGGCGATGCTGCCGGAGTCGGCGCGGAGCAGACCCGCGATCATCGACAGGGTCGTCGTCTTCCCGGCCCCGTTCGGTCCGACGATGCCGTAGAACGACCCGGCCGGCACCGACAGGTCGACGCCGTCGACGGCGACTGTCGCACCGAAGGACTTCGCCACCCCCGTCAGCGCGAGCGCAGGCACATCGGAAGCACCGATCGGAGCCGCGGCGTCTTCGGGCGCGTCGGCGGGAACGAGGACGGGAGCCGCCTCCCGCGGGTGCGCGGGTTCCGGTTCAGTGCCCAGCGGCTCACGCGTCGGCCGTCCGGATTCTCCCAGGGCGACCGCCTCCGGCTCGACCTCGAGCTGCTCCGGCTCGGCCTCGGGCTCGGCACGGGAGTCCGCGACGATCACCGCGGGCACCTCCTCGACGGGGCCATCGTGGGCGGGGGTCCCGATGCCCGGGGCGGTCGCGACGAGCGCGTCGATCCCGGCTTCCGTCTCGACGTCCGGCGTGATCTCCCGCGCCGGCTCGACGCCTGCGTCGATCCCGGCTTCCGTCTCGACGTCCGGCGTGATCTCGGATTCCGTCTCGACAGGCGGGACCTCGGAATCCGTCTCGACGATCGACGGGACCTCGGGATCCGTCCCGACGAGAGCCTCAGGCTCCCCCGCGGCGTCCGCCGACGCGGCGGGCTCGTTCCCGGGATGCGCCGGCTCGTCCGTGGCGACCGCGTCTCCCGTGGACGAGGCGGTCGCGGGCAGCGGGGGCAGCGGAGGCAGTGGCGGGATGAGGATGTGGTCCGGAAGCGGCGGCGGAGGAGGAACCGGAGGCGCGGCGGGCGCGGACACGACGTCGGCGTTTGCGGGCGCGTTCGCCGCAGCGGGCGCGGCTGCCGTCGCTCGCGGCGCTGCCGGCCGCTTGGCCGCCGATGGCCGCGGCGCAGGCTTCTTGGCGCCGGCCGGGGCGGACGCCGTCTTCGCCCCCGTCGCCCGCGGGGTCGTCGCTTTGGCGGCGGATGACTTCGCGGCGGTGGACTTCGACGCGGTCGTCTTCGTCGTGGCCGGTGTGCGGGCAGCCGTCGTCTTCGTCGCCGCGGGCTTCCGCGCCGCGGTGCTCTTGGACGTCGACGTGCGCGGGCTCGAGGGCTTCGGAGTGTCGGCACTCGCCGGGGCCGCGTCTTCCGCCGTCTTCGGCGCTGCGGGCGGCTTCTTCGCGGGGGCCTTGCGAGCAGGTGTCCGGCGAGGCGTGGGGGGCGCCGTCGATTCCGCGCTCGAGGTGCCCTCGCCGTCGGAATCCGGGGGAAGGTTCTCAGGCAGCGGAAGGGAGGCTGTCATCGGTCCAAACTATCAAGTCGCGGCGACACTCCGAGCCGCTCCCGCCACCTTCCCAGCAGCTACACCATGGATCACGAATCGGCAACGGCTGCCGCGCATTGTGCAGGCTTCCAGGGAGCATCGCTACCATGAAGGTCGCACAAAGGAGTGGCTTTCCGGTGAACCGGAAGTGAACCAACCCCAGGAGCAACAGTGTCCCCTCAGATCGTCATCCTCGCCGCCGGGCTCGGCTCGCGTCTCGGGCGCAGCCTGCCCAAGCCGCTCACCGAACTGAGCGACGGACGCAGCATCATGCGCCAGCAGCACGACAACATCCGCGCCGCCTTCGGTCGCGAGGCTCGCATCCTCACTGTCGTGGGCTATCGCGCCGAGACCATCGTCGATGCCTTCCCCGACGCCGACTACGTCTACAACGAGCGCTACGACCAGACCAACACGTCCAAGAGCCTTCTTCGGGCACTCGCCCAGACCGGCAAGGGCGGCGTGCTGTGGATGAACGGCGACGTCGTCTTCGACCCTCGTGTCCTCGGCCGCGCGCTGCCGCTCATGGAGCGCGACCAGTCCTTCGTCACGGTGAACACCGCCAAGGTCAGCGACGAAGAGGTCAAGTACACCGTCGACGCCGAGGGCTTCATCAAGGAGCTCTCGAAGGTCGTCGTGGGCGGCATCGGCGAAGCGGTGGGGATCAACTACATCTCGGCGCGCGACAAGAAGGCGTTCCAGCGCCAGCTCGCCCGCGTGAACGACCAGGACTACTTCGAGCGCGGCCTCGAGCTGGCGATCACGGAGGACGGCGTGCGTCTCGAGCCTCTCGACATCTCCGATCTGTACGCCGTCGAGGTCGACTTCGCCGAAGACCTCGAGCGCGCCAACCACTTCGTGTGACGCACCCGCCCGGCACGCAGCCGGCGGACGGAGGCTCGCTGCGATGAGCGACAAGGTGCATCGCATCCATTCGCTGCCCGACGATTCGCCCTGGTCGGGCGGCCTCCCTCCGCCCGGGTCGGAAGAGCACCCGCATGCCATCCGGATGCTCGATCGAGTCCTGGCGATCCAGCGGCCGGTCGTGCTCGCGCATCTGCGCAGCATCCGCCTGCGCCACCCGGATGCTGCACCCTCCGACATCCTGCGGATCCTCGAGCGACGCTATCTCAGCGCGGTCACCGCCGGAGGAGCCGCGGTCGGAGCCACCGCCGTGGTCCCCGGGATCGGGACGGGCGTGACGCTGGCGCTCAGCGGGGTCGAGACTGTCGCGTTCCTCGAGGCGACCACGCTGTTCGCACAGTCGGTCGCCGAGGTCCACGGCGTCGCGGTCGAGGACCCCGATCGCGCGCGAGCGCTCGTCCTCACCCTCATGCTCGGCAAGGAGGGCGTCGATCTGCTCGCTCAACTGGCAGGGCAGGCCGTGGGCCGAGGGCCGACACGCGCGGGCTACTGGGGCGACCTCGTCACCAAGACGTTGCCGCGAGCGGCGGTCGGCCCCGTCGTCGACCGGCTCAAAGCCACGTTCATCCGGCAGTTCGCCGCTCGCGGCGGAGCGTCCTGGGTGGGCAAGGCGCTCCCGTTCGGCATCGGCGCCGCCATCGGCGGTGCCGGCAATCACATCCTCGGGCGCCGCGTGCTCGTCGGGTCTCGGCGCGCGTTCGGCGCTCCGCCCGCGATCCTCCCCCGCGACCTCGAACCGCGCGACGGTGCGCGCCGCGTGGAACACTCGGCCGTCGCCGGTGCCCGCCGCGTCGGCGACTCGGTCGCCGGTGCGACAGCGTCGGCCCTTCGCGGCATCGCGGGCGTCGGTCGATCGGTCGGCACGGCGACGCGGCGCGCCCGCCGCGCCCTCCCCGGCGGCCCATCTCATGACGACGACGCCGAGGGCAATCCCCCGCCTTCGCAGAGCGAGGATCGATAGCCTCCCGGCATGGATAGCACCTTGCCGCATCTGCAGGAATGGATGCCGCGTCAGCGGTGGTTCGCGGGCAAGGGCACGCAGCCCGTTCTGCGCGCCGTCGCGGAGTGGGAGGTCGGCAGGGCGCCCCGCGCACGCGCTGTCGTGCTTCTGGTCGCCGACTCCGGCGGTACCGACACCGTCGTCTACCAGGTGCCCGTCGTCTGGCACGAGGGCGCCGTCTCCGGCGCGATCGCGTCGGTCGACGGACGGAGCCTCACCGACGGGACCGCCGACCCGTACTTCCAGGCCCTGCTGTACTCGCAGCTGACCGCGGGCGGCGCCGTGGCGGGCGAGGACGGCCCGCTCGCGGCAGAACCCGCCGCCGCGCACACCTGGCCCGCGGAGGCTCCGGCCGCCGTCCTGGAGGGCGAGCAGTCGAACACGTCGATCATCTACCGCCCGCACGGCACGGCCCCGCTGATCTGCAAGGTCTTCCGCCAGGTGCATCCGGGGGTGAACCCCGACATCGAGATCCAGGCCGCCCTGGGCGACGCCGGCCTGCGGACGGTCCCGCCGCTGATCGGGACGGTGTCGGGCGTGTGGCGCGATCCCCGGCACCCCGGCATCGTGTCCGGCTCGCTGGCGTTCGCCCAGGAGTTCTTCCCCGGCGTCGAGGACGCCTGGCGCGTCGCGCTGCGCTCAGCCGAGAACGGCGTCGACTTCCACGACCAGGCGGTCGAACTGGGGAGCGCCGTCGCCGGCATGCACGCCGCCCTGGCGCGGTTGTTCCCCACGCGCTCGGCGACCGACGACGACAGGGCACGGGTGGCGGCTGGATGGCGCTCCCGCTGGGACGCGGCCCGTCAAGCGGTGCCCGACCTCGATGCCGTCGCCGGCGGGGTCACGGCCGTGTTCGACCACGCGCTCGAGACGCCGTGGCCGCTGCTCCAGCGCGTCCACGGCGACCTGCACCTCGGTCAGGTGCTCGAGGTGCCCGGTCGCGGATGGGTGCTGCTGGATTTCGAAGGCGAGCCGTTGCGTCCGATGGACGAGCGCCGCGAACCGGATTTCGCCATCCGCGACGTCGCCGGGATGCTGCGCTCCTTCGCGTACGCCGCGGACTCGGTTCCCTCCGCCCCGGCGGAGGACCGCCGGGCGTGGGAAGCAGCGGCGCGCCGCGGCTTCCTGGAGGGATACGCCGCGTCGGCCGCGGCGACACCGCTCGATCCCGTCCTCGTCCGAGCCTTCGAGCTCGACAAGGCGCTGTACGAGACGGTGTACGAGGCCCGCAATCGCCCCGGATGGCTGCCGATCCCGCTGGGGGCCGTGCGACGCATGACGGCGAGCTGATCAGTCCTCGTCGAGGGGGAGGTCGTCGGGATCGTCGACGTCCTCCTCCGCCCCGGGTCGCGAATGCCACGCGTCCCATCGCTGCATGAGGGTGTCGATCGCGGCGGCGAAACGCGCCGTCGCCGCCCCGGGGGTAGTGTCCCCGAAGTAGTGCTGCACCCAGGAGCGCAGGCGGGCCACCGATTCCGGGTCCTCCAGCACGCGATCGGCCTCCGCGACGATCGCCGGGGCGTCCGCGGCGTACAGCCACTCGCACGCCGAGAGATACCCGTGCGTGTCCACGGCCGCCTCGGGCGCGACCGGCCGTGTGACCAGGAGCGGCTTGTCGGCTGCGAGCCGGTCGTAGACCATCGCGGAGATGTCGACGACGGCGAGGTCCGCGGCAGCCAGCTGCCAGCCCAGCTCAGGTCCGTCGTCGTAGACGTGCTGTGCGCCGGGGTCGGCCGCGTTCGCCGCCGCGAGCGCGGCGATGATGCGCCGGTTCGCCGCGCCGTACTCCGGTTCGATCACCCCTGAGCGCGGATGCGGGCGGTAGATCACCCGGTGGCGCCCCGTCGCGAGCAGGGCCGACACGAGGGCCTCGCCATGGGAGCGGATCGAGCCGTAGAGGGCCGACGGCCGGTCACCCTCCCACGTCGGCGCATACAACACGACGGTGCGATCATCCGGCGTGTACGGCAGGACGCCGGAGTAGTGGTCGGCCTGCGGACGGCCGATCGCGAAGGTGCGGGCGTCGAGGTCGTAGTCCCACAGCACGCGCGCGAGCCGCTCGCGCGCGGCGTCCCCGGCGACGAAGGCGTAGTCGTACGCCTTGAACTGGTTCGTCGTCATGTACATCTTGTCCGACTCGCCGTGGTTGATGAACACGTGCCAGCGGTGGCCGTACCGGAACATCTGGAAGTTGCGGGTGTTCTGATTGACGTACAGCACGACGCGGATGTCCTGCGACGCGAGGAACCGTTCGAGGTCGGTCACCGACGGCACGAACGCCACCGGCGGTGCGTCCTCGGCCAGGAGCGCTCTCGCACCGAACGCCGAACGCGCGAGCACCACGACGGGCCACCGCTCGGCCAGGTCGGCGAGCGGCTTGTACCACTGGCGCATCTGGTACATGTTCACCGCCCCGTCGGCGAAGTACACGGCCACGCGGTAGTGATGGGGCGGATGCGGCGGCGACGCGGCGACCTCCCGGCGCACGGCCGCCAGGGCCGATCGGTTCGCGACGCCCTTGCGCAGGAGGTTCCATGCGAGCTTCACGTCGCCTAACGGTCGCATCCTTCCAGCCTACCCAGCGGGCCATGACATGATCGACGGATGCACGTCGTCGACCGGACCCGCAAAGACGCGCCGGTCCCCCCGGACGACGCCGGCGTTACCTTCGTGATGCCGGTGCTGAACGAGGAGGCGTACCTGCGTCGCGCGGTCGAGACCGTCCTGGCCCAGGACGTGCCGGGTCCCGTCGAGCTCGTCCTGGCACTCGGCCCCTCCTCCGACCGCACCGATGACATCGCGCGGGACCTCGCGGCCTCGGACGACCGCATCCGCCTCGTCGACAATCCCGCCGCAGACATCCCCGTCGGGCTCAATCGCGCGATCCGCGCCGGCTCCCATCCGACCATCGTGCGGGTCGATGCCCATTCGGAGCTGTCCCCGGACTACACGCGTCGGGCGCTGGCGACCCTCGCCCGCGTCCGCGCCGCGAACGTGGGCGGGGTGATGCGGGCCGACGGGCGCACGCCCTTCCAGCGCGCCGTCGCCCGCGCGTACAACTCCCCGATCGGCCTGGGCGGCGGGGCGTACCACGGCGGCACCCGGGAGGGCGAGGCGGAATCGGCCTATCTCGGCGTGATGCGCCGCGCGGTGCTCGAAGAGGTCGGCTACTTCGACGAGACGATCCGCCGCGGCGAGGACTGGGAGCTGAACCTCCGCATCCGACGCGCCGGCTACCGCGTGTGGTTCGACCCGCAGCTGTCGGTCGTGTACTGGCCGCGCGAGAGCTGGGTCCGCCTGGCGCGGCAGTTCCGTGCGACCGGTGCCTGGCGCGGCGAGCTGGTGCGCCGCTACGGGCGCCGCAACTCGCTCCGATTCTTCGCTCCGCCGGCGCTCGTCGCCATCGCGGCGCTCGCGGTCGTCGTCGCCGCGCTGCAGGTCACCCGCGTGCTCACCGGCGTCTGGGCGCTGATGGCGAGCATCGTGTACGCACCCGTCGCCGCTTACGCGGTCCTCGTGGCGGCGGTCGCCGCGGGTCGAGGCGGCGGCAAAGGGTGGCGCGACAAGCTCTGGACGGTCGCCGTCCTGCCCACGATGCACGTCGCATGGGGGTCGGGATTCCTGGCCGGGCTCGTCACCCGCGCGCGCGACACCGTCGACACCTCTCGCCTGGGAGGGCGCAACACGCCGCTGCCGTGAGCGTCACTCCGGTCCGCGCACGTACCCCTGATCGAGGATCCGCGCCACCACGCGCTCCGCGGCGTGACCATCGTCCAAAGCGTTGAACAGCCGCCGCCATCGAGCGTAGCGATCGGCGTACGCGTCGGCATCGGCAGCCCGCACCGCGTCCACCAGCTCGGCCTGCGATCGCACCAGCGGGCCCGGCGCGGCATCGGCCAGATCGAAGTAGAAGCCGCGCAACTCGCCGCGGTAGTGCTCGATGTCGGGGACGAGGAAGTACATCGGCTTTCCGGTGACGCTGAAATCGAACATCACCGACGAGTAATCGGTGATGAGTGCGTCAGCGGCGGCGAGGAGACGACCGGTGTCGGGGAACCCCGTGACGTCTATGACCCGCGCCCCGGCCGCATCCTTGCCCGGCAGGAGGGTGCGCGAGTGGCCGCGCACCAGGACGACGGCGTCGAGATCCCGGGCGAGGGCCGCCGGATCGACGAAATCGACGATCTCGTCCCGGTCGTCCCGCCATGTCGGCGCGTAGAGGAGCACCCGCTCGCCGGGCGCGACGCCGAGCGTACGTCGGGTCGCCGCACCGTCGTCGGTATGGAGCGAGTCGTTGCGCGGATGCCCCTCGACCCAGATCGGACGTCGGAAGAACGCGTAGGCCTTGCGGAGGATCCGCTCCGCGTAGGCGTTCTGAGCCAACAGCACGTCCCAGCGCCGCGACTCCTTGATCACCGCGGCCGCGCGGCGCGGGTCGAACCCCGGGCGATGCAGCGCCAGGCGCTTGAGCGGCGTGCCGTGCCAGGTCTGCAGCACCACCTGCCCGGGCCGACGGGCGAAGCGGCGCCGCATCCAGTCGTTCACGACGAGGAGCCGCGAAGCCCCCCGCGCGCGCCACCACTCCGGGCTTCCCTCGACCACCGGGACCGCACCGTCGGGCACCTGCACCGACAGATCGACCACACTCCAGTAACGCACGACGTCGGGCGCGCGACGCGCCAGCTCGCGATCGATCGCCAGCGGGTTGTCGCTGACGTTACGACCGTAGAAGCTCTCGAAGAACACCGCGTTCTCGAGTTCCTCGCGACCCGCGGCGTACCGGCGCTCCAGGGCGTCCTGCCCCTCGCCGGAGTCGTACGCCGGATCGATCGGCGGTCCGATCAGCACGCGCTCACCGTCCCACTCGGCCCGGAGGGTGCCGAGCTGAGTGACGGGGACGGTTCCGTCGGGGCGTTCCGCATCCGTCCCCTCGGCGGGGTCGATACGCAGTTCGTATGCTCCCACCGGGAGGGGAAGCGACGGACCGCCCCAGCGGGAGGCCCGAAGAGGAAGGACCGCACGCCACGTGCGGCCGCGCCCCGTGAGGCGGGCCTCGACGCGGGCGCGGCGGCCGACGAGGCTCACCGCAGCCGGCCGGAGGCCCGTGCCGGAGACCTCGGCTGTCGCGAGACCGTCGTCGGCGACGAAGAAACGGACCTCGGTCATGCGACTCCTCTCGAACCACGCAGCGCGGCGCGGATCGCTTCGTACACTCTCTCGGTATTGCGCCCGTCGCGGTACGCATGAACACGTTCGCTCAGAGCGAACGATCGCGCCGTCCGCTCCGCCGGGTCCGCCAGGACCGCGTCCAGCTGCTCGCACACCGTCGCCCACGACACGGCGGCGTCGTCGCCCGCCACGTCGGCATACCGCCCGTACATGCCGCGCCGCGCGCGGTATTCCTCCAGGTCAGGTGCGAAATACAGCACCGGCAGCGGTACCAGCCCGGCGTCGAACGCCAGCGACGAGTAGTCGGTGACGAGCACGTCCACACCGGGGAGGAGCGGGGTGACGTCGGCGACCCGGGCACTGCCGAGTCCGCGAACACGATCAGACGGGACCGGCGGCTGGTACTCCCCCGCCCCCAGCGGATGGGACCGCACGAGGAGGACGGCGTTGCGGTGCTCGAGCACCGCGAGGATCGTGCGCCACTCCTGTGCCGACGGGATCGCCGGATCGGGCGCTCCATCACGCCAGGTGGGTGCGTACAGCACGGTTCTGGCACCCACGGGAAGCGGTCCCGTCGCGCGTTCGATGCCCTCCCGCGCGAGCGCGCTGCGCCCGGCGGGCGTTCCTTGGGACAGCACGTCCACGCGAGGCTCGCCGGTGACGTGCACCCGCGTCGAGGGGAGACCGAATGCGGACTCCAGCCGCCCCCGGATGAGGTGCGAGGCCGCCGGCAGGAACCGGATGCGCGCGGTCGTGCGCGCGTACGCGCCCCGGAGGAACGCGCGGATGAGGCCGGACCCCGGCAGGATTCCGCTTCGCACGGTCTCGGGGGAATCCAGCCCGATCCGCTTGAGCGGGATGCCGTGCCACAACTGCACGATGAACGCCCCGGTCACCCCGTAGCGGTTGACATCCCCGAACCCGTGCGTGACGACGACGACTCGCGCTCGCGCCGTCAGCCAGAAGCCGCGCAGACCCGTCTTGCGGGCGTGCGGGATACCGTACGCCTCCGCCTCCCGAGCCTCGGCGTCGGAGGCGACGAGCCACACCGCCTTCACCCGATCCGCGGCCGCCTGCCGCCAGAGGGCGAGGGCGCCATCGGCGATCCCTACCGCGCATCCGAACACCCACAGGTCCTGCGTGCGGGGGATGACGGCGGTGGCGAGCCGGCCGAAGGCATAGAGCGGGATGCTCAGGATCTTCCGCGCATTTCCCGCGCCGAAGGAAAATGGCGCCACCCCGCGACTCTATCGCGGGGTGGCGCCGGGAATCCGGAGCTACGCGCCCAGCTCGCCGAGGGTCACGTCCACCGTCCGCGACTCGCCGCCGCGGACGAAGGTCAGCTCCGCGCTGGCGCCGGCCGCCAGAGCGCGCACCTGGGCGGTGAGGTCGATCGAGTCGGTGATCGGCTTGCCGTCGAAGCCCGTCACGATGTCACCCTCCTGCAGACCGGCCTGCTCGGCCGCGCCGCCCGAGACGACCTCCGCGATGTACGCACCGGCGATCTCCGCATCCTCCACCGCCGAAGCCGGCTGCACGGAGGCGCCCAGCAGGCCGTGCGTCGCCGAGCCGCTGTCGATGATCTCCTGCGCGACGCGCTCCGCGACCGCGGACGGGATCGCGAAGCCGACGCCGATGTTGCCGGCCTGGCCGCCCGAGGAGCCGCCCGCCGACGCGATCGCCACATTGATGCCGATGAGGTGACCGTCGGAGTCGACCAGCGCGCCGCCGGAGTTGCCGGGGTTGATCGCCGCGTCCGTCTGGATGACCGAGATCGCGATCGATTCCCCCGATCCCTGCGAGGGCTGGCCCTGTCCGAAGTCGAAGAAGAAGGGGCTCTCCTGGCTCTCGCCCTGGGGCGGCTGGTCTTCTTCGGTCTCGTCGGGCGCCGCCGAAGAGGCCACCTGGATGGACCGGTTCAGCGCGCTCACGATCCCTGTCGTGACCGTGTTGGAGAGACCGAGCGGCGCGCCCACGGCCACCGTCCCGTCGCCGACGTTCAACTCGTCGGAGTCGGCGAACTCGATCGGCGTGAGGTCCGAGGCATCCGTGAGCTTGATGACCGCGAGGTCGTAAATCGGATCGGTGCCGATGATCTCGGCGTCGAAGACGCGACCATCCGAGGTGGTCGCCGTGATGGTCGCGTCGCCGGTCTGCCCGTCGAGCGTGACCACGTGGGTGTTCGTGACGACGTACCCGTCCTCGCTGAGGATCACTCCGGAGCCGGTTCCTCCTCCCCCGTCGCTGGATGCGCTGATCGTCACGACGCTCGGGACCACCTTCGCCGCGATCGCCGTCGTGGCCGTGACGTCGTCGGTGTTGTTCACGGTGACGGTCTGCGGACCCGCGACGGGACCGGATTCCGACCCTCCCCACAGGCTCACCCCGGCGTACGCGCCCCCGAGGCCTGCCGCCCCGCCCACCAGTGCGGCGGCGACGATCAGACCGACGACCTTGCCGGCGCCGGAGCGGCGGGGCGGCGTCGTCGTCGTCTCGGATGAGAGCGGCAGCGTGGGCTGCGTCGGGTGACTCGCCGTCGCTGACGGTCCGAAAGCCGCGCCTGCGGAGTGGCCGGCATACGCCTGACGCGGCGGAACCCCGTAGGTGCCCTGCGGGACGGGCCCCGGGTAGGGCGGACGCGGCGCCTGCCAGCCGAGAGGCGGAGCCTGAGGCGTCGGGGCGGCCTGCTCGGTGCCGGCGATGTTCTCGGTCGGGGTGTCCTGCGCCTGAGGCGCCGGGACCTGGTCTTCGGGGCGATCGCCCGCGTTGTCGCTCATGAGTGCTCCTTCTGCCAAGCGAGATCCAGCGTGGCTCCGGTTGCTGTGGGTTATCTATGGGGGAAATGGGATCCGTCTATGCGACTAGCGTGAGGGGGATGCGAGAGATTCCCGGCGCCTGGCGCCGCGCCGCCGAAGGTGCCGGCTTGCGGGCGTCCGATGGCACCGCCACTCCTACCATCTTCGCCGAGATGAGCGCCCTTGCGGCGAAAACCGGCGCGGTCAATCTGGGGCAGGGCTTCCCGGATGAAGACGGCCCTGCCGTCATGCTCGAAGCCGCCCGCGACGCGATCTCGCACGGCGTCAATCAGTATCCGCCGGGGCGGGGTTTCGCCGACCTTCTCACGGCCATCGCCGAGCACCAGCGACGGTTCTACGGGCTGCACCTCGATCCGCACCGCGACATCGTCGTCACCGCCGGAGCCACCGAGGCTCTCGCCGCCGCGCTGCTCGCCCTCATCGACGGACCCGACGACGAGGTGGTGGTGTTCGAGCCGTTCTACGACTCCTATGCGGCCGTCGTCGCGCTGGCCGGAGCGCGGCTCGTCCCCGTGCCGCTGCGCTGGCCCGCGTTCCAGCCTGACCTCGACGAGCTCGCCGCGGCCGTCACCGACCGCACGCGCGTGATCCTGGTGAACGATCCGCACAACCCCACCGGCTCGGTGTTCACCGCCGAGGTGCGGGACACGATCGTCGAGCTGGCGACGCGGCACGAGGCGATCATCGTCACCGACGAGGTGTACGAGCATCTCGTCTTCGACGAGCCGCACGTGCCCATCGCGACGTTGCCGGGCGCGTGGGAGCGCACACTCTCGATCTCCTCTGCCGGCAAGACGTTCTCCGTCACCGGGTGGAAGATCGGATGGCTCTCCGGCCCCGCCGACCTGGTCTCGGTCGCGCTGTCGGTCAAACAGTTCCTGACCTACGTCAACGGCAGCCCGTTCCAGCCCGCCATCGCCACCGCGCTGCGCCTGCCCGACGACTTCTACGCGGGGATCGCGCAGACATTGCGGGAGAAACGCGATCTTCTCGGTCGGGGTCTGCGCGAGGCCGGGTTCGACGTCCCCGTCCCGGCCGGCTCATACTTCACGGTCGCCGATGCCGCCGGCGTCGGCGCTGCGGACGCGACCGAATTCTGCCGCGCACTGCCCGATCGCGCCGGGGTCGTCGGCGTCCCCTTCAGCGCCTTCGTCACGCCGGCGCACCGGGAGCAGTACCGCACGCTCGTGCGGTTCGCGGCGTGCAAGCGCACCGACGTGCTCGAAGAGGCCGTGACGCGTCTCGCCGCCCTTTCGAGCTGATCAGATCGGCTCGACGCGGTAACGCCGCAGCTTCAGAGCCGGGTTGACCCGTCGGACCCGCCCGATCGCCTCGGGATCGAGATGGGCGACGGCCACGTCGGTGCCCGTCCCCACCGCGGCCGTGACGACGCCCTGCGGGTCGACGAGGAGCGAGTGCCCCACCCCGAGCGGCGGCGGATGATCGGCCGCGGCGACGAACAGCGTGTTCTCGATCGCGCGGGCCTGGAGGAGGGTGCGCCAGTGATGTTCCTTCAGCGGGCCTCGCACCCATTCCGCGGCGACGAGCACGACCTCGGCGCCCGCATCCGCGAGGGTGCGAGCCACCTCCGGGAAACGCAGGTCGTAGCAGGTCATCAGCGCGAACCGCAGTCCGCCGACGACGAAAGTCTCGGGCGCGGCGATCTCGCCGGCCTGCACCCAGTCCGACTCCCGCTGCCCGAACGCGTCGTACAGGTGGAGCTTGCGGTAGGTGGCGACGACGCCGCCGCGATCGACGGCCACGACGGTGTTGCGCACGCGCGCGACGTCGTCGCCCCGCTCGAGCAGTCCCGCGGCGATCGTGACGTCGTGCGCGTCAGCCAGGCGCCGGAGACCGTCCGTGAACGGGCCGACGACGTCCTGCGCGTGCTCGGCGAGGGAGGCGTCGAAGGGATCGATGAAATAGCTCGAGTACTCCGGAAACAGCACCACGCGCGCGCCACGCGATGCAGCCCGCGCCGTGAGGTCGCCGATGACCTCGAGGTTCGTCTCGGGCGAGGTCGTCGGCGCGAACTGCGCGACGGCGACGCCGATCGTCTCCGCCGTCATACGTCCCGCCCTTCCCCGCGCTGCAGCCGGATCGCCACCGGCACCACGATCCACAGTACGAGAATCAGCGCGCCGAGCGAGCCGGCAGCCACCGCCGCGGCGGTCCAGTCGAGCACGACGTCGAACACGAACGCCACGACCCCCGCGAGCAGGAGCGCCACCGTTCCCAGCGCCGTGATGAGGGCCCAGTGGCCGTACCGGACGACGGAGGCCTTGGCGCGGCGCCGGAAGACCAGGCGATGCAGCGCGACAGGAGCCAGCGCCACTGTCGCGCTCAGCGCCGAGAGCACGACCAGGCACAGATAGAGCACCCGTTGGGTGCCGTCGAGGTCCGCGAAAGCGGGCTGGAAGGCCAGAGCCAGCAGAAAGCCCGTGAGGATCTGAGTGCCGGTCTGCAGCACCCTCAGCTCCTGCAGCACCTCGTTCCAGTTGCGGTCGGCTCGTTCGGCCGGCGACTCGTCCCGGCCGTCGGCCTGGTCGTCGCGCGGGCCGGCGTCGCGTGTGGAGCTCATGGTGCACATCCTCCCGGTGGCGAGGCTTCCGGAGCAACGGGGCACCTGCCGTGAGAGGCGACCTCCTCGGATCCGTGCTAGGCTTTCTTCTTGTGCCGCGGGGTGGAGCAGCTCGGTAGCTCGCTGGGCTCATAACCCAGAGGTCGCAGGTTCAAATCCTGTCCCCGCAACGAAAAACGAAGGAACGGCGTCCCGCCCAGGGGCGCCGTTCCCTCGTTGTGCCGGTCGTCCCGGGTCCGGCGCCCTGCGGCCGGTAACCTTCGGATGTGGGGTTCTCGCCGCTCGGTCTCGCGATCTCCCTGGCCGTGCTCGCGCCCAACCTCATCCTCGTCGTGGCTCCCCCGCGCCGACCCCTCCCTCCGGTGCGACCGGCCTGGCCGCTCGGCGTTCTGGAACGCGCCGGTCAGGCCCTGTGCCTCGTCGTGCCCGCGATCACCGTCGGCGGCCGGCCGTCGTGGGGCTGGTCCGTCCCCACCGCGGCCGCTGTCGTGGCGTATTACGCACTCTGGGCGCGTTATCTGCGCCGGGGTCGGCGGAGCGAGACGCTCTATGCGCCGTGGTGGCGCGTCCCCGTGCCGATGGCGATCCTCCCCGTCGTCGCCTTCGCTTCGGGGGCGGCGCTGCTGGCGAACCCGTGGGTGGCCGGCGCGGCCGCGATACTGGCCGCCGGGCACATCCCCGCGGCATCGATCATCGCGCGAGCCGTGCGCGGCGGTACGGATCGCTGACCTCTCAGCCAGGATCGACGGCTTCGGCCAGCTCTCCGATGAAGCGCGCGATGGCCCGCAGCTCCTCGTCGGAGTAGGTGTCGGCCACCGCGCTCATCGCGGCCAGATGGGCCCCGAAGTACCGGTAGAACTCGCGGCGGGAGTGCTCGGTCAGCACGACCACACGCGCGCGGCGGTCATGCGGATGCGGGCGACGCTCCACGTGCCCGGAGGCGGTGAGGCGGTCCAGCAGCTTCGTCGTCGACGCCGTCGAGATGCGCAGGTGCCGCGCCATGTCGTGCGGACTCACCGATTCGCCCCGCTGCTCGCGCACGATCAGCATCCGGAGGGCGGCCAGATCGGTGGAGTTCATGTCCATGTCGTCCTTCATGCCGCCGTTCATGCGATCCATCGCGTCGCTGAACGCCCGGACCGCGCGCAGCGCATCCGTGACGGCGGGCCTGGAGATGTCGGGTCGGACGACCGGGTGAGTCACCGTGGACACTCCCTCCCCTCACTTGTATAGTCTTGGACAATCGCTAGCTAAACTAGCAAATAGGAGGCGCAGTGATCGAGACCGAATATGTCGTTCTCCTGGACGACGACGGCCGGGAGATCGGGACTGCCCCCAAGAGCAGTGTGCACGGAACCGACACCGCTCTGCACCTGGCATTCTCGTGCCACGTCGTCAACGGCGACGGTCAGGTGCTCGTGACACGCCGGGCGCTGGGCAAGACGACCTGGCCGGGCGTCTGGACGAACTCGTTCTGCGGGCACCCGCGGCCGGCCGAGCCGGTGATCTCCGCCGTCCGTCGACGCGCGTCCCACGAACTCGGGCTCGAGCTCGACGACCTGCAGCTGGCCCTCCCCCTGTTCCGTTACCGTGCCACCGATGTCAACGGCATCGTGGAGCACGAGATCTGCCCCGTCTACACCGCCCGCACGTCCCAGGAGCCCGAGCTCAACCCGCTCGAAGTCGTCGACGCGGAGTGGGTCGACCCCGTCGATCTCGCGACCGCACTGGATGCGACGCCATGGGCGTTCAGCCCCTGGCTGGTCCTCCAGGCGGAGCAGCTCCGCCTCTTCGGCGCGCCCCGGGCCCGTCGACGCGCCTCATGATCACGGTGGCCACGGCCCCGGCGACGCGCGAGGCCATCGACCGCGCCATCGGCGAGGCGCTGACGCGGATCCGGACGCGGATGGGGCAGCTCGACGCGTCCGCGACCGCCCTCGGGGCCGCGATCCACCATGCCGCGGAGGGCGGCAAACGCTTCCGACCGACCCTCGTGGTGGCCGCCTACGAGTCGCTGGGCGGATCCCGCGACGCGGGAGCCGTCTATCCGGTCGCCGCGGCCTTCGAATTGCTCCACACCGCGTTCGTCGTGCACGACGACGTCATCGACCACGACATCGAACGCCGTGGCGTCCCCAACGTCGGGGGGGAGTTCCGCGTGCGGGGCCGCACACTCGGGGCCGACGAGAAGGGTGCCGCGCTCCTCGGCGACGCGGCGGCGATCCTCGCCGGAGACCTGCTCCTGCACGAGGCCATCCGTCTCGTCGCGCTGGCAGACGTGCCCGCCGAGACGCGGGCGGATCTCCTCGCCCTCGTCGACGACGCCGTCGTGGTCTCCGCCGCCGGGGAGCTGGCAGACGTCGAGAACGCCGTCGCCGCCGAGCACGGCGTCGCCTCCGATGCCATCCTCGTCGCCACCGCCAACAAGACGGCGGTCTACTCGTTCTCGGCACCCCTGGTCGCGGGGGCTCTCCTCGCCGGCGCACCCGGGACGACCCGCACCACGCTCTCGCGCGTGGGCGGGCAGCTCGGTCTCGCCTTCCAGCTCGTCGACGACCTCATCGGGGCATTCGGCGCAGCCGACGTCGCCGGACGCGGCGAGGGCGGCGATCTGCGCGAGGCCAAGCGCACCCCTCTCATCGCTCTGGCACGGGAGAGCGACCGCTGGCCCGAAGTGAGCGACGCCCTCGCCCGGGCGCGAACGGGCCCGGTGGCGGTGCGTGCAGCGCAGCACGCGCTGGCAGCCTCCGGCGCGCGCGAGCGGTTGGAGCGCCTCGTGCACGAGACACTGGCGGAGGCGCGCGGGCTCGTTCTCGACTCGCTGCTACCGGATGCCGCACGCGCCATGCTCCTCGACCTCGTCGATGCCGTGCAGGCGAGGATCCCGTGAGCCGTACACCGACCGGCCTGGAGCTCTACGACCGCACCGCTCGCGACGCGGCCGCGGCGGTGATCTCCGGCTACTCCACGTCTTTCGGTCTCGCCTGCCGGCTTCTGGGCCCTCGGCCGCGACCGCACGTCCGCAACATCTACGCCCTGGTCCGGGTCGCTGACGAGGTGGTCGACGGACCGGCGGCCGACGCCGGCCTCAGCCCCGACCGCGAGCGTGAGGTGCTGGACGCGCTGGAGCGCGAGACGTCGGCGGCGATCGAGCGGGGCTTCAGCGCCAACCTGATCGTGCACGCGTTCGCCGGAACCGCGCGCGAGTGCGGGATCGGCGAAGACCTCATCGCGCCGTTCTTCGCCTCGATGCGCACCGACATCGACACCGCGCGGCACGACGCCCGATCGCACGACGCGTACGTGTACGGGTCGGCCGAGGTCGTGGGCCTGATGTGCTTGCAGGCGTTCGTCAACGCCGGGGCCGCGCGCCCGGCTCCCGCATCCCCGGAGCTCGTCGAGGGCGCCCGGCGGCTGGGCGCGGCGTTCCAAGATGTCAACTTCCTCCGCGATCTCGACGACGACGCCGGCCGGCTCGGGCGGGACTACCTCGGCGGCGCGGTCGAGGGGAGCCGGCGGGTCGAGGTCCTCGATCGCATCGATGCGGATCTCGCCGTCGCCGCCGCGGCGATTCCCCGTCTCCCCGCCGACTGCCGGCGCGCCGTCAGCACCGCGCACGATCTCTTCGCGGAACTGTCGCGGCGCTTGCGCCGCACGTCGACCCGTCAGCGACGGGTCCGCGTGCCCGACCCGGTGAAGGCCGCCATCGCCGCTCGCGCCGTGATCACGTCCCGGCCCAGACGGAGCATCCGGTGACCGGCGTCGTCGTCGTCGGAGGCGGGATCGCGGGGCTCGCCACCGCGGCCCTGCTGGCCTCCGAGGGACACGACGTCACGGTGTGCGAGGCTCGTGACGACCTGGGTGGACGCGCGGGCTCCTGGGAGTCCGACGGCTTCCGCTTCGACACCGGCCCGAGCTGGTACCTGATGCCCGAGGTCTTCGACCACTTCTTCGCGCTCCTGGGCACGAGCGCGGCCGAGGAGCTGGATCTCGTGCCGTTGCGGCCGGCGTACCGCGTGTTCTCGGGAGAGGGGACCGCCCCGCTGGACGTCACGTCGGGACGCCAGGAGGCGACCGCCCTCTTCGACGGCGTCGAGCCGGGAGCGGGAGCCCGCCTCGACGCCTACCTCGACTCGGCCGCGGACGCGTACCAGCTGGCCGTGACCCGGTTCCTCTACGATCCGTACCTCACGACCGCGGGCCTTCGCGACCCGGCGCTCCTGCGGCGGATGCCCCGGCTGCTGCCGCTTCTCATGCGCAGCCTCGCCGGCTACGTCGAACCGCGCTTCTCGGATCCTCGGCTGCGGCAGATCCTCGAGTATCCCGCGGTGTTCCTGGGAGGCTCGCCGTACGGCGTCCCGAGCCTCTACCACCTCATGAGCCATCTCGATCTCGACGACGGCGTGCTCTACCCCCGCGGCGGCTTCACCTCGATCATCGCGGCGATCGCGCGCCTCGCCGCGGAGCGGGGGGCGCGCATCCGCACATCCGCGCCCGTCGAGACGATCCTCGTCGAGGGCGGGCGCACGCGCGGGGTGCGTCTGACCGGCGGCGAGGTGATCCCCGCCGACCTCGTGGTGTCCACTGCCGATCTGCACCACACCGAGACGACGCTGCTCGCGGATGCCGCCGACCGCACCTACCCCGAGAAGTGGTGGCGCTCGCGGACGCCGAGTCCCGGTGCGCTCCTCGTCCTCCTCGGCGTGCGAGGCCGGCTGCCCGAGCTCGCGCACCACTCGCTGCTGTTCGCCTCGCAGTGGCGGGAGAACTTCGAGGCCATCTTCGGACGCGACGCGCGCATCCCCTCCCCCGCGTCCCTGTACGTCTGCCGCCCGAGCGCGACCGATGACACGGTGGCCCCCGCCGGCATGGAGAACCTGTTCGTGCTCGTGCCCGTGCCCGCCGATCCCGGTCTGGGGCACGGCGGGGTGGACGGTGCCGGGGACGCCGCGATCGAGGCGGCGGCCGACGAGGTGATCGCCCAGATCTCCGCGTGGGCGGGCATCCCCGACCTCGCCGAGCGGATCGTGGTGCGGCGCACCATCGCGCCGGGCGACTTCGCGGACGACTTGAACTCCTGGCGCGGCAACGCGCTCGGCCTCTCCCACACCCTTCGCCAGAGCGCCGTCTTCCGGCCGCGGAACGCCTCCCGCCGCGTCGAGGGCCTCTTCTACGCCGGCACCTCCGCACTCCCGGGGATCGGTCTGCCCATGTGTCTCATCTCGGCGGAGCTCGTGCTGAAGCGTCTGCGAGGGGACGCCTCGGCGGGGCCGGTCGCCGAGCCGGCGCGCACGGCGGTGTGAGGTGCCGGGTCTCTACCTGCTGGCGCTCGCTGTCTCCTTCGCGGGAACGCTGACCCTCGACCTCCGGCTCGGGCTCATCGCGAAGCGCGCACCGTGGGCCACGCTGGTCGCCGTCGCGATCGGCACGGCGTTCTTCCTGATCTGGGACGCCGCCGGCATCGTCACCAGCGTCTTCGTGAAGGGGGCGAGCCCGTTGCTGCTCGGCGTCGATCTGGCGCCTCACCTTCCGCTGGAAGAACCGGTGTTCCTGGCGTTCCTGTCCTACCTCGCCCTGGTGGCGTGGGCGGGCGTGGACCGCAGGGTGGTCGCGCGGCGAGAGGCCACCGAATGACCTACGCGCTCATCGTCCTGCCGTTCCTCGCCGCGACCGCCGCGGTCACAGCGGTGTCGGCGCTGCGGCCGGGCATCCGGCGCCGCCTGATCGCGTCCGCGGGCGCGGCCGTGGTCCTGCTTCTCCTCACCGCCGTCTTCGACAACCTCATGATCGCCGCCGATCTGTTCACGTACCCGCCCGAGCATCTCTCCGGCCTTCGCATCGGTCTCGCGCCCGTCGAGGACTTCGCCTATCCGCTGTGTGCGGCCTTCGGTGTGCCGGCGGTCTTCGCCCTCGTGCACCGACCGCGGCGAACCGCATGAGCACTCCCGCCCTGTCCCCCTCCGCGGTCGTGCGGGAGCTGTTCGTATCGTCGCGTCCCGTCAGCTGGATCAACACCGCCTACCCGTTCGCGGCGGCGTACATCCTGACGACGCGGCACGTCGATCTGACCCTGATCCTCGGCACGATCTTCTTCCTCATCCCGTACAACCTGGCGATGTACGGGATCAACGACGTGTTCGATTACGAGTCCGACCTCCGCAATCCGCGGAAGGGCGGCGCCCACGGGGCGGTGCTCGATCGCCGGATGCATCGCGTGACGCTGTGGGCGGCGGCCCTCACGTGCGCGCCGTTCGTCGTCGCGCTCGTTCTCCTGGGATCGCCGCTGTCGTGGCTCGTGCTCGCCGCAAGCCTCTTCTTCGTCGTGTTCTACTCGGCGCCGCCGCTTCGGCTCAAGGAGCGGCCGTTCGCCGACTCCGTCACCAGCAGCATCCACTTCTTCTCTCCCGCGGTATACGGCCTCGTCCTGGCGGGGGCGACGTGGACGTGGCAGCTGGGCGTCATCGTGGGCGCGTTCGCGTTGTGGGGCATCGCCTCTCATGCCTTCGGGGCGGTGCAGGATGTCGCCGCCGACCGTGCGGCGGGGATCGCGTCCATCGCGACGGCTCGAAGCGCACGGTGGACGGTGCGGTTCGCCCTCGGATGCTACGCCGCGGCCGGCCTCGCGATGCTCGTGACCGCGTGGCCGGGGCCGCTGGCCGCCCTCCTGGTCGTCCCCTACCTCGCCGTCGTCTGGCCGTACCGCAACGTGACCGATGACACCGCAGATCGGGCCACGACCGGGTGGCGCCGATTCCTCTGGGTGAACCAGTTGGCCGGATTCGGCGCCACCGTGTTGCTCATCTGGGAGGCGCTGCGAACGCCCTGAGCGGCTCGGGTATCAGCCCTGCGCGGCGTCGTCCTCGAGGGCCAGCAGTCGCTCCACCGCCGCGGTGAGGCGTGCGTCAGCCTCGCCGAAGGCGGCGAAGTCGCCCGCCTGCAGGGCGGCCTGCCGGTCCAGCAGCGCCTGCCGCGCCTCCTGCAGGGCGGCCTCGTACTCACCGACGGGCACATCCGGCGTCTCGGGCTCCGTGCCGGGGTCGGTCGGTTCGGTGGGCTGCTGATCCGGGTCCTCCGGGATCACCTCGCCGTCGCCGGTGTCGGCGCCGGAGTCGCCGCCGAACAACACGTCGAGGGCCTCGTTGAGCGTGTCCTCGAAGGCGATCTGGTCACCGAACGCGACCAGCACGCGCCTCAGCTGCGGCAGCTGCGTGCCGCCGGAGGACTGCACGAACACGGGCTGCACGTAAAGCAGTCCGCCACCGACCGGCAAGGTCAGCAGGTTGCCGTTGAGCACCTCCGACTGCCCCTGTTGCAGGATGTTGATCTGGCTCGACACGGCCGTGTCGGAGTCGAACGTGTTCTGCACCTGTCCGGGCCCCGGCACCGTTGTGGCGGAGTCGATCACGAGCATGCGGAGCTTGCCGTAGTCGGGGCTCTTCACGCCCTCCTCGGCTCCCGCGTTGGAATCGACCGCCAGATACCCCGTCAGCACGTTGCGGCTGTTGCCCTGCGACGACGGGATGAACGTCGTGAACATCGAGTACGTCGGCGCCTCCTGGCCCGGCATCTGCATCGTCAGGTAGTACGGCGGCTGCAGTCGCTCGCTGCTCTGCGGGTCATCGGGCGTCGCCCACGCATTGTCGCGCTGGATGAAGGAGCGAGCGTCATCGACGTGGTAGACACCCAGCATCGCGCGCTGCACCTTGAACAGGTCGGTGGGGTAACGGACGTGACTCATGAGCTCCGCCGACATCTCGCTGTACGGCTCGAGCGTCGACGGATAGATGTTCTGCCACGCCTGCAGCACCGGGTCCTGGTCGTCCCAGGCGTACAGCGTCACGCTGCCGTCGTACGCGTCGACTGTCGCCTTCACGGAGTTGCGGATGTAGTTGATCTGATCGAGGGCGTACCGCGGGGCGGGGTTGGTCGAGTCGGTGATGGCCTGCGACAGGCTGACGCCGCGCGAGTACGGGTAGTTGGCGCTCGTGGTGTAGCCGTCGACGACCCACTTGATGCGTCCGTCGACCACTGTCGGGTAGGGGTCGCTGTCCAGCGTCAGGTACGGGGCGACCTTCTCCACGCGCGTGATGGGATCGCGGTCGTAGAGGATCTGCGAGTCCTCGTTGACGGCGTCCGAGAACAGGATCTGCTCGGACTGGAACTTCAGGGCGTAGATGAGCCGGCTGAAGGCGTTGCCCACGCTCGGCCCGCCGTCGCCGGTGAAGGTCGTGCGGGTGTCGCTGCCCCCGTCGCTGCCGATCGGATAGTCCAGCTCGATGGGCTCCGTGCCCTCCGGCGCGCCGACGATCGAGTAGTCGGGCGAGTATTCGCCGAAGTAGACGCGCGGCTCGAAGTCGCGCTCGGACAGGAATCCGGTGGCGGGGATCGCCTGCTCGAGGAAGACCGGATCCCCGTCGCTGGTGCGCTCGTTGCCCGCCGCGGCCACCATGCCGTAGCCGTGGGTGTAGACGAGCGTGGTGTTCTGCCAGGTGCCGGCATCGGACAGCTGGCCCATGTTCAGCTCACGCACCGCCACGATGGTGTCCTGCGACTGACCGTCGATGTCGTAGCGGTCGACGTCGAGGACATCGGGGAACTGGTAGTAGGCGCGGTACTGCTCGAGCTGGCGCACGGTCGGGCCGATGATCGCCGGGTCCATGATCCGGATCTGCGCCGTGGTGGCCGCATCCGCCCGCAGCTGACCCGCTTCGGCGGTGGTCTCGGCGGTGAAGTCCTCCTTCTCGAGATCGGCGATGCCGTAGGCGTCCTTGGTCCCGTCGATGTTGCGCTGGTAGTACTCGCTCTCCAGCTGCAGCGTGTTGGGGCGCACCTGGAAGGTCGTCACCACCCACGGGTATCCGATTCCGAGCACGATCGCCGAGACGACGAGCAGGGCGGTCGCGATCAGCGGGTACCGCCAGCGGCCGATGACGGCGGTCACGAAGAAGAGAAGCGCGACCAGCACCGCGATGATGGCCAGGATCGTCTGACCCGGGATGACGGCGTTGACGCCCGTGTATCCCGGACCGGTGATGCGCTCCCCCGCCTCGACGAGCGTGCGGTAGCGGTCGAGGAAGAGGCTCGCACCCTGCACCAGCAGATACACGCCGGCCAGCACCGCCAGCTGGATGCGCGCCGCCTTGGAGATCCGCAGCTCCCGCTGACCGACGCGCACCGATCCGTACAGGTACGCCACGAGCGCGGTCAGCAGAAGGCACACCAGCACCACCGCCGACACGAAGCCCAGCACGGCGCCGTAGAACGGCATCGCGAACAGGTAGAAGCCGGTATCCAGTCCGAACTGCGGGTCGGTCTGGTCGGTGGCCACGCCGTTGAACCACAGCCAGGTGGTCTCCCACTGCGCGGATGCCGCGAAGCCGGCGAAGAATCCGAAGAAGATGGGGATGCCCCACATGGCCAGTCGGCGCAGCGGCTCGACGACCTCCTGATACCGATCGAGCTGCGAGCTCAGTCGCGCGTAGACCGGACGGAGCCGGTAGGCGAGCTGGATCGTCACCCACACCGGGATCGCCATGGCGAGGAATCCGATGGCGAACATCATCACTCGCGCGATCCACTGCGTGGTCAGCACCGAGGTGAAGTCGAGCTGCGCGTACCAGAGCCAGTCGGCGTAAAGGTTGGCGAAGACGAAGAACGCGACCACGAGCACCGCGATGATCGCCAGCGTGATCGCGATGATGCGTCGGGAACGGTGGGGCGTGGCCGGTTTCGGCGCAGACGTCGTGGTCACCCCTCCATCCTAGGCAGCGCGGTCTGGGGGTAAGCCGTGGATGCCATATGCGGAATGCGTCAGCCCGCCGTGCAGGTGGGCAGAGCGCCCAGGTCGTCTCCGCCGCGGACCGCCTCGAGCACCGAGAGCGCGTCGTCGAGATCGACGATGGCGAAGACCTGCAGTCCGTCGGGCACATGCCCGACGACCTCGTTGCAGTTGGCCTGCGGCGCGAGGAAGAACTCCGCCCCGGCACGCTGCGCACCGTACAGCTTCTGGCGGATGCCTCCGATGGGTCCGACCGTCCCCTCGGCGTCGATGGTGCCGGTGCCCGCGAATCGCCGGTCGCCGGTGAGGTCGCCGGGTGTCAGCACGTCGATGATCCCCAGCGCGAACATCATCCCCGCGCTCGGACCCCCCACGTTGTCGAGCTGGATCGTCACGTCGACGGGGAAGTCGTAGTCGGCGATGAGGGCGACGCCGACGAGCCACTCCGGCCCCTCGGCGGTCTCCACCTCTCGCGGCGTGACCGACACCTGCCGCTCCTCGCCGTCGCGCTGGATCGTGAAGACGACGGGGTCGTCCTCCGCGGCCGCCACGGCGTCGCGGACCTGCTGCGCCTCGCTCACGGGCTCCCCGTCGACGGCCAGCAGGACGTCGTCCGGCTCGAGGATGCCCTCCGCCGCCGAATCGTCCAGGAGCGAATGCACGGTGATGGCCGGAGACAGCTCGTACCCGAGCTCGGTGAGCGCTGCCGCCGTTGCCTCCTGCTGCGAGTCCACCATGAGGGCGGCGTTCTCCTCGTTGCGCTGCTCGGTGGTCTGACCGGGCGGGAAGACCCGGTCGATCGGCAACACGGCGCGCGAGGGGTCGAACCAGGCCTGCGCCAACTCGAACCACGACGGCCGACGATCGGGGTTGCCGACCACCTGCACGGTCAGGAGGTCCAGCGCCCCCTCGGGGGCGAAGGTCTCGGCGTCGTCGACGGAGATGAGGGGCACCTCCTCGCCGTCGGCGTTCTGCGCGGTGCCGAGGGTGTTGTAGACGGGCCCGGGCTGCTGGATGACGTAGGCCGTCGGCAGGAACGTCATGACGAGGAGCGCCACGAGTGCGACGGCGAGCGCCCACAGCCCGAACACCGTGCCTCGGCTCCACCGGCGACGGGGTGCCGGCGCAACCGTCGTGTTCTCGTCGAACAGCGCCACGAGGGACCTTTCTTCTTCGCCTGGTCGTTCGCGACCGGCGTAAGGGACGAGAGGTCCTGCCGGGAAGTGCGAGGAATGCGTGCGACTAGCGTAGATCGCACGTCCCGAACGGGGCTGAAAGGCGGCTGAAGTGGCAGACGACGACCGGAGTCCCGAGGAGGAGTTCCAAGAGCTGCTGCGCCGGATGCTCTCGGGTGAGAGCGGCGCGATCGACCCCGAACAGCTCTCGCGGCTGTCGGGCATGCCCATCGACCCGGCGACCATGCAGACGATGATGCGACACCTCCAAGGGGCTTTCTCTGGGTCGGACGACGGCATCGCGTGGGACCTCGCCCAACGTCAGGCGCTGCACATCGCCAACCAGAGCGACCGCGGCGTGACCGACGGGCAGCGCACCGACCTCGATCAGGCGGTGACGCTGGCCACCCTGTGGCTGAGTGAGGCGACCACGATCTCCGAGCTCCCCGCCCCCGCGCGCGCGCTCACGCGGGGCGCCTGGGTGGAGGCGACGATGCCGGTGTGGCAAGAGCTGGCGGAGCCGGTCGCCACGAGCATCGCCGACGCGCTCACCTCCGCCCTCCGTGCGCAGGCCCCCGAGGACATGCAGGAGATGATCGCCGGCGCGGGACGCATCATGCGCACCGTGGGCGGATCGCTCTTCGCCACGCAGCTGGGCCACGTGGTCGGTCGTCTCTCGACGGAGGTCGTCAGCGGCGGTGACGTCGGCATCCCGGTGATGCCCGCCGGTGACGCGGCGATCCTGCCGCAGAACTTCGCCGACTTCGGGCGCGACCTGGAGATCCCGGACGATCAGCTCGCGCTGTACCTTGCAACCCGCGAGCTCGCGCACGCGCGGCTCTTCCGCCACGCCCGATGGCTGCGGCTGCACGTCATCGCCCAGGTCCGCGATTTCGCGGCCGGCATCCACGTCGACACCGATGCCCTGGAAGAACTCGCCTCCCGCTTCGATCCCTCGGAGCCGGAGGAGCTGCGGCGAGCACTGGAGAGCGGGGCACTGCTTCCCGCCCGCTCCGAAGAGCAGACCGCCGCGCTCACGCGCCTGGAGAATCTGCTCGCCACCATCGAGGGCTGGGTGGACGTGGTCACCGAGGCGGCGACCTCGCGCCTGCCCTCGGCCGAGCGGATCGCCGAGGCCGTGCGACGCCGGCGCGCCGTGGGCGGCCCCGCGGAACAGGCCCTCGGGTCCCTGGTCGGGCTCGAACTGCGCCCCCGGCGGATGCGCGAGGCCGCAGCGATGTGGCGCGCGGTGACCGACGCGGTGGGCGTGCAGGCGCGGGATGCGCTGTGGGACTACCCCGACCTCATGCCGACGGCCGAGGACATCGACGATCCCGCGGCGCTGGTCGCACGTCTGACCGCGCAGGCGCGCGGCGAGGCACCCGCGCAGGACGAGATGGACGACGCTCTGGCCCAGCTGCTGGCTGAGGAGAGCGGGCAGCAGCCGCCCGTCCACGGCGACGGCGACGGTGACGCATCCGGAGAGGACCCCCGACCGGTGTGACCCTCCTCCCCACCGCCGCGATGACCCACCAGCGGCGGTGGGGTGTGGAGAATGGGCCACGGCGCGCGGCGGTGCGCGCGACAATCGGGCCATGCTGCGCCTGGACCCCGCCCATCCCCCGCTGTGGCGCGACGCCACTACGCTGCAGTTCGGTGTCGCCGACGTCGCGCGTCTGGAAGACCCGCAGCCGTGGGAGCTACAGCTCCTGCATGATCTGACCGGCGGGGTGTCCGACCTGGAGTTCGCCGCGCTCCTGACGTCACGGCGCATCCGGCCCGCCGAGGCCGACGCGCTCCTGGCGGATCTGCAGCCGGTCCTCGCCAAGCCGACCGCCCCCGTCCGCGTGCTGCTGCAGGCCACACGTCGCGTCGAGCCTTCCCTCGTCGCCACCGCCGCTCGAGCGATGAGACGAGCCGGCGCCGATGTTGAGATCGCACGATGGCCCGAAGACACCGCACAGCAGGCGCGGCGCGGGCGCATCGTCGTGCTGCTCGCCGCGCACCTGGTCGAGCCCGCGCGCGCCGCCGCGCTCGTCGCAGCGGATCTCCCCCACCTGCCGATCGTGTTCGATGACGCCGGTGCGCGCATCGGTCCGCTGGTGCGCCCCGGAGAGACCTCGTGCCTGGCCTGCGACGCGGCCTTCGCGCGCGATGCCGACGCGGCGTGGCCGACGGTGGCGAGTCAGCTCCTCGGCCGGGCGTGTGCCGTCGACCTCGACTTCGCGGTGGAAGCGGCACGCGCGGCAGCTCAGCTGCTCAGCGACCCGGCCCCGAACCGCTCGGTGCGACTGAACGCGAACGACCCGCACCGGGTGTGGCGGACGCATCCGCCTCACGCAGACTGCGGTTGCCGATCTCTCGGAGGAACCGGGACGGAGCCCGCTCCGTCCGCCCGCGTCCCCGAGACCAGCTCACCGACAGCGTTCGCCCGGCCCGCGTGATTCCCACGTAGGCCAGCCGGCGCTCCTCGTCGACGTCTTCGAATCGGGTCGCGTACGAGATGGGAAGAAGCCCCTCGCTCATCCCGACCATGTGCACGTGGGGCCACTCCAGGCCCTTCGCCGCGTGCAACGTCGAGAGTGTCACGGTGCGCGTCTTCGGCTCGTGCTGATCCTTCGCGCGCGCCAGGAGGTCGTCGGTGAAGGTCCGCAGCGTCGCCTGCGCCGGGGCATCCTCCGCCAGGCGCAGCAGCGCCGCGCGGGTCTCCCACGCGTCGCGGAGGGCGCCTCCCGCGGGAGGCGGCTCGTCTGTCAGACCCAGGGAGCGGAGCACGTCCCGTACCGTCGTCAGGAAATCGGTCTCCAGAGGGGCGACCGTGGCCGCCCGCAGCGCCAGCACGGCCTGACGGATCTCGGGCTGGTCGAAGAATCGTCGCCCACCGAGGACGGCGGCGGCGATGCCGGCCCGGGAGAGCGCGTTCAGAAGCAGCGCGGACTGCGCGTGGGATCGGTACAGCACGGCGATCTCGGAAGGGGAGACCCCCGACGCAACGGCGGATGCGATCGAGGCGGCGACGCCCGCGGCCTCGGCCTCGTCGTCGTCGAAGGACCGCACGACCGGTGTCACAGCGGTGGCGTCGGTTCGGGCCGGAGCGAGTTCGAGCGCGCCGGGGCGCCCCCGCATCAGGGCGTTGGCGACGTCGAGGACCGCACCCGCCGAGCGGTAGTTCGTCTGCAGGCGGAACACCTGCGCATCCTCGAAGGTGCGCTCGAACTCGAGGAGGAAACGCGCGTCGGCACCCGCGAAGGAGTAGATCGTCTGACTGGCGTCTCCGACGACGCACAGGTCCCGGCGGTCTCCGAGCCACAGCCGCAGCAGGCGCTCCTGCAGCGGGGAGACGTCCTGGAACTCGTCGACGGTGAAGTGGCGGTACTGCTCGCGCACCTGCTGGGTCACCTGCGGCTCGGCTTCCAGCATCCCGGCGCACGCGAGGAGGACGTCCTCGAAGTCCATCTGGCGCCGCTCGTCCTTCAGTTTCTCGTATGCACGCTGCAGGTCTGCGATCTGCTGAACGTCGAGGCGACCGATCCCCGTGGGCCGGTCGCGCGCGTACGCGTCGATGCTGCGGAGGGTGACCTTCCGCCACTCGATCCCCGACGCGACGTCGCGGAGGGTCGGAGTGTCCAGCGACAGCCGGAGGCCGTCGGCCGCATGAGCCAGGAGCTTCACCTTGTTGTCGACGATGCTCGGCGCCGAGTCGCCCGCCACCGTCGGCCAGAAGTAGTTCAGCTGCGCCAGCGCCGTGGCGTGGAACGTGCGGGCCGCCACGCCCTCGACGCCGAGCGCGCGCAGCCGCCCCCGCATCTCGCCCGCGGCCTTCGCCGTGAAGGTCACCGCCATCACGCGTCCGGGCGAGTATGCGCCGGTGTCGACGCCGTGCGCGATCCGGTGCGTGATCACGCGGGTCTTCCCCGTCCCGGCGCCGGCCAGGACGCACACCGGGCCGCGCAGCGCCGACGCGGCGGCGCGCTGGGAGTCGTCGAGCCCGTCGAGGGCGCTCACGCCGCTCCCTCGTACCACCCGCGGATGAGACGCGAGGCGATCGAGGCCGGCCCCGGCAGCTGCAGATCGCTGCGTCCCTCCAAAGCTGCGCCGATCTCGGCGCGCGTGAACCAGCGCACCTCGAGGATCTCCTCGCCGTCGGCCTCGGCGAGATCGGCGGAGATCGCCACGGCCGTGAACCCGAGCATGAGGGACCGCGGGTAGGGCCACCCCTGCGAGCCGCGGTAGCGCAGGTCGGTGACCGTGACCCCCGCCTCCTCCCTGACCTCCCGGACGACGGCGTCCTCGAGCGATTCGCCCGCCTCGGCGAAGCCTGCGAAGCACGAGTACCGGTCGGGACCCCACAGGGCGTTCGAGCCCAGCAGCAGCAGGTCGGGGTCATCGGCGCGGGTCACGGCGACGATGACGGCAGGATCGGTGCGCGGAAAGTGCTCGCGCCCGCAGTTCGGACAGGACCGGGCCCAGCCGGCGTGGTGCACGCGCATGCGCGTCCCGCAGGCAGGGCAGTAGGGCGCGTCCACCAACCACCGGCCCAGTGCGACGGCGGTCACCAGGAGCCCGGCGTCCTCGGGGGGCAGATCGCCTCCGATCGTGCGGAGGATCCCCCACGCCTCTGCGGGCACCGGGTCCTCACGGTCGGGCGGGAAGGCCGCGAGCAGGATCGCCGAGCCGTCGGGGCGTCGCCCGAGGAAGGCGTATTCGGCGTCGTCCGGGACCTCGGGAACCGGATACCCGACGAGCCCGCCGCTCACCAGCGGCGTCGCGTCCCCGCGCACGACGAGCACGACAGTTCGTGGCTCGGCGGCCGCGCGGGTGATCAGGTCCTCACCCATCCGCTCGGTCGGGGACCGGTCGACCGGGCCCAGGGAAGGAGGGACGGAGGCCGCCGCGGGAGCCGTCATCGAGTACCTCTCTCACAGGCGTGGCGCGGGGGCGGGACCGCGTGCCCGTCCTACCCTGGGCGCATGGCACGCTCACCCTTCACTCTAGCCGCGTCGGTGACGGCCGCTCTTCCTCGTGCCGTGGTCGTGGGAGCAGGCCCGCTCACCGAGCGCGGCACCGGTCGCTTCGATGCCGCCGTCGTGAAGCTCGAAGACGGCCGGCGCGGAGTCGTGCGGATGCCCGCGACCGAGGACTCCGCGCGCGATCTGGCCGCCGAGTCCCGCGCGCTGGTCGCCCTCACTCCGGGTGTACGCGCACTGCTGCCCTTCCGCGCGCCGGAGATCTGGGGGGAGACGGGTTCGGGCGCCGCGCGCGTCCTCGTCGTGGACTACCTCCCGGGCTATCGGGTCGAGCCGCCCCATGTCCCGAAAGGCGCCGGCATCGCCCCGGCTCTCGGTGCCGCTCTGGCCGCCGTCCACGCGCTGCCGCCGTCGATCGTGCGCACGGACGGCCTTCCCGTCCGCACGCCGTCCCAGGTGCGCGACGACGTCGCGAGGCTCCTCGATCGGGTGGAGAGCACTCGACGCGCGCCTGAGGGCCTCGCCGAGCGGTGGCGTCGCGCGTTCGAGGACGACGAGCTCTGGCGGTTCGAGTCCGCCGTCGTGCTGGGTGGGGCGACGTCGTCGTCGTTCCTCCTCGAGGACGAGGGCGAGGGCGTCCGGGTGACGGGCGTGCTGGAGTGGTCCGGCCTCTCGGTCGGCGACCCGGCGGTGGACCTCCGGTGGCTGGCGTCGGCCCCGGAGGCAGCGGACGACGTGTTCTCGGGGTACGCCGCCGACGCCAGCCGGGCCCCGGACGGCCTGGTCCGCGAGCGCGCGCGTCTGTACGCCGAACTGGAGTTCGCGCGCTGGCTGGTCCACGGCGTCGAAAGCGGAGACGAGACGGTGATCGACGACGCCGTCGCCCTGCTGCAGGCTCTCGCAGACGGTGTGCGCGGAGATCGCCTCATCCCCGATACGCCCGTCGATGTCGATTCCGCCCTGGCATTCGCCGAGCAGATGCCCGAGACCGACGCGGCACCGGTCACGTCGATGCAGACCGACACATACGACCCCGAGATGCTCTCGCTGTTCCTCGCGGCGGAGCGAGACCGCGGCCGGACCGGCGAGGACGCGGACGCACCCGACTTCGGGCTCGACGGACTCCGTTCTCCGGAGGACACCTCCACCGCGCCGATCGACGTCGTCGGCTTCCCCATCGATCGCGACGACGACCCCCAGGGGGAGGACGCCGCCGACGCGAACGCGAGCGCGCTGGAGGACGAGGCGGAGCGTGCCTCGCGGGCGGCGCTGCAGTGGTGGAACCGCGACGGCGAATCGCGGGTCAGCTCCGGAGGATGAGCTCGTCGGCGACGTAGAACAGCGCAACGTCGATGTTCTCCCTCGCCACGCCGTGCCGCTGCGCGTAGGCCTCCCGATACAGCTCGAGCTGCAGCATCCGCTCGCGGCGTTCCGCGGGCGTCGCGGGGGGCCGGCCGGTCTTCCAGTCGACGATCTCGATGCGGTCGCCGCGACGGTACACCGCGTCGAGCTTGCAGATGACGATGTGCGGCCGCCCGTCGAGGTCGTCGGTGACGTAGTCGATCTCGGTCTCGACCTCCAGCGGCTGCAACGCCGCCCACTCGGACCGCTCGAAGTTCGCCTGCAGCCGCGCCAGGTCGGCGGTATCCGCCGGTGACGCCTCGGGCGTCTCGTCGTCGCCCCACAGCGGATCGTCGAGCCCCGTCCCTCCCCCGACCAGACCGGAGCGTTGCTCGACCCACGCGTGGAAGAGGGTCCCCAGGCGCGTCTGACGGTAGGGACGCTCCGGCATCGGGCGGTCCAGCGCCTGCACGGCGGCCGCATAGTCGCCCACGTACTCCTTGTACCGGGATGCGGGGATCCGCACGGGCGCCGCTCTCTCGCCGGGACGCAGCCGGGCGGCGCGCTCGGCGAGGAGCAGCTCGGTCTCGGGATCCGGCGCGGGAAGCGGACGCGACCGGGCGGCGGCCACCTCTGCCGCCGCCGCGGCGACAGCCGGGCGACGGGCGCCGAGCGCATCCAGGGGCCACGACAGGAGTCGCCGCTCCCCGACGTAGGGGTTGTCGCCGGCGTCCTCGGCAGGCAGCTCCAGATCGAGCGCGTCGGCCACGTCGCGGAGGAAGTCGCTCCGAGAGCGGGGACGCTTCGTGCCGGCCCAGCTCGACCCCGACAACAGCAGCAGGTCACGCGCCCGCGTGAGCGCGACGTACGCCAGGCGCCGGTCCTCCGCCAGCTGACGCGCCCGGTTGGCCGCGACGTAGGCGTCGATCGCCGCCTTCAGCTCCTGCTGGGTGGTGGCACTGCGCCAGGCCAGTTCCGGCAACCACGCTCGATCGCCGCGGAAATCGGTGGGGAGGATGCCGAACCCCAGCCAGCCCGCGGTGTCACGCGCCAGGGACGGAAGCTCGTCGGTCACCAGTCGGACGACGGCGACCGCGTCCCATTCCAAGCCCTTGGACCCGTGGATGGTCAGCAGCTGCACCACGTCGTCCTCGGGCGGCTCGGTGCGCGGCGCGAACTCGTCGAGCTTCTCGGCGTGGTCGAGCCAGGCCACGAGGCTCGCTATCGAACCGCTCTCGTCGGCGGCGAGGAACCCGGAGATCTCATCGACGAACGCCCGCAGCTGTGCCGAGGCGATGCGCGCCGGGCCCCGCGATTCGTTCGACGCCAGCTCCAGGTCCAATCGCAGCTCCCCCTCGATGAGACGGATCAGCTCGGGGATCGGGGCGCCGGCGGCGCGGCGGAGACTCGCGAAGACCGACCCGGCGTTTCGCAGGCGGGCGCGGGCCTGCGCGGTGAAATCCGCGAGCCAGGAGTGGTCGTCGGGCTGGCGGGCGACGAAGTCGAGGGCGTCCACGAGCGATGCGCGATCGGCGCCCGGAATCGCGCGCAACCGCTCCGCGACATCGGCCCCGAGCGGCTGCAGTGCGGCGTCGTGCGTGGCCAGACGACGCGCGAGGAGCGCCAGGGCGCGAAGATCTGCCAGACCGATTGCCCAGCGGGGCCCGGCGAGGAGCCGCAGCAGAGGGGAACCGGCGTCCGGGTCACTCAGCACGCGGAGGGCGGCGACGACGTCCACGACCTCGGGGGTGGACAGCAGTCCGCCGAGGCCCAGGATGCGGTGCGGGATGCCGCGCGCGCCGAGCGCATCGCCGAAGCGCACCATGTGCTTCTTGCTGCGGAACAGGACCGCCCCGGTCGTGGGCCGTCCGTCCGCGGCACGCGCGGCCCGGATGCCCGCGAACCACTCGGCGACCCGATCGGCCTCCGCGTCGAGGTCGCGCTCGAACACGACGGTGATCTCTCCCTCCGGGGCGTTCGGGCGGGGGCGCAGCTCTTCGACGCTCACCGCCGACCCCCGCGCGAGGGGGGCGAGCACCGCATTGGCCGCATCGAGGACCCGGGCGCTGTTACGCCAGCTGGTGAGCAAGGAGTAGCGCAGGCACGAGCCATCCGAGGCGAACGCGGCCGGGAAGCCCGCGAGATTGCCGGCGCTCGCGCCGCGCCACGCGTAGATCGCCTGATGCGGGTCGCCGACCGCCATGACCCCCGTCCCGGCGAACAGTGTTCCGAGCAGGTCGGTCTGCACGACGGAGGTGTCCTGGTACTCGTCCAGGAGCACCACGCGGTAGCGCGCACGGATCTCCTCCGCGACGCCGGGGTGCCCGCGCACGATCGACAGCGCGCCCGCGACCTGGTCGGCGAAATCCATCACGCCGAGGCGATCCTTCTCACGCGCGTAGTCGCGCGCGAGATCGGCCAGCATCCCCAGCGCCCCGACCTTGCCGACGGCGGTCTCGACGGGCTTGAGCACGCCGGTCCCGGTGCGCGCGGAGGGGAGATCCGAAACGGCGGCGAACGCCGCAGGAAAGGCGGCGAGGGCGTCGAGATCGACGAGGTTGTCGACGCCGTCGCGCGCGATCCGAAGGGCCGCGTCGATGATGGAGCGCGGCGCCTCGGTGCGTTCCTCGAGCCGCGGGTCGTCGGAGGCGAAGACGACGCGGCGCATGAGGAGCCAGGCGGCCGACTCCGACAGGACAGCCGCTTCCGAGTCCCGGCCGATCCGCACCCCGTGCTCACGCACGATCGCGTCGGCGAAGCTGTTGTACGTCGACACCGTCGGTCGGTGCAGCATCTCATTGCCGTCGTCCTCCGCCCCCACGGTGCCCTGTCGTTGGGCGAGTCCGTCGAGGATCCGTCGTCGCTCGGCGTCGGCGCGCGCTCCCTCGCCGAGGGTGGCGAGGACATCGAGCTCTCCGGCGGCGTGCAGCTCGGGGAGACGCGGCAGGAGCCCGCGATGTTCGAACTCGCTCAGCCGCTGCAACCGTCGCGCGATGCGCTCGGCCAGCTCGCCCGCGGCCTTGCGCGTGAACGTCAAGCCCAGCACCTCGTCGCGGCGGACGAGTCCGTTCGCCACGAGCCATACGACGCGCCCGGCCATCGTCTCGGTCTTGCCGCTTCCCGCACCGGCCACCACGAGCGCCGGCTCCAGGGAGGCCTCGATGACGGCGACCTGCTCCGCGGTGGGCGGGAACTGCCCGAGGGCGGCCGCGATCGTCGCGGCCGAGAGGGCGGCGCTCACGACGCGCTCACCGCCGAGATGGTGTGGATGCGACACAGGCCATAGGAGTATTCGTCGCGGCAGTGCTCTTCGTAGGCAGCGGCGAACGACGTCCCCCGCATGACCGTCACGGCGGCATCGATGCGGGAGACGAAGGCCGCGCGCTGCTCGTCGTCGAAGGGCGGCTGCGTGGGCGTGACATAGTCCGCGGTGGCCGCGGTGGGGCGCAGGACCAGGAGCTTCGCCCCTCCCGCGGGCATGCCGGCGACCGCTTCGATGGCTCCGGCCTCGTGCGCGAGCTGGTAGGCGGCGAGCTGCGGATGGTCGGCGACTTTGGCGGCGGTCTGCGGCTCGCTCTTGCCCGTCTTGAGGTCGACGATGAACACTGATCCGTCGGCGGCGACCTCGACGCGGTCGATGTCGCCGCTGAGCACGGCGCCGTGAGCACCGGCATCCGAGACGGGGATGGGGACCTCGAAGTGGCGTTCTGCGGCGACCAGCTTGCCTCCCTCGGCCTCGAATCGACGGAGATACAGCGCCAGTCGGCGGACGAGGTCTCGTGCGCGCACACGCTCGGCACGCTCGCGCCAGGCTGCCTCGAACTCGAGCTCGCTCCAGCGCGACTCCACGGCTGCCCAGAGCGCCTCCTCGTCGCCGGAGTCGACGGATTCCAGCGCGGCGTGGAGCACGGTGCCGATGCCGGCCGTCGTGCTCTGCCGATCCCCGCCGAGGTCGGCGATGACCCAGTCGAGCTGGCACTCCTCCAGGGCATGGAGGCGAGAGGGCGACACGCGCACGGCCTCGCGGTCGAGGTCGCGCAGCGGCGCCGTGGAGGTGGGTGCCAGCATCCCGTACCACTGCGTCGGATCGGCGCCGGGGACGTCGGCGGCGGCGAGGAGGGCGAGCTGCGCGGCGGCGTGCCGTCGCTCAGCGACCGCTGCCCGCGGTGCGGTGAGCGTCCGGCGGTGCTGCGCGACCAGTCCGCGCAGCGACAGCGGATGCTCCGGCAGCGCCGACACCGGCTCGGGGGCCGGGAGCATCTCGAAGAGCACGCTCGGGCCGGTGTTGTCGTCGTCCACCGCCGTCACGATCACGCGCGAACGGGCGCGGGAGAGCGATCGGGCGAACAGCCGCAGCTCGTCGTGCAGCGCCTGGCGTCGACGGTCCCCGGTGTCGGCATCGGGAGCGTCGGGCCGCAGGACCGCGTCCGCCAGACGCCAGGTCTGCAGCATGCTGCCGCGCAGGCGCGTGTTGGGCCACACGCCGTCTTGCAGGCCCGCGATGAGCACGGTGTCGAAGGAGCGCCCGGCCGCCGCCGCCGGCGTCAGCACGTGCACCGCATCGACGCGTGCCGGATCGTCCAGGCGATCCTCGGCGACGTCGCTGTCGCGCACTGCGCGCACGAACGTGGCGGCCGGCTCCCCCGGCTGGCGCTCGCCGAAGCGCTTCGCCGCTTGGAAGAGCGC
The DNA here is from genome assembly GCF_052220165.1 of Microbacterium sp. RD1. NCBI lineage: Bacteria > Bacillati > Actinomycetota > Actinomycetes > Micrococcales > Microbacteriaceae > Microbacterium > Microbacterium sp. RD1. Next base: position 147,500 of record NZ_JBQPOL010000003.1, read on the forward strand.
GACCACGGCGTCGAGGTCACGACCGGCCTGCGCCGCCAGCGGACCGTTTGCGGCGGCCGCCTCGCGCCACGGGGGCTGCAGGCCGCTGCGCTCCCACACGGTCCACATCAGCTCATGAGCGGTCGCCTGCTCCGTCAGCTGCTCGCGCAGAGCGGCGAGAGTACCGGCGAAACGGGCGGCACCGCGGGCCTCGCGGGTGTCGAGCATCTCGAACTCGATCGGATGCCGCATCCCCGACACGAGCATCTCGGCCGGCGTCCGCTCTCCCCCCGCCGACACCTCGGCCGATCGCAGCAGCATCCGGAGGCGTCGCAGCTCGACGGGATCCAACCCGCCGAAAACCCCCAGGAGCGCATCGGAGACCATCTCGGCCGTCCAATCGGCCGGATCGAGCAACGCCAGCTCCACGACGTCGAGCAGGTCGCGCACCGGGCGCTGCGACCCCAGCGCCGGCCCCGAGCCGCTCGCCCGGGAGGGCACGTCCCGCGCCGCGAGCTCGGCCTCCAACGCCGCCACCTGGCGGGAGTCGTGCGCGATGATCGCGCACTCCCGCCACGGCACCCCGTCGAGCACGTGCCTCTCGCGCAGCATCCGGGCGAGTGCGTCGAACTCCTCCGCCGGGGACCGCACGAGGTAGGTGCGCACCGATCCGTCGGGGTCCGCCCCGGAGGGCGGCCGCCGGTGGGCGACGACCCCGGCGGCGCCGATACGCGAGGTGACGGAGCGGACGAGATCGACGAGGACGGGCGTGCCGCGGTGGGCGGTGTCGAGCACCGTGATGTCGCCGAGGTCCCCGGCCAGGCGCGCGAAGTTGTCGGGGGTGGCGCCGCGGAAGGTGCCGGATCCGACATCGGGGTCGCCCCACGCCACCACGCCGATACCGCGGGCACGGCATGCCCGGAGGAGTTCGACTCCCCCGGCGGTGAGCTCCTGCGCGTCGTCGACGAGGATCGCTCGCAGACCCGCGAACCGTCCGAGCACCGCGGCACCGGCCGGCGCCGCGGTCAGGATCTCGATCGCCTCGCGAACGAGCCCGGCCGCGTCGCGGTGCGCGCCGCGCATGTCGGAGCGCACCTGCGCGTAGTCGCGTTGGAACGCGGCGAGCGCGTGCCACACCGGAACGCCGCGCTGCGCGGCGAGACGGTCCAGGGCGTCGGCGCCGATCCCGAGCGTCGTACACTCGGCGAGGAACGCGCGCACCTCGCTGCGAAACCCCCGTGTCGCGCGGATCCCGGGTCCCAGATCCTCCGGCCACCGCACGAGACCGGCCGCTTCGTCCTCCGCGTCGCCGGCGAGGAGGTCCTGCACGATCTGATCTTCGTCGGCGCCCGTCAGCAGCTGAGGCGGCTCGCCCCCCGCGTGCACTTCGGCGCCGCGCACCAGGTGGTAGGCGAAGGAGGCCAGCGACCGGGCGAGCGGACCGGCGGTCGCGCGGGCGACAGCGAGGCCCAGCGGATCGCGCATGGCCGTCGCACCCGCGCGCGTGGGGGTGAGGACCAGGAGCGTGTCGGGGTCGGCGCCGGATGCCACGAGCCGACGCACACGGGCCACCAGCGACGCCGTCTTCCCCGACCCCGGAGCACCGACCACGACGCCGGATGCATCGACCGGGAACGCGGCGACGCGGCGCTGCACGGCATCCAGGTCGGTGTCCGCGACGAACACGTCCTCCGATGCCATGCGGGCTACGCTACCGGCCGCCTCCGACGTCGTTCGCCCAGAGCGTTGCGCGCCCGGCCGGGCGGTGTGCGCGGCCGGATAGAGTTCTTGCAGAGGCGCCGGGAGGACCCCGGCAGGAAGGCAGTATCCGTGGAGATCCGCATCGGAATCGCGAACACCGGCCGCGAGCTCAACTTCGAGACCTCGGAGTCGGCAGACGACGTGAAGAAGGCCGTCGCCGCAGCTCTGGACGCCTCCGCCACGCACGTGAACTTCACCGACAGCAAGGGCAACGCCTACATCGTGCCCACCGCCGGCATCGCTTTCATCGAGATCGGCACGGAGGAGTCCCGCCGCGTCGGATTCGTGGCCTGAGCCCGTGCAGATCCTGCTCGGAATCATCCTCGGCGCGGTGGTGGGCCTCGCGGTGCACTACGTCGCCCCGCAGCGCCTGACCCGCGGAGTGGCTCTCGCGCCGCTCGTCGGCGCCGCATCCGCCGCGGTGGCATGGACCGTGCTGACGTGGCTCGGGCTGGCCGTGGACAATCCGCTCCTGTGGCTCGCGGCGCTCGTCGTCCCTGCGGTGGTGACGATCCCGGTCGTGTTCTCGCTCGCGGCTTCGCGGGCGCGACGCGACGCCGACGCGCGCGCTCGACTGCGCGTGCGCTGACGCGCTCCCTGCGCCGAGAGCGCATCGCCTCGGCGAGGGTGCACCGAATCCCGTGCACTCTCGGCGACACGATGCTCGGTCGCGGATGCTCGGCTCAGGCCGCGAGGCCCATCGCGTCCATCCGACGGGCGTGCGCGCCCATCAGCTCCGTGAAGACCGGCTCCACGCGCGCCTCCTCGGCCGCGTCGAGGGCGCGCGAGCGAAGCGCCGAACGCGCGACGAGAAGCGTGTCCCCCACCAGTCGGCGCCCCCAGAGGGCCAGGAGCGCCGCCCACTCGGGGTCGCTCGCGATCGTCTGCTGCGTGATCTCGACGATGGCCGATCGGTCATCGTCCGCCTGCAGGATGCGAGCGACACGGCGTCCGGTGTCGCCGTAGCTCGACGACAGCGCGAGGTAGAAGTCGTCGAGCATGCCGGCCGTGATGTGCACCGAGAGCATCGTCTCCTGCGGGCGGGAGCCGTGCGTGGCGCGGCGGAAGCCATCGAGCTCCTCCCGGAAGGGCAGCATGACCGCCGTCGGGTCGCCGCCGCGCTCGCGGATCAGCGCGACGAGCTCCTCGTGCTTGCGCAGGGCGGCGCCGGCGGCTCGTGAGAGCGCCTCCTTCTGGGCCAGCTCGGGCGTCGAAGCGATCAGTTCGCTCAGCGTCTCGAAGAAGCCCAGCTGCAGGTAGGCGGCCTGTCCGAGGTAGGTGTCGGCATCCGGGGCCAGCTCCTCGAAATCGACGCGGGTCGCCTCTCCGAAGTCGCCGCGCGAACGCAGCGTGATCGTGCGCCCCTCGGGGCGGCGACGCCGACGCAACCACTCGAACACGGGGTACAGCCTAGGCGCACGGGTCGCGCGCGTCGTGCCGGTATCCTGGAAGCACCCCGGCATCGGATCGGGGACCCGCGCCTGTGGCTGAGTGGAAGGGCGTGGACCCTCTACCAAGGCGGCTTCGCACCGCCGGACAGGCATTATCGTGACGACCTTCGCCGAACTCGGCGTGGACCAGGACATCGTCGACGCGCTCGCGTCGAAGGGCATCGTGGACGCCTTTCCCATCCAGGAGCAGACGATCCCGCTGGGGCTCCCCGGCCAGGACATCATCGGCCAGGCGAAAACGGGAACGGGCAAGACCTTCGGGTTCGGCATCCCCGTTGTCCAGCGCCTCGGCCTCGACCCCGCCCCCGGAGTGAAGGCGCTCATCGTCGTGCCGACACGTGAGCTCGCGGTACAGGTGTACGAGGACATGGACATGCTGACCTCGAACCGCGCGACGAGCGTCGTGGCGATCTACGGCGGAAAGGCCTACGAGGGCCAGATCGACCAGCTCAAGGCGGGCGCGCAGATCGTCGTGGGCACCCCGGGGCGCCTCATCGACCTGAACAACCAGCGGCTCCTCGACCTCTCGCACGCGACCGAGGTCGTCCTCGACGAGGCCGACAAGATGCTCGATCTCGGCTTCCTCCCCGACATCGAGAAGATCTTCACCAAGCTGCCGGCGGTGCGTCACACGCAGCTCTTCTCGGCCACGATGCCGGGCCTGATCGTGACGCTCGCGCGCCGGTTCATGTCGAACCCGATCCACATCCGCGCCACCGACCCCGACGAGGGCCTCACGCAGGCCAACATCCGTCACCTCGTCTATCGCGCGCACTCGCTGGACAAGGACGAGGTCATCGCCCGTATCCTGCAGGCCGACGGCCGCGGCAAGACTGTCATCTTCACGCGCACCAAGCGCGCAGCGCAGAAACTGATGGACGAGCTCGGCGACCGCGGCTTCAACGTCGCGGCGGTGCACGGCGACATGAGCCAGGAGGCCCGCGAACGGTCGATGGCGGCGTTCAAGGCCGGCAAGAAGGACGTGCTCATCGCCACCGACGTCGCCGCCCGCGGCATCGACGTCGACGACGTCACCCACGTCATCAACCACACCATCCCCGACGACGAGAAGGCCTACCTCCACCGCGCCGGCCGCACCGGCCGCGCGGGCAAGACCGGTATCGCCGTGACGTTCGTCGACTGGGACGACCTGCACAAGTGGGCGCTCATCAACCGGGCGCTCGAGTTCGGCCAGCCCGAGCCGGTCGAGACGTACTCGTCCAGCCCGCACCTGTACACCGACCTCGACATCCCCGAGGGCACCAAGGGCCGCCTGGTGACGGCGCCGAAGGCGTCGTCAGAGCGACCCGCCGCGAAGAAGCCCGCCGAGGCGTCCGCGGATGCCCCGCGCCAGCGTCGTCGCCGGCGCTCGGGCGGCGAGTCCGGCGAGTCGGCACCGACGGCCGGTCCTGCGGGTGCCGGCACGCACGACGGCGGCGGCAAGGAGCATCACGACGGCAACTCCGCGCCGCGCCGGCGCCGTCGTCGCCGCGGCGGATCGCGCGCCGACGGCGCTCCCGCCGCCTGACCGGTATCAGGAGAACCGCCCAGAACAGGAATGTTCAGGGCGGTTTCGTCCTGTTTCGGGCGTTTCGCCTGTTCCCGACGCCCGCCCGCACGCTAGGGGTAGACCGGAGCGCTCCCCGTGCCCGCGGCGAGGATGCGGGCGACCATCGCGTCACTCGTCGTGTTCTCCCCCGGCTGATTGGGCTTGCCCAGCCCGTGGTAGTCGCTGGACCCGGTGACGATGAGATCCCGCTCATCGGCGACGCGCCGCAGCGACCGCGTCGCCCCGGCGCGGTTCTCCCGATGGCCGAGCTCGAATCCCGCCAGCCCTGCGGCGAGCATGTCCGACAGCAGCGGGTCGGGGAGAAGCCCGGCGCGTCCGGCTGGATGGGCGATGATCGGCACGCCCCCGGCGCGAGAGAGCAGCGTCACGGCGGTGACCGGATCGGGGGCGTACAGCGCGACGTAGTAATCGCCCTGCGGGCTGAGGATGCCGGCGAAGGCTTCCGTCCGATCGCGGACGACGCCGCGCGCCACGAGCGCATCCGCGATGTGGGGGCGCCCGACGGTGGCACCGTCGGAGGTCTGCTCGAGGATGTCGTCCCAGCCGAGGTCGTAGTCCTCGCCGATGCGGTCGGCCATCAATCGCGCGCGGTCCAGGCGCGAGGCGCGGATGCGATCGGTGAGCGCACGCAGCTCGACGTCGTCGGGGTCGATGAGGTAGGCGAGCAGATGGATGCTTCGCCACTGGTGCCGCGCCGACAGCTCCATGCCGGGAATGAACGTCATCCCCAGCGACGTCGCGGCGTCGGCGGCCTCGGCCCATCCCTGCGTCGTGTCGTGGTCCGTGAGGGCGACGGTGCGAAGGCCGGCGCGGTGCGCCGCCGCCATCACCTCCGCCGGCGGTTCGGTGCCGTCGGATGCGGACGAATGCAGGTGCAGGTCGCTGGGACCTTCGAAACGGGGACGCGACTGCACCCCCCGAGCGTAGCGCGGCGGATCGGGCCTCCTCGGCGTCGCGCCCGCCGATCTCCCAGGGTGCTGTTCTAGAGTCGGCGGCGTGCGTCGCGTGCTGGCCGTTCTCGTAGCCGGTGCCTGCGCCGTCGCCGCGATGGTGCTGACGTGGCCGCAGCTGCTCCACCTCGAACGCACCTTCCCCGTGGCCCAGGTGATCGCCTTCCGCGGGCCGCTGGCACTGGCCTTCGGCGCGGCGTTCCTCCTCGCGCTCCTCCTTGCGCTGGCGCGGCCGCTGCGCGCCTTCGCGCTGACGCTGGCCGTCATCGCCCTCCTCGCCGGCGTCGCCAACGCCGGCATCCTCGTCGCCCGCGGCTCAGGCAGCGACACTCTTCCCGAGAAGACCCCCGGCGCCATCCGAGTCCTCACGTGGAACACGGCCGGGTCGGCCACGACGGCCGACACGATCGCGCAGATCGCGATAGCGATGGCTGCCGACATCGTGACGCTGCCCGAGACGACGATCGAGACCGGCGAGCAGGTGGCGATCGCGATGCGCGACCGCGGCAGCCCGATGTGGGCGCATCATGCCGCCTACGGCGAGTACGGCGTCGACGGGTGGGATGCGACGTCGACGACCCTCCTCATCTCCCCCGAGCTCGGCGACTACGCCGTCATCGAATCGTCGCAGGACGGCTCCAGCAACACCTCCACCGTCCCGAGTGCCGTTGCGATGCCCGTCGACGGCGAGGGGCCCATCGTTGTCGCGGCGCACGCGGTCGCTCCGCGCCAGGACTACATGGACAGCTGGGCGAACGATCTCCGGTGGCTGGCCGACCAGTGCGCCAGCGCGAACGTCATCCTCGCGGGCGATTTCAACGCCACTATCGATCACATGGACGGCCTCGGCGTCGACGGAGGTGTGCTCGGCCGGTGCCACGACGCCGCATCTGAGACCGGCAACGGTGGCGTGGGGACCTGGTCGACCCGGGTTCCGACGCTCCTCGGCGCACCGATCGACCACATCCTCGTCTCGCCCGAGTGGCGTCCGACCGGTTCGGCGGTTCTCAAGTCGCTCGACGGCTCCGGAAGCGATCACCGTCCCCTGGTGGTGCAGTTGGAGCCGGCCGGCGGGTGATCGTCGCGCCGCCCGGTGACAGACTGGAGGGCATGGACATTCCAGCCGACAGCGGTACCGCCACGAGCGACACGACCACCGAGACCACGGCCGCGGCGACGACCGTCACGAACCGCCGTCAGCCGTTTCCGCAGGGCTTCCTCGAGTCGATCTCCGAGGGCTGGGCCGACCGTCCCGAATCGACCCCGCCGTGCCGCGCGGGGGCCGTCGAGGCCTCCCGGCGCCGAGACGCGGTGTCCCGAGCCTTCCCCGGCGCGCGGCTCGTGCTCCCCGCGGGCGACGCCAAGCAGCGCAGCAACGACACCGACTACCCTTTCCGCGCGCATTCCGCCTTCGCCCACCTCACCGCGTGGGGGGCGGATGCCGAGCCGGGCGCCGTGCTCGTCTTCGACCCGCGCGAAGGCGGCCACGATGTGACGCTCTACTTCCGCGAGCGCGCCGACCGCACGACTGCGGAGTTCTACGCCGACGCGTCCATCGGCGAGTTCTGGATCGGTCCGCGCCCGGCGCTGTCGGCGGTGTCGGCCGATCTCGACCTCCCGACCGCGCACATCGACACGTTCGAGCCGCGCGAGGACGACCTCGTGCTCGACGAGGATCCCGACCTCACACGCTTCGTCTCCGAGCTGCGCCTGGTGAAGGACGACTTCGAGATCGCGCAGCTGCAGTCGGCCGTCGACGTCACCGCGCGGGGGTTCGACGACATCATCGCCGACCTCCCTCGCATCATCGCCTCCCCGCGCGGCGAACGGGTCGTCGAGGGCGTCTTCCACACCCGGGCGCGCACCGACGGCAACACCGAGGGCTACGACACGATCGCCGCCTCGGGGCCGCACGCGTGCTACCTGCACTGGACCCGCAACGACGGCGCCGTGCTCCCCGGCGACCTCATCCTCATCGACGCCGGGGTGGAGGTCGAGAGCCTCTACACGGCCGACATCACCCGCACCATCCCCGTCGACGGCCGGTTCACGGACGTGCAGCGGAAGGTCTACGAGACCGTGCGTGAGGCAGCCGACGCCGCCTTCCGCACGGCCAGGCCGGGGGTGAAGTTCCGGCGCGTCCACGAAGCGGCCATGGAGGTCATCGCGCGCCGCGTCGCAGAATGGGGTCTCCTCCCGGTGACGGCGGAGGAGGCGCTGGATGCCGACACCGGCGGACAGCACCGGCGGTACATGGTGCACGGCACGAGCCATCACCTGGGCCTGGACGTGCACGACTGCGCACAGGCGCGACGCGACATGTACTACGACGGGGAGCTCGAACCCGGCATGGTGTTCACGATCGAGCCCGGGCTGTACTTCCAGACCGACGACCTCACGGTCCCGGCCGAGTACCGCGGGATCGGCGTGCGCATCGAGGACGACATCCTCATGACCGTCGACGGCCCCGTCAACCTCTCCGCGGCGCTTCCGCGCACGGCCGACGAGGTCGAAGCCTGGATCGCCCGAGGCGGACGCTCCGGCTGACGCCGTCAGGACAGTTCGCCGACGAACGCCGCGACGTGTTCGGCGAGCGCGGCGCCGATCTCCGCGGCGGGACGCCGGCGACCCTTCACCTCGAAGGAGTGGTTGCCGCCCTCGATCCACACGAGGCGGGCCTGACGACACGCCGCGACCGCCTCCTCGAGTTGGGAATGCGGGTCCACGAAAGGGTCGCCCGTCCCCGACAGAAACAGCTGCGGAGGGAGGACGTCGGGAAGGTGGGCGGTGCGGGCCTTGTCCGGCTGCCCCGGCGGATGCAGCGGATAGCCGAGGTACACCAGGCCTGCCGGGGCGATCGCCCGCTCCGCGGCGGCCACGGACGCCATGCGCCCGCCGTAGGACTTTCCGGATGCCCAGAGAGGTCCCGGCGCCGCGGCGGCCTCGAGCCAGGCCATCGCGTCGCGCCATGCCGCGACGGCGTGCGCCGGCGGCCCCGGCATCCGGCGTCCGGCAGCCCGATAGGGCAGATCGAAGCGCAGCGTCGCGAGGCCGGCATCGTTCAGCGCGGAGGCGAGGCCGACGAGGAACGGATGCTCGCGCCCTGAACCCGCGCCGTGGGTGAGCGCGATCGTTGCCCTCGCACCGGGCGGACGGGCGTAGTCCGCGGGCACGGTCACCGGTCCCGCCGGCAGCTCGACGGCGATGCCGACGGACTCCGCCGTCATCCGCTGCGACGCTCTCCGTACCGCGGGGGCTGCTCGGGGTCTGCGGCCGTCGGTCCCGGAGCCGGCGGCTCATCGGTTGACGGCGCCGGCGTCGCCGGCTCGGGCGCACCGCCCGGCGACGACGGAGCATCCGGGCCGGGGGCGGGGAGACGCTCGCCGTACCGCGGCGGCTCGGCGTCTTCCGGCTCCGGGCGAGGCGGGGCGGCGACCTGCGTCACCGGCCCCAGCGTGGAGCGTGCGCGGGCCAGGCTCGTCGGCAGGACGCACACCTCGTACCGCTCGGCGGTCACCTGCATGACCGACGCGAAATCGCGGCGACGACGGACGATGGAGTACATCACGAGGCTGAAGATCATGCCGATCGCGATGCCGACCAGCAGAACGCCCAGGAAGACGGCGATCTGCACCGTGGGCGTGCCCAGGACGAAGATGAAGGCGAAGAGCAGGCCGAGGAAGAGTCCGTTGACGGCACCCGACCGGGCCGCAGTGGCGTAGCCGAGCCGCCCCGTGACCCGCTCGACGGAGCGCAGATCCTGCCCGACGATCGCGATGTCGCGCGCGGGGATCTCGGCCGCGATCAGGGCGGAGACCGCCTTCTGCGCAGCCTCATACGTCGGGTAGGCGGCGACGGTCTCCCCCACCGACTCGCGGCCAGGAGGGACGCGACCACCGAGCATGCTCATCTGTCCATCTTGGCACGCGGCCTCGCGCGCACCGGTCTCGGGGGTGCCCGGGACTACGCTGGGAGCGTGAGCACGCAGAGGGTCTTCGTCGCGCGCCTGGCCGGGTGCGCGGTGTTCGACCCTGCCGGCGATCGGCTGGGCAGAGTGCGCGACGTGGTCGTCATCTACCGCGCCGCCGACCCGCCTCGCGTGGTCGGCCTCGTCGTGGAGATCCCCGGCCGCCGGCACGTCTTCCTATCCATCGGACGCGTCACCTCGATCGCGAGCGGACAGGTGATCACGACCGGCCTCATCAATGTGCGCCGCTTCCAACAGCGCGGCGGCGAGGTGCGCGTGCTGTCCGAGCTCGTCGGGCGCCGTGTGTTCCTCAACGACGGCTCCGGCGACGCCGTCATCGAAGACGTCGCGATCGAGCGCAGCCGCCTCGGCGAGTGGGACGTGGGGCAGCTGTTCCTGCGGCGTCCGAAGACCAGCGCATCCCCCTTCGCGAAGGGCCCCACCACGTTCGCGTCGTGGGCCGACGTGCGCGAGCAGCAGACGCCGGGTGAGGCGCAGTCCGCCGAGCAGCTGGTCGCGACCTACGCCGACCTGAAGCCCGCCGATCTCGCCAACACGCTGCTCGACCTCCCGGAGGAACGCCTGCTCGAGGTGGCCGAGGAGCTTTCCGACGACCGGCTCGCCGACGCCCTCGAGGAGATGCCCGAGGACGAGCAGGTGCACATCCTCGAGCGCCTCGGCGATGAGCGCGCCGCCGACATCCTCGATGCGATGGAGCCCGACGACGCCGCCGACCTCCTCGGCCAGCTGCCGGAGAAGCGCCTCGAGCAGCTCCTCGACCTGATGGAGCCCGAAGAGGCCGACGACGTCCGTGCGCTGCTGAAGTACAGCCCCGACACCGCCGGCGGTCTCATGACGCCCGAGCCCATCGTGCTCTCCGCCGACGCGACGGTCGCCGAAGCGCTCGCTCTCATCCGCCGGCACGAGCTGCACCCGGCGCTGGCCGCATCCGTCTTCGTCACCCTCCCGCCGTATGAGACGCCGACCGGGCGCCTCCTCGGCACCGTGCACTTCCAGCGGATGCTGCGCTACCCGCCGCACGAGCGTCTGGGCGCGATCATCGACGACACCCTCGAACCGGTGCCGGCCACGGCCTCGGCGGCGGAGGTCGCGCGCCTCCTCGCCAGCTACGACCTCGTCTCGCTCCCCGTCGTGGACGCCGCACATCGCCTCGTCGGCGCGGTCAGCGTGGACGACATGCTCGACTACCTGCTCCCCGAGGACTGGCGTTCGCACGACGGGGATGATCCGAGACCCCGTCGTACCGTGCGACCGACCGCCACCCAGACCATACCCACGACGATCCTCCGGAGGCGATGATGGCCCGACAGCCACGCAACAGCGCCTCCCTCGACGCACCCCGCGGGCGCGGCGGCATGCTCGCACCGCGCACCCCGCAGCCCTCGCGGGACCGGTTCGGCCGCTTCACCGAGTGGATCGCCCGGAACATGGGGACGCCGGCGTTCCTTCTGGGTCTGTCGGTGTTCTGCGTGAGCTGGATCCTGTGGAACACGTTCGGGCCGGTCTTCCTCCGGTTCGACTCGCAGGAGTTCGGCTTCACCGTCCTCACCCTCGTGCTCTCGCTGCAGGCGTCGTACGCGGCGCCGCTCATCCTGCTGGCCCAGAACCGTCAGGACGACCGCGACCGCGTGCAGATCGAGCAGGACCGTCAGCGGGCAGAGCGCAACCTCGCCGACACCGAGTACCTCGCGCGGGAGATCGTGGCCCTGCGGATGGCGGTGCGTGACATGAGCGACGGCGTGCTGACGAAGGACACGCTGCGCTCCGAGCTGAAGGCGCTCCTCAAGGAGCTGGACCAGCCGGAGCGCGAAGCATCCGCCCCGTGACGGATGCGGCCCTGGCCGAAGCCGTCCGGGCGGCCGTGGGGGCCGTGTCCGATCCCGAGCTGCGGCGACCGCTGGCCGAGCTCGACATGCTGCGCGAGATCGACGTGTCCGGCGCCATCGCCTCCGTCGGCATCGCGTTGACGATCGTCGGGTGCCCCGCTGCCGACCGCATCGAACGCGACGTGCGCGAGGCGGCCGCCGCCGTCCCCGGGATCGCCGGGGTCGAGCTGCGCGTCGGCGTCATGACGCCTGACGAGCGCGCTGCGCTCACGACTCGACTCCGGGGCGGTCGCGCCGCGCGGACGATGCCGTTCGGTCCCGACTCCCTGACCCGGGTGATCGCGGTGACCAGCGGCAAGGGCGGCGTGGGGAAGTCCACCGTCACCGCCAACCTCGCCGTCGCGCTCGCAGCCCGCGGGTTGCGGGTCGGTCTCGTTGACGCCGACGTGCACGGGTTCTCGATTCCGGGGCTTCTCGGCCTGGTCGACGACGACGGCCTGCCGCCGTCGCCCACGCGCATCGACGACCTCATGCTGCCGCCGGTCGCCTACGGAGTGAAGGTCATCTCCATCGGCATGTTCCTCCGTCGCCCCGGTGCGGATGCGACGGGGGCCGTGGCGTGGCGGGGGCCCATGCTCCACCGCACGGTGCAGCAATTCCTCACCGACGTCTTCTTCGGCGATCTCGACGTGCTGCTGCTCGACATGCCGCCCGGCACCGGCGACGTCGCGATCTCCGTCGGTCAGCTCCTCCCCTCTGCCGAGGTGCTCGTCGTCACGACACCGCAACCGGCGGCCGCCGACGTCGCCGTGCGCAGCGGCCTCGTGGCGCGCCAGAGCGGGCAGCGTGTGGTCGGCGTCGTGGAGAACATGTCGCCGATGACGCTCCCCGACGGCACGGTGCTGGACCTGTTCGGCGCCGGCGGCGGTGCCGAAGTCGCGGCGCGGCTGACCAGCGCGGACGAGGCGGTGCCGCTCCTCGTGGCGATCCCGCTCAGCCCGGCGCTGCGCACGGGTGGTGACATCGGCGCGCCCGTCGTCGTGTCGGATCCGACCGATCCCGCCGCCCGCGCGATCGAGGATCTCGCCGCCGCGCTCGCGACGCGTCCGCGCTCGCTCGCCGGCCGCCCGCTGCCCTTCTCCCCCCGGTGATCCCCGCGGTGGTGGCGCGGCTCACCCGCCGACACAACTCCTCAAACCCCGCTCCTCAGCCGGCCGAACCGGGCCCAGCCGGCCGATTCTTGAGGAGTTGTGCACGCCGCCTCGTCCCCGTCACGGACCCACGCTCGCCAGCTGCGCGCGACACAAGTCTGCACAACTCCTCAAACCCCGCCCGAATCCGCCCGAAATCGGGCCGAATCGGCCCCGGCCGCCCCGTTCTTGAGGAGTTGCGCACCCCGGCCCTCGTGCGCGTCCGCGACCGCAGGCCCGGTCGGTGCCCGGGAGTTGCGCACCCCGCCCTCGCGCGCCCCGGCCGCAGGCCCGGCGGCTCAGCCCGCTGCACAACTCCTCAAACCAGCGCCGAACCCGCCCAAACCGGGCGGAATCGGCCCCCGCCGCCCCATTCTTGAGGAGTTGCGCACCCCGGCCCCGCGGCGATGTGCCCATAGGGTGACCAGTGTGACGGATGAGGTCGTCGAGACGACGTACGGGCCGGTTCGCGGAGCCATCGAGGACGGGGTCAGGGTGTTCCGCGGCATCCGCTACGCGGCACCGCCCGTCGGCGAACGACGGTGGCGGGCGCCGCAGCCGCCCGAGCCCTGGACGGAACCGGCGGATGCCACGCGCTTCGCGCCCGCGTCGGTGCAGCCACGCAACGCAGTCATCCTGATGCCCCCCGACGTCCGCCAGGACGAGGACTGCCTCTTTCTGAACGTGTGGGCATCGGCCGCCGTGGGGGCGGACGAGCGTCGCCCGGTGATGGTCTGGATCCACGGCGGGGCCTACATGTTCGGCTGCTCCGCCCAGCACATGTACGACGGGCGCGCGCTCGTGAACACCGGCGAGGTCGTGCTCGTCACGATCGACTACCGCGTCGGCGCGCTCGGTTTCGCCGACCTCTCCCGCCTGGGCGAGCCCGGCCGGTTCGATGCGAACCCCGCGCTCCACGACGTCGTGGCGGCGCTGCGCTGGGTCCAGGACAACATCGCACGGTTCGGCGGTGATCCCGGAGCCGTCACGATCTTCGGCGAGTCCGCCGGCGGCGGCATCGTCACGACGCTCCTGACCGTCCCGGCGGCGCGAGGACTGTTCGTCCGCGCGATCGCGGAGTCGTCGCCGGCCACGTCGGTGTACGACCAGGACCGCTCCGAACGCATCGCCCGGCAGCTGCTCGAGAAACTGGGAGCCGATGACGCCGAGGCGCTGCGGGGCCTCCCCGCAGCACAGGTGACCGCCGCGGGCATGGAGCTGTTCTCCGAGATCCCGGTCAGCGAGCCGGGAACCCTCGCGTTCGCCCCGGTGGTCGACGGCGTCCTCGTGCCGGAGCATCCCGTGACGGTCTACTCCCGCGGCGACGCCCACCCCGTCCCGCTCCTTCTCGGCACCAATGCCGACGAGACGTCGCTGTTCACCCGGGTCAAGTCCCCGCTGCTGCCGGTCAGTGCCACGGCGCTGGCCGAGATGACCGCCGACCTCCGCGCGGAGCGGCCCGAGCTCGAGGTGCCCGACGACGCCGAGATCGCTGCCGCCTACGCCGGGCTCCGCTCGTCAGCGCGGGGCCCGGCGATCTCCCGCGACCTGGCGTTCCGGATGCCCGCGGTGTGGATCGCCGAGGGCCACAGCGCCGTCGCCCCGACCTACCTCTACCGCTTCGACTGGGCCACCCCGATGCTCCGCCTCCTCGGGATCGGCGCGAGCCATGGCACCGAGCTGCCCTACGTGTGGGGGAACCTCGTCGGCGGCCCGAAGGACATCACCTTCCGCCTGGGCGGATTGCGTACCGGCCGCGCGCTGTCCGCACGGATGCAGCAGCGGTGGCGGCGATTCGCGACGACCGGCACGCCCGACGCCGACACCGGCCCGGCATGGCCTGCGTACACCGCCCCCGATCGGCGGTCGCTGCGCATCGACCGCGTCGACTCGGTCGTCAGCGACCTCGATGCCGCCGACCGGGCGACGTGGGGGGCGGCACCGCTCGCATTCCCGTAACGTCGCCGAGCAGAGAGGCTGCGACGACATGGTGGTCAGGCCGGCCTGCGACCGCCTCTCACCCCGCAGAGGCACAGCGAGGCAGCGCCGGCCGCGGACGTCAGGTGGCTTCGGAGTCGAACGGCGGCGGGTCGCCGGCACGGAACGGCGTCGGCGCCGTGGGCGGCGCACCTGCCGCTGCCGCAGCGCCGGCGGCACCGGCGGCACGGACGGTCGCGACGGGCGCGTCATCCAGCAGAGCCTCGCGGATGATGCGGCGAGGGTCGTACTGGCGGGGGTCGAGCTTGCGCCAGTCGACGTCGTCGAAGTCGGGCCCCATCTCCTCGCGCATGCGCGAACGGGCGCCCTGAAGCATCTCCCGCGCGCGACGGGCGAAACGTGCGAGGCCTTCCGCATATCGCGGCAGACGCTCGGGCCCGATCAGGAGCGCTGCGATCACACCGATCACCAGCAGCTTCTCGATCGTGAGCCCGAAGAACATGACTTCAGGTTACCCGTCGCGCCTCAGTCGCCGGGTGGAGAACGCCGCGTACGCTGGCGGCGGAGGTCGGGATGAGCGGTTCTGATGCGAATCAACGATTCGTGCTCGAGGCGACGGTGGAACCGGAGCACATCGCGCGAGCTCGTGCCCACGCGCTCGAGCTCGGCGCCGATCCGATCAGCCCGCCGGTCGGTGCGCAGACGGCCCTGCTGGCGGCGGCATCCCGCGCTCTCAACATCGTCGAGATCGGCACGGGCGGTGGCGTCTCCGGACTGTGGCTGCTGCACGGCTCGCCCCGCGCGACGCTGACGACGATCGACAGCGAGCCCGAGCACCTCGGCGCTGCGCGGGCGGCGTTCGCGGAGGCGCGGATACCCGCCGCGCGCGCCCGCTTCATCACCGGTCGAGCCGCCGACGTCCTCCCCCGCATGAACGAGGCGTCGTACGACATCGTGTTCGTCGACGCCGAGCCGGAGGGCGTCATCGAGTACGTCGAGCACGGCCTCCGCCTGGTGCGCGCCGGCGGAACGGTGCTCGTGCCCCGCGTCCTCGCCGGCGGCGCCGTGGCAGACCCGGTTCGCCGTGATTCGCTGACGACCGCGTACCGCTCGCTCATCCAGGAGACGCAGTCCTCCCCCGCCGTCATCGGCGCACTGTCGACCTCGGGCGAGGGCCTCCTGCAGCTGACGACGCTGGCCGACCCGCGCTGACGCCGGACACGGCGACGGCCGGCCCTCTCGGACCGGCCGTCATCGTTCGAAGCGGGGCGTCAGGCGCCGACCACCTCGCCGAGCACATCGTAGAGTTCCTTCGCCTCGGCATCGTTCACCGAGACGACCAGGCGGCCTCCACCTTCCAGGGGTACACGGACGATGATGAGACGCCCCTCCTTCACGGCCTCCATCGGTCCGTCACCGGTTCGCGGCTTCATGGCTGCCATCGCGGGCTCCCTTTCGTCATAGGTCTCTCCCAGTTTATCGTGCGCATCGGTCGGAAGCCGCCCAGCCCACAGGTCAGGGGATGAGCCAGAACGTGTTCCCCCGCGCATACATCCCGTAGATCCACCCCCATTGGGCGATCAGACCCGCCCCGAGGACCGAAACGCGCCACATCGTCGACCGCGGTGCGGCCAGCGCACCCGTCAACGGGGCGAGTGGGAGCAGCAACCGGAAGATGCTCGACTGCGGGAAGAACACCGCCAGAAGGTACAGCAGGTAGCTCGCCGACCAGAGGCGGATCTCCACCCCGAGCAGGCGCACGTGCCGCTCGAACAGCAGGGCGGCCGCTGATCCCGTGACGAGCAGTGCGAGTGCGACGTACCCGAGCGCGTCGGGAAGTCCCCATATGCGGAACCAGAAACCCGACGCGGCGATCACGCCCTCGAACGGCACGAATCCACCGGCGGCATCCGGGATCCAGTTGCGCCGCCAGGCCAGCTCCGTCGCGAGGTAGGAACCGATGTCCCCGGTGACCAGGCCGGCGATCAGTTGCCACGCGAATCCGGTGGCCGTCGCGAGAGCCGCCAGGGCGACCAGATGCACGACCTCCGCGCGTGGGAGAGGCTCGCGGCGACGACGCGCGATCCGCCACAGCCCGACGAGCCCCAACAGCAGCGCGAACGCGAGCACACCCGGTCGCGTGAAGCCCATGACCGGGATCAGGATGTACATCCAGCCGTACTGGCGCCGAACGAGGCACCACAGAGCCAGCAGCAGGAAGAAGACGAAAAGCGCCTCCGCGTAGCCCACCTGGAAGAGGGCGCCGAGCGGTCCGGCCGCGAAGAACGCGACAGCCCACAATGCCGCCGCCGCGTCCAAGCGCGTCCGCAGCAGTGCGTGAAGGGCCACGCACGCGCCGTATCCCGCCGCCAGAGACACCACGACCGCGCCGGCGCCCCATGACCCCAGCACCGCCCCGACCGCAGCCGCCAGATACGCGTACACCGGCATGAACGCCCACTGGTTCTCTGCGACCTGCCCGGATGCGGTGAGCGGCAGCTCGGCCGGATACCCGTTCACCGCGACGAACCAGTACCACTGCGCGTCCCACCCGAGCGCGAGATCGCCGATCGTCGCGTCGGCGCCGAAGCGTGATCCCGCCTCGGAGAGGTCGGCCGCGACGAGCAGGAACACCGTCGTGACGAGACGGGCGGCGACGTAGACCAGACCGATCGCGACCGGCGCGGGCAGCCGCCGCACGCCGCTCAGGACGCCGTCAGCCACGCTCGCAGGCCACGCTCGACGTCGTCGATCTGGGCGAGGGGAACCCGCTCCTCGTCGTGGTGGGCGAGGTGCGGGTCGCCAGGGCCGTAGTTCACGGCCGGCACCCCCATCGCGGAGAATCGTGCGACGTCGGTCCAGCCGTATTTCGGTCGGGGTTCGGCGCCGACGGCGGCGACGAACTCCCGAGCCAGCGGCGCGTCGAGGCCGGGGCGCGCGCCGATGGCGAGGTCGACCACCTCCACCTCGAACCCGGCGAAGACGTCGTGCACGATACGGATGGCCTCCTCCGCGCTGCGGCTGGGGGCGAAGCGGTAGTTGACCTCGACCTCACAGGCGTCGGGGATGACGTTGCCGGCGACCCCGCCCGAGATCCGGACGGCGTTGAGGCCCTCGCGGTAGACCAGACCCTCCACCTCGACCTCCCGCGCGCGGTACTCCGCCAGCCGGGAGAGCACCGGCGCGGCCTTGTGGATGGCGTTCTCGCCGACCCAGGACCTTGCGCTGTGGGCGCGCACGCCCGTCGTTCTCACCACCGCGCGGAGGTTGCCGTTGCATCCGCCCTCGACCTGACCGTTCGAGGGCTCGCCCAGGATGGCGAAGTCGCCGGCGAACAGGTCGGGGCGGACGCCGGCCAGGCGCGTGAGGCCGTTGAGTTCGGCCGCCACCTCTTCGTGGTCGTACCACATCCAGGTGATGTCGACCCGCGGGTCGGTCAGCTCGGCGGCGAGCTTCAGCTGCACCGCGACGCCGGCCTTCATGTCGACGGTTCCCCGACCCCAGAGGTACGGCGCGCCGTCGACCTCGATGTTCCGCGTCGGCACGTTGTGGTGGATCGGCACGGTGTCGATGTGACCGGCGATGACGACGCGCTGCGAGCGCCCCAGGTTCGTGCGCGCGACGATCGTGTCGCCGTCTCGGAAGACCTCGAGGTGCGTCAGGCCGCCGATCGCCGCCGCGATGGCGTCGGCCAGCTCGCGCTCCTCGCCCGACACGCTCGGCAGGTCGCACAGCGCGCGCGTGAGCTCGACGGCGGAGGCGCGCAGATCCAGGACAGGCATCGTCCGATCCTACCGAGCGGGCGCAGGGGCGCACGCGGGATGCCGGTACCGTGGAAGGCATGAGTGAGAACCGCTGGGTGTGGGGATGGGGACTGGCCACGACGGCCGAGAACGGCACCATCCTGGACACGTGGTACCCCGAGCCCACCGCCGGTCGCCTGCCCTCGGGTCTCGACCCGGCGATCCCGCCGGCCTGGCTCGACCAGCTGGCCGTCCCCGACCCGCGTCGTGCCGTCACCGTCGACGCCGTGGTCGTCGAGATCGACCTGGACGCGACGCCGGCGAGCACGCCCGACGCGTACCTGCGGCTTCACGCGCTCTCTCACCGGCTCGTCCGTCCCAATGACGTCAACCTCGACGGCATCTTCGCGCAGCTGCCCAATGTCGCGTGGACGACGGCGGGTCCGATGCACCCGGATGACCTCACTCGACTGCGCCCCACGCTCCTGCGCGAGGGCGTGCAAGTGCAGGGGCTGGACAAGTTCCCGCGGCTGCTGGACTACCTCACCCCGCCCGGCGTGCGCATCGCCGACGCCTCGCGCGTACGCCTCGGTGCGTACCTCTCCCCCGGCACGACGGTCATGCACGAGGGTTTCGTCAACTACAACGCCGGGACGCTCGGCGCATCCATGGTCGAGGGGCGCATCTCCCAGGGCGTGGTCGTCGGCGACGGCAGCGACATCGGCGGCGGCGCCTCGGTCATGGGCACCCTTTCCGGCGGCGGCACGCACCGCGTCACGATCGGCGCGCGCACCCTCCTCGGCGCGAACGCCGGCATCGGCATCTCACTGGGCGACGACTGCGTCGTGGAGGCGGGCCTGTACGTCACTGCCGGTACGAAGATCGTGCTGCGCGGCGAGGAATCGGAGCATCCGTGGGTCAAGGGCGAGGCGCTCTCCGGACGCCCCGGCCTGCTCTTCCGCCGCAACTCGCTGACGGGTGCGGTCGAGGCGACGCCTCGCGCGGGCGTGGGTGTCACACTGAACGACGCGCTGCACGCCTGACCCGCCGCCCGGAACAGGAGATCCGCCGACGCCAGGATCGCTACGGCCGATCGAATCCTGTCGCCGGCGATTCTCCTGTTCTCAGGAACGATCGCGGATGCGCACCGACAGGCAGGTCACGCAACCCTCGAGCTTCTCGAACTCGCTCACCGGCGTCGTCACGACGTCGAGCCCCCGTGCGCGAAGGAGCTCGGCGGTGCGGGGCGCACCGGCCGACAGCAGGACTGACGTGTCATCCAGAACCACGACGGCGTTGCCGTGCGCCTCGGGAACCGGGAGGAAGGCGTCGAAGAGGGTCGGATCGTCCACGAGCGGCGGGAAGCCGATAACGGTGCCGTCCGCAAGCGCCGTGACCGCCGACTTCAGATGAAGAACCCGGGTGACGGGCACCTCGAGGACGCGCCATCCCCGCGGCTCCAGAACGCTCCGCAGCTGTGCGACGGCGTGCGAGTTGGTCCGCGCGGAGCGACCGACGTACGCGGTGCGCCCGATCTTCAGAACGTCGCCGCCGTCGAGGGTCGCCGGCGTGGTGATCTCCACGACCTCCAGTGCCTGCAGCGACAGCACCGGATGCACCGACGCGGCCTCGCCGCGGCGCGACGGAGCACCGGCGCGACACAGCACGGCGACCTCGCCGAAGACGACGACGACATCCTCCACGAAGACGCCGTCGGGGTGCTCGTCGCTGGCGGGGACCTCGGTCACGCGCCATCCGCGATCGCGGAACACCTCGACGTACGCGGTCCACTGCGCCCGCGCGAGCTCCGCGTCCACGGGCACCCGCTCGAGGTGCGTCACCTCGCCGCCGGCGAGTGCCGGCGAGGGCGGACGCACCAGCAGGCGCGGCATGATGTCAGGCGACCCCGGGGTAGTCGCGCTGGGGTGCACCGACGTACAACTGCTGCGGGCGGCCGATCTTCGTCTGCGGGTCGTACTGCATCTCGCGCCAGTGCGCGAGCCATCCGGGCAGGCGTCCGATCGCGAAGAGCACCGTGAACATGCGCGTCGGGAAGCCCATCGCCTTGTAGATCACGCCGGTGTAGAAGTCGACGTTCGGGTAGAGCCGGCGCTCCTTGAAGTAGTCGTCGTTGAGCGCGATCTCCTCGAGCTGCTTGGCGAGGTCGAGGAGAGGGTCGCTCACGCCGAGAGCCTCGAGCACCTCGTCGGCCGACTCCTTCACGAGCTTGGCGCGGGGGTCGTAGTTCTTGTAGACGCGGTGGCCGAAGCCCATGAGCTTGACTCCCTCCTCCTTGTTCTTCACCCGCTCCACGAACCGCTCGACGCTCTCGCCCGACTCCTGGATGCGGCCGAGCATGTCGAGGACGGCCTCGTTCGCGCCGCCGTGCAGCGGTCCGTAGAGGGCGTTGATGCCCGCGGAGATGGAGGAGAACTGGTTGGCCCCGGTCGAACCGACCAGGCGCACGGTGGACGTGGAGGCGTTCTGCTCGTGGTCCTCGTGGAGGATCAGGAGGCGCTCGAGGGCCTTCGCCATCACGGGGTTGACCTCGTAGTCCTCGCTGAGGACCCCGAAGTTGAGCTTCAGGAAGTTCTCGACGAACCCGAGGGAGTTGTCGGGGTAGAGGAAGGCCTGCCCGACGCTCTTCTTGTGGGCGTAGGCGGCGATCACGGGGAGCTTCGCGAGCATCCGCACCGTGTTCAGCTCGACGAACTCCGGGTTGTGCGGGTCGGACTCGCGCTCGTAGTAGGTCGACAGCGCCGCGGTCGCCGCCGACAGCACCGACATCGGGTGGGCGGTGTGCGGGAGGGCGGAGAAGAAGCGCTTGAGGTCTTCGTGCAGCAGGGTGTGGCGACGGATGCGGTCGTCGAAGCTGGCCAGCTCGTCGGCGGTAGGGAGCTCGCCGTAGATGAGGAGCCACGCCACCTCGAGGTAGGTGCTGTTCTTCGCGAGCTGTTCGATCGGGTATCCGCGATAGCGGAGAATGCCCTGGTCGCCGTCGATGAACGTGATCGCGGACTTCGTCGACGCGGTGTTCACGAATCCGTAGTCGAGCGTCGTGTGGCCGGTCTGACGGGTGAAGCTGGCGATGTCGACGCTCGGGACCCCATCGGTGCCGGCGAGCACGGGGAACTCGGCCGTGCGGCCTCCGACGGTGAGGGTGGCCTTCTCCTGCTCGATTCCCGATTCGCTCACTGCGCCTCCTTGCGATTTCTGATCGCGGTCCGATCCTCGACCCGGAAGCACGTTTCCCGCGCCGGGAAGACACGGAAAAGACGCGGCTTGGTGACCACATCCCCGTGCTCCTACAGCCTAGTAGGCGCCAGAAGGTATCTCGGACACCGACAAAGGATCACCGCATCCGATGGAGATTCTCGCTAAGGTGCCCCGGCCGCGCGCAAGCGATCGCTCGCCGATCGCACGCGCTCGTCCGACGCGGTCAGCGAGACGCGGATGTGCTGCGGATAGTGCGTTCCATAGAAGGAGCCCGGCCCGGCGAGGATGCCGAGCTCCGCCAGGCGGTCGAGGCTGTCCCACGCGTCGCGACCCTCGGTCGCCCAGAGGTACAGCCCTGCCTCGCTCGCGTCGATCCGGAAGCCTGCCGCTTCCAGCGCGGGCTTGAGCAGATCGCGCCGGCGCCGGTACCTCTCCCGCTGGACGTCGACGTGCTCGTCGTCGCCGAGGGCGACCACCATCGCTGCCTGCACAGGCGCCGGCGGCATCAGCCCGAGGTGCCGGCGCGCGGTGAGCACGCGGGTCACGATGGCCGGATCCCCCGCGAGGAAGGCCGCGCGGTAGCCGGCGAGGTTGGACTGCTTGCTGAGCGAGTACGCCGAGAGGACCCCCGTCAGGTCGCCGGCGGTGACGGCGGGATCGAGCACGCTGGGGATGCGCTCGGTGCGCCAGGGCTCCTCCCACCCCAGCTCCGCGTAGCACTCGTCGGCTGCGAGGACTGCGCCCAGCTCCCGCGCGCGCTGCACGGCCGCGCGCAGCGCCGCCACATCCCGCACCCGGCCGTCGGGGTTGCCGGGCGAGTTCAGCCACACCAGGCGGGTGCCGTCCGGCCAGGACGCCGGGTCGTCCGCGGCCAGCGGTGTCGCATCCACCAGCCGCGCGCCGACCTCGTAGGTCGGGTACGCCGCCCTGGGGTGAACGACCACATCCCCCGGTCCGAGACCGAGGAGAAGCGGCAGCAGCGCCACGAGCTCCTTCGACCCGACGGTGGGGATCACCGCGTCTACCGGGAGGTCGGGCACGCCCCGCCGCCGGGCGTACCACTCCACGATCGCTTCGCGCAGCCCCGGTGATCCGGCGGTCAGCGGGTAGGCGTGGGCGTCGGTCGCCGACGAGAGCGCGGCCGCGATGACGCCGGGCGTGGGGTCCACGGGCGACCCGATGGACAGATCGACGATGCCATCCGGATGCCGTCGCGCCTTCTCCGCGTAAGGGGCGACGGCGTCCCAGGGGTAATCGTCGAGATCGGCGACGCCCATCAGGCGGCGCTCACTCGCCCTGGGGAGGCAGGACGGCGATGACCGGGTGATCCTTGTGGATCACTCCGACCTTCGCGGCTCCGCCGGGCGAGCCCACGTCGTCGAAGAACTCGACGTTCGCCTTGTAGTAGTCGGACCATTCCTCGGGAAGGTCGTCCTCGTAGTAGATCGCCTCGACCGGGCAGACCGGCTCGCACGCGCCGCAGTCGACGCACTCGTCGGGGTGGATGTAGAGCGAGCGTTCGCCTTCGTAGATGCAGTCGACCGGGCACTCGTCGATGCAGGCGCGGTCTTTCACATCCACGCACGGGAGGGCGATCACATACGTCACACGTTCAGTCTACGTGCGCGTGCGGGTGCGCTCGGCCCGCACCGACGAGAGGTCGGGCCACGCGACGACGAGAGCCACCAGGAGAGGCACCGCGATCGTCCAGGTGACCGGGATCCACTCCGTCGCCGCCGTCGCCGGAGCGACGATGGCCGATCCGCCCGGACCCACCATGCTGAAGACCCACGTCGCGAGAATGACGCCGAGCCCTGCCGCCAGGGCCGTCCACCGATCGGCGGTGAGAGCGCGGAAGGAGATCAGGAGCGCGCCGGTCCCGAGGATGGCGAGCAGGAGGCCGATCGGCACCACGCCCCACCGGAACGCGTGGGCGACCGTCGCCGCGGTGCCGTACACGGCCCCGATCGCGAGCGAGAACACCCACGTCAGGGCGCGGGCGAGGAGGGTCGAGACCGGGGATGCCACCGCGACAGTCTAGGCGGGCGTCCTCGCGCCGCGAGGGGTCGCGACACGCGGCAGCCGTCGCGGGACTTCCCGCATGTCGCGACCCCTCGCGAACGAGCGGCTCTTCACGCCGCCCAGCCCCACAGGCGCAGCAGGGCGGCGACGGCGGCGGCCGCGAGCACGACCACGAGGAACGGCGCCCGCAGCGCGAGGAGGCCCGCCGCGACCAGCACGGCCGGGATGCGCGCGTCCAGCGCGATGGACTGTCCCGATGCGAGGCTCTGCACCGCGACGAGCGCCGCCAGGAGGGCGACGGTGAGGAGGTCGGCGATCCGGGCGGGCCGAGGGGCTTCCAGCCAGCGGGCGGGAACGGCATACCCCACCGCTTTCACGGCCACGCAGATCACGGCGGCGAGCAGGATCGCGTTCCACAGCGTCACGGCAGCCCTCCTCGTTCGGGGACGTCGTCGGGTTCGGCCTGCGGGGCCCCACCGAGCCAGTTGAACCAGCCGACGACGACAGCGACGGCCGCCGCGATGATCACCGGCAGCCCGGGCATGAGCGCGGGCGTCAGCACCGTGGCGACGACGGCGGCCGCTGCGCCGACCGCGAGCGCCTGCCGTCCCCGCAGCCGCGGCCACAGGAGCGCGAGGAAAGCGGCCGCCGCCGCCGCATCCAGGCCGTATTGCCGGGGGTCGCCCAGTACGTCGCCGAGGAGCGCACCGGCCAGGGTGGAGAGGTTCCAGCCGACATAGATCCCGATGCCGGTGACCCAGAAGCCCACGCGCCGCGCGCGTGGCTCGCTCTGGGCGAGCGCGACGGCGGTGGACTCGTCGATGGTGAACTGCGCCGCCGCGACGCGCTGCCAGACGCGGGGTCCGATGATCGGTCCCATCCGGATGGCGTAGGCGGCGTTTCGTACGCCCAGGAGAGCGGACGACGCGATCGCAGCCGGCGCCGCGGCGACGCCGCCCGCGGCGATGACGCCGACGAACGCGTACTGCGATCCTCCCGTGAACATGAGAAGACTCAGCACGCACGTCTGCCAGACGTCCAGGCCCGCCGCGACCGACAGCGCGCCGAACGAGATGCCGTACGCCGACGTCGCCAGCGAGACCGCCAGACCCTGTCGGGCGGCGCGGCGATGCTCGTCGGATGCGTCGGAGTCGGGGGCCACGAAGCTAGCGTGAGCGCGCCACAGTCGGTTGTCAAGTCGAACGATCGTTCACCATAATGAACACATGACGACGCTCAGTCTGCGGATCGGCGCTGCCCTGCGGCGCGAGCGGGAGGCGCATGCGCTCTCGGTGTCGGAGCTGGCTCGCCAGGCGGGCGTTTCCAAGGCGACGGTGTCACAGCTGGAGTCGGGAGGCGGCAACCCCAGCGTCGAAACGCTGTGGGCGCTGGCGACGGCCATGGACATCCCGTTCTCCACGTTCGTCGATGACGGTGCGCATGCGCCGACCCTCGTCCGTGCGGCCGACGGCGGCGGCATCCGCTCCGCGTCCGCGCCGTATCTCGCCACCCTGCTGTCGGCGAGTCCGCATCGCGCGCGACGGGACATCTACCTGATCACCGCCGAGCCGGGCGAGCCGCGGCGCTCGGCCCCCCACTCCCCCGGCACGATCGAACACGTGATCCTCGCCTCGGGCGCGGCGCGCGTCGGCCCCGCCGGCGAGCCGTTCACGCTCTCCCCCGGCGATTACCTCTCGTACCCCGGCGACGCGCCGCACGTCTTCGAGGCGTTGGTCCCGGGCACTCGCGCGGTCCTGATCTCCGAGTCGCGGTAGCGTCCGCGCACGCGATCAGACGTTGGCGTCCTGACGCTTCAGGCGTGCCGTCGCGCGGCCGCGCTCGGTCGCATCCAGGACCACCTTGCGGATGCGGACCTTCTCCGGCGTCACCTCGACGCACTCGTCCTCGCGGGCGAACTCCAGGCTCTCTTCGAGCGAGAGCTGCCGCGGCGGCGTCATCGACTCGAACGTGTCGGAGGTGGACTGACGCATGTTGGTCAGCTTCTTCTCCTTGGTGATGTTCACGTCCATGTCGTCGTTGCGGGAGTTCTCGCCGATGACCATGCCCTCGTAGACCTCTTCGGTCGGCTGCACGAAGAACGACATGCGCTCCTGCAGCGCGATGATGGCGAACGGCGTCACGACGCCCGAGCGGTCGGCGACGATGGAGCCGTTCTGACGCGTCACGATCTGCCCGGCCCACGGCTCGTAGCCGTGGGAGATGGCGTTGGCGATGCCGGTGCCGCGGGTGGTGGTGAGGAACTCGGTGCGGAATCCGATGAGCCCGCGCGAGGGGACGATGAACTCCATCCGCACCCACCCGGTGCCATGGTTGGTCATCGACTCCATGCGGCCCTTGCGAGTCGCCAGCAGCTGCGTGATGGCGCCGAGGTACTCTTCGGGGGCGTCGATCGTGAGGTGCTCGAACGGCTCGTGCGTCTTCCCGTCCACCTTCTTCGTGACGACCTGAGGCTTCCCCACGGTCAACTCGAAGCCTTCGCGGCGCATGTTCTCGACGAGGATCGCGAGAGCCAGCTCACCGCGGCCCTGCACCTCCCACGCATCCGGTCGCCCGATGTCGACGACCTTGAGCGAGACGTTGCCGATCAGTTCGCGATCGAGGCGGTCCTTCACCATGCGCGCGGTGAGCTTGTGGCCCTTCACCTTGCCGGCCAGCGGCGACGTGTTGGTGCCGATCGTCATCGAGATCGCCGGCTCGTCGACGTGGATCTGCGGCAGCGGACGCACATCATCCGGATCGGCGATCGTCTCGCCGATGGTGATGTCGGGGAAACCCGCGATGGCGACGATGTCGCCGGGTCCCGCGGAATCGGCCGGATAGCGCTCGAGGGCGCGTGTCTTCATCAGCTCGGTGATGCGGGCGTTGGCCGTCGTGCCGTCGTGGCGGACCCACGCGACAGTCTGGCCCTTGCGGAGCGTCCCGTTGAAGACGCGCAGCAGCGCGAGGCGGCCCAGGAAGGGGCTCGAGTCGAGGTTCGTCACCCACGCCTGCAGCGGCGCCTCATCGTCGTACGACGGCGCAGGCACGTGCTCGAGGATCGCGCCGAACAGGGGCTCGAGATCGTCGTTGTCGGGGAGCTCGCCGTTCGCGGGGCGGTTGCGCGACGCCGCACCGGCGCGCCCGGAGGCATAGACGACCGGGACGTCCAGCAGCGCGTCGACATCGAGGTCGGGAACGTCGTCCGAGAGATCCGAGGCGAGGCCGAGGAGCAGATCGTGGCTCTCCTCCTCCACCTCGGCGATGCGGGCGTCGGGGCGGTCGGTCTTGTTCACCAGCAGGATCACCGGGAGCTTGGCCTCGAGGGCCTTGCGCAGCACGAAGCGCGTCTGCGGCAGCGGGCCCTCCGAGGCATCCACGAGCAGCACCACGCCGTCGACCATCGACAGACCGCGCTCGACCTCGCCGCCGAAGTCGGCGTGGCCCGGGGTGTCGATGACGTTGATCGTCACGGGGACGTCGGTGTGAACGCCGTTGTACGTGATCGCGGTGTTCTTCGCGAGGATCGTGATCCCCTTCTCGCGCTCCAGGTCGTTGGAGTCCATCGCGCGCTCCTCGACGTGGGCATGCTCGCCGAACGAGCCCGTCTGCCGGAGCATCGCGTCGACCAGGGTCGTCTTGCCGTGGTCGACGTGCGCGACGATGGCCACGTTCCGAAGGTCGGGGCGGAGGGCGTGCGCCATGACGGTGTCCTTGAGGGTTTTGGGAGAGCGCCCGGAATCGAGCGTCTACCATTCTACCGCCGCGCGCGGTGGCCTCCGGTCGCCTCCCCCGTCAGGACGTCTCGCCCTCCGCCGCGAGGAGCTGCCGACGCAGCGCACGGCGCTCGGCCTGCACTTCGGGGTCGGGCACCGGGATCGCCGCGATGAGGCGCTGGGTGTACGGCTCCTTGGGATTGCGGAGGATCTCGTCGCGGGTGCCCTGCTCCGCGATCCGGCCACGGTGAAGCACCACGATCCGGTCGGCCATCGCGTCGACGACGGCCAGGTCGTGACTGATGAACAGGCACGCGAATCGGTGCTCGCGCTGCAGCTCTATGAGAAGCTCCAGCACCCGCGCCTGCACCGACACGTCGAGGGCGCTGGTGGGCTCGTCGGCGACGAGGAGTCTCGGCTTGAGCGCGAGGGCGCGGGCGATGCCCACGCGCTGCTTCTGGCCGCCGGAGAGCTCGTGCGGGTAGCGGTTGCGATAGTTCCGGGGCAGCCGGACCTCGTCGAGCAGTGTCTCGACCCGGCGGTCCAGGTCCTTCCCCTTCGCCTCCCCGGCCAGCAGCAGCGGCTCGCCGATGCTCTCACCGATGGGCAGACGGGGGTTGAGCGACGACGACGGATCCTGGAAGACGATGCCGACCTTGCGGCGGAGCGATCCGACCACTTTGCGCGCACCGGAGCTGATGTCGATGCCGTCGACGACCAGTCGCCCCTCGGCGATCGGCTGAAGCCCGATCGCGGCGCGCCCGATCGTCGACTTGCCCGACCCCGACTCACCGACGAGCCCGACGATCTCGCCCTCGGCGATCCCGAGCGTGACGTCATCCACGGCGCGGAACGCCGCGACCCGGCGACGCTTGCCGTACTCGATCGACACGCCGTCGAGCTGGAGGACGGGCTTGGCGATCTCGGGCGCGGCGGCCGCCTGCGCGATCGTCTCCTCGGCGATCCCCATCTCCGCCTCCTCGACCGCGTGGGCGAGGCTCTCCACGACGTCCACCGCGCCGTGCTCTCCGGTGCCGGCTCCCAGGCGGGGGACGGCGGCGAGGAGCTCCTGCGTGTACGGCTGCTGCGGGTCGCCGAGCACCTGGGCGACATCGCCCTGCTCGACGATCTCGCCGTCCTTCATCACGACGATCCAGTCGGCGAGGTCGGCGACGACGCCCATGTCGTGGGTGATGAGGAGGATGGCGGAGTTCAGGCGGTCCCGGAGGTCGCGGATCAGGTCGAGGATCTCGGCCTGGACCGTCACGTCGAGCGCCGTCGTCGGCTCATCCGCGATGAGCAGGGCGGGGTCCAGGCTCACCGACTGCGCGATCATGGCACGCTGGCGCTGACCGCCCGAGAGCTGATGCGGATATGAGGCGAACGCCTTCTCGGGGTCGGGAAGCCCGACGAGGCCGAGCAGCTCGATCGCCCGGACCCGGGCCTCCGAGGGGCTCATCGACGTGTGGGCGCGCAGTGCCTCGATGATCTGGAACCCGACGGTGAGGACGGGGTTCAGTGCGGTCATCGGCTCCTGGAAGATCGCCGCGACCTCGGGACCGCGCAGCTGGCGGAGCTGACGCGGCGACAGCCCGGTGATCTCCCGGCCGTTGACCCGGATGCTGCCGCGCACTCGGCTGTTGCGGGGCAGCAGGTCGAGAATCGCCATCGAGCTCGCGCTCTTGCCCGATCCCGACTCGCCCACGACGGCGACGACCTGACCGCGCGCGATCGTGTAGCTGAGGTGCTTCGCCGCGGGAACCCAGGCGTCGTCCACGGCGAAGTCGACACTGACGTCGGTCATCTCCAGGGCGGGAACGGCGTTGTGTGCCGGAGTGGTCATGCGGGAGTCCTTCCCGTCTCGCCGAGCGAGACGCCGGGAAATGGGAGAATGAACGGATGCCGCGGATCGTGTTCCGATCGACGTTCAATCGGGTGCTCAGCATCGTGGCGTGGGTGCTGCTGGCCGCGGTCGCGGCGGGCACGCTCCTGACGCCCGGTGCGGCCGCGGCCGCACCGGCGCTGCTGCTGGGCTCGCTCGGCGGCGCCGCGCTCGTGTGGGCGCTGCTGTGGGCCCCGTACATCGCCGTCGACGACGACGAGGTGCACGTGGCGAACATCGTCGCCGAGTACCGCGTGCCGTGGGCAGCCCTCATCCACGTGGACACCCGGTACGCGCTGCAGCTGCACACGCCCGGCCGCCGCATCAGTGCGACCGGCGCCCCCGCTCCGGGTGCGCTCGGCGCCGTCCGCGCGGCGCGTGCCGAGCGCCGTTCCGAGTCGCCGACGGCCCCGGGCGTGCGCCCCGGCGATCTGCCGTCCACCGACTCGGGGTCTGCCGCCGCCCTCGTGCGCGGGCGATGGGAGCAGTTGCGCGACAGCGGCCGGATCGAGCTCGGCGTGGCCGACTCCGCGCGTGTCGTCGTGCGGGCGCGGGTCGCGACGGTCGCGGCGATCGTGCTCGGCGCGGGCGCGCTGGTCGCGGCGGTCCTCCTCGTCTGAGGCGTGCCGGGAGGTTTCGACGACGACCGTCACAGGGTCCCCCCGAGTCGTCCGCTCGCATCCATCTGCACGCCGTCCGCAGCCGGCGGGCGGGCGATGTCGACCTGCTCCTTCGTGCGCCGCAGCGAGAAGCGCTTCTGCCGCGGGTCGAATGCGTCTCGCAGCCCGTCGCCGACGAAGTTGATCAGGAGCGCGAGCAGCACGATGAACACCGCGGGCCACCAGAACAGCCACGGGCGGGTCTGGAACGCCGACTGGTTGTCGGAGATGATGAGGCCGAGTGACACGTCGGGCGGACGCACGCCGAGCTGGAGGAAGCTCAGCGCCGTCTCCAGGAGGATCGCGGCCGCTGCCAGCAGGGTCGCGGCGACGATCACGACGCCGATCGCATTCGGCAGGATGTGCTTGAAGATGATGCGCGCGTCGCTGGCGCCGGCGACCCGCGCGGCCTCGACGAACTCCCGCTCGCGCAGGCTCAGGAACTCCGCGCGAACCAGGCGCGCGATCACCATCCAGGAGATCATCGCCAGGAAGAACGCCAGCGGCCACACTCCCAGGCCCCCGGTGGTACGGCCGACGACCGCGCCGATGACGATCACCGGGATCACGATGAACACATCGGTGATGCGCATGAGGATCGAATCCACCACCCCGCGGTAGTAACCGGCGATCGCGCCGACGACCGTGCCGATGAGGGTGCCCACCAGGCTGATCACGAACATCACGATGATCGAGTTCTGGATGCCGCGCATCACCATCGCGAAGTAGTCGATGCCGATGCGGGTCTGCCCGAACGGGTGCTCCCCCAGCGTGAATCCGCTGCCCCCGAGCCACTCGGGCACGAGCGACAGCGTCGGAGCGCCGTTGTTGAGCTGGGGGTTCAGCGACGTGTAGTTGTGCTTCCACCAGCCCGGGATCGGACCGAGACCGATCGCCGAGATGGAGAACACGGCGATCAGCAGGAACAGGACGCCGGAGACGACCGCGACCCTGTTGCCGAGGAAGCGCCGCAGGATGAGACGCCCCTGGCTCACTCCGACGGTGGCGTCGTCCCGGGCGGGGGGTTCGGTGGGCCCGGGCTCGGGCAGCATCTGTGTCATCGGATGACCTCTGAGAGAGAACGGGCGACCATCACGCCACCACGCGCACGCGGGGGTCGAGCGCGGCGTACATCAGGTCGGCGATGAAGTTGAAGACGATCGCCGTGACGGCGATCACGAGGAAGTAGCCCATGACGGGATTGACGTCGACCCGCAGGATGGACGCGACGAACAGCGATCCCATGCCGCTGATCGCGAAGACCCGCTCGGTGATCACCGCACCACCCAGAAGTGCGCCGATATCCGTGGCGATGAGCGTGACGATCGGGATCAGCGTGTTGCGGAGCGCGTGCCGCATCACCACCGTCCGCTCCGACAGGCCCTTGGCCCGCGCGGTGCGGATGTAGTCCTGGTTCATCACCTCGAGCATCCCGGCGCGCGCGTACCTCGTGTACCCGGCGAAGGAGATCAGCAGCAGCGCGATGGTGGGCAGGAGCAGGTGCGTGAACGTGTCGATACCGGAGGTCCACACGTCACCGCTGAACCCCGGAGTGCTGGCGCCGACGGTCGCGATCGGTCGCCCGTTGATGCGGGGACTGTTGGCGTATTCGGGCCACGACTGCATGTACCGGTCGAGCACGACGAAGCTCGCGGACACGACCGCGACGATGCCGCCGATACGGGCGGCCATCCCGCGATCGGGTCCCCCCAGAACCAGCCCCGATGCGATGCCGACCCCGAGGGCGACGATTCCGAGGATGATCAGCGTGCCGAAGGTCGAGATGTCGAACAACCCCTGGAGCGCGAAGTAGCACACGTACGCGATCGCACCGTTGATCCCTGCCACCAGGAGCGCGCGACGATTTTCGAGACCGGCCATGAGCGCCGTCACCAGCACGACCGTGCCGCCGATGAGCAGCAGCAGCCCGAGGGGACCGAACCCGGGCTGGCGGAACCAATCGGTCAGGTCGAAATACACCAGGAGCACGGCCATGGCGGCCCCGGAGATCGCCGCCACGACCAGGCGGCGCCGGAGTGCGCCGCCGAGCATCGCCTGCCAGACGATCGCGCTCACCAGGCTGAGCACCACGATGATCCACACCGGGATGGTCGTCTGCGACTGCAGGAAGTCATTGAAGTCCAGCGCCAGGAACTCTTTCAGGAGCACGGCGACAAGGAAGGAGGGCAGCGAGTAGAGGAAGAAGCTGAGGAGCGTCACGCCGAAGTCGAAGCCGCTGTACTGGCGGAGAGCCGTGACGACTCCCACCGCGACGCCCAGGATGATCGCGACCAGGAAGGAGACGGTGACCAGTTGCAGCGTCGAGACCATCGCCGCCGGCAGGATGCTCGTCACCGGGGCGTTCGAGATCGTCAGACCCAGATCGCACTGGCCGACGAAGGGGACGAGGCACTGGGCGGCCCCGCCGAGCCACATGAAGTAGCGGAGGACCGGCGGCACGTCCAAGTCGAGAGCGGCAACCCGCGCGGCGATCAGCTGCTCGCGGTTGGGGGCGTTGCTGCCCTCGAGGTCTTGCAGAGGGTTCCCCGAGTTCGCCGCGAGCACGTACATGATGAACGACGCGGCGAGGAGCACGAGGAACGAGACGGCGATGCGCCGAAGGACGAATCCCACCATCGCGTGTGACTTCTTTCGATCGGGCCGACAGACGCAGCGTTGCGCCTGTGTCGGGAAGGATATCCGCACCGCAGCGCGAACAGGCGGGACGCCGGAGCCGTAACGACTCCGGCGTCCCGTCGAGGATTCACCGGGGTGTCACCCCGCGGGGGTCAGCCCGCGAGGGTCCAGTCCTGCGCGTTCCACACGATTCCGGTCTGGCCACCGAAGTACTCGATGCCCGACACGGACCCGTTGTCGGCGAACAAGCCCGGCAGCTGGAACAGCGGCAGACCGTAGAAGTCCGCTGCCGTCGCGGCGTCGATCTCGACCTTGATCTCGGCGAGGCGGTCCTCGTCCAGGGTGACCTGGCTCTCGTCCACCAGCGCGTCGACCTCGGCGTTGGAGTAGTAGTTGTAGTTACCGCCCCCGTTGGTCTTGAAGATCTGCGGGAGCGCGGCGTTGCCGGCACCCGGGGAGATCCATCCGAAGATCGACGCGTCGTAGCTGCCGCTTCCGAGCAGCTCGCTCCAGTCGGGCGAGCCGGCGTCCTGAATGATGAAGCCCGCCTCCGACGCCGACTGCTGGATCGCACGGAAGCTGTCGACACGGTTGGGGTTGTTCGTGTTGTACAGGATCCGCACCGTCGGGGTCTGGCCCGCGAGGAGCGCCTTCGCGCCCTCGATGTCGGGCTCGACGAAGGCGTCGTATCCGCTCGCCTCGACCGCGGTGTTGTACTGGTCGCCGTCGGTCGGCAGGAAGATCTGCGAGTTGAGCACCTCGGCCTCGGGGTTCACCGGGGTGATGATGGCCTCGAGGATCTGCTCACGCGGGATCGTCTTGAGGAAGGCCTCGCGAACGGCCGGGTCGGCGAACGGCCCGGTGAAGTTCAGGTCGAGGTGGTCGTACGACAGTTGGTCGCCGGCGTGCACCGTGGCGTTGGCGTTCTCCAGTGCCGTCAGCGTGTCAGCCGAGGGCTGCGGCTGGATCGCGTTGACCTCACCGTTCTGGAGCGCGGTCACCTGCGCGTTGGCGTCGCCGATGAAGCGGATGATCAGCTGGTCGTACGCCGGCGACTTGTCTCCCTTGTACTCGGGGTTCTTCTCCAGCGTGATGCTGGACTCCGGCACGAAGTCGGTGACGATGAACGGCCCGGAGGAAACTAGCAGGCTCTCGTCGGTCGGCATCGCCGTCACGTCGTATCCGGTGTTCCAGAAGTCGGCCGCGGCCTTGAGGACCGGATTCGGCGCGACGGGAGCGTCGACGTTGCCCTCGGGCATCGACTTGAGCGTCTCGATGAACTCCTCCGTCGACACGCCCGCCTTCTCGGCGAGCACGTGAGCGGGCTTGTTGATCGGATTCACCAGCTCCCAGTCGACGTAGGGCTCGGAGTAGGTGAGCGTCATCGACAGGTTGTCGTCGCTGATCTCCGGGAACGCGGTCGTGTCGAGACCGGCCGTGCTGCCGGCGAGGGTGAAGTAGACCGTGCCGCCGTTGGTGACGTCGCCGGTGGCCGCGTCGACCACGCCGTCGTCGTAGTAACCGGAGTTGATGGCCCAGTCGACGAGCATGTCATCCGCGGTGATGGGCTCGCCGTCGGACCAGGTCAGTCCCTCTTTCAGGGTGTAGCGCACCGTGAGGGGGTCGTCGGAGACCTTCTCGTAGGTGCCGATGTCCTCGTTCGGCAAGATGCTGAAGTCGGCGTCCAGGCGCTGGAAACCACCGAGACCGAGGTCGCTCGCGACGCCGGTGAGATAGCCCACCATGCCGTTGGTGTCGAGGTTGGCGTCGGGGGTGTCGCTGTTGAACGACGTGAAGGCGTTGGTCGTCGCGATCGTGATGGTGCCGCCTTCCGACGACGAGCCGCCGTCGTCCGTGCCACCGCTGGTGGTGCAGCCGGCGAGCGCGAGCGCCGCAGCTGCGACGCCGGCTCCGACTGTGAGCGCACGCGTGCGCCATGTCCTTTCAGACACATTTCCTCCTGTGCAAAGGGTGATGTGCCCGCCCACGCAAAAGCGCCGCGAAAGCGATCCTGTCCGGGGGGCACGGATACGGAAACGATAGGTAAACGACCATCGCTGGTCAAAAGGCCTGTGGAAAACGTTACATACCCTTAACTCCGGACCGGGAATATGTGGCAATCTGACAACGTGCCGTCGATGAACGCCCCTTTCGACGGAGGTTTCGTCGAACCACCTCTCGCCGGCGGGCGGTCTGCCCGCACGCGGCTGCGGTGGGAGATCGGTCTCGTCCTCGCCGTGAGCGTCGGGCAGTCGGCGCTGTACTCTGTCCTGTCTCTCGTCCGAGCCTCGCTGCGCACGACCCCGTTGTCGCAGCAGCAGACGCAGCTCAACCCGACGCGCGACGCCGAGGCGATCTGGGATGTGGTCTACCGCTTCCTCAACATCGCTTTCTCGCTGGCGATCGTCGCGCTGGTGGTCTACCTGCTGTGGGAGCCCGGGGCGAACGCCCTGCGACGCATCGGTTTGGACTTCCGCCGGTTCGGCAGCGATCTCGGCCGGGCCGCGCTGGTCGCCGCGGTGATCGGCATCCCGGGACTTGGACTGTATGCCGTTTCGCGCATATTGGGCCTCAACATCGCGGTCGTGGCGTCTCCTCTCGATACCGCGTGGTGGGTGGTGCCGCTCCTCGTCCTCTCCGCCCTCCGCGCGGGGCTCACGGAGGAAGTGATCTTCCTCGCCTATCTCTTCGATCGGCTGCGCCGTCTCGGGTGGTCGTGGTGGAGCATCATCGTCGCCACGGCGGCACTTCGCGGCGCGTATCACGCGTACCAGGGCTTCGGCGCGATCGTCGGAAACTTCGTGATGGGCGTCGTCTTCGGCTGGTGCTATCGGCGGTGGGGCCGCATCCTGCCGCTGGTGATCGCCCACACGCTGCTCGACGTCGTCGCCTTCGTCGGTTACCCCCTCGCCGCCGCGCTGTGGCCCGCCGTCTTCGCCCCCGCCTCCACGCCGTCCCCCTCCCCGACTCCCTCCCCGACGTCCTAGCGCACGGGACGGCGCCCCCACGCCGAGACTGCACGCGCGCCACGAGACTGCGGCCGCCGGACGCAGTCTCGTGGCGCAGGTGGAGTGTCGCTGACAGCCAGCGCGTCCTGCACAGGCGATCGGATGCGGCCGTTGTCCACCGGACCGCTGCGACCGGGGATCGGCAGCGGCCCCGCCGTCGGATGCTGGGCGGCATGATTCCCGTCCTGCCCCTCGCTCCGCACTACGCCCCGTGCCCGATCCCCCTCCTGGTGACCCGCGACAGCCCAGGCGTGCGGCTGGACCGGGAGGCGCGGGCCGGCCGGCTGGTCAGCGTGCGCCCCGGCGTCTACGCACCCGCGGGAGCCTGGAACCGACTCGCACCGTGGGATCGGTATCTGGCGCGCGTGCACGCCGTGGCGATGATCCAGCCCGACGCCGTCTTCGCGTTCGAATCCGCCGCCGCGCTCCTCGGGCTCCCGATCTTCGGCGAACCGGCTGCCGTCCACGTGCTCAGCGCCACCTCGACCTCGCGCGAGATCGCCGGCGTGCGAACGCACACCACCGTCGACGCACGCTCGATCGTCGACATCGGCGGTCTCCTCGTCACGGCGCCCGCCGAGGTGGCCGTCGACGCGGCCAGGTCGCGGCATCCGGCGGTGGCTCTCGCCGTGGCTGACGCGGTGCTCCGGATGGACCCGCTCGCCACGGTCGAGCAGCTCGTCGCGTGCAATGAGGCCCGGGCGAGCAGCCGAGGACGCCGCAGAGCCCGGTGGGCGCTTCATCGCGCCGACGCACGGAGCCAGACACCGCTGGAGTCCGTCAGCCGCGCCGTGATCGAGTGGCTCGGATTTCCGCGCCCTGAGCTCCAGGCCGTGATCCCCACCGCCCAGGGCGAGTACCAGCTCGACATGTACTGGCCACGGGTGCGCGTCGGCGCAGAGGCCGACGGGCGCATCAAGTACGACGGCCGATACGGTGATCCCGCGGAGGTCGTGTGGCAGGAGAAGCAGCGCGAGGACGAACTGCGTCGGTCGCTGGATCACCTCGCCCGGTGGAGCTGGAACGAGTGCCTCGAGCCCATGACGCTACGCCGCATCCTCGGGGCGGCCGGCCTGCATCCGATCGGCGCGATGCGCACGGACGAGCTCTTCTCGCTCCGCGCCGCGCTGCACTCCGGCCACCCGCGGTGACCACACCCCGACCGCGAGACTGCACCTGCGCCACGAGACAGCGTGCGGCGGCTGCTGTCTCGTGGCGCAGATGGAGTCTCGCGGAATGGGAGCGCGACCGGGAGGGCGAGCGGAGGCGGGAACGAGCGGCCTAGGCGAAGGCCTCCACGGGCGGGCAGGCGCAGACGAGGTTGCGGTCGCCGTAGGCCTGGTCGATGCGGCGCACCGGCGGCCAGTACTTCGTCCGAACGAGCGCGTGCACGGGATACACCGCCGTCTCGCGGGAGTAGGGATGCGTCCACTCGCCCGCGACCACCGACTCGGCAGTGTGCGGCGCGTTGACGAGCGGGTTGTCGTCGGCCGGCCACTCCCCCGCGGCGACGCGGTGCGCCTCGGCGTGGATCGCGACCATGGCCTCGATGAAGCGCTCGATCTCGCCGAGATCCTCCGACTCGGTCGGCTCGACCATGAGCGTTCCGGCGACGGGGAACGACATGGTGGGAGCGTGGAAGCCGTAGTCGATGAGCCGCTTGGCCACATCGTCGACCGTGACGCCGGTCTCCTCCCGCAGCGGGCGGAGGTCGAGGATGCACTCGTGCGCGACGAGGCCTCCCTCGCCGGCGTACAGCACCGGGAAATGGTTCCGCAGCCGCGCGGCGATGTAGTTCGCGGCGAGGACGGCGGACGCGGTGGCATCCCGCAGCCCCTCAGCGCCCATCATCCGCACGTACGCCCACGAGATCGGCAGGATGCCGGCCGACCCATGAGGCGCCGCCGAGACCGGCCCGCCGTCGAAGACCCCACCGGCGTGATCGGCGCGCTGCGAGAACGGATGCGACGGCAGGTGCGGCACGAGGTGCGCCTTGGCCGCGACCGGGCCGACGCCCGGGCCGCCCCCGCCGTGCGGGATGGCGAAGGTCTTGTGCAGATTCAGGTGCGACACGTCGCCGCCCAGGTCGCCGAAGCGGGAGTATCCGAGCAGCGCGTTGAGGTTCGCGCCGTCGACGTACACCTGGCCGCCGGCGTCGTGCACGGCCTGCGTGATCTCGACCACGTCGTGCTCGTACACCCCGTGGGTGGACGGGTAGGTGATCATGAGCGCGGCGAGCTCGCCGGCGTGCGCCGCGATCTTCGCGCGCAGGTCGTCGAGGTCGACGTTCCCCGCGTCGTCGCACGCGACGACGACCACCCGCATCCCCGCCAGAACCGCGGATGCCGCGTTCGTGCCGTGTGCGGAAGACGGGATGAGGCACACCACACGGTCGAGGTCGCCGTTCGCACGGTGGTATCCGCGGATGGCGAGGAGCCCGGCGAGCTCGCCCTGCGATCCCGCGTTCGGCTGGAGCGAGACCGCGTCGTAGCCGGTCACCTCGGCGAGCCACCGCTCGAGCTGCTCGATCATCGCGAGGTAGCCGTGCACGTCGGCCTCGGGGGCGAACGGATGCACGCGTGAGAACTCGGGCCACGACACCGCGGCCATCTCGGTCGCGGCGTTGAGCTTCATCGTGCACGATCCGAGCGGGATCATGCCCCGATCCAGCGCGTAATCACGGTCGGCGAGGAGCTTGAGGTAGCGCATCATCGCCGTCTCGCTCCGGTGCGAGGAGAACACCGGGTGCGTGAGATACGCGTCGGCGCGGAGCAGCTCCCCGGGGACACCGCGCACCGGCTCCGCGTCGGCGTAGTCGAGACGCCGATCTCCCGTCTCGACGACGCCGAAGGCCGCCGCCACCGCCGCGAGGTCTTCGCCGGTCGTAGTCTCGTCCACCGAGACGCCGACCGTCGCGTCGTCCACCCACAGGAGCTGGTAGCCGCGGTCGCGAGCACGCGCGACGACGTCCTCGGCGCGCCCGGGCACCGAGACGCGCAGCGTGTCGAAGAACGCGTCGGAGGAGAGCGTCAGGTCGTAGCCGCGGAGCGTCTCGGCGAGCGCCTCGGCCTTGCGGGCCACGTCGGTGGCGATCGCCCGCAGACCGTCGGGGCCGTGGTAGACCGCGTACATCGCGGCCATCACGGCCAGCAGCACCTGGGCGGTGCAGATGTTCGACGTCGCCTTCTCCCGGCGGATGTGCTGCTCGCGGGTCTGCAGCGACAACCGATAGGCCGGATGCCCCGCCGCGTCCTGCGACACTCCCACGAGGCGCCCGGGCAGCTGCCGCTCGAGCCCCGCGCGCACGGCCATGTAGCCGGCGTGGGGGCCGCCGAAGCCCATCGGCACTCCGAAGCGCTGGGTGGTGCCGACCGCGACATCGGCGCCGAACGACCCCGGTGAGCGGAGGAGGGTGAGGGCGAGCAGGTCCGCGCCTGCGACGACGAGGCCGCCGGCGTCATGCACCGCGCGCACCACCTCGGTCGGATCCCACACGCGACCGGTGGCGCCGGGGTACTGGATGAAGGCACCGAAGGCCTCGAGCGCGGGCGCCCCTTCGTCTCGCTGCGCTCGCTCAGCGTCCGGAGCGCTCTGCGCTCGCTCAGGGTCCGGAGCGGACTGCGCTCGCCCAGCGCCCGGGAGGGTCGCGAGATCGACCTCGCGCAGCTCGATCCCCACGGCCTCGGCACGGTGGCGCAGCAGCGCCTTCGTCTGGGGGAAGGTGTCGGCGTCGACGAGGAACACGTTCGACCGCGACTTCGAGCCGCGGCGGGCCAGCAGCATCCCCTCCACGACGGCGGTGGATTCGTCGAGCATGGAGGCGTTGGCGGTGTCGAGACCGGTGAGGTCGCTCACCATCGTCTGGAAGTTGATGAGCGCCTCCAGGCGCCCCTGCGAGATCTCCGGCTGGTACGGCGTGTAGGCGGTGTACCACGACGGGTTCTCCAGCACGTTCCGCGCGATGACCGACGGCGTGAACGTGTCGTAGTAGCCGAGTCCGATCATGGGGCGTGCCGTGCGGTTCTGCGCGGCGAGCTCGCGCAGCTCCGCGAGCGCCTCGGCCTCCGTCGCCGCCGGGGGGATGTCGCTCGTGGCACGCTCGAGGGCCTGGATCGAGGCGGGCACTGCGGTGCGCACGAGCGCGTCGACGCTGTCGTACCCGAGCACGTCGAGCATCTGCCGCTGCGCGGCGGCATCGGTGCCGATGTGCCGGGCGGCGAAGGATGCCGACCCGGTCACGCCTCGCCACCCGTGAGCGCGACGTAGGCCTCGCGGTCGAGCAGGCCGTCCGCCACCGAAGAGACGCGGATCTTCACGAGCCATCCCTCACCGTACGGGTCGGAGTTCACCAGTGACGGATCGTCGACGACGGCCTGGTTGGCGGCGATGACGTCGCCGGCCAGCGGCGCGTACAGCTCGCCCACCGACTTCGTCGACTCGATCTCGCCGCACACCTGACCGGCGGTGACCCCCGAGTCGACGGCGGGAAGGTCGACGAACACGACATCGCCGAGCTTGTCGGCGGCGAAGTCGGTGATGCCGACGGTGGCGACGTCACCGTCGAGAGCGATCCACTCGTGCTCGGCGGTGTACTGAAGAGAATCGAGATCGGTCATTTCTTCCTCCGGTAGAAGGGCAGGGCGGTCACGGTGGCGGGAATGCGGGTGCCCCGCACATCGAGGGCGAGCTCGGTGCCGGGCGCGGATGCGCGCGGCGCGACGAAGGCCATCGCAATGGGGTGGCCGAGGGTGGGGCTCAGCGCGCCGCTGGTGATCTCGCCGACGACCTTGTCGCCGGCGAGCACGGCGTATCCGGCGCGGCCGGCGCGGCGGCCGTCGGAGACGAGCCCCACGAGCACCGGTGCATCCGGGTCCGCCGTCGCGTCCTTGCCCACGAACGACTCCTTGTCGGCCACCACGACCCGCCCGAGTCCCGCCTGGGCGGGGCGGATGCTGCGTCCCAGCTCGTGTCCGTACAGCGGCATGCCGGCCTCCAGGCGCAGCGTGTCGCGGGCGGCGAGGCCCGCGGGGACGAGACCGAGCGGCTCGCCCGCCGACAGCAACGCGTCCCACAGCGCGCCGGCCGCGGCGACGGGGACGACGAGTTCGAATCCGTCTTCACCGGTGTACCCGGTGCGCGCGACGTGCACCGGCACGGGCTCACCACCGGCAGGGGTGTAGGTCGCGTGCGCCATGCGGTAGTACTTCTGCTCGGCGAGCGGCACGGAATGGCCTCCCAGACCGGGGAGCGCTCCGAGGATCTCCTCCGCGCGCGGGCCCTGCACGGCGAGGAGCGCGGTGTTCTCGGTCTCATCGGTCACGGTGACATCGAATCCATCGGCACGCTCGGCGAAGGCTGTCGCGACGACCTCGCGGTTTCCCGCGTTCGCGATGATCAGGTAGTGGTCGTCGGCGTGCCGGTAGACGATGACGTCGTCGAGGATGCCGCCGTCTCCGGCGAGCACGAGGGAGTACTTCGCCTGGTCGTCGACGAGTGCCGACAGCCGTCCGGCGAGCGCGTAGTCCAGAAACGCGGCCGCGCCGGGTCCGCGGACGTCGAACTCCGCCATGTGCGAGATGTCGAAGAGTCCGGCGGCCTGTCGCACGGCGTGATGCTCGGCGAGGTCGGAGCTGTACCGCACGGGCATCAGCCAGCCGCCGAAATCGGTGAATGATGCCCCGAGCGCGGCATGGCGCCCGTGCAGCGGGGTGGTACGGGGGTCTGTCATGAGTTCTCCCGTTCGCGTGTCGGGCAGACACCGGACGGTGTCTGAGAACTCCCCCTCTGTCATGAGCCTGAGAGCTTCGCAACGGCACCCGAGCGGATGCCGCGACTTTCACCGTCGGCGGATCCGGTCGCCGCAGCATCCGGATCGCTTTTCAGAGTGGCCAAACCCGCGCGGTACGCGGACCTGAGAGATTGGCGGGGAGGCTTGCTCCTTCGGTGCCCGGGAACCGGGGCTCTCCCGCGAGGGTCGTGGCCGATGTTCAGTTGGAATCGGCGTGCGAACAGCAGCACTCCGCGGCCAGCTTAGCGCGCGGTCACCGCGTGCAGGAGCCGGCATCGACGACGGCGTCGAGCGTGTCGATCTGGTCGAGCACAGGTGTCAGCTCGGCCGGCGTCATCGCATATCCGACCTCTTCTCCCGCGTCCGAGCGCGCGAACACCACTCCCGCGACCTTCCCGTCGGGGGTCAGGAGCGGCCCGCCGGAGTTCCCCGGCTGCACCCGGGCAGCGAGGGCGTAGATCTCCCGTGGCACCGACGTCGACTCATAGATGTCGGGGACGCCGACGACGCCCACCGAGAGCACCTGGGCAGCGCCGGACGTGAAGGGTCCGCCGTGCGGGTATCCCTGCACGACAGCCCCCGCGCCGATCGCCAGCGTGGGTGAGACGGCGAGCGGTTCGGCACGAAGGCCCGGCACCGCGATCACGGCGAGATCGTCGACGGGGTCGAAGTAGACCAGGCGTCCGTCCCGAGCGACGTCACCCGGGAGCTCGACCACGGGCTGCGAGACTCCCGCCACCACGTGCGCGTTGGTGATGACGGTCTCCGGCGCGACGACGAACCCGCTCCCGCTCGCAGTGATGCCGCACGCGTAGGCGACTCCGGTGATCTTGGCGACCGACCGCCCGGCCTGCGCGAGCGCGGGGTCGTCGAGAGCCACATCCGGCGCGGCGGCCGGGATCGACGGCTCCAGAAGCCGGCCGAGTGTGGGGAGACCCTCGTCGAACACCGAGCCCCGCAGCTCGGCGATCGCCGCCCGCACCGGAGCCGGCGTCGCGGCGTCGATCGTCCGCAGCACGGTCGAGGAGGCCACGGCGCTGGAGATCCCGGGGGTGCCCGTGGCCGCCAGCGCGCCGCCGACGAACGACACGGCGAGGACGGCGGCGACGAGGCTCACGGCACCACCGAGGATGCGCTCGGGGATCCGCAGCCGGATGCGGTCCGCCCCGCGGCGCAGCACGCGCCCGACGGCCGAGCCCGCCGCGGCGCCCAGGAGCAGCAGGAGGATGCCCGTCGCCACGACCGCCACTGTCCGCCACCCCGGCAGCGGCACCCAGAGGCCGACGAGCGGCATGAGCCAGTAGGCCGCGACGCCCCCGAGGGCCAGTCCGACGAACAGCCCGAGGCTAGCCAGCAGTCCGCGCCGGACGCCGGTGATCACGGCGAGCGCGAGGATCACGAGGAGGACGATGTCGACCAGCAGCACATCCGACACGCTACGGCGCGTGGCTGAGAAGGCGCCCGCGCGCGGCGTTTGCCCTTCGAGTCACCACGACACTATGATGGTGGCGGAGTAAAGGTCACCATGACACAAACCATCGCTGAAGCGGGCCCCGTCCGCGTCGCCGTCTCGACGGTGATCTTCAGCCTGCGCCGCAGCGCCGGCGAGGACATCTCGCGCGTGGTGATCCCGCTCGTTCGTCGGACGCGCGACCCGTTCGAGGGGCGCTGGGCGCTCCCGGGCGGATGGCTCGACGCGACGGAGGAGCTCGAGAACGCAGCCTCGCGGACCCTCCGCGAGACCACCGGTCTCGCGCCGAGCTACCTCGAGCAGCTGTACGCGTTCGGCGCCGTCGACCGCTCGCCCAGCCGCGTCGTGTCGATCGTCTACTGGGCGCTGCTGCGCTCGGACGACGTCGACGCGCAGGTCGCCGCGTCGGCGGCATCCGGCGACACCCCCGAGAACGTCGAGTGGTTCGACGCCGCGTCGCTTCCGCCGCTCGCCTTCGATCACAACGAGATCGTCGCCTACGCGCTGTGGCGCCTGCGCAACAAGGTCGGGTACAGCCGCATCGCACACGGGCTGCTGCCGGATGCGTTCACGCTGGCCGATCTGCGCGAGGTCTACGAGGCGATCCTCGGCCGCCGCCTCGACCCGGCGAACTTCCGCCGCCAGGTCGACAGCTCCGACACCCTCATCCCCACCGACCGCTTCCGTACCGGCAGCCACCGGCCCGCCCGCCTGTACCGCTACAACCGCGACGTCGAGCTGGCCGAGCGCGGCCCGCTTCGCACTCCGGCGCCCTCCGCGGCGCGTCCTCGTACCCGAACGCACGACTGATCGGAACTCCCATGCCCGCC
This sequence comes from Microbacterium sp. RD1, assembly GCF_052220165.1. Classification (NCBI taxonomy): domain Bacteria; kingdom Bacillati; phylum Actinomycetota; class Actinomycetes; order Micrococcales; family Microbacteriaceae; genus Microbacterium; species Microbacterium sp. RD1. The sequence continues at coordinate 191,122 of NZ_JBQPOL010000003.1, forward strand.
ACATCCGTTCTGCTGCAGCCTCGGCCGACCGATCCCTCGGTCGACCACGAGATCCAGGCGATCGTCGCCGGAGCGTCGACGTCGGCGACCTGTACGACCGACCTGGCCGCCGGTCCCTGGAACTTCGACACCCGCCCGGGCTACGGACCGGGCGCCTCGATGGGCGATGTCATCCCCACCGGCTCTCCTCGGCAGGGCGAGCTCCCCGCGGCCTACCGCGAGGCATCCGCCGATGACCTGGACGAGCGCATCCGCGCCGCCAAGGCGACGCTCGGCGACCGAGTCGTCGTGCTCGGCCACTTCTACCAGCGCGAAGAGGTGGTGCGCCACGCCGATTACGTCGGCGACTCGTTCCAGCTCGCGAACGCCGCCAAAGCCCACCCGCACGCCGAGGCGATCGTGTTCTGCGGTGTGCACTTCATGGCGGAGACCGCCGATCTGCTCTCGCGGCCGGAGCAGGCCGTGATCCTGCCGAACCTGGCGGCCGGGTGCTCGATGGCCGACATGGCCGACATCGACCAGGTCGAGGAGTGCTGGGAGCAGCTCGAAGAGGTCTACGGCGACCTGGACACGCCCGACGCCGAGGGCCTGGTCCCGGTGATCCCGGTCACGTACATGAACTCCTCCGCCGCGATCAAGGGCTTCGTGGGCCGCCACGGCGGCATCGTCTGCACGTCCTCGAACGCGCGGACCGTCCTGGAGTGGGCGTTCGAGCGCGGCCGCCGCGTGCTGTTCTTCCCCGACCAGCACCTCGGCCGCAACACCGCCAAGGCGATGGGCGTGCCGCTCGAGCAGATGCCGATGTGGAACCCGCGGCGCCCCCTCGGCGGCAACGACGAGGCGACGCTCGAGGACAGCCGCGTGATCCTGTGGCACGGCTTCTGCTCGGTGCACCGCCGCTTCAGCGTCGACCAGATCGAGAAGGCGCGCGCCGAGCACCCTGGCGTCCGCGTGATCGTGCACCCCGAGTGCCCGATGGACGTCGTCGACGCAGCAGACGAGTCGGGCTCGACCGATTACATCCGCAAGGCGATCGAGGCGGCCTCCGAGCCCACGACCTTCGCGATCGGCACGGAGGTCAACCTCGTGCAGCGCCTGGCTGCGGAGCATCCGCAGCACGAGATCTTCTGCCTCGACCCGGTCGTGTGCCCCTGCTCGACGATGTACCGCATCCACCCGGGCTACCTCGCGTGGATCCTCGAGTCGCTCGTCGCCGGCGAGGTCGTGAACCGCATCACGGTGCCCTCGACCGTCGCCGAGCCGGCCACCCTCGCCCTCGAGCGGATGCTGGCGGCCAAGCCTCCGGCAGCGCCGGCCGCGGCATGGGAGCAGGCGTCATGAACACGTCGGTGATCGTCGTCGGAAGCGGCATCGCGGGGCTCCTGGCCGCGCTGCACGCCGCCGAGAGCGGATGCGCGGTGACGATCGTCACGAAGGGCACGCTCACCGACTCCAACACCCGCTTCGCGCAGGGCGGGATCGCCGCGGTACTCGGAGGGGACGACCGCGTCGAGGATCACATCCGCGACACCCTCACCGCGGCGGCGGGGCTCGCCGACGAGGTCGCCGTGCGGACGCTGGTGACCGAGGCCCCGGCGCGCATCCGCGAGCTCATCGCGCGCGGCGTCGCGTTCGACCGCGCTGCCGACGGCGAGCTGAGCCGTGGGCGCGAGGCCGCGCACTCCGCCGCGCGGATCCTCCACGCCGGCGGGGACGCCACCGGCGCGGAGATCGAGCGCGCGCTCGTCGCCGCGCTCCGCACCAGTGGCGCGACCGTGCTCGAGCACGCGTTCCTGGCCGATCTCGTCACCGACCAGGGCCGAGTGCGCGGCGTGCGCCTGCTCACCGATTCGGGTGAGCGAACCGTCGACGCCGACGCCGTGATCCTCGCGACGGGTGGAGCGGGGCAGCTCTATGCGCACACCACCAACCCGGAGGTCGCCACCGGCGACGGCCTGGCCGCGGCGATGCGGGCCGGCGCAGCGGTGAGCGACCTCGAGTTCGTCCAGTTCCATCCGACCGTGCTCGCCGCGGGCGACTCATTCCTCGTGTCGGAGGCCGTTCGCGGCGAGGGCGCGGTGCTGATCGACGACGAAGGGCGGCGTTTCGCGTTCGATGCGCACCCCGACGGCGAGCTCGCCCCTCGCGACGTCGTGGCGCGGGCGATCGCGCGCGCGATGGCGGCGCAGGGCGGGCGCCCGGTGCATCTGGATGCCACTGCCATCGGGGCCGCTCACCTCGCCGGGCGCTTCCCGACGATCGATCGCGTGGTCCGCGAGCGCGGGTTCGACTGGGCTGTCGATCCGATCCCCGTCACCCCGGCGGCGCACTATCTGATGGGCGGCGTCGTCACCGACCTCGATGGCCGGACGAGCGTGCCCGGCCTCTACGCCGTGGGCGAGGTGGCGGCCACGGGCGTGCACGGCGCGAACCGTCTCGCCTCGAACTCGCTGCTGGAGGCAGCGGTCTTCGGGGCGCGGGCCGGTGACGCAGTGGTCGTCGACGCGGCATCCGGTGCATGGCCCGCGCCCGCAGCAGGAGAATCGCCGGAAACAGGACGATCGGGCTCGGATTCTCCTGTTGCGGGCGAATCGCCTGCGTTCGGCACGGCGTTCTCGCGGGCCGCGCTGCAGCGGCTGATGTGGACGGATGCCGGACTCGAGCGCACCGGAGCCGGGCTGCGCCGCGCGGCCGACGTGCTCGCCGGGTGGTCGGCCGACCTGCCGGCACCGCGCACGCTGCGGGAGCACGAGGACGCGAATCTGCTCCTCGTCGCGCGCGCCGTCGTCGCCGCGGCCCTCGCCCGCACCCTCTCGGTCGGGGCGCACTTCCGCTCCGACGAGGCCCTTGAGGGGGATCCCTCGATCGAAAGGGAAGCGGGATTCGCGGCGCCAGATGCCTCCCCCGCCGTCGAAGCCGTCGAGGCGGCGGCATGCTGACCCGCACCGTCATCGAGCGGGTCGTCGCCGCTGCCCTGGAGGAGGATGCGCCGTGGGGCGATCTCACGAGCGAGACGCTCCTCGTCGAGAGCGCGGTCGCGCGCGCGGATCTCGTCGCGCGCGAGTCGGGGGTGTTCAGCGGCGGGGAGGTCTTCGCGGCCGCCTTCGTCCTGACCGATCCGCGCATAGACGTGCAGCTCCACGTCGAAGACGGCGCATACTTCCTCCCCGGCGAGCGCCTGGCCACTGTGATCGGGCCGGCGCGCGGCGTTCTGACGGCGGAGCGAGTCGCGCTGAACTTCGTCCAGCGCATGTCGGGCATCTCCACGCTCACCGCGCAGTACGTCGCCGAGGTCGCGCACACCGGCGCGCGGATCGCCGACACCCGCAAGACGACGCCGGGCCTGCGCGCCTTCGAACGGCACGCGGTGCGCATGGGCGGGGGCCACAACCACCGGTTCTCGCTCTCGGACGCGGTCATGGCCAAGGACAACCACCTCGCCGTGCTCGCGCAGAAGGGCGTGTCGGTCACCGCCGCCCTGCAGGGGGCGATCGCCCAGCTGCCGCATACCACGCACGTCGAGGTAGAGGTGGATCGTCTGGACCAGATCGACGCCGTCCTCGCGGCGGGGGTGGGCACCGTCATGCTCGACAACTTCTCGCTCGACGATCTTCGCGCCGGCGTGGAGCGGATCGCGGGGCAGGCTCTCGTCGACGCCTCCGGCGGCGTCACGCTGGAGACGGTGCGCGCCATCGCCGAGACAGGGGTCGATGTCATCTCGGTCGGGGCTCTCACCCACTCCGCCCGCGCGCTGGACTTGGGGCTGGACATCGGGATCGACGCGGAGTCCGTTCCCCGGTGAGCATGTTCTACCTCGACTCGGCCGCCACCACACCCGTGCGCCCCGAGGTGCTCGAGGCGATGATGCCGTACCTCACGCGCGAGTTCGGCAACCCCTCCAGCCACCACACCGTGGGTGAGGCTGCTGCATCCGCCCTCGCCGATGCGCGCGCCCGCGTCGCGGCGGTGCTCGGGATGCGGCGGAGCGACGTCGTGTTCACCTCGGGCGGCACGGAGGCCAACAACCTCGCCGTGAAGGGAATCGCGATCGCCGCGCATCTGCAGCGCGGCGCGCGACGGGTGGTCACGACGGCGATCGAGCACGAATCGCTGCTCGAATCGGCCGACTACCTGCGGCGGGTGCACGGCTTCACCGTCGATCTCGCCCCCGTCGACGACGGCGGCCGCATCGACCCCGCGGCGTTCACCGACCTGCTGCACGACGACACGGCGCTGATCAGCGTCGGCTACGCCAACAACGAGATCGGCACGATCCAGGATGCGGCGACGCTTGCAGCCGCTGCATCCGCCGCCGGCGTGCCGCTCCACCTCGACGCGGTGCAGGCGGCGGGGTGGCTGCCCCTGCGGGCGACCGGTGCCGACGCGCTCTCGATCGCGGGGCACAAGCTCGGCGCTCCGAAGGGCACCGGGGTGCTCGCCGTGCGGGGCCGGATTCCGCTCGAGCCCCTCCTCCACGGCGGCGGCCAGGAGCGCGGCCGTCGCTCGGGCACGGAGAACGTCGCGGGCGCCGTCGCCGTCGCGACCGCACTCGAGCTCGCCGAGCGGGAGCGGGAGGAGGCAGCCGCCCGGGTCACCGCGCTCCGCGACGATTTCGTCGCGCGCGTGCACGATCTCCTCCCCACCGCGCGGCTGACGGGCGATCCCGTGCACCGCCTTCCCGGCACCGCGAGCTTCGTCTTCCCCGGCACCAGCGGCGAGGCGATCCTGCTCGAGCTCGAACGACGCGGCATCGTGTCCTCGAGCGGCTCCGCGTGCGCAGCCGGGAGCGACGAGCCGTCGCACGTGCTTGTGGCGATCGGCATCGACCCCGACCTCGCCCGTACCGCGGTCCGCTTCACCTTCCCCCGCTCCCTCTCGCAGTCGCTCGCACTGGTGGCCGACGCCCTCGCCGCCTCGGTCGCGGCCGTAGGATCGGCCGGGTGACCGCCGAGAGGACCGCGACGGCGGGCGGAACCGTCACCGTCATCGTGCCCGGCCACGACATCGCCCGGTACGCCCCCGAAGCGCTCCAGTCCCTCCGCGACCAGACCTTTCTCGATTGGCGGGCCGTCCTCGTCCACGACGGCGGGCCCGACGACCCCACGCGGCAGATCTTCGCCGACGCGGCCGCCGCCGACCCTCGGTTCCATTTCGTCACCCACGGGCAGCAGCGGAGTCTGTCCGCGGCGCGCAACACCGGTCTCGACCTGGTGCGCACGCCGTATCTGGGCTTCCTCGATGCGGACGACCGGATGCGGCCGCATGCCCTCGAGCGCATGGTCGAGATGCTCGACGCCTCCGGCAGCGACTTCGTGGCGGGCGCCTACGTCCGTTTGCGCCCCGACCCGGCCGGTCGGTACGCGGCGGGGGACGTTCAGCCGTGGGTGTCGGCCGCGACCGATCCCGCCCGCACGGCGACGACGCTGGCCGCTCACCCGGCCGCATCCGGGAACATCGTCGCCTGGTCCAAGCTCAGCCGCACCGACTTCTGGCAGCGGCACGGTCTGCGCTTCCCCGAGGGCCGTCTGTACGAAGACCAGGTGATCGCGCAGCGGATGTACACCCAGGCGCGCGCCTTCGACGTGATCCCCGACGTGGTGGTGGAGTGGCGCGAGCGCGCCGACGGCAGCTCGATCACGCAGCAGCGGAGCGCACTCCCGGTGGTGCAGGAGTATCTCGCGGCCCTCCGCGGGGGCATCCAGGTCCTCCGGGACGCCGGCGCCGAGGAGGCCGTGCGCGCCCGCATCGCTCTCATCCGCACCCTCGACGTCCCGCCTCTGCGGGAGATCGCCGTGACGCATCCCGACCCCGCTTACGGCGAGGCTGTCGAGGCGTTCCTGGCCGAGCTCCCCCCTCCCGCGTAACTCTTTCTCCCGCCCGTCTGGCGTGAATCGGCTGCTATCTCGGCCGAGATGGCAGCCGATTCACGCAAGTGGCGGGGGCGTCCCTCCTCCACAGCCCCCGTGGTGACGGATGCTGTCCACGAGATGGCGCTCGTCCGGCACGGGGCGTGCAGAACGGGCAGCGTCGAGGGATGTCCCGCACCCCCGGAGAGCTTCCGCCCGGACTCCTCGATCCGGCATTCTCGACCCGGCGCTCCGCGAAGGAGGGCGTCACCCGGGCACGCACGCGCGCATCCGACCTCGCCGCGCCGTTCTACGGCACTCGCCTCCCGCGCGGCGTCGACGACCTGCCGTCACGCTGCGCCGCCCGCGCGACGCGGCTGCCGCTGGCCGCTGTCTTCAGCCATGCCACCGCCGCGCTGCTGTGGGACCTGCCGCTCCCGTGGCGACTCGAGCGCTCGCCGATCCTGCACGTCAGCACCCCGCCGGGTCGCCGTGCCCCTCAGGGGAAGACCACGCGCGGACACCAGGTCGACCTGCCGGCGGGCGACGTCACCTCCGTCGACGGCGTGCGCGTGACGACCCCCGCGCGCACCTTCTGCGACCTGGCGTCCGTCCTGGACCTGCCGGTCCTGGTCGCCGTGGGCGACCGCCTCCTCGCACGGGGCGACGCCACGATCACGGAGCTCACCCACGCCGTGCTCACGCGCACCGACAAGCGCTTCGCCCCGCTCCTCCGCCGCGCACTCGAGCTGCTCGACGAACGGTCGGAGTCTCCGAAGGAGTCCGAGCTGCGGGTGCTCCTGTGCGAAGCGGGACTCCCCGCGCCGGAGGTGAACCACGTGGTCTACGACAGCGAGGGCGTCTTCGTCGCTCGCGTCGATCTCGCCTATGTCGCTCAGCGCATCGCCGTCGAGTACGAGGGCGATCATCACCGCGATCCCGCCCAGTGGCGCCGCGACCTGGCGCGTCGCCGGCGTCTGGAGGCCCTGGGGTGGACCTACCTCACGGTGACCCAGGCCGACCTCACCGACCCCACGGCGTTCTTCGCCGACCTCACCGCCGCGCTCGCCCGTCGAGTTGCGTGAATCGGCTGGCTCGGCGCGCGAAATGGCAGCCGATTCACGCAAGTGGCGAGGCTACCCGTCGGCCGTGGCCTCCTCGGTCATGACGCGGGCGGCAGCGAGCTGCTCGGCGGCGAGGCTCGCGTAGAGTCCGTCGGCCGCGAGGAGGCTGGCGTGCGTCCCCGACTCGACGATGCGGCCCCCCTCCACGACATGGATGACGTCGGCACCGACGACCGTGGACAGCCGATGCGCGATCGTCAGCGTCGTCCGGCCTCGTGCGGCGGCGTCGATCGCCTCCTGCACGATGCGCTCCGAGACGGTGTCGAGGGCGCTCGTGGCCTCATCGAGCAGCAGCACGGGCGGGTCCTTCAGGAGCACGCGCGCGATCGCGATGCGCTGCTTCTCCCCGCCCGAGAGCCGATAGCCCCGCTCCCCCACGACCGTGTCGTATCCGCGCTCGAACCCCGCGATCACATGGTGGATGTTGGCGGCGCGGCACGCCTCCTCGATCTCGGCGTCGGTCGCGTCGGGCTTGGCGTAGCGCAGGTTCTCACGGATCGTCGCGTGGAAGAGGTAGGTCTCCTGCGACACGATGCCGATCTCGTCGATGATCGACGACTGCGTCAGCGCGCGCACGTCCTCCCCGGCGAACATCACCTTCCCCGCGGATGCCTCGTACAGGCGGGGCGTCAGATACAGGATCGTCGTCTTGCCCGCGCCCGAAGGGCCGACGAACGCGACGGAGCTCCCCGGCTCGGCGACGAACGACACGCCGTCCAGCGTCGGACGGCTCGCGGGCGCCGCATCCGGATACCGGAACACCACGTCGCGGAACTCGATGCGCCCGACCGGGCCGGGCGCCCGACGCACCGGGATGGCATCCGGGGCGTCGGCGATCGCCGGAATCAGGTCGAGGTACTCGAAGATGCGGGCGAAAAGTGCGGCCGAGGTCTGCACGTCCAACGCGACGCGCATCAGCCCCATGAGCGGCATCAGCAGCCGCGCCTGCACCGTCGTGAAGGCGACGATCGTGCCGGCGGTGATGGTGTCGACTCCGCCGGTGACGAGATACCCCGCCACGAGGTAGATGATCGCCGGGACGCTCGACATGAGCACCTGCACGACGGCGAAGAACCCCTGCCCGCTCATCGCCCGGCGCACTTGCAGGCGCACCTGATTCCGGTTCTCGTCGGCGAACCGGGCGGACTCGGTGCGCTGCCGGTTGAACGACTTCGACAGCAGGATGCCCGACACGCTGAGGGTCTCCTGCGTGATGGAGGTCAGCTCCGACAGCGACTCCTGCGTCTCGGCAGCGATCCGCGCGCGCACCTGACCCACGCGCCGCTGGACGAGGACGAGGAAGGGCATGAGCACGACGGCGATGATCGTCAGCCGCCAGTCGATGAGGATCATGGCCACGAGCGAGGCCGCCACCGTCACGACGTTGCCGAGGATGCTCGTGACGGTGTTGGTCAGCACCCCCGACACGCCGCCGACATCGTTCTGCAGGCGCGACTGGATGACTCCGGTCTTGGTGCGGGTGAAAAAGCCCAGTTCCATCGACTGCAGGTGTTCGAACAGACGCACACGCAGGTCGCCGGTGACGCGGTTGCCCACGGTCGCCGTCAGCCACGTCTGTCCGACCCCGAGGGCTGCCGACAGCAGGAACAGCGCGATCATCAGGACGACGAGCCGGATGAGGAGGGGGATGTCGGGAGAGCCGCCGCCCACGGGGAAGAGCCCGTCATCGAAGATCCGCTGCACGAGGAGCGGGGGGATGACGGCGACCGCCGCGCCGGCGACGACGAGGAACGCCGTCACGGCGATGCGTGCGGCGTAGGGGCGGAACAGCGCCACGACGCGACGTCCGAGGTGCGGCACCCGCGGAGCTTCGGCGTTCCGGCGGCGTTGCGCGTCGGAGTCGACGGGGCGGAAGGTCCCGCCCCCGCCTCCCATCCCGCGCATGCTCATGCGCGTCAGCCTATGTCTGCGCGAGGACGCACACGCTAGGCTTGCGGAGCGGGTGTCGTGCGCCCCGCCCTCTCCCCCGCCGTCGCGGGAATACCCTGTCGGATGCCCTCGTTATCGTGAGGGCTTGCCATCACCCGAGGTGGCGACCTGGCACCTGCGCACAACGAGGAGCATCCGTGGCCGCCACACAGACCGACAGCATCCGCCTTCCCGCCCCCGCGCAGGAGGGCCTCACGCGCGACCAGAACCGCGTCGTCTGGCTGCTTCTCATCGCCGCCTTCGTCGCGATCCTCAACGAGACGACGATGAGCATCGCGATCCCGGATGTGATGCGCGATCTCGGCATCACCGCCGTCGCGGCGCAGTGGCTGACCACGGCTTTCATGCTCACGATGGCCGTGGTCATCCCGATCACCGGGTTCCTGCTGCGACGGTTCACCACGCGGCAGGTCTTCATCGCGGCGATGACGCTGTTCTCCGCGGGGACGCTCGTGGCCTTCTTCTCGGTGGGCTTCGAGATGCTCATCGCCGCCCGCGTCGTCCAGGCGTCGGGAACGGCCATCATGATGCCGCTTCTCATGACGACCCTCATGACCGTGGTGCCGCCGCATCAGCGCGGCCGGATGATGGGGCGCGTCAGCATCGTGATCTCGCTCGCCCCGGCGATCGGCCCGACCGTGTCGGGCTTCCTCGTCCAGACCGTCGGATGGCACTGGAACTTCGGTCTCGTCTTGCCGATCGCGTTGCTCTCCCTCGCCGCCGGAGCCCGGTGGATCCGCAACCTCGGCGAGACCGAGCGCACCCGCATCGATGTCCTCTCGGTCGTGCTGTCGGCTTTCGGCTTCGGCGGCATCGTCTTCGGCCTGAGCCAGATCGGCGGGCACGGCGGTGAGGGCCCCGACTCCGGCCCCTCACCGGTGACGCTCGGCGTCTCCCTCGGCATCGGTGTCGTCGCCCTGCTGCTCTTCGGATGGCGCCAGATGCGACTGCAGCAGACGGATGCGGCGCTGCTCGATCTACGCGTCTTCCGCTCGCTCAACTTCTCGCTCTCCGTCGCTCAACTGGGTGTCATGTCGCTGGCGTTCTTCGGCGCGATCACGCTTCTGCCGCTGTACCTGCAGGACGGACACGGCCTGACCCCCGCCGAGACCGGCCTCATCGTGCTGCCGGGGTCCCTGGCGATGGGCTTCTCCGGGCCGATCATCGGCCGCATCTACGACCGGTGGGGAACCCGTGTGCTCCTCATCCCGGGCGCCTTCGTCGTGAGCGGAATGCTCTGGATGTACGCGATCTTCGCCACGGCTGACGCGCCGGTATGGCTCCTCCTCTCGATCCAGACGGTGCTGTCGCTGGGGCTGGCGATGTCGTTCACCCCGCTGTTCACCGCGTCACTCGGGTCGTTGGAGCCGCGGTTCTACTCGTATGGCTCCGCGGTGGTGAGCACGATCCAGCAGGTCGCCGGCGCGGCAGGGATCGCTGTTCTCATCACTGTCATGTCCGCCATCGCCGGCGGCTCGAGCTCGCTGGCGCCGCAGGCCGCGGCGGAGGGCACCCGCGGGGCGTTCGTGATCGCCGCCATCGTGTCGCTGCCGCTCATCCTCGGTGCCTTCCTCATCCGCAAGCCCGCCGATCAGCCCGTCGGAGCGCCGCCCGCACACTGACCGCCGCTCGCGCGAACGTCAACCCCCCGGCGTCGCGGCGGACTGCTTCTTAGCGTGGAGGGACGACACACACGCGAGGAGCGGACATGACCGATCTCACCGGCAAGCGCATCGCCTTCCTGCTCACGGACGGCTACGAGGACAGCGAGTTGACGAGCCCGTGGGAGGCGGTGACCGGGGCCGGCGCGACCGCCGTGCTCGTGTCGCCGGCCGAGGGGGCGGTGACGGGGAAGAACGGCCACGAGCAGGCCGTCGATCTCGCGTCGACGGTGGCGGATGCGGCGGACTTCGACGCGCTCGTCCTGCCTGGTGGCGTGGTGAACGCCGATCACCTGCGTCTGGACGGGCCGTCCGTCGGCTTCACGCGCGACTTCTTCGCCCAGCACAAGCCGGTCGGAGTGATCTGCCACGGCGGCTGGATCCTCACCGAAGCCGACGTGCTCGAGGGCCGGACGCTCACGAGCTACCCCAGCCTGCAGACGGATCTGCGCAACGCCGGCGCCACGTGGGTGGACGAGGAGGTCGTCGTCGACGCGGGGCTCGTCTCGAGCCGCACGCCCGATGATCTCCCCGCGTTCAACGACAAGGTCATCGAGGAGATCGCCGAGGGCGAACACGAGGATCAGACTCCCTGACGCCCGCGCGTGCGCGGAGGACTAGCCTGTCCACCGTGGGACAGTACGAAACCGCCATCCAGCCGCCGCCCGAGCCGCTCGATGATGCGCAGTGGCAGCGCATCATCGCGTTCGGCACCCCCGAACAGGTCGAGGAGGGCGACTACCTCTTCCGCTCCGGAGATCGGGAATACGACCTGATCCTCGTCGACACCGCCGAAGTGGACGTCGTCCGCGACTCGCTGTGGTGGCTCGGCGAGAGCGTGCTGAACACGGTCGGTCGCCACTCGTTCCTCGGCGAGCTCGGCCTGCTGAACGGGCAGGGGGCGTTCCTGTCGGCGCGCGTGTCGCAGTCGGGGCAGGTGTATCGCGTCAGCCGAACCGATCTCCGACGCATCATGAGCGAAGACGACGAGCTGTGCGACCTCCTCCTGCGCGAGCTCTGGCAGCGCCGCGAGTCGCTGCGCAAGGGCCCGGCCGCCTTGACCTTGAAGTTCGTGGGGGCCGCAGCGACGAAGGAGTTCGAATCGCTGCAGCGCTTCGCCGAGCGGCTCGACCTCGTGCACACCTCCGCCGAGATCACCCCTGGCGACACCTACAAACTGGAGCACCACAACGTCGCCCCGGGGGACCTTCCCATCGCCTTCATCCAGGGGGAGCCTCTTCTCCGCGCCACCCCGGGCGAGGTCGCCGACCGGCTCGGACTGAGCTACAACGGGGACGCCGACGAGGTGGTCGATCTCGTCGTCATCGGCGGCGGGCCTGCCGGGCTGGCCGCGGCGATCTACGGCGCCTCGGAGGGGCTCAGCACGGTGCTGCTGGACGCCGTCGCTCCCGGTGGGCAGGCCGCGGCAACCTCTCGCATCGAGAACTTCCTCGGCTTCCCCTTCGGGGTCAGCGGCGGAGAGCTCATCGGACAGGCCTCCCTCCAAGCGCTCAAGTTCGGTGTGCGGGTGTACGCCCCCTGCGAGGCGGCACAGCTGCGCAGCACGGACGACGGGCTGGAGGTCACGCTGACCGATGGGCGCATCATCCACGCGCGCACCGCGATCGTGACCTCCGGCGCCGCCTATCGACGTCTGCCGCTGGACCGCTGGAACGACTTCGAAGGCGCGGGCATCTACTACGCCGCGACGCAGTTCGAACTGCGGCATGTGCAGGAGCATCCGGTGGTCGTGGTCGGCGGTGCGAACTCCGCCGGACAGGCCGCGCTGTATCTCGCGTCGAACGGGTGTCCCGTGCGCCTGGTCGTCCGCGGCACCGACCTGGGGACGCGCATGTCGACCTACCTCGTCGATCGTCTGCACGAGGACGCCAGCGTCGAGGTCCTCACGGGAGCCAACGTCACCGGCCTGGAGGGCAACGGATCGTTGGAACGCGTGCGGATCGACGCCGTCGGCGATGTCGACGCGCGAGGTCTGTTCTGCTTCATCGGCGCCGACCCTGCGACGGGATGGCTCTCGGGTCTCGACCAGGACGCGGACGGATTCCTGCGCACCGGCACCGACATCGTCCCCGACGTCCTCGTCGGGCCGTGGCAACGTCTCGGGCGCGAACCGCTGCCCTTCGAGACCTCGGTGCCGCGCGTGTTCGCCGCCGGCGACGTACGGCGCGGTTCGATGAAGCGCGTGGCCGCCGCGGTCGGGGAAGGCTCGAGCGCGGTCGCGTCAGTGCACCGGGCCCTGGCCGGCTGAGCGGGTCCCCTCACCCGCCCAGGGGCGCTCCCCCGGTCTGGCACGTCGGGCAGTACTGGGCCGCGCCCTGGGATCCGGGCACGTCGTGCACGACACCTCCGCACACGGGGCATGTCTCCCCTGTGCGGCCGTGCACGCGCATCGCGGCGACTTTGGCCGCCTTCTGGCGGTCGATCGGGATGCCGCGGCGGTCGGCGAACGCCTGGCCGAGGATCATCCGGATCGCGCCGTAGAGACGGGATCGCTCGGCGGCGTCGAGATTCGCCGCGTGCTCGACGGGCGACAGCTGCGCGGCGTGGAGGATCTCGTCGGAGTAGGCGTTCCCGATGCCGGCAAGGGACTCCTGCTCCTGCAGCAACGCCTTCAGCTGCTTGCGCCGACCGATCACGATCTCGTCGAGATCGGCCGGCGAGAAGGCGTCAGCCGTGGGGTCGGGGCCGAGCTTCGCGACAGCCGCGACCTCGACGGGCTCGTCGACGACCGAGAGGCCGAGCGACAGCCAGGCCCCGGGATCCGTGAACCCCAGCTCGCCGCGGCCGGGGAAGTCGATCGTCGCGATGACCGGCGGAGCGCCTGCGGGAGGGGTGGATGAGTCCCCGTCCAACCGCCACGACGCCCAGCCGGCGCGCCCGAAGCTCACCACGAGGGCGGGGCCGTCGGTCAGGAGCGCGACGTGCTTGCCGAAACGTCGTACTTCGGCGATGGTGGCGCCCTCCAGCTCGCTCAGGGGCCGGGACCGGGTCTTCAGCGCGCGGAACTCGATGACCTCCGTCGCACCGACCAGCGCACCGGTGAGCGTCTCGCGCAGGAACAGCGCGAGAGCTTCGACCTCTGGGGACTCGGGCATGACGGATCAGCCGAAGACGCCCTGCGCGATCTCGGACAGGAACGCGCGGCCGTTGCGGTTGACGGTCGACAGGTAGATCCAGACGTCGTCGCGGGCGACGATCATCTCCTCGGTGTCGGGTCCCGCCCCCGGGAGGTCGCAGAAGTCGGCGCCGAAGTCGTCCGAGACCTGGCACGTGTAGCCCTGGGCGGGAAGCGTCTGCACCGCGGCGGTGATGGCGGCGGGGTCGGCGGTGCTGATCAGCAGCAGCATGCCGGTGGCGTCTCCGACGATCCAGTCGCATCCGAGCGCCAGTTGCGCGTTCTCCGGCGCCGGGCGGACGAAGCCCTCGCCGTTGCTCTGCAAGGTGAGATCGCCGATCGCCTCGGCACGGGTGGGCTCGGTCGCCAGCGTGCTGCAGTCCGTCGGAAGGGTGACCGGCGGCGACGGCACGTCCGCCGAGGGCGATGGCGCGGGCTCCGATGACGCCACCGACGCCGTCGGAGTCGGCGTCGACGCGCCGGGGCTCCCCGCACACGCCGACAGCAGGAGTGCGAGCGCGAGCGCGCTTGCACCGAGAGACGTCCGAAGAACGGATCGAGCCACGATCTCCCCTTCCTGGCACGCAATGATCCGATGCTAGGGATCGGTCTCGCGGCCCGCTACCAAACGGAACCGAACCGTTGCAATCCCGTCGGGCGCCCGTCGCACATTGCGTACGGTCGGAAGTTCACGGAGGAGGAGGCGCTATGGACCTCGTCGACGAGCTCGCCCACGTCGTCGCCGACAGCGGACTGACGATCGCCGTCGCCGAATCGCTCAGCAGCGGAGCACTCAGCTCCGCCATCGGGCGAGGCGAAGGCGCGAGCGAATGGTTCGCCGGCGGCGTCGTGGCTTACCAGGTGTCGTCGAAGCATCGCGCGCTCGGTGTGGATGCCGACATCGATCCGTGCTCGGCCCGCTGCGCCATGCAGATGGCCGACGGTGTGCGGGCGACGCTGGGCGCCGACCTCGCCGTCTCCATCACCGGCGTCGGTGGCCCCGAGCCGGAGGACGGACACGCCGCCGGGACGGTGTACATCGGCATCTCATCCGGCGACGCCGTCGACGCCGAGCTGCACGAGTTCGACGGTGATCCCGCGGAGGTGATCTCCCAGAGCGTCGAGCGCGCGCTGACACTTCTCGTGGCCCGATCGAAGGCCCACGCGGCCGACGGATAGGCTGGCGGGCATGCAACCCCGCGAACTTCCCGACGGCGCCACCGTGCGTGCCGCCCGACCCGGGGACGAAGCGGGGATTCTCGCCGGCATCGTCGCTCTCGCGGTGTACGAGCGAGAGCCCGACGCCGTCGAGAACACCGAGGAGGCGCTGCGCGGCACTCTCTTCGTCTCCGATCCCCGGGCGTTCGCACACGTCGTCGAAAAGGACGGCGAGATCGTCGGTATCGCGCTGTGGTTCCTGACGTATTCCACGTGGACCGGGCGCCACGGTGTCTGGCTCGAGGATCTGTGGGTCGACGAAGGTCACCGCGGCGCCGGGTACGGCACGGCTCTGCTGGCGTCGCTGGCGACGGTGTGCGTGGAGCGCGGGTACAGCCGCCTGGAGTGGACCGTGCTCGACTGGAACGCCCCCTCGATCGCCTTCTACCGCGCTCTGGGCGCCGCACCGATGGCGGAGTGGACGACCCAGCGGGTGTCCGGCGACGTCCTGGCCGCGCTCGCGGAGCGCTGACAGACCGGGTCAGCGACGCGGCGTCCACCCCGAGGGCAACGGCCCGCCGAGATCGCCTCGCCGGCGGTCAGCCTCCTTGGACCACCCCTGTGCCGCGGCATCCGCGTCGAACCCGCCGCGGGCGACGCGGAAGCCGATGTCGTCGGAGTGCGAGCGCGGCGGTCCTCCGCGGCGGACTCCTGCACGCACGCTGTGGGCGTCATCGGCGAAGCCGCCGCCGCGGAACACGCGGTAGTCGCCGTACCGCGCCGGGTCGAGATGGTCCCAGCACCACTCCCACACATTCCCGAGCGTGTCGAAGAGGCCATGGAGGTTCGGCAGCTTCCCGCCCACGTCCATCGGGTGCGTCACACCGTCGGCGCTCGTCCAGGCGATGTCGGGCAACGGGCCGTAGTGCGCCCCCGTCGATCCCGCCCGGCAGGCGAACTCCCACTCCGCTTCGGTCGGAAGGCGATAGCCGTCCGCATCCACGTGCCAGGTGACCTCCTCGCCCTCGAACGTGTATGCCGGGTCGAGCCCCTCCCACTCCGATGCGGCGTTGCAGAAGCGGATGGCGCGCAGCCAGCTGACATCCGTAACGGGCCGCCGGGGATGCGTCGATTCTCCGCCGATCATCTCGGCGAGCTGCTCCTGGGTGACGGCGAACCGTGCGATCTCGAACGGCTCCAGCTCGACGGTGCGGCGCGTGCGCCGTCGAGCGTCGTGGAGCTCCACCTGCCCGCCGGGAAGGCGGACCATCTCCAGATCGGCCACGAGGGCCTCGCAGCTAGGAGCCGAAGTACGCGCGAGCCGGACGCGTGTAGAGGAGGATCAGCCCGATGATCGACAGGATCGACCCGGCGATCGCCGACCACAGCGTCTCGCCGGAGAACAGCCCCAGCACCTCGAGCACGATGTTCACGATGAACACGATCGTCGCGATCGTGCGTGCGGTGGCGTTGCCGCGCCAGAGCCCGATCCCCACGACCAGCGTCACGATGCCGACCAGCAGACTGAACCATCCGACCAGGGCCGGCCATGTGATGAGCAGCCCCGCGATGATGAGGATGATGGCGCCGATGATCTGGAAGAGGCCGTTGAGCCAGGCGATGATCGCGACGAGTGTCACACCGAGCGGACGCTGTGCCATGGATGTTCCTCCGATCCGGATGCCGCCGACGCCTCTACCGTATCGACCTCAGGCCGCCACCGCGCGGACCGGGAGGTGCTCCCACCCTCGGAGCGTCGTGTGGACGAACGGCTCGGGCTCGTCCCGCACCTCCCATTCCGCGACGCGATCGGCGAGAGCCCCGAAGATGCACTCCAGTTCCAGTCGGGAGATCGGCTGACCAACGCACTGATGGATGCCCATCCCGAAGGCGAGGTGACCACCGGCTGTGCGCTTGATGTCGAACTCGCCGGCGGTGTCGCCCCAGCGGTCGACGTCGCGATTGGCTGAACCCATGAACAGCGCGACCTTCTCGCCCGCAGCGAGGTCGACTCCCCCGACCGTGGTCGCGGCGGCGGTCGTTCGATAAAAGGACTGGAAGGGCGACTCGTGGCGCAGCATCTCGTCGATGGCGAAGCGCAGCCAGGTCCGGTCTTCCCGGACGACACGCCAGGCGTCGGGATGGCGAGCGAACTCGACGAGGAGATTGCCGATCGCCAGGACCGTCGTGTCGATGCCGGCCGAGAGCATCGCTCGCACGAGCAGAGTCGCCTGCGCGGGGTCGATGGCGCCGTTGTCGACGTGCGCCCAGATCGACGCGCCCAACCCGTCGCCGCGGAGTCTGTCCGGTGCGCAATTGTCCACCGCCCATTCCGACGTCCCGGCACCCGCGCGGAAGTATCGGTCGTAGAGCTCCGTCCGCGGACCGAAGGTGGCGAAGTTCATGGAGCCGAGCGGGAGGAGGTTCTCGGCGCGACCCTCCCGCGGGATCCCCACGGCGTCCCCGAACACGCGAACCGGATACACCTGCGCGATATCGGTGATGGCATCGACCGCGCCGCGGTCGACGATCTCGTCGACGAGCGTCCGGGCGAAATCGGAGAAGTCCTTCCGGAGCCGGCGAACCGATCTCGGGGAGATCACCTCGGTCATGGCGACGCGCATCACCGTGTGGTCGGGCGGGTCGGTCTCCAGGATTCCCGGCTGCCGCCACGCTTTCTCGTGATGCAGATTGGAGGGACCCACACCCGCTCCGGAGATGAAGGTTCGCCAATCCTCCAGAATGCGTCGGCATGTCGCATCGGAGAAGAACGCGTGCACGCCATAGCGCTCGAGGAAGACGACGCCGCCGAGTGCGCGCATGCGCGCGAAGAGGGGGTACGGGTCGACGAGGTTGTCGATCGAGTAGGGATCATCCGTCACGACGGGGGCGCTGGTCATAAGCCCGAACAGTAGGGGCCGCGGACGCGACGGCGGCAACGCGGTTCTCACGTGGTGAGAATGAGGTTACGGCCGAGGACGAGGATGCACGCAGACTGAGCGCATCCGTCGACGGCCGCGAAGGAGGGATCATGACGACATCATCGATCGAGCGCGGCCTCGCGATCTTGGAAGTCGTCGCGGCAGCCGGCGATGCCTCGGTGCGCGCCGTCGCGGACAGGACCGGCCTCCCCGTGAGCAGCGTCTACCGATACGTCCGCCAGCTGGAAGACGCCGGCTTCCTCGCCGTCGACGGCGGGCAGTGCCGGCCCGGCCGCAGATTGCTCCAGCTCGGGGGCAGCAGTTACGTGCACTCCTTCCTCGCCGAGACCGCCCCCGCGCTGCTGCGGGCGGTCGTCGAGGAGACCGGCGAGACCTGCGTGCTGATCGTCCGGGTCGGCAGTCATGCGCTGTGCCTGCGGCGGGCGGAGCCCGATCGATCGATGAAGTACAGCTTCGCGGTGGGCGAGCTGCTGCCGCTGCACGCGGGGGCCGGCCAGCGCGTCCTTCTCGCGGGTGCACCCGCTCGCGTGGCCGAGCGCGTTCTCGACGGCGACCTTCCCGCCTACACTGCCCGCACCCTCCGCCGGGACCAGCTTCTCGCCGCCCTCGCGCAGACGCGGGTCTCAGGGTGGGCCGTGTCGCGCGGGGAGCTCGACCCCGGGTCGGTGTCCGTCGCCGTGCCGGTGTCGTATCTCGGCGAGGTGGTCTGCTCTCTGAACGTCGCCGGACCCGAGAGCCGCTGCGACCGTCCGGAGTGGATCCGCCTCGCCCGCACGTCGCTGATGCGGGCCGCCGACGATCTCGCTCAGAGCCTTACCGAGTGGGCCGACCTGGATGCCCGCCGACTTCGAAACGAACGAAAGAGCAGGAACGATGACCGTTGAGACCCTCCCCCTCCCGCGCGTGGGACTGAGCACCCTCGATCTGGAAGGCCTCGTCGCCGTCGCGCGCGGCCGAGCAGTGCTGGAGGCCCACGAGCTCGACGACGCCATGGCCGACAGCGCGCAGTGGGTCGATGGGCTCATCGACGGGATGCGGCGGGGCGAGAGCATCCCGCCGGTGTACAGCATCAACACCGGATTCGGATCGCTCGCGGGGCGGGCGGCCTTCGAGGATCCCGACGACGCCGCAGAGCTGTCGCGACGTCTCATCCTCTCCAACGCCTCCGGGGTCGGCGCGGATGCCCCGCTCGACACGGTGCGCGCGACGATGGCCATTCGTGCCGCGAGCCTTGCCCGTGGCACCTCCGGCGTCCGCGCCGAGCTCGTGCACTGCCTGCTGGCGATGCTCGAGCGCGGCGTCACCCCGGTCGTCCCGGAATACGGCTCCCTCGGGGCATCCGGAGATCTCATCCCGCTGGCCCACATCGCCCTCGTCATGTGCGACGTCGATCCCGATGAATCGGGCACAGCGGACTACGACGGCCGCACGCTTTCCGGCGCCGAAGCGATGGCCGCCGCCGGGATCACCCGCATCCGGGTGCAGGCGAAGGATGGTCTGGCGCTGCTGAACGGCACCTCGTTCTCGTGCGCGCAGGTCGCCCTCGCCCTCGCCGACGCCGAGAACCTCCTCGCCCACGCTCAGGTCGCCGCGGCGATGTCGATCGAAGCGCTCCTGGGCTTCGGCGACGCCTTCATCGCCGAGCTCCACGACGCCCGCGGCCAGCGCGGGCAGATCGCGGTCGCGTCACGTCTTCGCGAACTGCTCGAGGGCAGCGCCCTCGTCGACGGCGGCCGCGACGTCGATCCCGTACGTCAGCCCCCGCAGGACTCCTACTCGCTGCGCTGCGTGCCGCAGGTGCTCGGTCCCGTCGTCGACACGCTCGCCTTCGTGCGCACGATCGTCGAGAACGAGATCACCGCGGCCACCGACAATCCGCTGATCTTTCCGCAACTGAGCCGTTCGCTGAAGGCGGTGTCCGGCGGGAACTTCCACGCGGAGTACCTCGCGATCGCGGCGGACTTCCTCTCCATCGTGGTCACCGAGATCGGCAACATCGCCGAGCGCCGGCTGTTCCGCCTGGACGACGGCAGCCTCAACCGGGGGCTGCCCGACATGCTGATCCGCAGTGAGCAGGTCGGCCTTGACTGCGGGTACATGCTTCCGCAGTATCTGGCTGCCGCGCTCGTGTCCGACTGCAAGACCCTCGCGCATCCCGACAGCGTCGACTCCATTCCCACGTGCGCCAACCAGGAAGACCACGTGTCGATGGCCAACAACGCCGGCCGCCACGCGCGCCAGGTGGTGCAGAACATCCGGACCGTCGTCGGCATCGAGTTCCTGATGGCAGCGCAGGCGCTCGATCTCCGCCTCGAAGACCAGCCCGACCGCCGACCCTCGGCGGCCGCATCGGCGGTCGTGGCTGCGCTGCGCGCGTCGCGCAGTGCGGACGGCCGATCGATCGACCACCTCAAGCGAGACGGCGTGCTGTACCCGCGAGTGCAGGCAGCCGGCGAGATCGTCGCCGACGGGAGGCTGCTGCGCGCCGCCGACGAGGCTCTCGGGCGAGCGCGGTGAAGCTGATCGGGTCGCGGCAGATCGTCGCCGTGGATCACCTCACGCCCGACATCGTCGGCCTCGACATCGACGGACCCTTCCCGCCGACGCCGCCCGGCGCCCACCTCGAGATCGCGTTCGCGGGTTTCACCCGCCGGTACTCCGTCGTCTTCCGGACCCCGTCCGGGGGTGTCCGCGTCGCTGTGCGGCACGACCGCGGCGGCCGGGGCGGATCGGCATGGGTGCACGAGAATCTCACGACGGGCGACCGCGTCGTCGTCTCGGGACCGTTCGACGAGTTCGTCTTCGACCAGGCGGATGCGGCGGTCTTCGTCGCCGGCGGCATCGGCATCACTCCGCTGATGTCGATGATCGACGCCGCCGTGGCCGCGGGGACGGCCGTGCGAGTGCTCTACCTCGGCCGCGAGCGCAGGCACCTGCCGTTCGTGGCCGAGCTGCGCGCGCTCGTCCCCGATGCCGTCGTGCACGAGTCCCTCCGGGACGGACGACGGAACGTGTCGTCCTGGATCACGGAGACTCTCGCGGCCGACCGATTCCACGACGCCGCCGTCTACGCCTGCGGCCCCGGTCCTCTGCTGCGGGACCTCGAGCTCATGGGCCTGGGCGACCGACTCCGCAGCGAGCGATTCACGGAGGCCGGTCGTGCAGGCGATCGACCCTTCGACGTCGAGGTGTTCGATGGGCGGCGCATCCGTGTCGATGCCGGCACGACGATGCTCGACGCGCTGCTGGGTGCCGGCGTGCCGATGCTCTACTCGTGCCGGCGGGGCGACTGCGGCACGTGCGAGGTTCCCGTCCTCGCCGGGGACATCGAGCACCGCGATCACATCCTCGATGCCGAGGAACGGGCGAGCGGCAGCTGCATGATGCCGTGCGTCTCGCGAGCCGGAGCCGGCACGGTCGTCCGAATCGGCGTTCGGTGACCGCGCGGCGCTCACCTCACGCGTGTCGTTCGCCCGGCGCGGCGACCTCCGGCGACCGGAGGATGCTCGTCATCTTCTTTCCCCGGGCCAGCTCGTCGACGAGCTTGTCGAGGTAGCGGATCTTCTGCATGAGGGGATCGTCGATGTCCTCGACGCGCACGCCGCAGATGACGCCGGTGATCGCCGATGCGGCGGGATTGAGGTCGGCCCCGGCGAAGAACTCCTCGAAGTCGCTGCCGGCGTCGAGGAAGCGCTGCAGCGTCTCCTCGTCGTAGCCGGTGAGCCACGCGATGGTCTGATCGAGCTCGTCCCGGGTCCGGCCTTTGCGCTCCACCTTCTGGACGTAGAGCGGATACACCTTCGCGACGGGCATACGGAAGATCCGGTGCATACCGGGGAGCATAGCGTCGGACGTCAACCGCGTACGCGCAGCCAGGCTCGACGAAGACGATCGACGCCCTCCCGGAGGTCGGCCGGGGACTGCTCGCTGAAGGACAGCCGCACGAATCCGCGCAGGTGCGCGTCGTCGTCGACGGCGAACCACTCGCCGCGCTGGTAGAAGACGCCCTCGTCCTGTGCGAGATCATGCAGCCGCGAGAAATCGATGTCGCCGTGCAGTCGCGCCCAGAGGAAGAACCCGCCGGTCGGCGCCGTGAACGAGATCTCATCCGCGAAGGCGTCGGTGAGCGCCTCCGCGAGGAGGGCCGCCTTGCCGGCGTACACCTCGCCGGCTGACCGCAGGCCGGCGTCGTACTCGGGACGGCGCACGATCCGCAGCACCATCTCCTGCAGAACCCCGCTCGTCTGCCCGTCGAGGCGGTTGCGGAGCTTGACGTACTGCTCGCTCAGGTCCGCCGGCACCACCATCCATCCGAGCCGCAGCGCCGGTCCCAGGGTCTTCGAGAAGGCGTTGACGGCGACCACCCTGTCGGACTCGGTGGCCGATGACCGCTTCGCACCCGGGCGGGGCGTGAACGACACCTCGCGGTACGGGTCATCGAGGATGAGCGTGAAGCCGTACCTCTCGGCCAGGTCGGCCAGGCGTCGCGCGCCGCCGACCGCAAGCGACGCGCCGGTCGGGTTGTGAAACGTCGGCACCGTGAAGAGCGCCCGTGGGCGGAGGCCCGCGCGCAGGCGCCGTTCGAGATCGTCGATGTCGACGCCGTCGTCCCGCACGCGCAACGGCTCGACGCGAACCGGGACGAGGTCCAGGATGCGGAGGAAGAGCGGGTACACGGGGTCATCGACGAGGATCAGGTCCCCCGGGTCCAACGAGGCGAGCACGGCGAGGGCCAGACCGTGTGTGCCTCCCGCGGTCACGAGGATCCGCGAGTCGTCGACACCCTCCCGCTCGGCGAGCCACGCGCGCAGCTCGGGGATGCCCGCGGCCGGCACATAACGCAGGGAAGCGGCGAACCCCGGGTGCTCGGTGAGGTCGCGGACCGCATCGCGGTAGAGCTCCACGGGGACCACGGAGGTGTCGGGGTTGCCACCGCCCAGGTCGATGCTGCCGGGTCGGTGGCGGATGAGGCTCGCGTCGCCGAACCCCTGCCGGGAGGGCAGGCCCGCCAGCAGGGCGCTCGCGCCGGGAAGGTCGCCGCGGTCGGCAGAGGTCATGAGGGGAACTCCTTCGGAAGGTCATCGGGGGGAATCGGTCGATCGGGGCGCAGGGGCGAGGCGGCGTGCGGGTCACCATCGTCGAGCCCCGCGGCGGCCAGCTCGCCCAGAAGAGGGGCGAGGGTCACCCCGCTGTGCGCGAGCACGACGTGCACCCCCGGTGTCACCTCGCCCACGACGGGGAGGCCGTCGGTGGTCGCCGGTCGGGTCGCACTCGCGACGGACACGAGATCAGCGTCGGCGACGTCGAAGCCGGCGGCGGCCGCTTCGCTCCGGATGCGGGGCCACACCGCCGAGGCCGAGAAGGGCACGCCCTCGGCATCGAGATCGCGCTCGAGGGCGCGCGATTGCAGGAGGATCAGCCGATCGGTCTCCGGGCGCACCGAGAACCGCTCGCCCAGGCGCACCTCGACCGCGGCGGCATCGGTGCGGCGAGCCCGCACGACGAAGCCGCGCGGCCCGGTCGCGGAACCGACCGCCGGCGGCACCGCGCCGAGATCGGCGAGCAGCTTCGGCGTGTCGCATCCGGCGGCCACGACCACCCGGTCGACCCGCAGCTCTTGCCGACCATCGAGGACGAGGGAGGCACCGCTCGGCGTCTGGGCGAGGCGCGTGACGCGCGTTCGCGTGCGGACCGCGCCTCCGGCAGCGCGGATGCGCCCGACGTGGGACCGGGCGAACGCCGCCACCTCGACGATTCCGCCCTCCTCGACGATCCGCCCATCGACGCGGGCCGGCAGTGGGCGGTACCAGGGCTCGCTCGCCGCGGCGGACAGGTCACGATGACGATCCAGCGCGGCGCGGCTCAGCGCCGCGTAGCTCCCGGCGACCTTCGCGTCGGCGTTCGCCCACGCGAAGCTCGCGCCGCTGGCGACGGCGCACACGTCGTCGGCCGCGTCGATCACGACGACGCGCCACCCGTCGGCCGCGGCCGCGGCGACCGACAGTCCCACCACTCCCCCGCCGATGACGGCGAGCGAGCGGGAAGGAGGGACCGCGGCCATCAGTCGATGAACCGGCGGGCGAGGCGATTGCCCAGGAACTGCACGAGCTGCACCAGTCCGATGAGCACGAGGATGATCAGCAGCATGATGGCATAGTCGAATCGCTGGTAGCCGTAGGTGAGCGCGAGGTTTCCGAGGCCGCCGCCGCCCACGGCCCCCGCCACCGCGGTGGCGTCGATGAGCGCGACGAAGATGAACGTCAGCGACAGCAGCAGCGGGCCGAACGCCTCGCGGACGACGAAGCCGAAGAGGATGTGCAGCGGTCGCGCGCCGAACGCGGTCGCCGCCTCGACCACCCCCGGGTCGACGGCTACGAGGTTCGACTCGGCCACGCGCGCGATGCCGACGGATGCGGCGATCGTGAGGGGCAGGATCGCCGCGGAGGGGCCGATGCTGGTTCCGATGAGGGCGCGGGTGAGCGGTGTCAGGGCGATGAGCAGGATGATGAAGGGGATCGGGCGCAGCGTGTTGACGACGATGTTGAGAAGCGTGTGGGCGACGCGGCTGTGCAACAGCTGGCCGGGCCGGGTGGCGTAGAGGAAGATGCCGAGGATCAGCCCGATGATCGCCGCGAAGAAGAACGAGATCGTCACCATGTAGAGCGTCTCGAAAAGCGCCCGTGCGACGCGGGGCACGTCGGATTCGATGTCGATCAGTGCCGTCACCACGTCGTCACCTCCGCCTCCTCCGACAGCTGGGTCACGAACCGGTCGATGTCGGTCTCCGAACCGTGCAGGGCGAGACTCAGCTGCCCGTACGGCTGGTTCTTCACGCGCGCGACACCGCCCTGCACAACGGTGAAGTCGACGTCGTTCGCCCGGGCCAAGCGGCTGATGACGGGGTCGGCGGCGACCTTCTCGTCGACGAAGACCGAGATGTGGCGCCCGGGGTACGCGGTCGCCAGCGCCGCCTGCTCGGTACCCGTGAGCACGGTGCGCGTGTAGGAGCCGACCAGCGATGCGCTCACCGGATGCTGCGGTCGCGCGAGGACCTGATGGATCTCTCCGGTTTCGACCACGCGTCCGTCGCTGAGGATCGACAGACGGTCGGCGAGCCGGCTCACCACGTCCATCTCGTGGGTGACGACGACGATCGTGATGCCGAACTCCTGGTTGACCGAACGCAGCAGATCGACGATGTCGGTGGTCGTCTGCGGGTCCAGCGCACTCGTGGCCTCGTCGGCGAGGAGGATCGACGGGCGGGTGGCGATGGCCCGTGCGATGCCGACCCGCTGCTTCTGACCTCCCGAGAGCTGGCGCGGCCGCGCGAACGCCTTGCCGCCGAGGCCGACGAAGTCCAGCAGCTCGGCCACCCGGTCGCGGATGGCGTCGTTCGACCACCCGGCGAGCCTGAGCGGCGTCGCGATGTTGCCGAACACGGTGCGCGAATTCCACAGACTGAACTGCTGGAAGACCATCCCGATCGAGTGCCGCAGGCGCCGCAGCTCATCCGCGCCGAGCGCACCCACGTCGACGCCGTCGACGAGCACGGTGCCGGAGGTGGGCCGCTCCAGCGCATTGATCATGCGCAGGAGGGTCGACTTGCCTGCCCCGGATCGGCCGATGAGGCCGTAGATCTCCCCGGCGCTCACGGTCAGGTCGATCGAGTCGAGCGCGCGCGACGCGACACCCTTGACCACGAAGTCCTTCGTGACCCCGGTCAGTCGAATGCGGTCGGTCATCCGCTTCGCGCGGCTTACTGCGCGGTCAGCTCGGCGAGCGCGCTGCGGAGGTCCTCGACCGGAAGCTCCACGATCGTCGCCTCACCGCGCTTCTCCTCTTCGAGCGCTGCCACGACGCGGTCGTCGCGGTAGGTCTCCTCGAGAAGCGTGAATGCCGGGTTGTCGACGTTGTCGGCGGTGGTGGCGACCACGATGACGTACGGGCTGGAGCTCGAGGCGGAGGAGTCTTCGAGCTGCAGCGCGTCGGCACTGGTGATCTCCAAGGCGGGGTCGAAGTCGTCGGTGGCGATGACCACCGCGGCGATCGTGGGGTCGGTGTACGCGGTCTGCACGGATTCGTGGGCGATGCGGACGAGCTCGATGTTGCGGTCGTTCGCCTCGATGTCCTCCTCCGTCGGGAAGACGCCGGCGTCATCGGCGACCTCGATCACACCCGCCGTCTCGAGGATGAACAGCGCACGGGAGAAGTTCGCCGGGTCATCCGGAACGGCGATGCGCGCACCGTCCGGGATGTCCGCGGCGCTGGCGTGGTCATCGGAGAACAGCCCCCACGCACTGATGACGGTGGAGAAGACCGGCGTGATGTCGGCGTCGTTCTCCTTGTTGAACTGACTCAGCCAGGCGACGTGCTGGAAGGAGTTCGCATCGACCTCGCCCTCGACCAGCGCGGTGTTGGGCAGGTAGGGGTCGTCGAAGTTGATGAACTCGATCGCGAGACCCTTCTCGCGTCCGACCTCGACGATCGCGTCCTGGAAGTCGCTCTGGGCGGTGTCGGCGATGCGGAGCGGAATGAGCTCGGCCTCACCGCCCGCGGTGGCGCTGCTGGACGACGAGTTCGCGACGACGGCCCACACGATGGCGGCGGCCGCGATGACGGCGACGGCCACCGCTCCCACGATGATGCCGATGCGCCGGCGGGAGCGCCGGGAAGCGAGGTGCGCGTCGATCTCGGAACGGCTGGAAGTGGGTTCAGTCATGTCGGGACTCCGATGGCTGGCTGCTGTGTGTCGCTCGCGCGCGGGGGCGCGTGAGCTCGGGGCGTCCTCCATTCAGCCAGGGACGCCGGAGGGCTGCACGGTCCGCGTCGCGGGGCGTAACACGCCGGCCCTGCGGCGTCGTGCGTCATCCTGCGGATGTAGGCGATCGAGACTCCGGACGGATGCGGCGCAATCGGGCCTTTCCTACCGTCGAAGTGTGATGCACGCCACTGCCACCGCCCCTTCGCCCGTCTCCGCCCGGCGGCCCATGTCGCCGCTCGCCGCGGGTCTTCTCGCGATCGGCGGCACCGCCCTGGCGATGCTGGGCGGCTTGCTCGTCAGTGCCGCACTGCTGGCGGGGGCAGCCTTCGCCGTCGCGACCGCGGTCATGACTTCGCTCTAGCCGCGTCCCACCATTCGAGCACCCGGGTGCCGCGCAGCGTCAGCCACGGCGAGGGGAGCCCTTCTGCCACGTCGACGTCGAACCAGGTGCGTCCGGCCAGCGGGGTCGTCTGCAGCCAGGTGCCGTCAGGCTGTCGCGCAGCCCGCACGACCTCGACCGCCTCGGTCAGTCTCGGGTCGGGAGTGCGCCCGTCCAGCAGGGACGCGTCCCGGAAGTAGTCGAGCGCGGCGAGCGCGCTGTAGCGGTGCCGGTTCGGGTAGACGAAGCGCGTGACGAAGTCGCCGACCACGTCACCGGTGCTCGACCGGTACATCAGGCGCCGTTCGAGCAGATACTCCTCGCCGCGGAGTCGGGCCTCCCGCACCGACCCCTCCCCCGTGAGCCGCTCGTACGCCAGCATCCCGCGGAGCGCGTTCAGGGTCGAGTGGAACGACGACCGGTCGGATCTCCCCTCCTCCGCCTCGCAGTTCCAACCGCCGTCGGCCAGGCGATGCGCCGGGAACCATCCGACCAGACGCGAGACGTCCGCGCCGAGCCACGCGCCGGCGGCGAGCGTCCAGGCGTTGATGCAGACGTCGACCTCCCCGCCCCAGTAGGGCAGATCGTCGTACTCCCACCGGCTGTTGCGGTCCAGTCGCTCCGCCGTATCGCCGAGGGCCGCCGCATCCGCCCCCCACTCGCGAAGATCATGCAGCGCCCAGGTCGTGGCGATCCACGGCTGGCCCGGTTCGTTCGCCTCCGGGCTGTCGAGATAACCGGCAGGGAAGTACGCGCCGCCCGCCCACTGACCGTCCGCGTCCTGCGCGGCGAGCAGTCGCGCGCCGAAACCCTCCCGCACGACGCGCGAGCGTGTGGCCTGCCACACCTCCGCCGGCGCGCCCGCCAGGTCGCGCTCGACCTGCCATCGCAGCGCAGGGTCGGTTCCGAGCAGCCAGGCCAGGAGAGCGTCGTCGATCGCCATGTCGGCACGATAGTCCGGATCCCCGACGCGACGGCGACCCGGTCGATAGATTGAGCGCGTGGATCAGGTACTCGCGCCGACGACCGGACTTTCGCCCGCCGAGGTAGCCGAGCGCGTGTCGGCCGGGAAGACCAACGCCTTCACGCCCGATTCCAGTCGCAGTGCCTGGCACATCGTGCGCGCCAACGTCTTCACGCTCTTCAACGGCATCGTCTTCGGATGCTTCTTCGTGCTGTTTCTCGTGGGCCGCTGGCAGGACGCGCTGTTCGGGTTCGCCGCGTTCGCGAACGCGATCATCGGATGCGTCCAGGAGTTCCGCGCGAAGGCCGCCCTCGATCGCCTCGCTCTTCTGAATGCGCCCCGCGCGCGGGTGCTGCGCTCCGGCGAAGAAGCCGAGATCGCACCCGGCGATGTCGTGCTCGACGACGTGCTCGTGCTGCGCGCGGGCGATCAGGTGCCCGCCGACGCCGAGATGATCGGCGGCCGCGGCCTGGAGATCGACGAGTCGATGCTGACCGGAGAGTCCGACCCGGTGGCCAAGTCGACGGGCGACGAGGCGTTGTCGGGCTCCATCGTCGTCGCGGGGGAAGGAACGGCCCGCGTCACGAGGGTGGGAGCCGACTCGTACGCCAACCGCTTCGCCGGGGAGGCCCGACGCTTCTCGCTCGTGGCCAGCGAGCTGCGCACGTCGATCAACCGCGTTCTCACCTGGGTGGGCTGGGGCATCGGCCCGATCGGGCTGCTGGTCTTCAACGCGCAGGTGCAGGTGGCGGGCGGATACGGCACCGTGTTCACCGACGGCGCCTGGGTGCAGGCCGTCGTCAACACGATCGCGTCGCTGACGGCCATGATCCCGCTCGGTCTCGTCCTCATGACGAGCATCGCGTTCGCCGTGGGCGCCGTGAAGCTCGCTCGACGTCAGGTGCTCGTCAACGAGCTCCCCGCGGTGGAGGGGCTGGCCCGCGTCGATGTCATCTGCCTCGACAAGACCGGCACGCTCACCCTCGGCGAGATCGGGTTCGACGAGGCCCACCCCCTCGCGCCGGTCGACGGCTGGCAGGCGGCGCTGGCGTGGTACGCGGCATCCGCCGACGCCAACGCCACCGCCCGGGCGATGCGCGATGCCTACCCCGTCGCCGCACCGCTCGAGGCGGCGGAGTACATCCCGTTCTCCTCGGCGCGCAAATGGAGCGCGGTGTCGTTCTCCTCCACCGCCGGCACGTGGGTGCTCGGGGCGCCCGAGATGGTCTTCGGTGATGCCGCGACCTCCGGCACGACCGAGCTCGGCCGCACGGTGACGCGCCTGGCCGATACCGGGCGGCGTACGCTCGTGCTCGCCCGCACCGCGGAGAGCCTCACCGAGGACGACGTCGACGCCCAGCGTCTGCCCGGCGGCGTGGAGCCGGTGGCGGTGCTGACCTTCCAGGAACAGGTACGCCCGGATGCCGCGCAGACGCTGGCGTACTTCCGTCAGCAGGACGTCGGCATCCGCGTGATCTCCGGGGACAACCCGCGGACGGTGGCCGCCATCGCGCGGGAGGTCGGCATGGACGTCGCCGACGGGTTCGACGCGCGCACACTCCCCGATGACGACGCGGAGCTGGCTGAGGTGCTCGAGCAGCACAGCGTCTTCGGGCGCGTGACCCCCGAGCAGAAGGAGCGGATGGTGCGGGCGCTGCAGAGCCGCGGCCACACCGTGGCGATGACCGGCGACGGGGTCAACGACGCCCTGGCGATCAAGACGGCCGATATCGGCATCGCGATGAACTCCGGGTCGGCGGCGACCAAGGCCGTGGCCCGGCTCGTGCTGCTGGACAGCAGCTTCGCGCACCTTCCCGATGTCGTCGCCGAGGGCCGGCAGGCGATCGCGAACATCGAGCGCGTCTCGATGCTGTTCCTCACCAAGACCGTCTACGCCACCGGGCTGGCCCTCCTGTTCGGCGCCCTCGTGCTGGAGTTCCCGTTCCTGCCGCGCCAGTTGTCGATCACCGACGGGCTGACGATCGGCATCCCGGCGTTCTTCCTCGCCCTGCTTCCGAACACGCAGCGCTACATCCCCGGCTTCCTCCGCCGGTCGCTGTCGTTTGCGATCCCCGCCGGCATCATCGTCGCGCTCGGCCTGACCTGGTACACGTTCGTCGCCCAGGGGCTGGACGTGGAGGAGGAGCAGCTGCGCACCGGGGCGACCGTGATCCTCGCCGTCGTCGGCATCTGGGTGCTGTCCGTGCTGTCGCGCCCCCTCAATCGCTACAAGGTCGCCGTGGTCGGAGCGATGTTCATCGGCCTCGTGGGCGTGTTCACGATCCCGTTCGCGACACAGTTCTTCCAGTTGGTGGACCCCGGCCCCCGACTCGCCGCGGCGCTCACCGGCATCGCGATCGTCATGGTCGCCGGCATCGAGGTCGTGCGGTTCGCCCACCACCGGTTGGTCCTCGGCCGCGGCGCCACAGCGACCGCCGTCGCAGCGCGGCCGCACCGCGGCGCGGGAGGGGCGATCGCGACCGTGGTCGCCGTGCTCGTCTACACCACAGGGCTGCTCACCGCGGGGCTCGGCATCCTGGTGCTGCTCGACCGGTACGGCGAGACGACCGATCGTGAGATCCTCGCGGTGTCGATGATCGGCGCGGGCATCACCCTCGCGGGGCTGCTCCTGCTCGCTGTGGCGACAGGGCTGCGACGCGGCAGCGCCCTGTCCCGCCTGATCGCGACCGTCGAGCTCGGCGCGATCCTGCTGCTGGATGCCGCCCTGTGGATCGGGCTGGACGTCAGCGACCTCGGCGCGGCGATCACCGGCGCGTTCGTGCTGGCGCTGATCGTGCTGCTGTGGACACCCCCGGGCTCGCGCACGTTCGGCCGCATCCGAGATTCGTCGATGTCGTTCGCCGCGCACCCGCCCTCCCCCGCCCCGCGCTCGGGACCCTGAGCCTCCCCGGGTGAGGACGCCGGCGGCGCGCGCGTCAAGGGGCATCCTCCGGCGACGGCGGTGACGGAGCATCGAGGTATGACTACGGATGCGAACGACAACAGCACCCCCGAGCGGGACGAGGCCGAGACCGTCGAGCGCGTCGTCGAGGACGTGCGCGACGAGGTGCGTCACGGCCAGGTCGAAGACGACGTCACCCACGTGCTCGAAGAGCGGCTGGATGAGGTCGGCGTGGACCTCCGCCCGGAGTCGATCGACGACCTCGCGGAAGAGATCGAGAACGACGTCTCGACCTGACCGGGCAGACGCCGACCGCGACGTCGCCTACGCTGTCGCCATGGCGACCCTCGACGACGTGGTGCGCATCGCCGAGTCCCTTCCCGACGTGATCATGAAGCCGGCGTGGGGGATGCGCATGTGGCGCGTGCACGACAGGGGGTTCGTGTGGGAGCGGCCGCTGCGCCGCACCGAGCTCGACGAGCTCGGCACCCCGGCGCCCAGCGGTGAGATCGCGGCGGTACGGGTCGAGCACGAGGGCGTTAAGCAGGCGCTGCTCGTCTCGGGGCCCGATCGCTTCTTCACCGTCTCCCACTTCGACGGCTACCCCGCCGTCCTCATCCGCCTCGCCGCCATCGATCCCGACGAGCTCGAGGAGCTCATCGTCGACGCATGGCTCGACCGTGCGCCGCGGCGCCTGGCCGACGCCTGGCTCGCGGAGCATCCGCCGGCCTGACCACGGATAGCCTGGATGCCTCGCCGCATCGGACGACGGAAGAGGTCGATGTGAACATCACTCAGCTGGTGCGATTCGTCGCCGTCGCCGAGCACCGCCACTTTCCCCGCGCGGCCGATGCCCTCGGCATCCCCCTTCCGGCCTTGTACTCGTCGATCGAGAAGCTCGAGGCCGACGTCGGCGCGCCGCTGTTCCGGCGCGAGGGCGAGACGCGACTGACTCCTGCCGGCGACCTGCTGCTCGTCGAAGCACGCGAGCGCATCGCCGCGGAGCCTCCGCCTGCGAGCAAGCCCGTCCCTCCGGCCGGCGGCAAGGCCAAGGCCTCGAAGGGCAAGGGACGCGCCCCGATCGTCAAGGGTCAGCCCAAGCCGTACAAGAAGCGTCAGGGTCGGTGACCGGGGAGGGCCATGCCGTGGACGATCCGTCTCTCGCCGCCCACCTGAAGGAGCAGCTGCGTCACAGACTCCGTCCGATGTCGGGGCGCGACCCGCGGCAGGCGGATCGCGCCCCGACTCCGCTCGAGCTGCTCTACGACCTCACCTACGTCATCGCCTTCGCCGCGGCCGCCGACCAGCTGGCCCACCACCTCGGCGAGGGCGAGATCACCTCCGCCGTCGGCGCGTACGTCTTCGCCATCTTCGCCGTGAGCTGGGCGTGGATGAACTTCACGTGGTTCTCCTCGGCGTACGGAAACGACGACGCCCTCTTCCGTGTCGCCACGATCGTCCAGATGATCGGCGTCGTCATCCTCATCTTCGGCATCCCCGGCAGCTTCGCGGAGGCGGCCCACGCGGCGAATCCGAACAACGCGCTCCTCGTCGTCGGATACGTCGTCATGCGAGTGCCTCTCGTCCTGCTGTGGCTCCGGGCGGCGCACCAGGATGCGGCGAACCGCCGCACCGCCCGCCTCTACGCGCTGACGATCGCCCTCGCACAGGTCGGCTGGGTCCTCGCGGCCCTCCTGCCTCTGCCCCTCCCGGCCACCGTCATCGTTCTGGCAGCCCTGGCACTGGCGGAGCTCATCGCTCCCGTCGTCATCGAGACGGTCGTCGGGCGGGCCCCCTGGAATCCCGGTCACGTCGCAGAACGGTTCACGCTGCTGACGATCATCACCATCGGCGAGGTGATCGCGTCGACGACCGCGACCGTCGGCGCGCTGTCCCAGGAGCAGGGGTGGTCGGTCGGCGCTGTGACGGTGGCGTCGGCGGGGCTGGTCCTCGCCGCTGCGGTGTGGTGGGCGTACTTCCTGATCCCGTCACGACTGGTGCTGGAGAGGTGGCCCCGCCGGATCTTCCGGTGGCGGTACAGCGCATCTGCCGATGTTCGGCGCCATCGCCGCTGTCGGCGCGGGACTTCGCGTGGCCGCGCACGCGGTCGAGGACGAGGGCATCCCGGTGATGCTGGTCGCCTGGTCGCTGGTCGTTCCGGTCGCCGTCGTCGTGCTCACGGTCTTTCTCACCTGGAGCGTGCTGCTGAGGTCGTACGACGCGTCCCACATCCCTCTCCTGCTGTTGTCGCTCGTGCCGCTCGCGGCGGCGGTCGTGGTCGCCCTGTTCGCGTCAGCAGCGCCGCCCGAGTCCGCGGAATCGATGCGCGTGCCGGCCCTCGTGGCCGTCATCGTGCTCGTCGCGCTCGCGGGAGTGGTCGAGGTGGTGGGGCATGAGGCCGTCGGCTACCGCCACACCGTCCGAGCGCTGAGCGCCCCGGACGTCGAGGAGCCGCCTCGGTGAGTAGCCGGCGGCGACGCGACCGGACGGGTGAGCCCCGGCGTCAGCGCGTGTGGCGGATCCCGAACGCGAAGTAGGCCAGCGGCCCGAGCCAGTTCACGAGGATCACGGGGATCCACACCGGCTTGGGGCCGCGCACCTCCCGGCTGTTGCGCAACCACAGGTCCCAATACGCCAGAAACGCGAAGACGACCTGCACGAGGCCCAGAAGGCCCAATCCGGTCCTGGCCCGCGGCGACAGCGCAGTCTTGATCTCGGTCATGTCGATCCTTCCCCTACGCGATCCATCCTGCCCGCCGCGTCCGCGGAGCGCACGGGCTTGCATTCGGCGGCGGATGCTCCTCGCTCAGTCCCACGCCAGGTAGTCCTCGACCTGCATCCCGATCTCGCCCGGGTGGGTCAGGATGAACAGATAGCCGCCCCCGTCGATCCGCGCGGCACTGGCGCGGTCGGCCGCCGAAGCCTGCAGCGCGTCGCCGTTCGCCGGAACGGTCACCCTGTCGTCCGACCCCTGCAGGATGAGCGCCGGGAGGCTCGGGGCCAGCGGCGACCACTCCTGGACCGGGGTGTTGGCGATCGCCGCGCGCTGCACCGGCTCGGCATGGACGTCGCGCACGTGGGAGAAGACGCTCCACGCGAAGGCCGGATCGACCGACTCTCCCGCCAGCATCCGCATGGCCTCGAGTGGCTGCTCCTCCTCGAACGCGGCACGCAGCGCCTGCTCGGCATCGTCGCTCACCGGCTCAGCGCTCTCGACGCCCAGCAGCAGCACGCCCTCCGCGCGGTCGGGCTCGTCCAGCGCGATGGTGCGCGCCAGCGCGCCGCCGAAGCCGTGTCCGCCGACGAACGCCGACTCGATGCTGAGAGCGTCGAGGACATCGACGACGTCTCGGGCGAGATCGTGCAGCGTGAGGCCTTCCTCCGACGAACGCCGGACGCCGACGCGGACGACGCGGAACCCTTCCTCTTCGAGCACGTGCGCGAGTGTCCCGAGCGAGGCGATGCCGAGGCCCCGCCCCGGGAGGAGCACGAGAACGGGCCCCTCCCCCTCATCGGCGAAGGGGATGGCGCGGGCGTCGGGCTCGAAGGTCTGCAGCGGCGAAGGAGTCACTCGTCCATTGTCCCGGATGCCGGCGTGCGGCCTGTCACCGCCCCAGGTCGGCGAACGCCACGACGTCGCGCCCGAGGGGAAGCTCGTCGGTGCGGTCGCCGGTCGTCGCGTCGTCGATCTCCACCGGCGTCGTCTGCGGGTCGGCGGCCATGACCTCCGCGAGGGGCGGGGTCCGACCTTCGAGTGTGAAGCGGTCGAACACGTAGGGCACGCCGTCGGCCAGGAGCGCGGACGGGCGGTCCATCATCTGGAAATGCAGGTGCGGTCCGGTCGAGCTGCCCGAGTTTCCCGTGCGACCGATCTCCTCGCCCTTCGCGACCGTGTCACCCGGCACCACCGCGACCGTGCCGGGCTTCAAGTGCGCGTAGAAGGCGTATACGCCCTCGGCGATCCGCAGGATCACATAATTGCCGTCGGCCTCGTCCAGCGTGACCGGTTCGGGCGCGAGCGACACCTGATCGGGAAAGCGATCGGCGGATGCGACGACCTCCGCATCCGCGACGGCGATGACGGGCTGGTCGTAGGTCGGCCAGCTCTCGTTGAGCCCCGGATCGCCGGTCGCGAAGTAGTCGTCGCCGTCGACGCGGTTGAAATCGATGGCGAATCGCTGAGCGAGCCACAGCGCGTCGTTCACCGGCTGCAGCGCTCGGCGGTGCGGGCCGTCGCAGCAGCTGCCGACGGCGACCCACCCCTCTCCGACCAGCGGCGGTCCGATCGTCGTCGGCGGATCGGCGTCGACCTCGGCGCGGGCGCCGGTCGAGGTGATCTGCTCGGGGACGGGGAGTCCCGGCGCAACGCGCACCGTCAGCTGATGATCGATCTCGGCCGGAATCGCGGCGGGATCGTCGAACGCGACGTCGAGCCACACGACGCCGACGGTCGAGGGCGCGAGCGCCGTGACATCCGGCAGCCCGAGCGGCTGGAGAGAGAAGGCGGCCGCGAGGGTGTCGTCCTCGAGCGTCTCGACGACCGCTCCGTCGGCGGCGTCGCGCACCACGACCCGCTCGATCGTCGCGTCGACGGGGAAGGCGTTGGTGAGCCGGAGCTCGTAGACGACGTGGACGAGCTCGTCGGTGCCGGTGAACCAGCGGGGCGTCGACATCACGTCCATGACGACGGGCGTGTACTTCTCCTCGACCGCTCCCCCGTCCGGGGTCGGAGGTGCGGTGGTCGTGGTCGCGCGGTCTACCGGTGTCGCGGTGCAGGCAGCCAGCGCCGGAATCGCCACAGCCGCGGCGAGCGCGGCCGTCACCGATCGTCGAGTGCGCACGGGTGGGTCACCTCCGCGGTGCGATGGGGGCGACGGGGCGCCGCCTGGCTCCGATAGTGGCACGACGCGCGCTCCGAGCCCAGGGTCGTGGGCGATCTCGCTGCGGGACCGCAGCGCCCGCGGGAACCGGGGCGCGTTGTCGGGAGCGCCGATGCGCTGCCGTGCCTGCCGCCGCTGTTATCGTGCAGCGGTGAGGTGGGGACGAGCGTACTTCGCCCTCCAGGCCGTCCTGGGAGCGGCGTGGTGGGTGGCGGTGTTCACCCTTCCGCCGGTCCGCCACGCGACCCTGGGGCACCTCGACCCCGTTGTGATCGCCCTCTTCGACGTGCCGCTGTTCGTCCTCACGTCGGGGACCGCCGCTTTCGGCAGCCGGATCGCGGCCCTGATCGCGACAGGGTGGACTCTCCTCGTCGCTGTCGCACTCGCCGCCTACGCGACGCTGACCTCCCTCGCAGGCCTGGGCGTGGTCCTCATGGCGGCCGCAGCAGCGGCATCCGTGGTCGCTCTGTCGCTGCTGTAGAGCGGGAGGATCGCCGTCGAGCACGTGCTTTTCGGCCCGCTCCGCTTCGGATTGGCCGACGCCTCGGCCTCCCGAGCGCGGCACATCTGTGCGACGGCGGTGCAGATCGTGCTCTTCTGGGGCCTGTTCCTGGGAGTGCTGCCGCTGCTCATCACCGCCCTGGAGCGACGATGGATGCTGTCGATGACGTTCCCGCTCGCCGTCGTCGCGGCAGGCGCCGTCGTGTTCGCTGTGGCCACCGCACTCGGGCTGTGGTCGGCCGCCGTCATGTCGGCCCTCGGCGCGGGAACGCCGCTTCCCTCCCGCACGGCGACGAGGTTCGTGATCGCCGGGCCGTACCGGTTCGTTCGCAACCCGATGGCGGTGGCCGGGATCGTGCAGGGGCTCGCCGTCGGCGCGATGCTGTCGTCGTGGCTCGTGGTGGCGTACGCGCTGTGCGGGTCGCTGGTGTGGAACTACGCGGTGCGACCGCTCGAGGAGCAGGACCTCGAGACACGATTCGGAGAGCCGCACCGGCTCTACCGGGCGAGGGTGCGGTGCTGGTGGCCGCGCGTGCACCCCGTGCCCGCGTTCATCTCCGGGACGAACGGGCTCGCGTAGCGTCGCGCCCGGGTCACCGACCGTCGGATCGGCGCAGCAGCGATCCCGTGACGACGAAGAAGGCGCCGAGTCCCGTGACGAGGGCGCTCACGCCGTAGGCCAGCACCGACGTCAGCAGCGCTGTCCGCAAGGACGCCGCCGTCGACAGGGCCGCGCTCTGCGCGCGCAGTTCCCGCTCCTCGTCGCTTCCCTTCTCGACGGCGCGCAGTGCGTCGCTGATCTCGGCGAACGTGCGCCCGCCGGCACCGCGTTCGGCGTTGCCCTTGATCACGAGCGCCTCGACGTACGCCGTGACCGGACCGCGAACGGGTCGGCCGGCGAGCGCGGGGGCGTTCCCCGGCACGGTGATGTTCTCCGCGCGCAACTGCTTCGCGACAGTCAGCCACGCTCCGGCGCCGCCGGCCAGGAACACCGACCCCGCCGCGAGGGTCAGCCCTCCGATGCGACGAAGCACGGATGCGGGTGGCAGTGAAGTCATCGGGAGCCCTTTCGACGGGAAGGTGTGAAGGGATTCTGACAGGCTGCCGCGCTCAGCGCGCGCCGAGGCGCTCCCGCAACCCCGAGAGGTCGCCGGTCTCGAGATCGAACCGGTCGTCATCCCCCGGTCGCTGGGCGCCCGGACGGGCGATGTAGGCGGTTCGAAAGCCGTGCTCCGCTGCGGCGCGGAGGTCCCACGGATGCGCGGCGACGAAGAGCGTGCGTGCCGGATCGATCCGCAGCGCCTCGATCGCGTACCGATACGCCGTGGGCGCCGGCTTGTAGGTGCCGACAGCGGAGGTGGACAGCACGACGTCCCAGCTCAGTGCGTTGACGTTCGCGAGCCGCGCGAGCGCGTCCAGGTCGCCGTTGCTGACCCCCGCGACGAGCCGATCTCGGCGGAGCGCCGCCATCGCGTCCGCGACCTCCGGCCACGCGGGATACTCGCCGTCGAGCATCGCGAGAGCCTCCAGGTCGTCCGGCGCCGCGGCGCCGCCGGCACTCGCGACCGCCTCCTCCGCGGCTTCGACGACGAGTGCGCCGTGCGGGCGCCAGGGCTCCGCACCGGCCACGACCGCGGCCATCCGCCGGTCGAGGTCGGCGACCCACCTCTCCCGCAAGCCGCCGGCATCCGCGATCCCGGATGCCGCGGCCAGGCGTCTCGCGGCGGCCTCCCACGTCGGATCCTCGTCGACGAGCGTTCCGATCACGTCGAACACGACGGCATCGATCCGGGGAAGCATCAGCGTGGCCGCGTCCATCCCCCCACTCAAGCAGACCTCCGGGCTCGCGAGGCCGCGGGCGGCGGCGACTCCGGACCGGCAGGGCAACGGCCATGAGCCGCGTGTGGCCGGTTCAGCGGCCCCGGCGGCTGCGCCGATTCGTAGGCTGGACGCATGACACCGACTCGCCCCGACCCGCGGGCGTGCCCGACGTGCGGCGATCCGCTGCGATTCGAGATCCTCGACGACGAGCGGTTCCTCGTCGT
This sequence comes from Microbacterium sp. RD1, assembly GCF_052220165.1. Lineage (NCBI taxonomy): Bacteria > Bacillati > Actinomycetota > Actinomycetes > Micrococcales > Microbacteriaceae > Microbacterium > Microbacterium sp. RD1. The sequence continues at coordinate 229,371 of NZ_JBQPOL010000003.1, forward strand.
GTGGTCGTGCCTGACCTGCGGGCTGGTGCGGACGACCGAGCCCGCGTAGGGCGAGGTCAGCTCGGCAGCTGGGCTTTGACGTACGCGACGATCGCGTTGGCGTGGCCGTGGCCGAGTCCGTGATCGGTCTTGAGCCACTCGACGACCTCCATGTGGCGCTGCGAGTCGAGCCGGTCCGCAACGAGGTCGAGCCACTCCTGGATCGGACGACCGTACGTCTTCTCGATGCTCGGGAAGTAGGAGGCGGGCCCCTTGAGTTTTCCGTCGGCCGGCGGTGTGGGTGCGGTCACGCGGTGTTGCGACATGGCGCTCATGGTAGCGGCGGCCTCGAGTCCGACCGATGTCCGGCGTCACGATGAGCATGCTCGACGGAAGCCCCCGCCTCGCCGGCGACGTGCCGGCGGCCAGGGCGGTGAAGCTGACGCCTACGATGGCATCGGAGACCTGCCATGACCGATAAGCCCACCGTCCTGTTCGTCTGCGTCCACAACGCCGGCCGCTCGCAGATGGCCGCCGGCTACCTGCAGCAGCTCGCCGGCGGCCGCGTCGACGTCCGCTCCGCCGGATCGGAGCCCGCCGAGAGCGTCAACCCGGTCGCGGTCGACGCCATGCGCGAGGAGGGCATCGATATCACCGCGAACACGCCGCAGCTGCTGAAGGTGGACGACGTCGAACAGGCGGACGTCGTCATCACGATGGGATGCGGGGACGCCTGCCCGATCTTCCCCGGCAAGCGGTACGAGGACTGGGAGCTGGACGACCCCGCCGGCCAGGGCATCGACGCCGTCCGCGGAATCCGCAACGACATCCGGGCCCGGGTCGAGGCGCTTGTCAGGGAGCTGGACGCCGGGCCGCTGCCATAGCATCGGGATGTTTCCCTTCCCTGGAGGTGCGATGAAGCTGCTACTCACGTCGGGCGGCGTGACGAACGCCGGCATCCGCGACGCTCTCGTCGACCTGCTCGGCAAGCCGATCGAGCAGTCGTCGGCCCTGTGCATCCCGACGGCGCAGTGGGGCCACCCCCTGTGCGGACCCGAGTCCGCCCGCGATTTCGTCGCCGGCAGACCGCGGTCCGGCTCCATGACGGCGCTGCCGTGGGCCTCACTGGGTCTTCTCGAACTCACCGCGCTGCCGACGATCGACCGCGCCCGCTGGGAGGAGTGGGTGCGTGACGCAGACGCCCTTCTCGTCGACGGGGGTGACGCGACCTATCTCGCGCATTGGATGCGGCGATCCGGCCTCGCCGACCTGCTGCCGGAGCTCTCCGACGCGGTATGGGTCGGCGTGAGTGCCGGCAGCATGGTGCTGACGCCGAGAATCGGCGAGTTCTTCCGGGAATGGCGGGCCGCACCCGATGACACGGCCCTCGGCGTCGTCGACTTCTCGATCTTCCCGCACCTCGACGTCTTCCCGACCAACACGATGGCCGCCGCCGAGCGCTGGGCCGAGCAGATCGGCGGCCCCGCCTACGCGCTCGACGACGAGAGTGCGATCCGGGTGGTGGAGGGAAGGGCGGAGGTCGTCTCCGAGGGGCGCTGGGCCCGGCTCGGCTGACCTCGCCGCCGCCGGCGCGTCACCGGCCGGTCGCGGCAGCCCAGCGTCCGAGAGCATCGATCGACTCGCGCAGTGCCAGACCTCGATCGGTCAGTGCGTAAGCCCGGGTGTTGTGCCGCAGGGGCAGGCGCGAGAGCACACCGGCGGCTTCGAGCTCGCGCAGGCGAGTCGCGAGGATGTTCGTCGGCGCCCCGAGGTCGCGCTGCAGGTCACCGTACCGCTGCGGCCCGTCCAGGAGGCGCTCCACGATGAGCAGCGCCCACCGGGAACCGACGATGTCGAGGGCCGCGGCCAGCTCGCTCACGCGATCGGATCGGCGTCCGGCTTCATCCAGAACGGCGAGTAGTGGTAGCCATCCGGGTCGTCGAACTGGCGCTGGTACATGAAGGGGTAGTCGTCGGTGTCGCCGACCCGGCCTCCGGCCGCGCCGGCACGCTCGACCAGGGCGTCGACGGCCTCACGGCTCGGGAGGTCGAACGAGACCGTGACCTTCGAAGGCGTGTCAGGCCCGCCGATGACCTCCTCGACGCCACCCACGCTGGCGTACATCTCGCGGCTGCCGAGCATTACGTACTGCTCGGGCGCGATCGCGAAGCATGAGACGTTGTGGTCCGACATCTCCGCGTTGAGGGTCCAGCCGAGGGCGGTGTAGAAGGCTGTCGCACGCTCGACGTCCTGGACCGGGCAGGTGATGAAAAGGCTCATGCGCACCATACTTGCAAAAAGCAAGCACGGCGTCAAGGAGTCCGATGGTAACGTGACGGCTCCGTGCAGCAGCTGAGGAGGTGGTACCCGTGAATGAATCGACGTGGGTGCTCCGCTGCGGAGGCACGGTCGGGCGATAGGTCGTCCGGGAGCGCCCGTCCCGCGAGCGCTTCCGAAAGGCACGACCGTGCATCTCACCACCTCTCACACTTTGGACGACGGCACCCTCGAGCGTGAGTTCGTCCTCAGCGACATCCCGGGCCTCCTGTGGACTCCGGCATCCGCGACACCGTCAGCGCCGGTCCCCCTCATCCTGCTGGGCCAGCCCGGCGGGTTCGGGCTCCGACGGATGCATCCCCGACTCGTCGCCCGCGCGCGCAGCGCGGCGGCCCACGGCTTCGCCGCCGCCGCCATCGAGATGCCCGGCGCCGGAGACCGGGCCCCTCTCCCCGATGTCGAGCACGCGCGCGCGGAGCTTCAGCGCGCGATCTCCGCGGGCGAGCGCCCCGGAGAAGACGTGATCGACCGCCTCATCCTCCCACTGGTCGACCAGGCGGTGCCCGAGTCGCTGGCCGCGCTCGACGAGCTGCTCCCTCTTCCCGAGATCGGCGATCGGGTCGCGGTCTCCGGTGGCGTGATCGCGATCGCCGTGCATCTGGCTGTGATCGACCCGCGCATCGTCGCGGCGGGGCTCTTCGCCGGCAGCTACATTCCGCGCAGAACCCTGGACGAGGCGCGCCGGCTCACGATCCCGCTGCACGTCCTTCTGCAGTGGGACGACGAGGGCAACGACAGGCAGAGGGCGCTCGACCTCTTCGACGCCTTCGGGTCACGGGAGAAGACGCTCTCCGCCAACATGGGCGGTCACACCGGCATCCCGGCCTTCGCGGGTGAGGATGCCGCGAATTTCTTCGCCCGTCATCTCGGCGGGACGGTGGCGTGAGGAGCGCGGGCGGCGCCGGGTGCCTAGTTGTTGAAGCGGAACTCCACGACGTCGCCGTCCTGCATGACGTAGTCCTTGCCCTCGAGGCGCGCCTTGCCTTTCGCGCGGGCCTCGGCGACCGAGCCGAGCGAGATGAGGTCGTCGAACGAGATGACCTCGGCCTTGATGAAGCCCTTCTCGAAGTCGGTGTGGATCACCCCGGCCGCTTGCGGGGCCTTCCAGCCCTTGCCGATCGTCCACGCCCGGGCCTCCTTCGGGCCGGCCGTCAGGTACGTCTGCAGTCCGAGCGTGTCGAAGCCGATGCGGGCGAGCTGGTCGAGCCCCGACTCGTCCTGGCCGGTGGATGCCAGCAGCTCGGCGGCGTCCTCGGGGTCGAGGTCGATCAGCTCCGATTCGATCTTGGCGTCGAGGAAAACCGCTTGGGCGGGAGCGACGAGAGCGGCGAGTTCCGCCTTGCGCGCCGCATCCGTCAGCACTGCCTCATCGACGTTGAAGACGAAGATGAAGGGCTTCGCGGTGAGAAGTCCCAGCTCCTTGATCGGGGTGAGGTCGATGCCGGATGCCGAGAGCAGCTGGCCCTTCTGCAGGGCTTCGAGCGCCTCCTGGGCGGTCGCGAGCACGGAGGGGTCGAGCTTGCGGCCCCTGACCTCCTTCTCGTACCGGGTGATCGCCTTCTCGAGGGTCTGGAGGTCGGCCAGCTGCAGCTCGGCGTTGATCGTCTCCATGTCGCTCGCGGGATCGACCTCGCCCTCGACGTGGACGACGTCGTCGTCGGCGAATCCGCGCACCACCTGCGCGATGGCATCCGCCTCGCGGATGTTGGCGAGGAACTGGTTGCCGAGGCCCTCGCCCTCGCTCGCGCCACGGACGATGCCGGCGATGTCGACGAACGAGACGACAGCGGGGACGATGCGCTCGGAGCCGAAGACCTCGGCGAGCTTGTCCAGCCGCTGGTCGGGGAGGTTCACGACACCGATGTTGGGCTCGATCGTGGCGAACGGGTAGTTCGCCGCGAGCACCTGGTTCTTGGTCAGCGCGTTGAACAGCGTCGACTTGCCGACGTTGGGGAGACCGACGATTCCGATGGTAAGAGCCACGGGAGTCCAGTCTAGGCGGGCGGATGCGGCGGCCCGGCCGGGCCGCGCCCCCGGCCGAGCTTCGCACCTGAATCCCGAGCCCACGCATCCACGCGCGAGACAACGACCGGGCGCTGCGCGGGAGCGTTGGCTCGTGCACGGATGCGTGGGTTCGGGGTGGGCGCGTGGAAGCGACCCGTGACCGCGGGGTGGAGCTACGGGCGGATGCTGCGGAACGCGTGCGTGACGTACGGCAGCGGCACGACGGCGCCGGCCACCGCGCCGATGTCGTCGCACAGGGAGGCGAGGTCGCGCTCGATGCGGGCACGCTCGGCCGGCTCGGCCCTGAGAACGTAGCTGCGGGAGCGCGCCAGCGCGAAGAGGTCGTCGCGGGTCATCGGCCGCGACCACGCCCACGTCGCCGCCTCCAGCCCGGCGAACGGAGGGGCCACCGCCGGGCCGTCGCCGGCGAGCATCTCCTCGGCGTGGCTCCCGTGCATGACGGCGGTGAGGCGCGCCACCCAGTCCTCGCGATCGTCGCGGATGTTCCAGACGAGCGCGAGCACTCCGCCCGGCCGCAGCACGCGGCCGGCCTCGGCGCATGCGGCCTCGATCTTGACCCAGTGCCACGCTTGGCCGAACACGACAGCATCCATCCCGGCATCCGGCAGCGGCACGGCCTCGGCGGTGCCCCGGTAAGTCGGCACGCCGACGACGTTCTCGCGCAGGGTCCGGAGCATCGCCGCATCCGGATCGATCGCGACGACCTGCGCCCCGAGGTCGCGCACGACGCGCGTGAGCTTGCCCGTGCCCGCTCCGACATCGGCGACACGGAGCGCGTGATCCCCGAGCCGCGCCGGCGCCAGCATCCACTCCACGGCGGCAACCGGATAGTCCGGACGCCCCGCTTCGTACGTGGATGCAGCGGCCCCGAACGAGGTGCGCAGCTCCTCCCGGTCCGCCATGCCCCGACCCTACGCCGTCCCCCCGGGCGCCGGGCCTCCCCTCACGCGGGCTCGAGGAGGGCCGACGCCGCGGGAAGCGAGAAACGCAGGACGGCACGTGAGGGATGTGCGACGAGGGAATCGGGATGCGTCGGCGCGCCTGCCGACGACACGCCGATGCCGCCACGACGCTGAGCACGTGCCCCTGGACTTCACCGCCATCGACTTCGAGACGGCGAACCCCAGCAACGCCTCGGCCTGCGCCGTGGGCATGGCCCGGGTGCGCGACGGGCGCGTCGTCGCCACCGCGAGCTGGCTCATCCGCCCGCCCGCCGGGCACGACGTGTTCTACGACTTCAACATCGGCATCCACGGCATCCGCCCGAAGGACGTGGCGAGGGCACCCGGATGGGCCGCGCAGCTGAGCCGTCTCACGGCCTTCGCCGGTTCGGATGTGCTCGTGGCGCACAATGCCGGGTTCGACATGGCAGTGCTTCGCGCCGCGTGCGAGGTCACCGGCGACGACTGCCCGCCGTACCGCTATCTCTGCTCCCTACAGCTCGCGCGCCGCACCTACGAACTCGCCTCCTACCGCCTTCCACTGGCGGCCGCGGCCGCCGGATACGGCGACTTCGCGCACCATGACGCACTCGCCGACGCCCTGGCGTGCGCGCACATCGTCGTCGACGCGGCAGCTCGCACCGGCGCGGCCGACGTGGACGGCTTGGCGACGGCGGCAGGCGTGCGCATCTCGCAGATCCCCGTTCGCACGGCGCCCGCGGTCCTCGCCGTCGCCTGAGCGATGTCGGAGGCCGGGAGCATCCTGAGCGGCATGGACGCACTGGCACTCCCCCTCGTGGCGATCGTCTGCGTGATCGTGGGCGCACTGGCCGGATTCGCCGTCGGTGGCGCGCGGGCCACGGCCCGGGCCTCGCGCGAGCGCGCCGACCTCACGGCGCGCCTGGCCGCGAGCGAAGCCGGGCGTGCCGGCGTGCAGGCGCAGCTCGATCACCAGCACCTGCTGTACCGCGAACTCGCCGGGCAGGCGCGGGCCGACCAGGCCGCCCGCGAAGAACGAGAACGACGCGAGCAGACGGTGCTCCGCGCGCTGGAGCCGGTCCGCGAGACGCTCGGCTCGATGCAGCGCAAAGTGGAAGACCTCGAACGCGAGCGCGGCACGCAGTTCGCCACCCTCAGCGAGCAGCTGCGCCGTGCCCACGAGACCGACGAGTCGCTGCGGCTGACCACCGAGTCGCTCGCATCCGCTCTCCGCTCCGGGAGCACCCGCGGGGTGTGGGGCGAGACGCAGCTGCGCCGTGTCGTCGAGGCTGCGGGCCTCACGCGCTACGTCGACTTCGACACGCAGGCGACCATCGCGACCGACGGCGGCGGCACGGCGCGCCCCGACATGATCGTGCGCCTCCCCGGCGGCAAGACCCTCGCCGTCGACGCCAAGGCGCCGCTCGACGCCTATCTCGAGGCCAGCGCCATTCCGCTCACCGCCCAGGGCGCCGAGGCCGCACGTCGCAAGACGTTGCTCGACCGTCACCTGCGCGCCGTGCGCGGGCACGTCGACGCCCTCGCCAAGAAGGCGTACTGGGCCGCTCTTCCGACGAGTCCGGAGTTCGTCATCTGCTTCATCCCGAGCGAGTCGTTGCTCGCGGCGGCGCTCGAAGAAGATCCGGGCCTGCTCGACTACGCCTTCACGAAGCGGGTCGCGCTGGCGTCACCGGTGAACCTGTGGGCGGTGCTGAAGACGGTCGCCTACACGTGGACGCAGCAAGACGTGTCGCACGAGGCGCAGCGGCTCTTCGCCCTCGGCACCGAGCTCTACGAGCGCATCGGCACTCTGGCCGGCCACGCCGACGACCTGCGCCGCGCGATCGAGCGCACCGTCGACAGTTACAACCGCTTCGCCGGGTCGCTCGAGTCGCGCGTGCTCGCCAGCGCCCGACGCTTCCCGGGCATCGACGACACGAAACTCGACGCGGTGGCGGCACCGGCGGCGGTCGAGCAGCCGCTGCGACGCTGGAGCGCCCCCGAGCTGGTGAGCCCGGATGCCGGCGTCACGGCCGACGTGGGCGACCTCCGCCGCCGCATCGACGCGGCCGAGTAGCCCCTGCATCCGACGTCGCATCGTCGGAGAATGCTGCCGACGTCGGAGGATTCGCGGCAGATCGTCCGACGGAGAGGGGATTGTCCGACGTCACGGTCGGAGCGGCCTCGGCGAGCGAGCCGGCAGAGTGGGTTAGGCGCCGCCGGGGACGAAGCCCAGCAGCGCGATGACGGCGGTGGACACCAGGACGAACCCCCCGACCATCCACCACGCACTGACCTGCTGACCCTCTTCCCGGCGGACGCGGAACAGCACGTCCGGGCGACGCGCGGGATCGACGGCATCTGCGATGACGGCTTGCGCGCCGGTCCTCGGCGCGTTCGTGCTCGTCGGAGCGGACATTGCGTTCCCCTCGGTGGTCGGTCTGAAACAGAGCGTCCCCGTCGACACCGCTATCGATTTTGCCAGACGAACCCTGGGAAGGGCCGTCACGACTCGATCACGATGCCGCCGGCGCGTCGATCTCGACGCTGCCATCGAGGCATCCCCCGCTGCAGCCCCTTGCGCATCCGGCCGCGTTCTGGTCCGCACCGCTCGACACGCCCGAGGCGCGGTCAGCTGCCGTGCGGGCGCGGGCTCAGAGCCACTTCGAGGTCAGGTGCTCCGAAGACACGCGGCGGAGCGTCCCGGATGCCCCGCGCAGGACGACGCTCTCGGTGTAGACGTAGTCCCGCTCCCGACGCACCCCCGCGACGAGCTGACCGTCGGTCACTCCGGTGCCGACGAAGATCGTGTTGTTGCCCTTCACGAGGTCATCGGCCTCGTACACAAAGTCGTCGAACTTGAGCCCCGCGTCGAGGCCCCGCTGCTTCTCGTCGTCCTTCTGCGGCCACAGCCGGCCCTGGATGTGACCGCCGAGCGCCTTGATGGCGCACGCGGTGACGATCCCCTCGGGGCTGCCGCCGATGCCGACGCACATGTCGGTGCGGGCGTTGTGACGCGCGGCGTTGATTCCGCCGGCCACGTCTCCGTCGCTCATCAAGCGCGTGCCGGCGCCGGCTTCGCGGATGTCCTGGATGAGCTTCTCGTGACGCGGCCGGTTCAGCACCGACACGACGATCTCGTCGACGGGCTTGCCGAGGGCCTTCGCCAGACGCCGGATGTTCTCGCCGACGGGGAGGCGGATGTCGACGACGCCGACCCCCGCGGGGCCGGTGACGAGCTTGTCCATGTAGAAGACGCTGGAGGCATCAAGCATCGTGCCGGCGTCCGACACGGCGATGACCGACAGTGCGTTCTGACGGCCCGCGGCAGTGAGAGACGTGCCGTCGATCGGGTCGACGGCGACGTCGCACTGCGGGCCGCGGCCGTTGCCGACCTTCTCGCCGTTGTACAGCATCGGCGCTTCGTCCTTCTCGCCCTCTCCGATGACGATCCTGCCGTCGAAGTTCACCGTGGTGAAGAACGCGCGCATCGCGTCGACGGCGGCGCCGTCGGCTGCCTCCTTGTCGCCGCGGCCGATGAAGGGCACAGCGCGGATGGCTGCGGCCTCCGTCGCGCGGACCAGCTCGAGAGCAAGGTTGCGGTCGGGGTGGAGGGGGCTCATGTCGGCGGTAAGGCTCACCATTCGGCCAGCCTATCCAGCGGACCGAAAGGACCGCCCTCGCCAGCGACCCGGAGCCGTGAAGGAATGGCGAATCTTTCGATCCGCGAAGATGCCGCCGGCAATACGCTCTCGCCTCGGCCTGCGTGACCGCAGAGCGCCTTCGCTAGGCTGACCCACGAACCCCACTCCACGAAACGAGGAGCCACCATGCCCGTCGCCACCCCCGACCAGTACGCAGAGATGCTCGACCGCGCCAAGGCCGGCGGCTTCGCGTACCCCGCGATCAACGTCTCCAGCTCGCAGACCATCAACGCGGTGCTGCAGGGCCTGACCGAGGCGGGCTCCGACGGGATCATCCAGGTCACGACCGGCGGTGCCGACTACTTCGCCGGCCAGAGCGTCAAGGCGCGGGCATCCGGGGCTCTCGCGTTCGCGAGGTTCGCCACCGAGGTCGCCAAGAACTACCCGATCACCGTCGCCCTGCACACCGACCACTGCCCCAAAGAGGCCCTTCCCGGCTTCGTCCTGCCTCTCATCGAGGCCTCCGAGGAGGAGGTGCGGGCCGGTCGCAACCCCATCTTCCAGTCGCACATGTGGGACGGCTCGGCGGTGCCCCTGGATGAGAACATCCAGATCGCGAAGGACCTCCTCCCCCGCATGAAGAACATCAATGCGATCCTCGAGATCGAGGTCGGGGTCGTGGGCGGCGAAGAGGACGGCGTTCAGCACGAGGGTTCGAACGAGGCGCTGTACACGACAGTCGGAGACGTGACGAAGGCGGTCGAGGCGCTGGGTCTGGGCGAGAACGGCCGCTACATCGCCGCCCTCACCTTCGGCAACGTGCACGGCGTCTACAAGCCGGGCAACGTCAAGCTCCGCCCCGAGCTCCTCGGCGAGATCCAGGCCGGCATCGCCGAGCGGTTCGGGCACGGGCCGAAGCCGCTCGAGCTCGTCTTCCACGGCGGCAGCGGCTCGACCGACGAGGAGATCGCCCTGGCCGTGGCCAACGGCGTGGTGAAGATGAACATCGACACCGACACGCAGTACGCCTTCACGCGGTCGGTGGCCGGCTACATGTTCGGCAACTACGACGGCGTGCTCAAGGTCGACGGCGAGGTCGGCAACAAGAAGCAGTACGACCCGCGCGCGTGGGGCAAGGTCGCCGAATCGGCGATGGCCGCCCGCGTCGTCGAGGCGACCCAGCAGCTCGGCTCACACGGCAAGTCGCAGTCCGTCTGACCCCCGGTATCGCTCACCCGCACCGTTTCGCGGTTCTCCGGCCCCCGAAGCAGCCGAACGGTGCGGGTGAGCCGTCTCTACAGCGCGCGGAAGACCTCCGCCACCGTGGGCGCGGCGTCGGGCACCGACAGCACGTCGATCTCGTCGCCGGCGCGGATGCTGCCGACCCGGCGCACCCGCAGATAGGGACCGAGACGCCCCGCCTCGGCGAACCGCTTGACCCAGCCCCGCTCGTCCGCGCCACCGACCCACCGGGCGAAGGTCCCGCACGGCGTGCGCGGCATCGTCACCTCGAGTTCGACCGTCCGGCCGATGCGCCACACCTCGCCGATGCGCGCCGCGTTGACGTCCATCCCCTCGACGCGGAGGTTCTCTCCGAACCACCCGGGCGCGAGCGGGCGTCCCAGCTGCTCCTCCCAGAACGCGGCGTCGTCCTGCCCGTAGGCGTACACCGCCTTCTGCAGCCCGCCGTGGTGCTTGCGGCTGGCCTGCACGTCACCACGGAGTCCGAACTGCCCCACGCGCACGGCGCCCGTCACGGGGCGCTTGTCGATCGCCGTCACCCCGAGGAATCCGGTGTCGGGGCGAAGCTGATGCACGATGCAGACGGCGCGGAGACGGGGCATCCGGGAATGCTACGTCACCGACGTCACTCCTCCGCGGCGTCGTAGCGCAGAAGCACATCCGCGCCGTCGAGCGTGCGGATCTCCACGGCGCCGATGTCGCCGAGGGCGAGGTCGGTCCCTGCGCTCAGACGCGTCGTGGCACCGGGTGCTGCGCGCCACGTCGACACCGTCGTGGCCGTGCCGTCCGTTCCGACGACGGCCAGCGCGTACGGCCACCCGTCCTCCGGAACGTCCTTTCCGCCGCTGCGGTAGCTGCACTCCAGGTCGATCCGGGTGCCCCAGGCCACATCCGTCAACCGCACCGAGGCCTCGATGGGCGTCCCGGCCAGATCGGAGAGGGCGTGCACGCTCCCCTGCGGCATCGTCAGGCCGACCGAGACCGGCACCGCGATGCCGCCGAGCACCAGCGCGACGGCCGCCGCCAGGATCCAGGCGGTGCGGCGCCTCGTCCGTGCGCGTCGGACGCGCGCGAACGTGCCGTCCCGCACCGTCGCCGCGGGCTCCTCCGGCACGGCCTCCAGGGCGCGGGCACGCTCCGCGGGGACGCGCGAGAGCAACCCGACGGTGGGAGCCAGCTCGGCCACGGCCGCACGGCAGGAGGGGCACTGAGCCAGATGATCTTCGAAGATGCGCCGGTCGGTCGGCGACAGGGCTCCCAGCACGTACGCCGCATCCCACTCCGCGACGCGATCGTGGTCATCGTTCATCGCGTCACCCCCCTCTCCTGCAGTGCGAGCCGCAATGCTCGCACCGCGTAATGCAGCCGTGACTTCACGGTGCCCTCGGGTATCCCCAGCTCCTCGGCGGCCTGTGCGGTGCTGCGGCCGCCGTAGTAGGCCGAGACGATCACCGCGCGATGGTCGGCACTCAGGGTCGCGAGGGCGTCTTCGATGAGCAGGGCGTCGAAGAGCGCGTCCGCGTCATCGCCCGCGGCGCGCTCGGGCGGCTCGGCGACCGATGCCTCATGCCGGCGCCGCGCGCTGCGCGCCTCGTCGATCACGAGGTTCCGCGCGACGGTCATGAGCCAGGCGCGCGCGGAGGCCGGGTCGTCGAGGATCTTCGGATTGCGCCACGCACGCACCAGCGTCTCCTGCACGATGTCGTCCGCGCCCGCGCGGTCGCCGGTGAGGCTCACGACGTAGCGCCACACCGGGCCGGCGTGCGCGTCGTAGAGCGTTCCCAGCTGCACTTCGGTCCGCCCGCGCATGACTCCTCCCGATCAGGACACGAGACGCGTGGCCGATCGGTTCACCGCGGGGCGAAACCTTCGATGAGGGCGAGGAACGCCGGGTCGGCCGACAGCGGCACCGCGACACAGGCCGCGACGATGCTCGTCGTCACCACGGCACCGACGAGCGGTACCCAGAAGGCGATCCGCCCCCGCTGCAGCATCCTCCAGGACACCAGCGCGGTCGCCACCCACCCGGCGATGTAGACGACCGCCGCCACCGGACCCCAGACATCCGCCGCCGCGGTGTTGGTGAACGTCCCGTCGGCGCCGAGGAGCTCGAGGTACTCGTTCGCGAAGGTGGGGAAGTCGAACAGCCGCGGCACCGTGAGCAGGACATTGAACAGCCCGTAGAGCAGCAGCGCGATCGTCCCGACGCGATCCGCGCGTCGGGCGCCGGATGCCGCGGGGACGCGAGCGGGCCTCCCCGCGGGCGCGGGCGCACCGGATCCGGGAGGTCGCATCCCCGCGCTGAGCGCGTCGGTGACCTCGGGTCGCGCGATCCGCGCGCGCTGCTCCTCCGCGCTCGCGTATTCGCCGAACTGCGGACGGGGACGCGGCTCGGACTCGCTCACGGTCTGCCCCGCCCGCCCAGGGCCCGCGCGTCGCGGCGGCCCGCCGCATCCGAGCGCAGCTCCTTGGGCAGGGAGAACATCAGGTCCTCCTCTGCGGTGCGCACCTCTTCGACGTCGCGGTAGCCGGCACCGGCGAGCTCTGCGAGGACCTCCTGCACGAGCACCTCGGGAACGGATGCTCCGCTGGTGACCCCGACCGTCTCCACGCCGTCGAGCCACTCCTGCCGCACCTCGTCGACGTAGTCGACCCGGTAGGCGGCCTTCGCACCGTGCTCGAGGGCGACCTCGACCAGGCGCACGCTGTTGGAGGAGTTGGCGGAGCCGACGACGATGACCAGATCCGCGCCCTTCGCGACCTTCTTGATCGCGACCTGGCGGTTCTGGGTCGCGTAGCAGATGTCGTCAGAGGGCGGGTCCTGCAGCTGCGGGAACCGTGCCCGCAGGCGCCGCACCGTCTCCATCGTCTCGTCGACCGAGAGTGTCGTCTGCGACAGCCAGACGACCTTCGACGGGTCGCGCACCTCGACGGTGTCGGCCTCGTCGGGCGAGTTCACGATCGTGACGTGGTCGGGCGCCTCGCCTGCCGTGCCTTCGACCTCCTCGTGGCCGAGGTGGCCGATGAGGAGGATCTCGTGGTCGTCGCGCGCGAAGCGCACCGCCTCGCGGTGCACCTTCGTCACGAGCGGGCAGGTGGCGTCGATGGCCTGCAGCCCGCGGTCTGCCGCCGCCGACACGACAGCGGGCGAGACCCCGTGCGCGCTGAAGACGACGTGCGCACCCTCGGGCACCTCGTCGACCTCGTCCACGAACACGGCACCTTTCGCTTCGAGCTCGGTCACCACGTGGATGTTGTGCACGATCTGCTTGCGCACGTAGACGGGCGAGCCGAAGCGCTCGAGAGCCTTCTCCACGGCGATCACGGCACGATCCACACCCGCGCAGTATCCACGCGGGGCGGCCAGGAGCACCCTCTTGCGTCCGTCCACCGGGATATCCTGGAGCCGCCCGCGACGCCCCGGGATCCGGGGGACGGGCAGCGAAACGACGGGAGTGCTCACCCTCTGAGTCTACGAGGGCGCCCCTGGACGACGGCCGAATGAGACCCATGACGACTTTCCAACCAGACACGGTGCCCGGGCAGCCCCCGCCTCCCGATTCGGTGCCTCCCCGCGACTCGACGACGAACGCGCCGACGTCGGTCGCGCGACTGAACGACACCATCCGCGGTTTCGTGGATCGATGGGGGTCGGTGTGGGTCGAGGGGGAGATCACGTCCTGGAACGCCCGCGGGGGCAATGTCTTCGGGCGGATGAAAGACCTCGCGACCGATGCGACGATCTCGTTCCGCATCTGGTCGAGCACCCTGCAGCGGCTCCCGAAAGACCTCAAGGTCGGCGACCACGTCATCGCGTGCGTGAAGGCCGACTACTTCCCGCGCACTGGTGACTTCAGCTTCTCCGTCTCGGCGATGCGCCACGTCGGCCTCGGCGACCAGCTGGAGAAGCTGGAACTCCTGCGCGCGACCCTGCGCAAGGAGGGCCTCTTCGACGCGTCACGGAAGCAGCCGGTCCCCTTCCTCCCCCACCTCATCGGTCTCATCACGGGCGAGAACTCCGACGCCGAGAAGGATGTGCACCGCAACGCCGAGTTGCGCTGGCCCCACGTGAACATCCGCACGAAGCACGCCGCCGTGCAGGGCGATCGCTGCGTCCCCGAGACCATCGCGGCGCTGAAGGCGCTCGACGCCGACCCTGATGTCGACGTCATCATCATCGCCCGCGGCGGCGGCGACCCGCAGACCCTCCTCGGGTTCAGCGACGAACGGCTGCTGCGCGCCGTGGCCGCCGCATCGACGCCCGTCGTGAGCGCGATCGGCCACGAGAACGACCATCCGCTGCTCGACGACGTCGCCGACCTCCGCGCGTCGACACCGACCGACGCCGCCAAGCGCGTCGTTCCGGATGTCAGCGAGCAGCGCGCGCTCGTCGGACAGCTGCGCGCCCGGCTGACGGGGCGGTTCACGCAGCGCATCTCCCACGACATCGCCCAGCTCGAGCAGCTTCGCTCGCGCCCGGTGCTCCGCTCGCCGGAGGGCTTGCTGACCGGGCGGGCCCAGGAGACGTGGGTTCTCGTCAACCGCGGGCGCGACATCGTCGACCGTCGCGTCGCCGACTCCGATCGGCGCACCCGTGAACTCCGCGCGTCCCTGCGCGCCCTGTCGCCCCTGGCCACCCTCACACGCGGGTACGCCATCGCTCATCTCGCGAACGGCGTGATCGTGCGAGAGGCCTCTCAGGCCCCCGCCGGCGCCGGCCTGCTCGTGACGCTCGCCGAGGGCACCATCGCCGCGCGGTCGGAGGGCGAGGTGGCGGAGCCGCCGGCGGCGAGCACGTCAGGGGGGCCGAACTAGGATGGAACCCATGACCGCGTCGCATCCCGGCCCCGCCGATGTCGCGACATTGTCGTTCGAGCAGGCCCGTGACGAGCTCGTGCGCGTCGTCGCCGAGTTGGAGCAGGGAGCCCCGACGCTGGAGGAGTCCCTCGCGCTGTGGGAGCGCGGCGAGGCGCTTGCCGCCCGCTGCGAGGAGTGGCTCCTCGGGGCCAAGCGCCGCCTCGATGCCGCCCGCGCCGGCGTGACGGAGGAGTGATGGCTCGCGTCGTCGCCGAACTCGGGCGCCCGGAGACTCCGGATGAGACCGCCGCACGCAAGGCGGAGTCCTCGCGGGTGTACCGCGCGAGCCAGAACTTCCGGAGCCTGATCGCCGCGCTGATCGTCACACTCGTGGTCGTCGCCGTCATCGTCTTCGGCGTGCCGCGCGGCGAGCCGGCCGAGCGCCCCCGCATCGACGTCGCGGCGGAGGCGACCGCGCTCAGCGAGACCCTGGCTCGCCCGGTTCTCATCGCCGACGTCCCCGAGGACTGGGGCGTGAACGTGGCCTCGTTCGAAAGCGAGGCTGTCGACGCCTGGACGGTGGGATACGTCCCCACGGGCAGCAAGGGATTCCTCCGCGTCGCGCAGGGCTTCGACGCCGACGAGGCCTGGACGGCCGAACTCGTCGCCGGGAACCGCTCCGTGGGGACGGCCACGATCGACGGGATCGCGTGGGACGAGTACCGCATCGCCGATCCGGCCGACGCCGGCAACGTCTCCTACGCCCTGGCCACGACCGCTGGAGCGGACCGCATCGTGATTTACGGATCCTCCTCCCCCGAGACCGCCGCCCTCGTCGCCGAGGCGATGGCCGACGGGATCCGCGACCTCAGGAAGGCGTCATGACCGCTGCTCCCGCTCGCACGCCGCGCTCCGTCTGGGACGAGATGTCGGAGGGCAACAGCCGATTCGTGAGCGGAGCGCCGCGTCATCCGCGCCAGGACGTCGAACGCCGCGCCGAGCTGGCGGGCGGTCAGCGTCCGCGCGCGGCCCTGTTCGGATGCTCCGACTCGCGTCTGGCGGCCGAGATCATCTTCGACGAGGGCCTGGGCGATCTGTTCGTCGTGCGCAACGCCGGGCAGGTCATCTCCGACTCGGTGATCGGCAGCCTGGAGTACGCCGTCGCGGTGCTCGAGGTGCCGCTCATCGTCGTCCTTGCCCATGACGCGTGCGGGGCGGTCGCAGCCGCGATCGACAGCGTCGGCGTGGACGCACCCTCCCTTCCCCCGCTCATCTGGCGGCAGATCGCGCCCATCGTCCCGGCCGTGCGCCGCGTCATCCGCTCCGGCGCGGACGCCGGGGTGACCACGGCCACGGTCGATCCCGAAGACGTCGGACGCGAGCACCTGCGCGACACGGTCGGCCAGCTGCTGCACGCCTCCGAGCTCATTAGTCAGGCCGTCGCCGAGGGGCGGCTCGCCGTCGTCGGGGCCAACTACCGCCTCGCCGAGGGGACGGCATCCCCCGTCGTCATCGTCGGCGACGCCGGCGACTCGCAGCTGTGAAGATCTCTCACCCAACCGGCAACAGGAGGACGACGACGTGACCGAGACCGAATACCGCATCGAGCACGACACGATGGGAGAGGTGCGGGTCCCGAAGGACGCACTGTACGCCGCGCAGACGCAGCGTGCCGTGGAGAACTTCCCCATCTCCGGCGACCCGCTCGATCCGGCGCAGATCGTCGCGCTCGCCCGCATCAAGAAGGCCGCTGCGCTCGCGAACAAGGAGCTCGGCACCCTCGACGGCACCATCGCCGATGCGATCGCTCGCGCCGCCGACCGGATCATCGCCGGTGAGTTCGCCGACCAGTTCCCCATCGACGTGTACCAGACCGGCAGCGGCACGTCGTCGAACATGAACATCAACGAGGTGCTCGCGACTCTCGCCACGCGCGACCTCGGCTCACCGGTGCACCCGAACGATCACGTCAACGCCTCGCAGTCGTCCAACGATGTGTTCCCGACGTCGGTGCACATCGCCGCGACGCAGGCCCTGATCGACGACCTGATCCCCTCGCTGGACCACCTCGCGGTCGCCTTCGAAGAAAAGGCCGAGGCCTGGAAGGACGTCGTGAAGTCGGGGCGCACCCACCTCATGGATGCGACGCCGGTGACCCTCGGGCAGGAGTTCGGCGGGTACGCCCGCCAGATCCGCCTCGGCATCGAGCGCGTCCAGGCGGTCCTCCCCCACGTCGCCGAAGTCCCGCTCGGCGGCACCGCCGTCGGCACCGGCATCAACACCCCGCCGGGATTCCCCCAGAAGGTGCTCGAGCTCATCGTCGCCGAGACCGATCTGCCGATCACCGAGGCCAAGGACCACTTCGAGGCGCAGGCCAACCGTGACGGCCTCGTCGAAGCCTCTGGCGCCCTTCGCACCATCGCGGTGTCGCTCACGAAGATCAACAACGACCTGCGCTGGATGGGCTCGGGCCCGAACACCGGCCTCGGCGAACTCCACATCCCCGACCTGCAGCCGGGATCGTCGATCATGCCCGGAAAGGTGAACCCGGTCGTGCCGGAGGCGACGCTCATGGTGTGCGCGCGCGTCATCGGCAACGACGCCACCATCGCCTGGTCCGGGGCATCCGGCTCCTTCGAGCTGAACGTCGCGATCCCGGTGATGGGGACGGCGCTGCTGGAGTCGATCCGACTCCTCTCCAACACCGTCCGCGTGCTCGCCGACAAGACGATCGCCGGCCTCGAGGCCAACGTCGAGCGCGCCGCCGCCTACGCCGGCATGTCGCCCTCGATCGTGACGCCGCTGAACAAGCTCATCGGCTACGAGGCGGCGGCCAAGATCGCCAAGCACTCGGTGGCGAAGGGCATCACCGTGCGGGAGGCCGTCCTCGACCTCGGCTACGTGGAGCGCGGCGAGATCACCGAGGACATCCTCGACTCCAAGCTCGACCTGCTTTCGATGACCCACCCCGGTTGACGCCATAATCGAACGGTGAGCCGCTCGCCGAGAATGCTCTCGGCGCGCGCGCGGGTATTGGGGGCCGTCCTCGCCGTCGCGTGCGTCGGGCTCGTCGTCGTGGGCGGGATCACGTTCTGGGTGCAGCGCGACCGCGCCCTCGACAACGCCGAGACGCAGCTGCGGGGGTTCGCCGCGACCTTCTCGGCCGAGACGGCGCGCGGGCGCGACTCCGTCGTGGCCGCGGTCGGTCAGGTGGTTCCGGGACGCTCCGACGGCACGATCGCGATCGCCGACGGGCAGGTCGTCGCCACGGCCCCCGCGTCCTCCGGGCTGGACCTCGCCCACGACGACGCCTTCGTGCGCGCCGTCAGCGCGGAGGATCCGACGACGATCGGCTACGGCACGATGACCGGCGACCTCGGGCGACTGCGCTACGTCGCGGTGCCGCTCGGCGACACCGTGGTGGTGCACGCGATCCTGCTCGACGCGCGGCTGGAGCTCGTCCGCCTGGGCGTGGGCACGTACGCGATCGCCGGGGCCGGGATGCTGCTGGCGATCGGCGTCGTCGGGTGGTTCGTGATCGGCCGGCTCCTCTCGCCGCTGCGGAATCTGCGGGCCACGGCCGACGCGATCACGATCACCGATCTCGGCACCCGCATGCCCGAGGACGGCGACGACGAGATCTCCGACCTGTCCCGCACGGTCAACTCGATGCTGGACCGCATCGAGGGGTCGGTCGACGTGCAGCGGCAACTGCTCGACGACGTCCGCCACGAGTTGAAGACCCCCATCACCATCGTCCGCGGGCACCTCGAGACGATGAACGTGTCAGACCCGACCGATGTCGCCTCCACGCGCGACATCGGCATCGCCGAGCTCGATCGCATGACGCGCCTCGTCGACGACATCGATCTGCTCGCCACGGTGGAGGGCGACTCCTTCGCGATGAGCGTGGTGGACGTCGACGCGCTGACGGCGCGCGTGGGAGAACTCGTGGCCGTCATCCCCGGCCACCGGTGGAGTGTGGAGACGCGCGGCTTCGGGCGTGTGGACGGCGATTACGACAGGCTTCTCCAGGCGTGGCTGCAGCTGGCCGACAACGCCGCGAAGTACACCCCCGAGGGTTCCCCCATCGAGATCGGCAGCAGTTTCGGTGAAGAGGGCGCCGCGTTGTGGGTGCGCGATCACGGCCCCGGAATCCCCCCGGCATCCCGCCACCGCATCTTCCGCCGATTCGACCGCGCCGAGGGGCGGCGCACCGTCGGAGGCTCGGGTCTCGGCCTCGCAATCGTCGATGCGATCGCGAAGGGCCACAACGGCCACTGCTCGGTGTCGGACACTCCGGGCGGCGGCGCCACCCTCACCATCCACATCCCGCCCGGACTCGGTCGAGCCGCCGCGGACCTGCCGGCGCCGATCCGCGCCGGCGACGTCGTACAACAGCGAGAGGCCTCCGGATGACGCTCATCCTCATCGCCGAAGACGAGAGCCGCATCTCGGCGTTCATCAGCCGAGGGCTCGAGTCGGCCGGCTATCGCACGAGAATCGTCGACGACGGCGCCGAGGCGCTGGACGTCGCGCTATCGGGCGACGCCGACCTGATGCTCCTGGACGTGGGGCTGCCCTCCCTGGATGGCTTCGAGGTGCTGCGCAACCTCCGCGGGCAGGGCTCCACGATGCCGGTCATCATGCTCACCGCCCGTTCCAGCACGCGCGACACCGTCGACGGACTCGACGCCGGCGCCAACGACTACGTCGCGAAGCCGTTCAAGTTCGACGAGCTGCTCGCCCGCGTGCGCTCGCGGCTGCGCGAGAACGTGCAGACCGGGACGATCGCCCTGGTCCACGCCGACGTGAGCCTCGACGTCCTCACCCGCCGGGCGACCGTCGCTGGGCGCGAGGTCGACCTGAGCGCCCGAGAGTTCGCCCTGACCGAGCAGTTCCTCCGTCATCCGGGGCAGGTCCTCAGCCGCGAGCAGCTGCTCAGCCGCGTCTGGGGACTCGACTTCGACCCGGGATCGAACGTCGTCGACGTGTACGTGCGCTACCTGCGCGGCAAGTTCGGACACGACCGCATCAGTACCGTCCGCGGCGCCGGCTACCGCTGGGAGTAGGCATGAGAGAGCCCCCGGCGTTGGGGGAACACCGGGGGCTAAGAGGAGGCCCGGAGATTTGGGGGAAACTCCGGTCATCTTCGCGTCACCCGAAACGCGTCGACTCTCCTTCTCACTGCGGACCGGAACCGATCCGCACATTTTGTGTAGTTGTACTACTACGGGGGGAATCCGCCGCAGGGGCGGTGCGAGTATCTCTCTCGCGCTGCCTCTATCCTGCGACGGATTCGTGAGAGCTGGGGTGACTTCAACGTGAGAGTGCTCTCATCTGCGCCTTCTCTAGGAGAGTTCTCCGGCCTCCAGGAGGTCGGTCACCAGCGCGGCGATCGCGGAACGCTCCGATCGGGTGAGGGTGACATGCCCGAACAGGCCATGGCCCTTGAGCGTCTCGATGACGGATGCGACGCCGTCGTGACGCCCCACCCTCAGGTTGTCGCGCTGACCCACGTCGTGGGTGAGCACGACGCGCGAGTTCTGGCCAATGCGGCTGAGGACGGTCAGCAGGACGTTCCGCTCCAGGGACTGCGCCTCGTCCACGATCACGAACGCGTCGTGAAGCGAGCGCCCGCGGATATGCGTGAGCGGGAGCACCTCGAGCATCCCGCGCGCCATCACCTCCTCGAGGACGTTGCCCGAGACGACGGATCCGAGCGTGTCGAACACCGCCTGGCCCCATGGACCCATCTTCTCCTGCTGGTCGCCCGGGAGGTATCCGAGCTCCTGCCCGCCGACGGCGAACAGCGGGCGGAAGACGATGATCTTCTTCTGCTGCTGCCGCTCCAGGATGGCCTCGAGCCCCGCGCACAGGGCGAGAGCTGACTTCCCCGTCCCCGCCCGACCGCCCAGCGAGACGATTCCCACCTCGGGATCCAGCAGCAGATCGATCGCGATCCGCTGCTCGGCGGAGCGCCCGTGCAGGCCGAACACCTCGCGATCGCCGCGCACCAGACGGAACGATCCCTGCCCGGTGACGCGACCGAGTGCCGAGCCACGCTCGGAGTGGATGATCAGCCCGGTGTTCACCGGCAGCCCCCGGACCTGGTCGCTGGTGGCGACTTCCGACTCGTAGAGATCGCTCATGTCGTCGCCGCTGACATCGAGGTCGGCGATGCCGGTCCACCCCGAATCGACCGCCTGCTCGGCGAGGTATTCCTCGGCGATGAGACCGAGCGAGGCCGCCTTGACGCGCATCGGCAGGTCCTTGGAGACGATCGTGACCTCCGTGCCGTCCTGCGCCAGGTGCATCGCCACAGCGAGGATGCGGCTGTCGTTGTCACCGAGGCGGATGCCCGAGGGCAGCACGCTGGCATCGGTGTTGTTGAGCTCGACCCGCAGGGTCCCGCCCTCCCCCACCGGGACCGGGAAGTCGAGGCGCCCGTGCTCGACGCGGAGCTCGTCGAGGTGACGCAGCGCCTGACGCGCGAAGTATCCGATCTCCGGGTCGTGACGCTTCCCCTCGAGCTCGGTGATCACCACGACGGGGATCACGACGGAATGCTCGGCGAAGCGGAAGAAGGCGCGCGGGTCGCTGAGGAGGACCGACGTGTCGAGGACGTAGGTGCGGAGTTGCTCCTCCACAGACAGGTCTTCGGCGGCGAGGTCCTCGGCGATCGTGCGGCGCTGCTTCTGTGGTGCTCGTGCGGTCACAACCCACTCCCGACCCGGGACGATGTCCCGGCAGTTCCGAGTCGACCGCGGGTTCCGAGTCGCGATCCTGATGGCCGACCCGACCGGGCGCCTTGCCCGATGCGATCACCGTAGGACTGCGCACGACCGGCGCCGCAGCGACACGCCCGCACGAGGATGTTACGAGACGGTGAATTCCGTCAGCCGCCGTAGCGGCGGTCGCGATCGCCGTAGTCGCGGATGGCGCGCAGGAAATCGACCTCGCGCAGATCCGGTCCGAGCGCCTCCACGAAGTAGAACTCGCTGTGCGCGGACTGCCAGAGCAGGAAGTCGCTCAGCCGTTGCTCGCCCGACGTGCGGATGACGAGGTCCGGGTCTGCCTGGCCGCCGGTGTAGAGGTGCTCGCCGATCTGCTCGGGCGTGAGGCTCGCGGCCAGCTCCTCGAGCGAACCGCCGTCGCGGTCGTGCTGGGCGATGATGCTGCGGACGGCGTCCACGATCTCGCTGCGACCGCCGTAGCCGACGGCGAGGTTCACGTGCAGTCCGGTGTGGTCGCGCGTGCGCTCCTGGGCGGACGCGAGCACGCGCGCGAGGTCGGCGGGAAGCTGATCGGGGCGCCCGACATGCTGCACGCGCCAGTTGGGCTCCGCCGCGAGCTCTTCGGCGAGCTCCGCGATGATCTCGATGAGGTCGGCCAGCTCGCGCGAGTCCCGCTTGCGGAGGTTGTCGGTGGAGAGCAGGTACAGCGACACGACCGAGATCCCGAGGTCGTCGCACCACCGGAGGAACTCCCGCATCTTCGCCGCGCCGGCGCGATGACCGTGCGCCGCGGAGTCGTACCCCAGCTGCCGAGCCCACCGCCGGTTGCCGTCGATCATCATCGCGACGTGATGCGGCACGCGGTCGGGGGTCAGCCGGCGACGCAGACGATTCGCGTAGAGCCGGTAGAGGGGCCCCCGCCCCTCGTTGCCCCGGCTCGTCGTCACGTCCCTACGCTACCGCTTAGGCTCTTCGTGTGACCCGACGCCCACCCTCCTCCCGCGTGGACGAAGACGGCGCTGAGATGCCCGAGCTTCCCCTCATCGACGCCGCCGCCGTCGGCGCGCAGGCAGAGATCAAGCCGACGTGGCGCGGCTGGATCCACGCCGGCACCTTCCCCGTCGCGATCATCGGCGGCATCGTGCTCATCAGCGTCGCGCAGGGTGCCGCGGCGAAATGGTCGACCGTCGTCTTCCTCGTCACCTCGATGCTGCTCTTCGGGAACTCCGCGCTTTATCACCGGCTGAACTGGAAGCCGAGGACCAAGGCCGTCCTCAAGCGGATCGATCACGCCAACATCCTCTTGCTGATCGCGGGCACCTACACGCCGATGGCGGTGCTCGCCCTCCCGACAGACAAGGCGATCATCCTGCTCTCGATCGTGTGGGGCGGGGCGATCGTCGGGATCTTCTTCCGCATCTTCTGGCTCAACGCGCCGCGCTGGCTGTACGTCGCGCTGTACCTCGCGCTCGGATGGGCGGCGGTGATGTACATCGTCGACCTGTTCGCGGCCAACGCCGCCATGATGACCCTCGTCCTCATCGGCGGTCTGCTCTACACCGCAGGGGCGATCGTCTATGCGCTCAAGCGCCCGAACCCCTGGCCCGGCCACTTCGGGTTCCACGAGATCTTCCACGTGTGCACGGCGCTGGCATACGTCTGCCACTGGACGGCGATCCTGCTGATCGTGCTGGCGCCGGCGGACCACATCGGCTGAGCCGTCATCGGCGGGCGGGATCCTCGTCGGGGTCGATGTCCTGGTCGTCGACGTTGCTCTCCCGCACCGCTGCGCGCGCCTGCTCTTCGGCATCCAGCTCGGCGGCGACCTCGGCGCGGTAGCGTCCGCGGCGCACGCGGCGGAGCATGTCGAACACGAGGAGCGCGACGGCCAGCGCGAGGAAGGCGATGACCGCGAACCCCCAGGGCCCCGGGGTGACCAGCTCCGCCGGCGGCGACGACGGCCCGGGCGTGGCGGCAGCCAGAAGCAGGTCGTACATGAATCCTCGTTTCGCGCGCGAGCGCATAGCCTGGAAGCTCCAGCCTAGAACGACGCGGGGAGCCATGACGACGCAGGAGATGCTCGACGAGCGCTACGGACGACGCCGTCTCGGCCGCCGGCGGGTCGTGGGATGGAGCGTCGTCGGCATCCTCGCGGTGGCCGCTGTCGTCGCCCTCGGGTGGACGACGGTGCAACGCTCGATCGAGTCGGTGAACGTCGACGGACTGGGCTACGACGTCGTCGATGAACGCACCGTCACGGTCAGTTTCCAGCTGACGGCCCCCCGCGGACGCGAGATCGCCTGCGTGGTCGAGGCGCAGGACGAGGAGCACGGAATCGTCGGATGGCGGGTCGTCACCTACCCCGCGACCGACACCCACGCGCAGGCGTACGAGGAGTCGGTGCCCACCGTCTCCCTGGCCACGACCGGTTTGGTGAACAGCTGCTGGCTCCCGTAGGCTCGCACCTTCGAAAGAAGGAGGGCGACGTGTCCAACGATGCACCGGTGACGTTCCTCACCCAGGAGGCGTACGACCGTCTGCACGCCGAGCTCGAGCACCTGTCGACCACGGGACGCGAAGAGATCGCCAAGCGCATCGAGGCGGCCCGCGAAGAGGGCGACCTCAAGGAGAACGGCGGCTATCACGCGGCCAAGGACGAGCAGGGCAAGCAGGAGGCCCGCATCCGCACTCTGCAGAGCCTTCTGAAGGACGCCAAGGTCGGAGAGGCCCCCGAGAGCACCGGCGTCGTCGAGCCCGGCACCGTCGTGACGGCCGTGGTGGCCGGCGGAGAGGAGGTCTTCCTCCTCGGGAACCGCGAAATCGCGGCCGACTCCGAACTCGACGTGTACAGCGAGGCCTCGCCTCTCGGAGCCGCGATCCTGGGCCTTCGCGAAGGCGACACGCGCTCGTACACGGCGCCCAACGGGCGCGAGATCACTGTCGAGATCGTGAAGGTCGAGACCTACTCCGGTCAGTGATCAGTCGGGGACGACGGTCGGGGCGAATCCGGCGCGCTCCAGCGTCTCGATGACGAGAGCGCGGTGCTCCTCACCGCGCGTCTCGACGCTCAGCTGGAGGATGACCTCGCTGATCTGGAGTCCCTGCCCGTGGCGGGTGTGAAGCACCTCGATGACGTTCGCGCCCGCTTGGGCCAGCAGCTCCGACACCCGCGCCAGCTGGCCGGGGCGGTCGGGAAGAGGGATGCGCAGGCTCATGTAGCGGCCGGAGGCCGCCAGACCGTGGGCGACGACGCGCTGGAGCAGGAGCGGGTCGATGTTCCCCCCTGACAGGATCGACACCGTCGGCCCGGTACCGGTCACCTTGCCGGCGAGGATCGCCGCCACACCCGCTGCGCCGGCGGGCTCCACGACCTGCTTGGCACGCTCGAGCATCGCGAGGATCGCGCGGGCGATGTCGTCCTCGCTGACGGTGACGACGTCGTCGACGAACTCGCGCACGAGCTCGAACGTGAGATCGCCGGGTCGCGCCACGGCGATGCCGTCGGCGATCGTGGGGCGGGTCTGCACCTCCAGCGGCCTCCCGGCGGTGAGGGACGGCGGAAAGGCGGCCGAGTTCTCCGCCTGCACGCCGATCACGCGCACTCGACGGCCGACGGCGGCGGCGCGCAGCTTGACGGCAGCGGCGACTCCGGCGATGAGCCCGCCACCGCCGATGCCGACGACGATCGTGTCGAGATCCGGCAGCTCGTCGAACAGCTCGAGCCCGAGCGTTCCCTGCCCGAGCACGATGTCGGGGTGGTCGAACGGCGGGATGAGCACCGCGCCGGTGCGGGCGGCGTACTCGGCGGCGAGCCGCAGCGGGGTCTCCACCGTGGCGCCCTCGAGGATCACTTCGGCGCCGTAGCCGCGTGTGGCGAGGAGCTTCGGCACCGGGACGCCCAGCGGCATGAAGATGGTGGCGGGGATGCCGAGCTGCTGCGCGGCGAGCGCGACCCCCTGGGCGTGATTGCCCGCGGATGCCGCGACCACGCCTCGCGCACGCTCCTCCGCGGTGAGTCGCGACAGCCGGTAGGCCGCCCCGCGGATCTTGAAGGAGCCGGTGCGCTGCAGGTTCTCGAGCTTGAGGTGGACGGGCACGCCGAGAACGTCGCTGAGGTGCTGAGATTCCTCCAGCGGCGTGCGGGTGATGATTCCGCGGAGGGTCTGCGCGGCGTCTTCGAACCCGGCGAGGGTCGGCGCGGCGGCCGGAGCGGCGGTGGATGCGGGCACGGTCATACGGTTCTCCCTCTTCGTCGTGGCACGGTGCTCCAGATCAGATCCGCCGGGACGGGCGGACCTCCGGTGTCCCAGCTGCGACGAGACAGGTACACGGCGACGACGTTCACGAAAGCGGCCAGCGGCACCGCGAAGAGGGCCCCGGCGATGCCGCCGACCATGGCTCCCCCGGCGACCACCAGCACGACCGCGAGAGGATGCACCTTGACGGCGGAGCCCATGAGGATCGGCTGCAGCACGTGGCTCTCCAGTTGCTGCACGCCGAGCACGACCACCAGCATCCACAGCGCGATCCACGGGCCGTTGTAGACCAGCGCGATGAAGACTGCCACCGCTCCGGTGACCACCGCGCCCACGAAGGGGATGAACGCGCCCAGGAACACCAGCACGCCGATCGGAATCGCCAGCGGCACTCCGAGGAGGAACGCGCCCAGTCCGATGCCGACGGCGTCGATCGTGGCGACGAGCAGCTGGGTCCGGGCGTAGGTCACCACCGTCGCCCAGCCGGCACGGCCCGCCCCGTCCACGGCGACGCGAGCCCGTCGCGGAAACAGGCGCGTGATCCACCGCCAGATGCCCGCGCCGTCGGCGAGGATGCACAGGAGGATGAACAGGGTCAGCAAGAGACCGGTGACGACGTGTCCCACGGTGCTCCCGACCGCGAGCGCCCCACTCCACAGGAGCTCCGCCTGCTGACGGAGGAAGTCGAACGCCTGCGCGAGACCGTCGTCGATTTGCCCCGCCGTCAGGTGCAGCGGACCATCGATGAGGTACTGCCGCAACGCCGCCACGGAACCGACCGTGCGCTCGCGCACCTCGGCCCACTCGCGCGTGATCTGCCACACTGCGAGCCACAGGAGGCCGGTCACGATCGCGATCGTGCCGAGCACGGAGAGGACGATCGCAAGCCAGCGCGGCCACCGATGCCGCAGCATCCACGTGAAAGCGGGATGCAGGAGCGCGGCGACGAGGATCGCGATCAGAAGCGGAATGACGAGGAGCTTGAGTTGGATGACGACCCAGATGGCGACGCCGACGGCCGCTGCCAACACGAGGAATCGCCACGCGTACGACGTGAGGACGCGCAGCGCGCGCGGCACGGCGGTGTTCTCATCGGGGGCTATCGTGCGCCGCCGCAACGCATCGAAGAACGAGCCGCGAGGTTCGGGATCGAGGCCGCTCATCTGGCCAGTCTAGGCGCTCTGAGAGGTCCGACTCGGGGCCTACGCGCGCAGCGACCGCGAGTTCGAGGCCCGCGGATGAGGCCTTGACACGTCAGTTCAGGACGCTATCGTGA
Organism: Microbacterium sp. RD1; assembly: GCF_052220165.1. NCBI lineage: Bacteria > Bacillati > Actinomycetota > Actinomycetes > Micrococcales > Microbacteriaceae > Microbacterium > Microbacterium sp. RD1. Next base: position 256,584 of record NZ_JBQPOL010000003.1, read on the forward strand.
TTCTGAACTAGTCAATTAGTATTGCTTCGTGCTCTTCTGCACGGGCCTCGCGCCGGCGGGCAATGCCGCCCGTCGGCCACGAATCTCTCGGCACGCGTCGCGTGGGCATCGGGAAGTGAGGAGCACCGCATGTCGAAGACGACCGCCACCATTGACGAGCGGACGATGTTCGAGATCACGTCACCGATCGACGGGTCCACTCTCACCACCCAGATCGACCACAGCGCTGCCGACGTCGAGCGCGCCGGCGACGAGGTGCGCTCCGCGCAGAAGGAATGGGAAAGGATCGGACCCCGAGCGCGCGCCGCAGTCGTGCTGAAGTGGCGGGACTGGATCCTGGACAACGAGCAGCACCTCGTGGACGTGATGCAGGCGGAGTCGGGCAAGGTGCGGCACGAAGCCGCGCTGGAACTCAGCGGAGCCGTAGACGCCATCCGGTACTACGCCAAGAACGGGAAGCGGTTCCTCGCCGATCAGCACCCGCGCCCCCACAGTCTGTGGCGCCTCGCGACCGCGCTGACGGTGACTCGCCGCCCCTATCCTCTCGTCGGCGTCATCACGCCATGGAACTTCCCCGCGCTGGTTCCGGTGATCGACGTGGCCCCCGCGTTGATGGCCGGTGCGGCGGTGTTGCTGAAACCGTCGGAGGTCACGCCTCTGACGGCGGTCGAGTTGGCTCGCGGCTGGAAGGAGACCGGCGCACCCGACGTCTTCCGTGTGGTCACCGGAACCGGGGCCACAGGCGCTGCCCTCGTCGATCAGGCGGATTATGTGCAGTTCACCGGCTCGACCCGCACGGGGCGGAAAATCGCCGCTCGAGCAGCCGAACGCCTCATCCCGGTATCGCTCGAACTCGGCGGCAAAGACGCCATGATCGTCCTCGACGATGCCGACCTCGACAGGGCCGTGAACGGTGCGCTCTGGGGCGGCTTCTTCAACTCGGGCCAAGTGTGCACGTCAGTCGAACGCGTCTACGTGGAATCCGGCGTCTACGACCGATTCTTGGAGCGTCTGGTGAAGGCGACATCCGAACTGCGGCACGGGCCTGACGACACCGCGGGGGTCATGGAAGTGGGAGCGATGGCCAACAATGCTCAGGTCGAGATCGTGGAATCGCATATCGCGGACGCGGTGGCGCGGGGAGCGAGAGTCCTGACCGGAGGCGAACGCGGACGTGACGAAGGTTCCTGGTTCCAACCGACGGTTCTCGTCGACGTCGACCACACGATGCGTTGCATGCGCGAGGAGACCTTCGGCCCGACGCTTCCCATCATGAAGGTCGATGATCCGGACGAGGCCGTCCGGCTGGCCAACGACTCGCCCTATGGCCTGTCGGCGACGGTGTGGACGAAGGACCGCGCCAAGGGGGAACGAATCGCGCGCACGATCGAGGCGGGAGCGGTGAACGTCAACGACATGTATGCGAACGTGTTCAGTCCCCCCGTGCCCATGTCGGGCTGGGGTGAGTCGGGGATCGGCTTCCGGCTCGGTGGTGCGGCGGGGCTGCTGCGGTACTGCCGCACGCAGGCGATCACCCGTGCGCGGCTCTCGCCCCGTTCTGAGCTGCCCTGGTACCCGTACTCGGAACGGCGCAGCCACCTCGTGGCCACGGTCATGAGGTTCGTGGTCGCGAGGGGTCGACGGCGCTTTCGAGCCTGACCATCCGTAGGAGCCCCTCCGTCTTCCGCACCCCTCCGAACCCCCGAGGAAGGACACCATGAGTTCACACGTCGAGGACGCGACCGTCGTTCAGGAGAAGCGCGGCCACGGATTGTGGTTACGCCTCAATCGCCCTCGAGCGCTGAACAGTCTGAATCAAGACACCGTCGACGCGCTGCATGCCGGTCTCGACGCCGCGGCAGCAGATAGAGAGGTGCGCGCGGTGGTCATCGGCTCGACTGGCCGAGTCTTCTGCGCCGGCGCCGATCTGGAGTACGTCCGTTCGGTCGCCGACCAGCGGGCCGCGGATGGGACGAGCGGAAGCGACGCGTTCCTCAAGCGAGCCCGGACTCTGCTCGATCGAATCGAGTCGTTCGGCAAGCCCGTCGTCGCTGCCGTCAACGGCGTCGCCGTGGGCGGAGGCCTCGAGCTGATTCTCGTGTGCGACCTGGCCATCGCCGCTCGATCGGCGATGATCGGTGACGGTCACGCCGTCTACGGTCAGATTCCCGGGGGCGGCGCCTCGCTGCGACTCGTGCGAAGGCTCGGCCTGGGCACCGCGAAGCACCTCATGTTCACCGGTGACATGCACCCCGCCGAGTGGTTCGGGGGAACAGACCTCTTGGTCGACGTGGTCGACCCCGAAGAGCTGGACACTGCCGTCGAACGCCTCGTGGACACCCTCGCATCCCGCAGCCCCCTCGGATTGCGGGCGATGAAATCGCTCGCGAACGACGCTCACGACACCGTGGGTGCGGTTGCGCTCACCCGCGAGCTCGAGGCTCTCGAACTCCACCGGCAGACCGAGGATTGGAAAGAGGGTATCGACGCTTTCGCCCACAAGCGAACGCCGACCTTCCTCGGGCGATGACCGCTCGGCGGCGCCGCCATATTTGACTGACCACCTAGTATTTCTCGCATGGCGCGTGAACGAGCAACGGACACTGAAGCACTGGTGGCAGCCGCCGCCGAGACATTCCGTGTGAAGGGCTATCGCAACGCGACGATCGACGACATCGCGGAGGCGGCGGGTATCTCGCGACCGACCGTGTACAAGTACACCAGGAGCAAGCAGCAGCTGCTGGACCTGATGGTCGACGAAGTGACCAGTGATCTCGCGCGGCGACTCAAGGAGTTGTTGCACGGCGACGCTCCCCCGCAGACGCGACTGCGGCGCGTCATCGCTCACCACATCGAGGTGGCTTCCACGAAGCAGACCTTCTACTCGATCGTCTTCAGCGAAGAAGTCGAGCTGTCGGACTCCACCCGTGCGAACTTCCGCGCGTGGGCACACGAGCAGACTCGCGACTTCCAGGCGCTGCTCGATGAGTGCCTTCCCGCCGACGCGGCGATCGACAGCCATATCGCGGCCAACCTGGTGCTTTCCATGCTCGCCACGCTCTATCGCTGGTACGACCCGCAGGGACCCGTGAGCAAGGATCAGCTCGCCGCACAGATCGAAGCGCTGCTCGGCCCATTCCTGCGTGTGTGAGACCTAGGCCTCGACAGGGAGGGGTGACGTGAGCTACATTTCCTGTGACTTAACTAGTCAGTAAGTATTACCGGGAGAGCCAATGTTGTCTGTCACCGATCTCGACCCCGACGTCCTCGCGGCAGGATCCGCTCCGACCTATGCAGACGTGATCATCGGGGCGCTCGGCCGCACCCCGGATCGCGAAGCATTCGTGCAGGGTGATCGCCGCGTGACCTACGCCGAGGCATCCGATTTCACCGGGCGCCTCGCCCGAGCGCTGAGGGCCGCGGGGGTTCAGCGCGGGGGCGCGGTCGCCGCCCTGAGCGTCAACGCCGTCGAGGCATACCTCCTGCAGCTGGCGGCCTACCTGGTCGGTGCGAGCTACAGCGGCCTGCATCCGCTCGGCTCCATCGACGACCACGTTCGGCTCTGCGACGAAGCAGAGGTGAGCTTTCTGCTGGTGCATCCGAGGTTCGCCGACGTCGGAGCCGCCGTCGCCGAAAAGTCCAGCACCATCCAGACGGTGCTGAGCATCGGCCCGTCCGATCTTGCTCAGGACGTGGCGGAGGTCTGCGCCCGGCAGGCCAATGGCCGGCTGCACCGCGACCCCTCGATCGATCCCTCCGACGTCGCCTGGCTCCAGTACACCGGCGGGACGACGGGACGGCCGAAAGGCGTCATGAACTCTCACCGTGCGATGGTGCAGCAGGCGCAGACCGTCACCGCTTCATTCGGGCTGCCCGACAATCCGCGATACCTCGCCGCCGCGCCGATCACACACGCCGCTTCGCTGCCCGTCATGCCGACCCTGTTGCGCGGAGGCACCATCGTCCTTCACGATGCGTTCGACCCCGAGAAGTTCGCACGAACGATCCAGGACGAGCGGATCACGTACACCTTCGGGGTTCCGACCATGGTCTACGCACTGCTCGAAGTCATGGGCAAGCACTCGTTCGACGTCTCGTCGTTACGAACCTTCGCCTACGGAGCCGCGCCGATGTCCCCGTCGCGTATCGGCGAAGCCCTGGAGGTGTTCGGACCGGTTCTGCTCCAGGGATACGCCATGACCGAGGCATCGGGCATTGCGACGCTACGTCCCGAGGAGCACCAGCCCGACCTCCTCACCTCCTGCGGCAAGCCGGTGCTGGGGGTACGCGTCTCGATCCAGGACGAAGACGGCGCCGAGACCCCGACCGGAGAGGTCGGAGAGATCTGCGTCCGGTCCCCCTTGGTCATGAACGGCTACATAAAGCAGCCGGAGGAGACGGCGAAGGCCTTGCGGGGCGGCTGGCTGCACAGCGGCGATCTCGCGCGGTTCGACGACCGCGGATACCTGCATATCGTCGACCGCGCGAAGGACATGATCATCTCCGGCGGTTTCAACGTGTACCCGCGCGAGGTGGAGGATGTCTTGTCTTCGCATCCCGACGTCGTCACGGCGGCCGTCGTCGGGATGCCCGACGACAAGTGGGGAGAAGCTGTCACAGCGTTCGTCGTGACCCGGGAGGGATACGAACCCGCGGACGGTTTCGACCGAGAGCTCACGAGCCTGGTACGGGACAAGAAGGGCGCTCACCATGCGCCGAAGGCGGTGCAGTTCGTATCCGCGCTCCCCACCACCACCGTGGGAAAGATCGACAAGAAGGCCCTCCGCGCCATCGACCTCGGCGGGCACGCGCAGTGACGTTCCCGCCGAGGTCGGCCGGGAGGGTCGAATGCGCGCGGTGAGGGTCGCCTCGTACCACGGCCCGGGAGCGGTGGAGGTCGGTCAGGAACCCAGCCCCGAACCCGCCGCCGACGAGGTTCTGATCTCCGTCAGGGCTGCGGGGATCGCGTTTCCCGACGTTCTCCACACCCGCGGCGCCTATCAGGTGCGCTTCGAGCCGCCGTTCGTGCTCGGGGGCGAATGCGCGGGAGTGGTTGTGAGCGCCCCCGAGGGATCTCGCTTCCGCGAGGGCGACCGGGTTGCGGCGGTGATGCTGCGCGGCGCGTTCGCGGAGATGGTGGCCGTGCCCGAGTTCCTCGTCCAGCCGTTGCCGACGGAACTCTCCTTCGAGGAGGGCGCCTGCCTCCCGGTCAACTACCTGACGGCCGAGTACACGCTCGGGGCGCGGGGCAGGCTGGTTCCCGACGAAGTGGTGCTGGTCCATGGGGCGGCCGGCGGCATCGGAACGGCGATGGTGCAAGTCGCCGTGGCCCGAGGCGCTCGGGTGATCGCGGTGACCTCGTCGCCTGAGAAGGCGGAGATCGCCCGCACCGCAGGCGCGCACCATGTCGTAGCCGTCGACGAATTCCGCGAACAGGCGCAACTGCTCACCGACGGGCGAGGAGTCGACATGGTGGTCGATCCGGTAGGCGGTGACAGATTCACCGACTCGCTGCGCACGCTTCGGCCCCGAACGGGCCGGTTGATGGTCGTCGGATTCGCGGGCGGTTCCATCCCCACCGTCAAGGTCAACCGTCTGCTGCTGACCAACACCGACGTTCGTGGCGTCGGCTGGGGCGACCCGGCCTTCCGCGTCCCCGGTTTCGTCAGCGAGCAGTGGCGGGCGTTGATGCCGCTGCTTCGAGAGCACCGGATCGCTCCACCACTGATCGATTCCCGACCGCTCGACTCGGCGGCCGACGCACTGACGGCAATCGACGAGCGTCATGTGCTCGGCAAGCTCGTTCTCATCCCCTGACGATCGGAGTTGCGTCATGCGACTAGGTGTATTCGTGGCCTACTGGCCCTGGTTTTCGTTCCCGGAGCAGATCGCCCTGGCCCGACAGGCCGACGAACTCGGCTACGACTCCGTATGGGTTGCCGAGTCGTACGGTCAGGAGGTCGTCGCCGTCCTCGGCGCGATGTCGGCGGTGACGGAGCAGATCAAGCTCGGCACCGGGATCATGCAGATCCCCGCACGACAGCCCGCCACGGCGGCCAGCGCAGCGGCCACCTTGGATCGCATCTCGAACGGCCGGCTTCTGCTGGGACTCGGCCTGTCCGGTCCTCAGGTCTCGGAGGGCTGGTATGGCGTGCCGTTCACGTCGCCGCTCAAGCGGACCCGGGAGTATGTCGAGATCATCCGGCTGGCGACGAGCGGACAGGCGCTGAAGTACTCGGGAGAGCAGTGGACCATCCCCTCCGAAGGCGGAACGGGCCTCGGGAAACCCCTGAAGATACTGGGCGGTGGACCGGTCCAGGAGCGGATTCCCATCTACCTGGGCGTCACCGGTGCGAGAACCATTCAGCAGTGCGGGGAGATCGCCGATGGCTGGTTCCCGTTCCTCTTCAGCCCGGACCATGCCGAGATGCTGACCGAGCCGCTCTTCGCGGGGATGTCGCGAGCAGGTCGCGATCGTTCGGAGATGACCATCGCCGCCGCTCTCCCGGTCGCCGTGGATGACGACGTGGACGCCGCCCGCGACCTCTTGCGACCCATCCTCGCCTTCTACATCGGCGGGATGGGGGCGAAGGACAAGAACTTCTACACCGAGCTCGCGATCCGATACGGACACGCCGACAGTGCTGTGGAGTGTCAGGACCGTTTCCTGGCCGGAGACCGCAGAGGTGCCGCGGCGGCGCTGACGCCGGAGCTGATCGATCTGATCTCCATCGCCGCGACGCCGGCGACCCTCGAGAGGAAGGTTCAACGGTTTGCAGATGCGGGCGTTGACACGCTGGTCGCGGTGCCGTTCGGGGATCGTCCGGCAGTTCTCGAGGCCCTTGCGCGGGTGACGGCATGAGGGCGGTCGTTGTCGCCGGCGTGGGGATGACCTCGTTCGGCAAGTTTCTCCAGCGCCCCTTTCCGTCTCTCGTCGGTGAGGCGGTATCGGCCGCCGCGTCCGACGCGGGGTGTGCCGCGTCGGACGTCGAGCTGATCTATTACAGCAACAGCGGTGCCGGCATCGTCCAGGGACAGGAAGCAGTCCGGGGGCAGCACGCGATCAGAGGCACCGGACTCGACGGCACTCCGCTGATCAACGTGGAGAACGCCTGCGCCTCGGGATCGACGGCCATCAATCAAGCGTGGCTGGCGGTGGCCTCGGGCCACGTCGACGTGGCGATCGCGATCGGCGCGGAGAAGCTCACCCACGAAGACAAGACTCGAGCGTTCGCAGCGATGACTTCCGCGCTCGATCAGGATCGCCTGGACGAGATCCGGGCTGAACTCGGCAGCGAGGGCAACGGCTCGGTGTTCATGGACATCTACGCACGTTGGGCGCGGTGGTATCGCGAGCGCAGCGACGCGACGCCGGAGGACTTCGCGCAGGTCGCCGTGAAAAATCACGCGCATGGCGCGATGAATCCCAAGGCTCAGTACGGCGGCCTGCTCACCGTCGAGGAGGTTCTCGCGGCCCGTCGGATCAGCGGAGATCTCACCCTGCCGATGTGTTCCCCGATGTCCGACGGCGCGGCGGCGGCGATTATCACGACCCCGGAGATCGCTGCACGCTGGGGAGCCGAGCCCGTTCGCCTTCTCGCGACCGTCGTAGGAGCCGGTCGGGCCGGCGTCTACGGGGAGGTCGTGCCCGAATCAGCCCGGCGCGCCTACGAGATGGCCGGCCTCGGCCCGGAAGACATCGATGTCGTCGAAATCCACGACGGCGCATCGCCCGCCGAACTCATCGCCCTCGAAGAGCTGGGGCTGTGCGCCCCGGGCGACGCCACGGCTCTGCTCCGGCAGGGGGCGACGACTCTCGGTGGCCGGCTGCCCGTCAATCCGAGCGGAGGTCTGGGCAGCAAGGGTCACCCCGTCGGAGCGACGGGCATCGCCCAGTTGGTGGAGTTGGCAGACCAGCTCCGCGGCCGATGCGGCCACCGACAGGTCGAAGGCGCGCGCATCGGCTTGGCCGAGAACGCCGGAGGCTACCTGGGGCCTGATGTCGCGGCAGCAACCGTCACGATCGTCGGAGCGATGTCATGACCGCCGACAGGAGCGTTGTCATCGGTCTGGACGGTCGCGTCGGAAGGATCGTGCTGAACCGGCCGCATCGGCACAACGCTCAGACGCCTCAGATGTGGCGGGAGCTGCGGGAGGCCGTCGACGAGCTCGTGTCGGATCCGGATGTGAGGGTCCTGCTCGTGACGGGCGCGGGGCCTTCTTTCAGCTCCGGCCTCGACCTCGACGAACGGCTGCCGGGCGGATTGCTGCATGAGACCGCGACATCCGACATCGACGCGGCCACCGACGCCATCAAGGAGCACCAGGCGAACTTCCGCAGGTGGTGCGAGGCGCCCGTACCCGTTGTGGCGGCAGTCCACGGGACGACGATCGGCGCGGGCCTTCAGCTGGCACTGTCCGCCGACATCAGGTTCGTCGCGAACGAAGCTGTTCTCAGCATCCCCGAGGTCAGCCTGGGCTTGATCCCCGACTTGGGGGCTTCGGTGGATCTTCCCCGACTGGTCGGCCTGGAGCGGGCTCTCGATCTGATCCTGACGGGTCGACGTTTCAACGGGAGAGAGGCCGTGGAACTCGGCCTCGCGCTGCGTTCAGTGCCCGCCGCCGAGCTCGAGGAGGCAGCACTGGGCTACGCCACCGCGCTCGCACAGCACTCGAGGCTGGCGTTGGGCAAGGCCAAGTCGGCGACACGGGAGACCGATCCTGTCGCGAATCTGGCCTATGCCGCTCGCGCACAGGCGGAGTGCGTGAAGGATGTGTTCGGACGGGGCGTCTGAGCGTCGACGGGGCCCTATCGTCCCGCCGACGGATGCTATGGCGTCGGCGGCGCATCCTGCCCGGACATTCGGCGTGCAACGATCTCGGCGAGGACCTCGTCGGTGTGTTCGCCGAGGCGAGGGACGCCCCGGCGCGGTCCCAGCCGCTGACCGTCCACGACCAGTGGTTGACGAACGACGAGGGAGCCGTCGTCCAACGGCGTCAGCACGTCGCGTGCCGCGACATGCGGATCCCGCGCCACCTCCGGCATGGACTGCACGATCCCGCACGGAATGCCGGCGGCGGCGAATCGAGCATCCCAATGACCGGCCGGCGCCGTGGCGATGACGGATCCGACCGTCGCTCGAATCTCCTCGCGACGTCGAAGTCGCTCGCCACTGCCCACGCCGGCGAGATCCGGTAGCTCCAGCACGCCGCACAGTGCGTGCCAGAAGTGATCTTCGAAAGCGATGCTCATCGCCAACCAGCGGTCATCGGACGCTCGATAACAGCCGTAGCCCGGGTCCTCCCCCAGACCGCCGGCGTCGAGTCCGGCCGCGCCCAGAGCCAGCGGAACAGTCCCGAGCGACAAGAGACTGTCGAACATCGAGACGTCCCAGCGCCCTCCTCGTCCCGTCCCGCTTCGGGATGCGAGACCGGCGAGCACCGCGAGGGCGCCGAAGGTTCCCGCCGATACGTCCGCGAGCGTCAGCTGGGGAACCGTGGGCGTGGCATCGCCATCACGCGGGATCAGCCCGGCAAGCCCTTGCAGCGTGAGGTCGTGGGCGGGGCGGTCGCGATACGGCCCGTCCTGGCCGAACCCGGAGATCGAGACGTAGACCAGACGAGGGTTCGCCGCGGCCATATCCTGCGCTCCGAAGCCGAGTCGATCCATGACTCCGGGTCGGAAACCCTCGATGAGGGCATCCGATTGCGCGATGAGATCACGAAACGTCTGCGACTGCTCGGGATCCTTCAGGTCGAGCACGATCGATCGCTTGCCGCGATTGAGCGCGGCGTACAGGTTCTCGAACGCGCGAGAGGGATCGCCGTACCCGGGGCGCTCCACCTGGATCACCTCAGCGCCGAGATCGCCGAGGATGAGGGTCGCGTAAGGGCCCGGGAACTGCTCCGCCACGGAGACGATGCGGATGCCGGCAAGCGGAAGCGAAGAAGTGGTGGGCGCGTTCACGAGGAGATCGCGTATCCACCGTTGACGGGGTACGTCTGGCCGGTGATCCACTCACCCGCGGCGGACGCGAGGAAGAGGATGAGGCGGGAAGGGTCGGCGGGCTGGCCGAATCGGCGGATCGGGTAGGCGCGCAGCGCACGCTGGGCGAACTCGGGGTTGCTCAACGCGTCAGCGACGGCGGGGGTCATGATCGCAGAGAGCGAGACGCAGTTGACGGTGATGTTGAAGCGTCCGACGGCCTTCGCGAGACCGCGGGAAAAGCCCGCGACGCCGGCCTTTGCGCCGCCATAGACGGCAAGATGAGGCTCACCGACGCGGCCGGCATCGGAGATCACGGAGATGATTCGACCGTGTTCAGACTTGACCATGTCGGGGAGAACCGCGCGGGAGGCGTGGAGCACCCCGTAGAAGTTCGTGCGGATCCAAGGTTCCCACTGCTCGGGCGCCGTCTCCCAGAAGGGGAGGGGGGCGTCGAGGGATTCGATGGACGGTCCGGCGTTTCCCGCGTTGTTGACCAGGACATCGATCGAGCCCAGGTCCGATGCGGCTGATTCGACCATCGACCGGACCGCGTCGAAGTCGGTGACGTCGCAGGCATACGCCCGCGCGTTCCCCCCGAGTGCGACGATCTCGTCGGCAGTTGCCCGCGCGCGGGACAGGTGGAAGTCGTTCACTGCCACCCTCGCGCCGTGAGCCGCCGCGTCGAGAGCGACTTGCCGCCCGACGCCCTGGCCGGCGCCCGTGACGAGGACGCTTCGTCCCTCCAGATCGAGTACGTCAGTGGTCATCGGTGCTCCCGCGTGGGTCGGCGCCGGAACTACCGGAGCGCTGTCGATGGAATGATTTCTATCAATACTAACTGATCAATTAGCACCTGCGCACCCCGCGCGCGAGCGTGCGTGTCGGCGGCCCTGGTTAGGCTGACCGGGTGAGATCGACCCTCAGCGCCGGCGAGGCGCGGCGCATCGCGGTTGCCGCGCAGGGCTTCGCCAAGCCGCGCCCCGACGTGGCCGGCACGCGGCAGTTGAACGGCGCTCTCACCCGAATGGCGACCCTGCAGATCGACTCCGTCAACGTCTTCGCGCGCTCTCATTATTTGCCCCTGTTCTCCCGCGTCGGGGCCTATGACACCGCTGCGCTGGACCGGCTGCTGTTCGCCCGGCGCGCGCCCTACGTCGAATACTGGGCGCACGTCGCCTCTCTCATCGCCGCGACGGATTGGCGGCTGTTCGACTTTCGGATGCAGGAGCTCCGCGCCAAGTACCTCACGGCCGACGACTCCTGGGGGCAGGCACACGCCGACACGTTGGCGTGGGTGCGCAGCGAGCTGGCCGAGCGCGGCCCGTCGCGCCCGGCAGAACTGGAGGGGGACCTCGCCCGCGGCCGCCGCGGCGGGTGGTGGGAGTGGAGCGACGTCAAACGCGCCCTGGAGCTGATGTGGCTGAGCGGCGAGGTGGCGATCGCCGGACGCCGAGGGTTCGAGCGCCGGTACGCCCTGGCCGAGCACGTCGTGTCCGCCGAGGTGCTCGCCTCCCCCGCGCCGCGCGCCGAGGCGGTTCGCGAGCTCGTGCGGCGCGCTTCCCGCGCGTACGGTGTGGCAACCGCCTCTGATCTCGCCGACTACTGGCGTATCCGCGACCGCCGGGCGATTCTGGCCGCGGTGGCCGATCTCGTCGCATCCGGCGAGCTCGTGCCCGTCACCGTCGAGGGGTGGCAGGTCGGCGGAAGGCCGGCGCCGGCCTGGATGCACCGCGAGGCCGTCCTCCCCCGCGCCGTCGATGCCGCGGCTCTGCTCACGCCGTTCGATCCGCTCGTGTGGTTCCGCGATCGCGCGCAGCGCCTGTTCGACTTCGAGTACCGCATCGAGATCTACACTCCCGGCCCGCAGCGGAAGTACGGCTACTACTCGCTCCCCGTTCTCCTCGGCGATGACGTCGTCGCTCGCGTCGATCTGAAGGCCGACCGGGCCGCGGGCACGCTGCGGGTGCAGTCGGCCTGGTGGGAGCACGACCGTCCCGCCTCGGCGCCGGAGTCCCTCGCGGCCGAGCTGCGCCGTGCCGCCGACTGGCAGGGCCTGGAAACCGTGTCTGTCTCGCGGTGGGGCGACGCCGTCGACGATCTGGCCGCTGCCCTCCCCTCCGCGACGCGCCACGAACACGACAGCGCAGCATGAGGCGGCGGACGAAGATCGCCGCCGTGATCGGCGGCGTCGTGGTCGCCGCAGCGGCGACGGTGGCGGTGTGGGCGCTCACGCGCCCGATCGGCCCCGAGGAGGCGGCGCGCGCTTACCTGGCGGCGCTCGAAAGCGGCGACGCCGCCGCTGTGCGCGACCTGATCGACGGCGGTGACGGCGAGCACGCGGATGCCGTGACCGCGTTCGAGGATGCGGCGGAGAATCTCGACGGGGCCCGACTCGACGACATCAGCGTCTCCGGCGACACGGCGAGCGCCCGCGCCCATGCCGAACTGGCGGGCTCCCGGCGCGAGGTGTTCTTCGGCCTGGACCGCGCCGACGGTCGATGGCTGGTGTCCCACGACTTCCTCGCCGTCGTGGAGGTGACCCCGACGGTGGGCGAGGCCATCCGCGTCGGGGAGACCGTCCTGCCCGCCGACGAGGTCTTCCTGCTTCCCGCCGTGTACGAGATCGCCGGGGCGCCGAAGGGGCTCGTCGACGGCGTCGTCACCGTGGCGCTGAGCAATGACGAGCCGGCGTCGGCGACGCTGGACAGCACCCTCAGCGCGGAGGCGCTGGCGCGGGCGCAAGCGGAGCTGGACTCCTATGCGCGCGCGTGCACGGCGCCCGCCGTGACAGTCCCCGAGGCGTGCGGCCTGCGCATCCCATGGCCCGCCGACCTCGCCACCGCATCCGGCTTCCGCTACCGCGTGGAGCGGATGCCGACGGTGTGCGTCTCCGCCGACGCCCGGACCTTCGTCGCCGACGGCGGGGTCGTGATCGCCACCGTCACCGGGCTCACGCGTGCCGGCGCGCCCGCGTCCTTCACCTACCGCTCGGACGACTGGACCCTGCGCGGATCGGTCGCCCTGACACGGGATTCGCTGACTCTCGCCGTGAACTGACCCGCCCCGTCAGAACTGCACGCGCGGGGGCTCCGAGATGGCCGCGCCGTCGACGACCTCGAAGAAGTCGCGCTCGGAGAACCCGAGATTCCGGGCGAAGAGGTTGTTCGGGAAGACCTTGATCTTCGTGTTGAGCTCGCGCACTCCGCCGTTATAGAAGCGGCGCGAGGCCTGGATCTTGTCCTCGGTGTCGACGATCGACTGCTGAAGTTGCAGGAAGTTCTGGCTGGCCTGCAACTGCGGGTACGCCTCGGCGACCGCGAAGATCGACTTCAGCGCCTGCTGCATGTGCCCCTCGGCCACGCCCGCTTCGGCCGGCCCCTCCGCGGACAGTGTCTCCGCCCGCGCGCGCGTGACGTTCTCGAACACGGCTTTCTCGTGCGCGGCGTACCCCTTCACCGTCTCGATGAGGTTCGGCAACAGATCGGCACGCCGTTTGAGCTGCACCGTGATGTCGCTCCACGCCTCGTCGACGCGCACATTCAGCTGCACGAGCGAGTTGTACGTCGCCCAGAGGTAGATGCCGCCGATCACGATGATGGCGACAACGATGAGGACAGGAATGAGCCATTCCCACATGTCCGGGTCTCCGTTCGACGATTTCCCTCATCCTAACCGGGGGTTTCCCGACGGCTAAGGCAGACGGGCATCTCCCAGTTCTTACTCACCCAGGACGCGGTCGAGGTAGGCGTTGGCGAACACCCGCCGCGGATCCAGGCGATCGCGCAGCGACACGAAGTCGTCGAACCGCGGATACCGCGTTCGCAGGGCCGCCGCATCCAGGCTGTGCTCCTTGCCCCAGTGCGGCCTGCCGTCGAAGCTCGCCAGCACCTCCTCCACCGCCGTGAAATACTCCGCCGGATTCTCGCGCCAGTAGCGGTGCACCGCGATGTAGCCGGTGTCCCTTGCGGATGCGGTCGACATCCATCGATCGTCGCCCGCAGCGACGCGCACCTCGAGCGGGAACGAGATATGCCACCGGCGCTCGGCGATGAGGTCGCGCACGGCCCGGAAGGCCGACATCAGGTGTTCCGCAGGGACGGCGTACTCCATCTCGCGGAATCGCACGGCACGCCGCTGGGTGAACACGCGCGCAGAGGCGTCGGTGTAGGTGCGGTTCCCGAACGCGCGTCCCGCGATCGCGTTGATCGGCCGGACCAGCGGCGGGACGACCGCACACGCTGCGCACGTCACGCGATACACGGTGTTGTTGAGGAGCGTCTCATCCACCCAGCGCCGCACCGGCGGGATCGGGCGGCGCACGGCGCTCTCGGGCAGCCGGGTGTTCGCCTTCGTCACGGCGACCTCGGTGCCGGGGAACCAGTAGAACTCGAGGTGATCGGTCGCGGCGATCCGCCGCTCCCAGTCCGCGAGGGTCTCCTCGAGGGGCTCTGGACTCTCGACCGCGGCGAGGAGGAAAGCCGGGACGCATTGCAGCGTCACCTCGACGATCACGCCGAGAGCACCCAGTCCGAGCGCCACGGCGGGAAGGAGGTCGGCGTCGTGTTCCTCGTCGACAGTGAGGAGCGAGCCGTCACCGGTGACGAGGGTCACGCCCACCACCTGCGTCGCGATGCCCCCGAACGTCGCGCCGGTGCCGTGCGTGCCCGTGCTGATCGCGCCGGCGATCGTCTGCCGATCGATGTCCCCGAGGTTGGTCATCGCCAGCCCGTAGGGCGCGAGGAGCCGGGGCACCTCCCACAGGAACGTCCCTGCGCGCAGCGTGACGCGGGAGCGCTCGCGGTCGACGGAGACGAGGCCCCGCAGATCGGACAGGTCGACGAGCACGTCGGGAGCCACCGCGATACCGGAGAAGCTGTGGCCCGCGCCGACGGCCTTCAGCCGGAGCGAGCGGGATGCGGCGGCGCTGACGGCGCGACGCACGGCGTCCGCGCTCCCCGGGCGCTCCACCCACCGCGGCCGCACCGACTCGCTGCGCCCCCAGTTGCGCCACACTCCGCCCGGGCGGGTCATAGGAACGTCTTGCCCTCGCCGCGGTAGGTCGGCACGTCACCGCGGAGCGCTCCGGCTTCCACGAGGTGATACCGATCGGTCCGCTCGGCGAGCTCGCCGCTCTTGGCGTGACGGAACCACACCCGATCGCCGACGGCGAGCTCCCGCGCGGCCGGTCCCTGAAGCGGAGTCTGCACCTCGCCGGCTCCCTCGCGGGCGAGGGTGCGCAGGCCCGTCGGCCACACCGGCAACGGCTGGCGCGACGCCACCGGAGGCCCGGAGGCGATCCATCCGCCGCCCAGCACGGTGGCGATGTCCGCGACCGGCTTGCGGACCACGTCGAGGCCGAACGCCGCCGCCGGCGCCGGCGTGAACGCACGGTAGCCGTCGAAGAGGTGGCCGGCGAGCAGCCCGCTCCCGGCGGTCAGCTCCGTCACGGCGGACTCCCCCGCGGTGCGCTCGAGCGAGCCGGTGCCCCCGCCGTTCACCCACTCCAGATCGGAGACACCCCGCACGGCCGCCACGACGGCGGCGCGACGATCGGCCAGCTCGGCGACCGAGCGCCGCTGCATCCATCGCACGACGGCGTCACCCGAGCCCGTCGCATCACCCTGACCCGCGATCTGCGCCTCGTACATCATGAGTCCCACCAGGGAGAAGCCGCGACGAGCCACGATGCGCCGGGCCAGCTGCGACACCTCGGCCGGCTCGTGCACCGGTGACCGGCGCACGCCGATGTGCCCGAGCGGACCCCGCCACGACGCATCCGCGTCGATGGCGACTCGGATGGAGGGGCGCCCCTCCGGCGGGGCGACGGCGTCGACGATGTCGAGCTGGGCGATGTCGTCGACCATCAGCGTCACGCGTGCAGCGGCACGCTCGTCCGCCGCGAGCATGCGGAGCGCGTCGCGATCGACGGTGGGATACCCGAGCACGATGTCGTCGTGGTCTTCGGCGAGCCACAGGGCCTCGGCCAGGGTGAACGCGAGCACCCCGCGGTAGCCGGGAAGGGCGAGCACGGCGTCGAGCACGGCACGGACCCGCACTGACTTGCTCGCGACGCGGATCGGGACGCCGCCGGCGCGCACCAGCATGTCGGCGGCGTTGTGCCTGAGCGCTTCGACCCCGATCACCGCGACCGCGCCGGGAAGGTCGGCCGTCGCCGTGGTCAGCGCCCGCCAGTACGCCGGTCCTGCGTCGGCCGATGCCGGCCCGGCCAGCAGATCGAGGGTCACCGGATGCTCTCGGGGGCACGCATGCCGTCAGCCTAGCGGCGGGCCGGTGACGATGCGGGTCTGCTGCACGGGGCGTCTTTCCCCTACGCTGAGGCCACGATGTGGTCCCGATCGATCCCGGGGGTTTCCATGGCGGTGTTCTCACGCGGATTCGGCGCGCGTCGTCGGGAATCGGATCCGAACCTTCCCCCCGGCCAATACCTCACCGAGGATTTCCCCGTGCTCTCGGCGGGGCCGACGCCGCGGATCGACACCGACGAGTGGGCCTTCAGCATCCGCACCGAGAAGGGCTCCACGGTCTCGTGGTCGTGGAACGAGTTCCAGGCACTGCCGATCGAGGACGTCTCCACCGACATCCACTGCGTGACGCGCTGGTCGAAGCTCGGCACCTCGTGGCGCGGCGTGTCGCTGGACACGCTGCTGGCGGACGTGGACACCGACCTGGACTACGCGATGGTGCACTCCTACGGCGGGTACACCACCAATCTGCCGTTGGAAGACCTCACCGACGGGCAGGCGTGGGTGGCCTTCGAGTTCGACGGCGAGCCGCTCGATCCCGAGCACGGCGGTCCCGCACGGCTGCTGGTACCGCACCTGTACTTCTGGAAGAGCGCGAAGTGGGTACGGGGGCTGGTGATGCAGGACCACGACGATCCCGGTTTCTGGGAGCAGAACGGCTATCACCTGCACGGCGACCCGTGGCGCGAGGAGCGCTATTGGTGATCGTGCGCGGCTGGGCGCCGGCGCGGGTCGCCGACGTGATCCCGGCCACCCCGACCGCGCGGGTGCTGCGCGTGGCCGTTCCGGGTTGGCCCGGGAACCTCCCCGGCCAGCATCTCGACCTGCGCCTGACGGCCGAGGACGGATACCAGGCCGTGCGCTCGTACTCGATCGCGTCGTCCGGCCCCGGGGAGACGGTCGAGCTCGCCGTCGACGAGGTGCCCGACGGCGAGGTGTCCTCGTATCTCGTGCGCGACGTGCAGCCGGGCGACGAGCTCGAGGTCAAGGGACCCCTCGGCGGGTACTTCGTGTGGCGGGATGACGACCCGTCGGCCGTGCAGCTGATCGCGGGCGGGTCGGGGATCGTGCCGCTGCTGGCGATGGCCCGCGCCCGTGCCCGCGCCGCATCCGTCGCCCCCTTCCGGCTGCTGTACTCGGTCCGCTCCCCCGCCGACGCCCTCTACCGCGACGAGGTGGCGGCGCTGGATGCGGCGGGCGTCGCGCTGACGTGGGCGTACACGCGATCGGCGCCCGAGGGATGGGACGGCCGAGTGGGGCGGCTCACCGAGGAGACGCTCCGGGCGGCGGCGTTCGCTCCGCAGGAGCGCCCCGCGGTGTTCGTGTGCGGACCGACGGGATTCGTCGAGACCGTGGCATCTGCGCTCGTCGCGCTCGGGCACGACCCGGGACGCGTACGCACGGAGAGATTCGGAGGAGCCTGATGAGCACGCACAACACTCCCGTCTCGCGCGTCGACGGCAACGCGCTGGCCGGAATGCTCGCCGACGTGCTCACTGTCGACGCCACGACGGTCACCGTGACGTGTGGATTCTGCGGCGACGCCGCAGTGCTCGCCGAGACCGTCGTTGAGCGGGAACCGGCATCGGCCATCGTGCGCTGCCGGGACTGCACCCACACGATCTTGACGGTCACCGATCTGCCCGACGCGCTTGTGCTGCGCGTGGGCTCCGTCGAACTGCGCTTCCCGCGGTAGTCAGCGCACCTCTGGCTCCACCGCGCGACGTCGCTCCTGAGACGCCAGGACCAGCAGAACGATGCCGACCACCGGCAGCAGGATGTCGGTGTAAAGGATCGGACCGGCATTGGAGAACGCGAAGTCGTCGTTGGCGATGCTCTGGTAGATATGGCCGCCTGCCGCGCCCCAGAGGAATACCGCCGGGGCGATCAGTGCGAGCACTTTCGCCAGCATCCCCGTGCGTCTCGGGAAGGCGATCACCCCGACGATGCCGATACCCAGGCTGGCGAAGGCCAGTTCGAGCTGAAACGGCGACTGCGCCCATCCGATCGTCTGGGCGGTGAAGTCGCCGAACACGCTGTGCATGATGAAGTTATAGACGAACGAGATGCCGAGTCCCCACAGAGTGAACCAGTCCAGCAGCGTCTGCCAAGGATCGTGCACCCCGCGCCGTCGGTGCACGGCCGACGTGATGAGCCCGATGATCAGGCCGATCACGGCGAACGTCATGAGCGAATCGCCAATCACCACCCATAGCACGCCCGAGATGATCGATTCCATGCCGCCCCCTCCGACCGCCGATCGCGCGTATGACGCTCGGGCAGAACGCTATCGCCACGCGTGCCGAGCGGGAGGGTCCGCCACGCCGCGCGAGCGGGGACGGTTCAGGGGCCACGCTCGCCGTCGCCAGGCGGTCCTGGCCGATGTGATGCTCACACGCATCGGGCAGTGATCCGCGGTACCCCCGGTCGGACTCGAACCGACACTGAAGCGATTTTAAGTCGCCTGCCTCTGCCATTGGGCTACGGGGGCGGATGCTCCGCTCCCACCGTAGCGGTCAGCCCCCGGCAGCGACCTTCGGCACCTTCGGTTTCGTCGCTTTCGCGGCGGGCTTCTTCGCCTCGACGGAGGCGGGCTGCGGCGGCCGCGGGCGGGCCGCGAATTCCTCGAACACGTAGCGCGGCGTCTGGACGGCCTCGAGGTTCACGATGTCACGTCCGAGGAAGAAGTTCGCCACCCATCCGCCGACCACGCGAAGCTTGCGCTCCCACGTCGGCATGGCCAGGCCGTGGTAGCCACGGTGGGCGAACCAGGCGATGAGCCCCTTGAGCGCAAGGTTCCCCGACTGGAAGACACCGTTGTAAAGGCCCAGTCCGGCGACGGCGCCGAGATTCTTGTGGACGTACTCCTTCGGCTCCTCGCCCCGGAGCACGGCGACGATGTTCTTCGCCAGGAGCTTCCCCTGGCGCACCGCGTGCTGCGCGTTCGGCACGCAGTACCCGCCGACACCACCGCCGGTGAGGTCCGGGACGGCCGAGACGTCGCCCGCGGCCCAGGCGCCCGCCACGAATTCCTCGGCCGTTCCCACGCGCAGGTCGGGGCGGGTACGGATGCGCCCGCGCTCCTCGACCGGCAGGTCGCTGCCGCGCACCACGGTCGGGTTCGCCATCACCCCGGCGGTCCAGACGATGAGATCGCTGGGAATGGTCTCGCCGGTGGACAGCTCGATGTTGCCGCCGACGGCTCCGGTGACCTGCGTGTCGAGGTGCACGTAGGCGCCGCGCTTGGCGAGATCCCTCAGGACCCACTCGCTGGTCTTGAGGGACACCTCGGGCATGATGCGCCCCATCGCCTCGATGAGGTGGAAGTGCGTCTCGTCGAAAGACAGCGACGGGTACTTGTTCAGCAGCGACGAAGCGAACGAGCGGAGCTCTGCGAACACCTCGATGCCGGCGAAACCGCCGCCCACGACGACGACGGTCAGGAGGCGCTCGCGCTCCGGCCCGGGGGGCAGCACCGAGGCCTTGTCGAAGTTCGTGAGCAGCTGGTCGCGGATGTAAACGGCCTCTTCGATCGTCTTCAGTCCCACCGCATTGTCGGCGATGCCCGGAATCGGGAAGGTGCGCGAGACGGCGCCGGCGGTCACGACGATCTGGTCGTATTCCTGCTCCCACGGCTCGCCGGCGACGGGGGTGAGCGTGGCGACCTTGCGTGCGTGATCGATGCCCGTGACCTTGGCCGCGAGCACCGACGTACGCTCGAGGTGACGACGGAGGGCAACCACCGAGTGGCGGGCCTCGATCGACCCGGCGGCGACCTCGGGGAGGAACGGCTGGTACGTCATGTACGGCAGCGGGTCGACGATCGTGACTTCGGCCTCGCCGCGGCGGAGGAGCTTCTCGAGCTTCCACGCGGTGTAGAAACCCGCGTAGCCGCCGCCGACGATGAGAATTCGGGGCACGGTGGTGGTCACGGTGGGACGGGCTCCTAGGTGGATGGGCTACTCGGCGTGCGAGACTCGCGGGCCAATCGGATTCGCCTGGCAGCAGCGGTGAGGCCGAGCATCACCATTATAGCCGCCACCGTGGCGGCGGTCAGCGGGAGGGTGCCGAAGCGGAGCGTATCGGCGGACGGAAGAAGGGGACTTCCGGCCTCCGTGACGGCGTCTGCCGGCGGGAGAGCCTCGATCTCAACGGGGGCCGACGACGGCTGCGGCACCGGCACGGTGTCGGCGCGTCGGTACAACCGGATCCACTCGGCGAGGTCTCCCATCGGATTCGCGGTGACGGCGGAGACCTGCGCGTTCACCGCGCCCGCGGCGTCGACGAGGCCGTATCCGTACAGCAGGTCCTGTCCAGAACCGGCGCCCGGCGCGGGCTTGGCCGTGCGGATGATGCGGTTCAGCACATTGTTGGCGTCGAGGTCCGGATGCGCCGACCTCACCAGCGCGGCGATCCCGGCGACGATCGGGGCCGCCCCGCTGGTGCCGTTCCATTGCACGAGCGTGCCGTCCGCCGACACGCCGATGAGACGTTCGCTGGGCGCGGAGACACCGATCGTGATGCCCTGCGTGGAGGCCCCGACGCTGGCCACCCCGTCGGGGTCCACCCCGCCCACCGTCAGCACGCCGGGGATCGTGGCAGGTGCTCCGACGCGCGTGGTGCCGCTCCCCCGATTGCCGGCGGCCACGACGATGACGACATCGTGCGCGAACGCGTACGAGAACGCCTCGTCCCAGGACGGGTCCCACTCCAGCGTGTTCGTCGTCAACGACATGTTGATCACGCCGGCGCCGTGATCGACGGCCCAGTGGATCGCCTGGACGATCTGATCCTTCACCGGGACGACGGTGCCTTCGATGTCGATCGAGATCGACATCAGCTCGGCCTCCGGTGCGACCCCGATCATTCCGCGGCCGGGCGTGGTCCCCCGCGCGGCGGCCAGCGAGCTGACCCAACTGCCGTGGTTGCCGTTCCCGCCGCCGACGGGGCTCCGGCCGTCGGGGCTGCCGAGCCCCGACACATCGGTTCCGTCCACCACGCCGGCGAATTCGACGGGGTTGCGCCCGATCCCGGTGTCGATGACGGCGATCCGCACGCCCGCTCCGCGCGTGGTGTTCCAGGCCTCACGGATCCCGTACTGGTCGAGCCAGTACTCCCCCGCTCGCACGGGATCGGTCGGGTCGTCGGCAACCACCGCCGCACCGCTCAGCACGGCCGTGAGGGCGAGTGCCGCTGTCGCCGCGATGATCCGCCTCATCCGGCCGTCCCGGGGGAGGCGCACGCGCAGCGCGTGATCGACCAGCTCGACCGCGCCAGAGCGCGGTCGCCGATGGGGTTCACTCCGGGGCCGGCCGCCAGCGCGTGACCGGCGAGCGCATGCAGGCACTTCACGCGCGTCGGCATGCCGCCAGCGGATATCCCGGCGATCTCCTCCGGCTCGCCGTACGCGGCGCGATCGCGCAGATACGCCTCGTGGGCGCGGTGATAGGCCTCTCGAAGCTCTGCGTCGGCTTCGAGTTCGTCGGAGAGCTCACGCATGACGTGGTCGGCCTCGAGCGTCGACATCGCGGCGGTCGCACCGGGGTGAGTGAGGTAGTAGAACGTGGGGAAGGGCGAGCCGTCATCCAGGCGCGGCGCGGTCGCGACGACCACCGGGTTGCCGCAGATACAGCGGGCCGCGATCCCGACCACGCCGCGGGGCGAACGCCCGAGCTGCTCCCGGAGAACCGCCAGATCGGCATCGGTCGCGGAGGGCAAAGGAGGCGTGCTCATGACCGTGCCAGGCTACCCGCCCGGGCTGGGAGTCGCCGTCTGGGCGAGGCCGGCCGTGGCGACCGAGCGCACGAGCTGCGACATCCAATCGGTGCGGGTCTGTGCGACCTCGTCACTGACGGGCGCCTCCTCCTGCGGCTGCTGCGAGGCCGGCAGGTCGTTGTCGACGAGGTACACCACCTCACCGGGGCGCACGTAATACAGCCGCTCCCGCGCCTGCGTCGTGATGTACGCCGGGTCGCTCCACCGTTCCCGCTGCGACTCCAGCTCGGCGACCTGGTCTTCGCTGACCGTCACGGCCTGCTCGAGCGCGGCGATCTGCTGACGCTGATCGACGTAGGTGCCGACGGTGGGCACCAGCACGAACGCCGCCAGCACCACGAGGCCGAGCATGATGACCATGAAACCCGACAGGCGGATGCCGCCGAGCCAGCCGCGCACGTCGACGCGGTCGGGGCGGCCGGACGTGCGAGAGGGGGGAACCGTCGGTCTGGCCACGGTTCCCCCCTCTCGTCGAGCTGTTACGCGGTGTATCGCGGGAACGCCGAGCGGCCGGCGAATTCCGCCGCGTCGCCCAGTTCTTCCTCGATGCGCAGAAGCTGATTGTATTTCGCGACGCGCTCGCTGCGAGCGGGCGCGCCGGTCTTGATCTGACCGGCGTTGACCGCGACGGCGAGGTCGGCGATCGTGGTGTCCTCGGTCTCGCCGGAGCGGTGGGACAGCATCGAGGCGTAGCCCGAGCGCGTGGCGAGCGCGATGGCGTCCAGCGTCTCGGAGAGCGTGCCGATCTGGTTGACCTTCACCAGGAGCGCGTTGGCCACCCCCCGCTGGATGCCCTGTGCCAGGCGCGTCGGGTTGGTGACGAACAGATCATCGCCGACGAGCTGCACCTTCGAGCCGATGGCGTCGGTCAGCGACTTCCAGCCGTCCCAGTCGTCTTCGGCGAGCGCGTCTTCGATCGTGACGATCGGGTAGTTCGCGACGAGGTCGGTGAAGTATCCGATGAGGTCGTCGACGCTCCAGGGCTTGCCCTCGACGGTGTAGACGCCGTCGGAGTAGAACTCCGTCGCGGCGACGTCGAGTCCCACGGCGATGTCGCGACCGGGGGTGAAGCCAGCCTTCTCGATCGCGCGGACGAGGAAGTCCAGGCCCTCGCGGTTGCTGGGCAGATCGGGAGCGAAACCGCCCTCGTCGCCCAGACCCGTTGCGAACCCGGCCGCCTTCAGCTCGCCCTTGAGAACGTGATAGACCTCGGTTCCCCAGCGAAGCGACTCGCCGTAGGTGTCCGCGCCGATCGGCGCGAGGAAGAACTCCTGGAAATCGATGCCGTTGTCGGCGTGCTCGCCGCCGTTGATGACGTTGAACAGCGGCACGGGCAGCAGGTGCGCGTTCGGGCCGCCGAGGTACCGGAACAGCGGGAGGTCGGCGCTGTCGGCGGCCGCCTTGGCGACGGCCAGGCTCACGCCGAGGATCGCGTTCGCGCCCGTGCGCGACTTGTTCTCCGTGCCGTCGGTCTCGATGAGGATCTCGTCCACGATGCGCTGCTCGCTCGCCTCGACACCCTCGAGGGCCGGGCCGAGCTCGTCGACGACCGCGGCGACGGCCTTGAGCACGCCTTTGCCCCCGTAGCGCGACTTGTCGCCGTCGCGCAGTTCGTACGCTTCGAAGGCGCCCGTGGATGCGCCAGACGGGACTGCCGCCCGCTGGACGATGCCGTCGTCGAGGAGCACCTCCACCTCGACGGTCGGGTTGCCGCGCGAATCCAAGATCTCGCGTGCGTTGACGGCCTCGATAAGTGCCACGAAGGACTCCCTCGGTTGCTGGGTGTGAGGTGTGCGGAGCGTCGTCGGTCCGCGTCGAGTCTAGTGAAGCGTGGTCGCGATCACAGGGCCGGATCGGTCACCAGCGCCACCGCGATCCCGTCCCAGCCCTTGCGGTCCAGTGTCTGCAGCGCGGTGGCGTCGAAGCGCGCGTCGGACGCGAGCATCTCGAGCCCGCGCCGCACACCCTGCACCTGCGCGCTGGTGCTGTCGGCCTCGGCGACGGCGCCCGAGCGCCCGATGTTGTCGATCACGACGACCGTGCCCGGTCGGCCCAGGCGCGCGGCCCAGTCGAGGTATACGGTGTTGGACTCCTTGTCGGCGTCGATGAAGACGAAGTCGAAGGGGTCGCCGCCGGCCAGAGCGGGAAGGAGGTCGGCGGCGATGCCCTGGAGGATCTCGACGCGATCGGCGACGCCGGCGCGTTCGAGGTTGCGTCGGGCGACCGCGGCGTGCGCGGGCTCGGCCTCGATCGTCACGACCGCACCGGTGGCCCCGACCGCCCGCGCGAGCCAGATCGTGGAGTAGCCGCCAAGGGTCCCGATCTCCAGCACCCGGCGGGCGCCGGCGATGCGTGCCAGAAGAGACAGCAGCTTGCCGTTGAGGGGTGCCACCTCGATGGCGGGGAGGCCTGCCGCAGCCTGGTCGGCGACCGCCTGGTCGAGGGCAGGGTCCGACCCGATGAGCGTGTCGGTGAGGTAGCGGTCGAGGGCGAGGGAGGACTCCGGCGTCAGTTCGGGCACCGCCTCAGCTAATCGGCGCCCGCTTCCGCCGTCAAGGCGTCGCTTCGCTGCGATATCCGGATGCTTCGCTGCCGACGGACGGAGTCCCCGCCGACAGAGCGGTGAGGATCGCCGGCAGCAGAGCCTCCGCCGTGCGCCGGTATCCGAGGGCGCTCGGATGGAACCGGTCGAGGCTGAACATCTCCTCCGGAGCCGCGGCGAAGAACGGGCCGACGGCTCGGCGCAGCGAGACCGCGAACGCGCCGAGCCGTTCGGCAGTCTGCGCCTGCGCGTCCGCGAGCGTCCGGGACATGCGCGAGCCGAGAGAGCGCAGCGGTTGCGGCACGGCGCGAAGCGCTCCGAGGTCGGGGCACGTGCCGACCACGACGGCGGCGCCCCTTTCTCGCAGTCGCGTGATGGCGGTGGCCAGGTGCGCCGTGGCGACGGCCACGGGGATCCGGTGCGTGACGTCGTTGCCTCCGACGACCACCACCGCGACATCCGGACGGTAGCCGTCGGGGAGCCCGTCGATCTGCGCGGCGAGCGCGGCGGACTCCGACCCGACGACGGCGGCGGTGCGCAGGCGCACCGGGCGCCGCGCCTGACGTCCGAGACCCTTGGCGAGCCGGGCGCCGAGCGTGTCCTTGCGCCTGTCCGCCCCGAGACCCGCCGCGATGGAGTCGCCCAGGATCAGCAGGTTCAGCGGCGTACCGCTTTCGCGTCGGCGCCACACCCGGTCGGCGTCCACCGCTGTCTCACCGAGCGGCTTGCCGATGCGCTGTCGCGCGAGTGCCGCCTGGCGCTGGAGCACGCTTCGTCCTCCGGCGAGGAGGAGTGCCGCCCCCGCGACCGCGCCGCTCACGACGAGGGGCACGCGCATCGCCCGAGCTGGCCGCTTCTGCACGCCCCGACTCCAGCGGGTCCAGGTGAACCCGCGGTGAATCACCGGCCGCGTGCTCGAGGTCAGTCGAGGGGGCGGACCTCCAGCGCGGCGGCATCCGCACCGGCGGACACCGTCGCGAACGAGGTGTAGCCGTCGGCCGCCGCCCGCTCCAGCAGAGCCTTGAGGTTCTTCGTGCGCTGCTCGAGGCGTACCCGCGTTCCCGAGGCGACCAGGGCCGCCTTGATCGCCACCAGCTCGGCCACGGGCATGTCGCGATCGTGCACGAGCACGATCGCTGCGGATGCCGCGTCTTCGCGTCCGGCGACCAGATCGGCGATGCGCTCGAACCCGATCGAGAAGCCGACGGCCGGGACGTCGGTGCCGAGGAAGCGCCCGATCATGCCGTCGTAGCGTCCCCCGCCGCCGAGCGAATACGGCACCGACGGGTGGGCGAGCTCGAAGATCGTGCCGGTGTAGTACCCCATCCCTCGCACGAGGAAGGGGTCGAAGACGAGCGGGAGGGGTCCGGAGCGTGCGGCGGCGACCGCCGCGGCGATGGCGACGAGCGAGTCCAGCGGCGCCGGCGTCGCCGCGGCGGGGAGGGCCTCGCGCATGGCGCCGATGTCGAGGGGGATCGACGCGGACGTCGACTCGACACCGTCGCGGTCGGTGAGGAGACCCCCGAGATAGTCGTCGATGCGTCCGACGACCGCGGCGTCGAGTCCGTTGTCGGCCAGTTCCTCGACGACGCCGGCGCGACCCTTCTTGTCGAGCTTGTCGAGCGTGATGAGCACGCCCGGGCGGGCGCCCGGGTCCACGCCGAAGGCGTCGAGCATCCAGTCCAGCACTCGCCGGTCGTTGATCCGGATGCTGCCGCCCTCCAGCCCCAGCGCGTCCACGGCGTCGAGGGTGGCGACGATGAGCTCGGCCTCGGCACGGGCGGTCGCGTCGCCGATGATGTCGATGTCGCACTGCACGAACTGGCGGTAGCGGCCCTTCTGCGGACGCTCGGCGCGCCACACCGGGGCGATCTGCACGGCACGGAACACCGCGGGCAGCTCGGCGCGGTGGCTGGCGTAGAAGCGGGCGAGCGGCACCGTGAGGTCGTAGCGGAGCCCGAGGTCGGTGAGCGCCGCCGGGTCGTCGGCGGCGGCGCGGACGGCGTCGGCATCGAGCCCGCGCTTGAGCACGTTGAAGGCGAGCTTCTCGTTGTCGCCGCCGATGCCGGCGTGCAGCCGCGCGTACTCCTCCATGACGGGGGTCTCGATCTCGTCGAACCCGTGCGCGCGGTAGCGCTCACGGATGACGGCGAGCACACGCTCGCGACGGGCCTTGTCGGCGGGCAGGAAGTCGCGCATGCCGCGCGGTGGGGTGACGGAGGGCACGGGACTATTGTTCCAGTCCGCGCGCGGCGGCTTCGGTCGAGCGGATGTCGGCCGTCAGCATCCGCAGCCGTTCGCGCAGCGCCCGCTCCGCGTCCCACCCGTTCCGCGCCGCGCCCGCGACGAGCTGGAGCAGCGCCTCGCCGAGTTCGGCTTCGCTGGTGAGTGCGTCGTCCCCGTCGCGCGACACGGCTGCCCGGACGACACGGACGACACCGCCGGGAATCTCGTCGGTGTCGCCGCGTCCCGCGGGAACGCCCACCTGCGCGGCCTTGCCCACGAGCTTCTGAGCGAGCGCGAGGGAGGGCATATGATCCGAGACGCCGTCGAGCACGCTTCGACGAGCGTGCTTCTCCGCCGCCTTGGCGGCGTTCCAGTGGACGAGAACCTCCTCCGGCGTCGTGGCGATTGCGTCGCCGAAGACGTGCGGATGCCGCCGGACCATCTTCTCCGTGAGCCCGCGCGCGACGTCGTCGATGTCGAAGGGGTCGTCGAGGTCGCGGGAGGCGATCTCGGCGTGGAAGAGCACCTGCCACAGCAGATCGCCGAGCTCCTCCCGCAGCTCGGCGCGCGATCCCGCCTCGACAGCGTCGATCACCTCAGCGCTCTCCTCCACGAGGTACGGCACCAGGTCGCGGTGATCGATCTGCTGCGTCCACACGCACCGGTCACGGACCGTCCGCATCGTCAGCGCCGCCTCTCGGAGAGGGTCGGGGCCGTCGCCTACGTCGTCGCGCGAGCCGTTCGCCGGTAGTGCCATGCCCGCCACGATACGAGGAGTGCGGCCAGGACGAGCGACGACACGGAGCCGGCGAGAACGCCCAGCGTCGCCTGGTCGCGAAGCTCGGGCGAACCGCCGAACGCCAGTTCCGAGAGCAGGAGCGAGACGGTGAACCCGATCCCACCCAGGGCGCCCGCGGCCAGCACGTCGGCGACCGGCAGCCGGACACCGGTGCCGGCCACACGCTGCGCGATCCACCCGAACAGAGTGATGCCGATGATCTTCCCCACGGGGAGCGCCACCAGGACGCCCCAGTACGCGGGCGAGAGCTGCGTCGGGGAGACGGCTGGCACGACCACCAGCGCCGCGGCGAACGCGAACAGAGGCAGCACGACACCGTTGACCCACGGCTCCAGCAGGTGGCGCATCCGGAGGGCAGGCTGCTGGGCCATCACCAGCCCCAACCCCACGCCGGCGATCGTCGCATGCACGCCCGAGAGATAGACCAGCACCCAGGTCGTCAGAGCCAGGAGCACCAGCACGATGACGCGTGGCCCGTCGCGGCCCTCGCCGAGACGGCGACTGACCAGGGCGAAGACGAGCACGGCGACGACCGCGGCCACGAGAAGGAGCACGTTCACCTCCTGCGTGAAGAGCACGGCGATGAAGACGATCCCCACGATGTCGTCGAGGATCGCCAGCGCCAGGAGGAAAACGCGCACTGCCGGCGGCAGGCCCCGGCCGAAGACGGCGAGGACGCCCAGGGCGAAGGCGATGTCGGTCGCGGTGGGGATCGGCCATCCCCGTGCGCTGTCGGAACCTGCCGCGAAGAACAGGAAGATGCCGATCGGCACCACCACCCCGCCAGCGGCGGCGATCGCCGGTTGAAGGGCCCGGCGCGCCGAGTTCAGCTGACCGTTCGTCAACTCGTACTGCAGTTCCACGGCGACGACGAAGAAGAACACCGCCAGCAGACCGTCCGCGATCCAGTGGTCGACGGACAGCTCGAACACCCCTGGGATGCCGATGGGGAAGTGTGAGATCTCCTCGACCAGCGGTCCGGCCGGCGAGTTGGCGATGAAGAGGCCGAGAGCTGCGGCGGTCAGCAGCACGAGAGCGGGGAAACGAGCGGATCGCAGGAGAGACATGGCACCTTCGGGGTCGTCGGACAGACGCCGACCAGACTTCCCGGCACACCCGGGACACAGCCTACGGTGTCACGCCGCCGCATCCGGTGTGGCGAGGGAAGCCGGCGCGCGCCGATAGTTTGTCTGGGTGCAGGAATTCACTCAGACAGAGGCGCTCGACCTCGTCGGACGCTTCGAAGCCGGGCAGGAACTCCCCGAGAAGATGCGCGCGGATGTCCGCCTCCTCGGGGCGCTCCTGGGCCGCGTCCTGCAGGAGAGCGGCTCCCCCGGACTCTACGAAGACGTCGAGCGCCTCCGCACCGCGACGATCCACGCGTACACCGACGAGACCGCCGAGGCGTTCGCACGAGCGGCCCGCATCGCCGACGGGTTCACGATCGCCCGCGCCGACGAGGTCGCGCGGGCGTTCACGTGCTACTTCCACCTGGTGAACCTCGCCGAGGAGCACCAGCGGGTGCGGACGCTGCGCGAGCGGGAGGGCCGCCCCGGTTCGCAGGATGCGACGGACTCGATCGCGGCAGCTTTCTCCCGCTTGGCCGACGAGGTCGGGCACGACACCGCCCTCGCCCGCCTGCAAGGTCTGCGCTTCCACCCCGTCTTCACCGCTCACCCCACCGAGGCGCGTCGTCGGGCCGTGTCGTCCAGCATCCGTCGCCTGTCCGAGCTGCTTGACGAGTACGACGCGTCGGAGCGTGCCGGAACCGCCCAGCGGCGGGCCGAGCGCCGCATGCTCGAGGAGATCGACGTGCTGTGGCGCACCGCGCCGCTGCGCGCCGAGAAGCCGTCGCCCACCGACGAGGTGCGGGCGGTGATGGCGGTGTTCGACGAGACGCTCTACACCGCCGTGCCGCACGTGTACCGCCGGGTCGACGATGCGCTTCAGGAGGAGGGTCGCGGCGCGCGGCCTCCGCTGGTGCGCCCCTTCGTACGCGTCGGCTCGTGGGTGGGCGGCGACCGCGACGGCAACCCGTTCGTCACCGCCACAGTGACCCGTAAGGCCGCGGCGATCGCGAGCGACCACGTTCTCCGCGGACTCGAGCGCACGGCGCTGCGGATCGGGCGCGGGTTGACCCTCGACGCCGCCTCCACTCCCCCGAGCAGAGCACTGGTGTCGCTGTGGCAGCGTCTGCGCGCCGCGGACGAGGAGGCAGCCGCCGAGATCGCCCAACGGTCGCCGGACGAACAGCACCGCCGCATCCTGCTGCTTCTCGCGAGGAAGATCGCCGCGACCCGCACGCGCGACGCCGACCTCGCCTACCGCGACCCGGAGCATCTGCGAGACGACCTGCGGATCGTGCAGGACTCGCTCGCATCCGCCGGCGCGGCCCGGCAGGCCTACGGGCACCTGCAGCAGCTTCTCTGGCAGGTCGAGACCTACGGATTCCACCTCGCCGAGCTCGAGGTGCGCCAGCATTCGGCCGTGCACGCCGCCGTGCTTGCGGAGCTCGACGCGGGCACCAGCAGCGAGCGCGCCGAGGAGGTGCTGGAGGTGTTCCGGGCGATCGCGTTCATCCAGGAGCGCTTCGGCCCGCGTGCGGCGGGGCGCTACATCGTCTCCTTCACCCAGTCCGCCGACGACCTCGCCGCTGTCCATCGCCTCGCGAGGTACGCCGTCGGCGAGGACGGCACACCCCCCGTCCTCGACGTGATCCCCCTGTTCGAGACGTTCGCCGACCTGCGGGCGGCGCCGGGGATCCTCGCGGAGATCGTCGATCATCCCGACTTCGCCGCCCGCCTGGATGCCACCGGGCGGCGCCTCGAGGTGATGCTGGGGTACTCCGACTCCTCGAAGGACGTCGGCCCCGTCGCGGCGAACCTCGCCCTGTACGAGGCGCAGGCGGAGATCGCCGCGTGGGCGCAGCGCGTGGGCATCGAGCTGACGCTGTTCCACGGCCGGGGCGGGGCGCTCGGGCGCGGCGGCGGACCGGCGAACTCCGCCATCCTCGCCCAGCCGCCCCACTCGGTCGACGGACGATTCAAACTCACCGAACAGGGCGAGGTGATCTTCGCCCGGTACGCAGATCCCGCCATCGCGATGCGCCACATCGATCAGGTCGGCGCGGCGATCCTCCTGGCCTCCTCGCCCTCCAACGAGGAGCGCAACAGATCAGCCGCCGAGCGCTACGCCGACGTCGCGGCGACCATGGACACCGCCTCCCGCGAGCGCTTCTTCTCGCTCGTGAAGGCGCCAGGGTTCGCGCCGTGGTTCGCGCGGGTCACGCCCATGGAGGAGATCGGCGCCCTCGCGCTCGGCTCCCGCCCGGCGCGACGGGGCCTCTCGGTCGAGTCGCTCGCCGACCTCCGTGCCATCCCCTGGGTGTTCGCGTGGACGCAGGCGCGCATCAACCTCGCCGGCTGGTTCGGGCTCGGCACCGCGCTGGATGCCGTGGGCGACGAGGAGCGCCTGCGCGCGGGCTATCGGGAGTGGCCGCTCCTTCGCACCCTCATCGACAATGTCGCGATGAGCCTGGCGAAGGCCGACGAGCGGATCGCACGCCACTACCTCGACCTCGGCGACCGCGACGACCTCGCCGATCTCGTGATGGCCGAGATGCGTCTCACCCGGGAGTGGACCATCCGTGTGACCGGCGGAGACGAACTGCTCGCGACGAAGCCGGTGCTGCAGCGCGCGGTGAAGATGCGAAGCCCCTATGTCGACGCCCTGTCGCTCCTGCAGTTGCGCGCGCTGCGAGCTCTGCGGGATGCCGATGCGAAGGCCCCGCGCGACGCCGAACACGAGCGGCTGCTGCTCCTGTCGGTGAGCGGCGTGGCGGCGGGCCTTCAGAACACCGGCTGAGCGGTCGCGCTCGGTGCCCCACCGCCCGCCCTTACCGTGCACAACTCCTCACGATCGGCCCGTAACCCCGCTCCCCGGGCCCGTGCGCCACGAATCTTGAGGAGTTGTGTCCACCGGGCCGGCCGGAGGGTCAGTCGACGCGGCGATCGTCGGCGTGCCGCGCGAGCGAGCGCCCGTATCGCTCGGTGAGCTGCACCAGAAGGTCGGGGGTCTCGCGGTCGAGACCGAAGACGTATCCGGGGAAGTCGAGCTCCCGCTGGGCTGCCCAGATCTCCTCCTGCCGGTCGGGCGAGAGAATCTGCAGCGGATCGCCGACGGCGACCCAGCCGATCGGCACGACGCTGTCACGAGGAAGCGTCGTCCGCAGATGGACGACGGCGTTGATGCGCACCTCGCTCCGGGCCCCCACGCGCGCGCCGTTGAACACGCGCGTCCCCGTCGCGAGGAACACCTCCTCCTCGATCGTCGCGCCCGAGACGCTCGCCATCGGACCGACCAGCACGTGATCGGCGATGTGCACGGGGTTGGTCGACGTCGCCCGCACGAGCGCGTTCTCCATCACGATCACCGAGGACCCCAGCGTCACCGGCCCGCCTTCGGACGTGATCACCGCGCCGTGCAGGATCTGGCAGTCGGCGCCGATCTCGACGTCGCCGCTGATCACGGCCGTCGACGCCACGACGGCATCCGGATGGATGCGGGGCGCTGCCCCGAGGTGCTCGAATCTCATGGGTCCTCCTCGACTGGCGCCAGCGTAGCGCGGTGTCCGCGCACGGCCGGAGCCGGGCATCCGCGCGCGTTAGGCTGAAAACTCCCGATCCCGTCGTGCGGCGCTCCGTCGCGCGCACCGGCAAGAGAGCTCCACCGCCGTGACCGATGCCTTCGCTGCCCTCCCGTCCGCCGTCCGTGGGACCTTCGACACCGTGCGGGCTCGTGACCCCCACGAGCCGGAGTTCCAGCAGGCTGTGCACGAGGTGCTCTCCGCGATCGTCCCGGTCCTGGAGCGCCATCCCGCCTTCGTCGAGGGCGGGATCGTCGAGCGCATCGTCGAACCCGAGCGCCAGATCGTCTTCCGGGTGCCGTGGGTCGATGACTCGGGACGGCTCCGGGTCAACCGCGGATTCCGCGTGCAGTTCTCGTCGGTCCTGGGCCCCTACAAGGGCGGACTGCGCTTCCATCCGACGGTCAACCTGTCGATCGTGAAGTTCCTGGGCTTCGAGCAGATCTTCAAGAACGCGCTCACCGGTCAAGGCATCGGCGGCGCGAAAGGCGGCAGCGACTTCGACCCGCACGGCAAGTCGGATGCCGAGGTCATGCGGTTCTGCCAGTCCTTCATGAGCGAGCTCTATCGTCACCTCGGCGAGCACACCGACGTGCCCGCCGGCGACATCGGCGTCGGTGCGCGCGAGATCGGGTTCCTGTTCGGGCAGTACCGCAAGATCACGAACCGCCACGAGTCGGGGATGTTCACCGGCAAGGGCGTGCAATGGGGCGGCGCCGAGGTGCGCACCGAGGCGACCGGATACGGCGCGGTGTTCTTCGTCGAGAACATGCTCGCCGTGCACGGCGAGTCCCTCGACGGGCGGCGGGTAGCCGTCTCCGGCTCCGGCAATGTCGCCACCTACGCGATCGACAAGGTGCGGCAGCTGGGCGGGATCCCCGTCACCGCATCCGATTCCTCCGGCTACATCGTCGATGACGCCGGCATCGACGTCGACCTCCTCCGCGAGGTGAAGGAGGTGCAGCGCGCCCGCATCTCGGAGTACGTGACGCGGCGACGCTCCGCCCGGTTCGTCGAGGGGGCGCGCCCGTGGGCCGTGCCGGTGGACATCGCCCTCCCGTCGGCCACGCAGAACGAACTCGACGAGCAGGATGCGGCGGCGCTCATCGCGAGCGGCGTGCGCGCGGTCGCCGAGGGGGCCAACATGCCCTCCACTCCGGCCGCTGTCGCGGCGTTCCGGGACGCGGGCGTCCTCTTCGGGCCCGGCAAAGCCGCCAACGCCGGCGGTGTCGCGACGTCGGCGCTGGAGATGAGTCAGAACGCGTCACGCCAGCGGTGGAGCTTCGCCGACAGCGAAGACAAGCTGCGCTCGATCATGGGCGACGTGCACGACGCGGCGTTCCGTGCCGCAGAACGCTACGGCCACCCCGGAGACTACGTCGTCGGGGCCAATGCGGCAGGGTTCGAGCGCGTCGCGCACGCGATGCTCGCGCAGGGGGTCATCTAGCCGCGGCGGCCTCGGTCGCCGCCTCGGCATCCGCCACGGGCGCGGGCCACAGCTGGTCGAGCAGCTGCGCCACCCACGCGATCAGCTCCGCGTCGGAGTCGACAGCGGGTAGCGGCACGACCAGCGCGTCGCCGCCGGCGACGACCTTGGCCTTCGGATGCAGCCGCTGCAGGCGCACCCGCATCGAATCGGGCAGGTTCGCCGGCGCGACCCGCAGATTCGGTCCCATGGCCACCACGTCCGCAAGGCCCGCACGGGCCGCCCGCCGGCGCAGGCGCGCTACCGCGATGAGGCCTTCGACCTCGCGTGGCGGTTCGCCGTAGCGGTCGGTGAGCTCTTCGACCACGGCGTCGATGGCGTCGTCCTTCGCCGTCGCGGATGCCGCGGCGGAGAGCTTCTGGTAGGCCTCCAGCCGCAGGCGCTCGCTGTCGATGTACGACTCCGGAAGCCGCGCGTCCACGGGAAGCTCCAGACGCAGCTCCGCCGGCCCCTCCGCCTCCTCGCCGCGGAAGGTCGCCACGGCCTCCCCGATCATGCGCAGATAGAGGTCGAATCCGACGCCGGCGATGTGCCCGGCCTGCTCGGCGCCGAGGAGGTTGCCCGCGCCTCGCAGCTCGAGGTCCTTCAGCGCCACCTGCATCCCGCTTCCGAGGTCGTTGTTCACCGCGATCGTCTCCAGGCGATCGGCGGCCGTCTCCGACAGCGGCTTGTTCTCGTCGTACAGGAAGTAGGCGTAGGCCCGCTCGCGCGCCCGGCCGACGCGCCCGCGCAGCTGATGCAGCTGCGAGAGCCCGTACTTGTCGGCGCGGTCGATGATGATCGTGTTCGCGTTGGAGATGTCGAGCCCGGTCTCCACGATCGTGGTGCACACCAGCACGTCGGCGCGCCGCTCCCAGAAGTCGTCGACGACGTGCTCGAGCGCGTTCTCCCCCATCTGGCCGTGCGCCACGGCGATGCGGGCCTCGGGGACCAGCTCCGCCAGCTGCGCGGCGACGCGCTGGATGGACGACACCCGGTTGTGCACGAAGAACACTTGCCCCTCGCGCAGGAGCTCGCGACGGATGGCGGCGGCGATCTGCTTGTCGTTGCGCGGCCCGACGTAGGAGAGGATCGGGTGCCGGTCCTCGGGCGGGGTCTGCAGGGTCGACATCTCTCGGATGCCGGTGACGGCCATCTCCAGCGTCCGCGGAATGGGCGTCGCGCTCATCGCGAGGATGTCGACGTTCGTCTTGAGCTTCTTCAGCGAGTCCTTGTGCTCGACCCCGAAGCGCTGCTCTTCGTCGATGATCATGAGCCCGAGGTCCTTGAACGCCACCTTCTCGGTCAGGATGCGGTGCGTGCCGATGACCATGTCGACCGTGCCGTCCGCGACGCCGGCGAGCGTCTCGCGCGCCTCCTTGTCGGTCTGGAACCGCGACAGGGGGCGCACCTGCACCGGGAAGCCGGCGAAACGCTCGGCGAAGGTGTCGAGGTGCTGCTTGACCAGTAGCGTCGTCGGCACGAGCATGGCGACCTGCTTGCCGTCCTGGATGGCCTTGAACGCCGCGCGCACCGCGACCTCGGTCTTGCCGAAGCCGACGTCGCCGGAGAGCAACCGGTCCATCGGGATCGGCTTCTCCATGTCGGCCTTGATCTCGTCGATGGTCTGCAGCTGATCCGGGGTCTCGGCGAACGGGAACGCCTCTTCCAGCTCCCGCTGCCACGGCGTGTCGGGGCCGAAGGCATGGCCTCTCGACGCCATCCGCGCCGAGTAGAGCTTCACGAGCTCGACGGCGATGTCGCGCACCGCCTTGCGCGCCCGGCCCTTGGCCTGCGCCCAGTCACTGCCGCCCATCTTGGACAGCGTGGGCGCTTCCCCGCCCACGTACTTCGAGAGCAGATCGAGCTGATCAGTGGGCACGAACAGCTTGTCGCCGGGATAGCCGCGCTTGGAGGGCGCGTACTCCAGCACGACGTACTCGCGCGTCGTCTTGACGGGGTTGCGTCCGCCACTGGAGACCTCGCGCTGGGCGAGCTCGGTGAACTTCCCGATGCCGTGCGTGGCGTGCACGACGAAGTCGCCGGGCTTGAGCTGCAGCGGATCGACGACGTTGCGCCGCCGCGAGGCGAGCTTCTTCACGACGCGCGAATCGCCGCCGATGGTGCGCCCGTAGAACTCGGTCTCGGTCAGCACGGCGAGCCGGACCTCGGGAAGCTGGAACCCGCGCTCCAGCGGCGCGATCACCAGGTGCACGACGCCGCCTTCCGGCGCGTCGGGAAGATCGTCCTCGCGCCTCGCGGCGATGCCGCGGTCGGCGAGGACGTCCCGCGCACGGTCGACGAGTCCGGCGCCGGATGCGGCGACCACGACGCTCCATCCCTCGGCGACGAGCGCTCCGACGTGCGCCGTGGCTCCCTCGACGTTCCCCTGGAACGACGGCACGGCATCGGCGCGGATGCGGACGACGGCGTCGTCGCCGACGTCCAGGCCCTCCGCCGACGCGTCAGCAGCTCCGGAGTCGAACGAGGACAGGGTCCACCACACGCTGTCGCGCTCATGGGCGGCGTCGCGCAGCTCGGCCAGAGTGAGGAAGTCGCCGGCTCCCAGGTCGATCGGCATGTGCGCGCCGGCGGTCGCCGCCGACCACGCCGCATCCAGGAACTCGCGGTTGGTCTCCCCCAGCGTGGCCGCCCGCGTGGCGGCGCGCTCGGGATCGACGAGAGCGACGGCCGACTCCGCCGGGAAGAACCCGACGAGCGGCGTGAGGCCGTCGACGAGGACCGGAAGGAGTGATTCCATGCCCTCGACGGGGATGCCCTCGGCCATCCGCTCGAGCATCGACCGCAGGCCGGGGAGCTCGTCACGCAGCCCTGCAGCGCGCGCCCGGACGTCGTCGGTGAGCAGGAGCTCGCGGCTGGGGACGAGCGACACCGCCGGGACGTCGCCGGGCAGCGAGCGCTGATCGGCGACGGAGAAGGCGCGGATGGCGTCGATCTCGTCGCCGAAGAACTCCACGCGGAAGGGGTGGTCGGCCGTCGGCGGGAAGACGTCGAGGATGCCGCCGCGAACGGCGAACTCGCCGCGGCGCGACACCATGTCCACGCGGTGGTATGCCAGCTCGACCAGTCGCACCGCGACCCGCTCCAGGTCGTAGCCGCGTCCTCCGACGGACAGCTCGATGGGCTCGGCTTCACCGAGTCCCCGAGCGATCGGCTGCAGGGCGCTGCGCACCGACGCGGTGATGACGAGCGGGTGCTCGCCGCGCCAGGTGGCGAGCTCGCGCAGCACCGCGATGCGACGGCCCACGGTCTCGGCGCTCGGGCTGAGGCGCTCGTGCGGGAGGGTCTCCCACGCCGGGAAGTGCAGTACGCGCGCGTCGGGGAGCACGGCCGACACCGCCGGCCCGATGCTCTCCGCGCGCCGCCCGGTCGGGGCGACGATCAGCAGCGCGGCGGGCTTGCCGCCCGCCTGGCGGCGGGCCACGAGGCCTGCGAGCACCGCCGCGTCGACACCGTCGACGGCAGACAGGTCCACGTCGGCGATCGCCAGCGACGCCGCATCCTGGAACGACTCAGCCTGCTCGAGGGCGCGCACGATCCCGGGAACTGTCACCGAACGAGTCTACGTGCGGCGTCGGACACCACGGCCCGGTGGACCGCTTGGGAGGCCCGCTCTAGACTGAGGCGCTCATCGCCGGAACAGCGAAGGAGACGCCATGAGCACCACCCCGCCGGAACCGCAGCACCAGCCCACTCCCCCTCCCGCCTACTCTCCCCCGCCGGGTGAGGACCGCCCCGCGCGGCGCGAGAAGGGTCCGGCCGGTCTCGGCGTCGTCGCGTTCGTGGTGGCCCTGGTCGGCGGGATCGCGGGCGGTGTGCTCGCCTACATCGCCGGCGTGCAGATCGGCAGTCTCGCCCAGTTCGCCGAGACGACCACCGAAGGCAACTCGGTGAGCATCACGGCCGACTCCCTGCCGCCCGAGGGTCAGCAGATCCTCATCCTCGGTGGCGCGCTCACCCTCGCGGCATTCGCCGTCTGGGGCGTGCTGGCGCTGTGGGCGTTCATCCAGGGGATCGTCGCGATCGTGAAGAACCGCGGCCGGGTGTGGGGCATCTTCGCCCTCGTCCTCGCGGTCCTGGGCGTCATCGCCGTGTCGGTGCTGTATGGCGCCGGGATCGTCGTCGGCATCGCGCCGTACGCCTCCTGACACGGGGCGCCCGAAGTCAGGAGGATCGCCGGAAACACGCCGCTGCATCCCCGGCCGGCCTGTTTCCGGCGTTATTCCTGTTCCCGGTCGGGTCGGCGTGTCAGCGGGGGGCGTGGAAGCGCTGCTGCGCGGCCACGAGACCATCGCTCACCAGCAGCTCTGCCGCATCCGCCGCGTCGCCGAGGAGGCTCGGGAGCGTGGCGCGCTCGGTCGCTGCGAACGGGTCGAGGACCCAGTCCGCCGGGTCCTGGCGGCCCGGCGGTCGCCCGATCCCCACCCGCACCCGCGGGAAGTCGGCCGTGCCCAGCGCCTTGGCCACATCGCGCACGCCGTTGTGGCCGCCGTGCCCGCCGCCCGTCTTGAGCTTGAGGGTGTCGAACGGGATGTCGAGCTCGTCGTGCACGACGATCACGCGCTCGGGCTCGACGCCGTAGTACTTCGCGAGGTTGGCCACCGGGCCGCCCGAGACATTCATGAAGCTGTTCGGCTTCGCGAGCACGAGCTTGGCCGCCCCCGGCCTCAGCCACGTCTCCGCGACCCGCGCGTGCGCCTTGTGCGCGGCGAACCGCTCGCCACGCCGTGCGGCGAGCTCATCGACCACCATCTGCCCCACGTTGTGGCGCGTCGCCTCGTACCGGGGGCCCGGATTGCCGAGGCCCACCACCAGCCACGTCTCAGCCATGGCCCCTCTCCTGCCGATCGGGCCCGCAGACGCCGAAGGGGCGCACGGGGCGCCCCTTCGGGGAAGTGCGGAGCGGGATCACTCCGAGTCGGATGCGCCCGCAGCCTCGGCCGATTCCTCGGACTGCTCCTCGGCGGTGGCGGCGTCGGCCTCGGCGATCTCGTCCTCGGCAGCCAGCGTCGAAGCGGGAACCGACACGGCGACCACGAGGGTCTCGGGGTCGGCGAGAAGGACGGATCCGCTCGGCAGCTTCAGGTCGGCCGCGGTGATGTGCGTGCCCTCCTCGAGGCCTTCGACGTCGACCTCGATCGACTCGGGCAGCGCGGTCGCGTCCGCCTCGATCGCGACAGTCGTGGCGTCGAGATTGGCCAGCGTGCCGGGCGCGGGCTCACCGACGACGACGATCGGGACGTCGACGGAGACCTTCTCGCCCTTGCGTACGACGAGCAGGTCGATGTGCTCGATGACCTGGTGCACCGGGTCCTTCTGCACGTCCTTGACGAGCGCGAGCTGCGAGGTGCCCGAGATGTCGAGGTCGAGCAGCGCGTTGGCGCGGCGGATGAGCAGCGACACCTGGTGACCGGGGAGTGCCACGTGCTGCGGCTCGGCCCCGTGGCCGTAGATGACGGCGGGGATCTTGCCTGCGGCGCGGAGGCGACGGGCGTGGCCCTTGCCGAAGCTCTCACGCACCTCGGCGTGGACCTTGTTGTCTTCCGACATGATTCTCCTTGCGGGCACACGGCCCGTACTGTCGGCGGGCGGGGCCCGCGTGCTGTGCGGCGAGCGGAGGCCGCTCGCCGTGGGGTCTGGATTCGACTCGAACGCGAGCGCGTGAGGAAAGCCGGGAGCCTGCCACCGCGTCGATCACGGATGTCCCGCCGGAGCGTGCGCATCCCTCGCCGAAGTTACGGTTTCGAAGTCTACCAGCGCCGCGGATACGATGAAGACGCCGTCGACTAGGAGGAGCCATGCCCGCCGAATTCTTCTCACACCTCATGCTGTGGATCGCCGGCGCCATCGCCGCGGTCGGGCTCATCGGCACGGTGGGGGCGGTCTGGTCGATGGGCCGCGCCGGCTACCGCAAGGACTGAAGCGGCCGCCACAGCTCGCCTCCCCGCACGCGATAGCCTGAAGGCGACCCGTCGCCCGAAGGAGCTTCTCCGTGTCTTCGAACCCGCCCACCACCACCGGCGTTTCCACCGATCAGTCCCAGGCTCCGCACGAGGCCACCGTCGAGCACGAAGGGGCCCCCGGCGCCGAAGACGTGTCACGACCGACGACGGAGCCCGGCATCTCCAGCCCTGACGCGCGCGGCGGTGTGGCGAACATCGGCATCGTGGGCCTGGCGGTCATGGGATCGAACCTCGCCCGCAACCTCGCGAGCCGGGAGGGGAACACCGTCGCGGTGTTCAACCGGTCGCGCTCGAAGACCGATGAGCTGGTCGGGACCCACCCGGAGGCCGAGTTCGTCCCCGCCTTCTCGTATCAGGAGTTCGCGGCGGCCCTCACGGTGCCGCGGACGGCGATCATCATGGTCAAAGCCGGCGGCGCCACCGACGCCGTCATCGACGAGCTCGTGCAGGTGTTCGAGCCGGGAGACATCATCGTCGACGGCGGGAACGCGCTGTTCACCGACACCATCCGGCGCGAGAAGGCGGTGCGAGAGACCGG
Source organism: Microbacterium sp. RD1 (assembly GCF_052220165.1). Classification (NCBI taxonomy): domain Bacteria; kingdom Bacillati; phylum Actinomycetota; class Actinomycetes; order Micrococcales; family Microbacteriaceae; genus Microbacterium; species Microbacterium sp. RD1. The sequence goes on from NZ_JBQPOL010000003.1 coordinate 296,809, forward strand.
CATCAACTTCGTCGGGATGGGCGTGTCCGGGGGCGAAGAGGGCGCGTTGAACGGCCCGTCGCTCATGCCGGGCGGGTCGGATGAGTCGTGGGTGACGCTCGGTCCGATCCTCCGCTCGATCGCGGCTGTGGCCGAGGGTGAGGCGTGCGTGACGCACGTCGGCTCCGACGGCGCCGGCCACTTCGTGAAGATGGTGCACAACGGCATCGAGTACGCCGACATGCAGCTCATCGCGGAGGCCTACGACCTGATCCGCCGCGGAACCGGCAAGACTCCCGCCGAGATCGCCGACGTGTTCGCGGACTGGAACCGCGGCGAGCTGGAGTCGTATCTCATCGAGATCACCGCGGAGGTGCTCCGCCAGACGGATGCTGCCACCGGGCAGCCGCTCGTCGACGTCATCGTCGACCAGGCAGGCGCCAAGGGCACCGGCGCGTGGACGGTGCAGACGGCCCTCTCGCTCGGAGTTCCGGTGTCGGGCATCGCGGAGGCGACGTTCGCGCGGTCCCTGTCGTCGCATCCGGAGCAGCGGGAGGTCTCCGGCGGACTGCCCGGCCCCGCGGAATCGCTGACCGTGGCGGACCCCGACGCCTTCATCGAGAAGATCCGCCTCGCCCTCTACGCGTCGAAGATCGTCGCGTACTCGCAGGGATTCGACGAGATCCGCGCGGGCGCGGCGGAGTACGGCTGGAACATCGACCTCGGCAAGGTCGCCGCGATCTGGCGCGGCGGCTGCATCATCCGTGCACAGTTCCTCAACCGCATCACCGACGCCTATGCGTCCGAGCCCGACCTGCCGGTGCTGCTGACCGCGCCGTACTTCGTCGAGGCCCTCCAGCGTGCGCAGTCGTCGTGGCGCGACGTCGTCGCGACCTCCGCCGGCGCGGGGATCCCCGCCCCGGCGTTCTCGTCCTCGCTGGCCTATTACGACGGTCTCCGTGCCGAGCGGCTCCCTGCCGCGCTCATCCAGGGCCAGCGCGACTTCTTCGGCGCCCACACGTACCGGCGGGTGGACAAGCCCGGCACCTTTCACACGCTGTGGTCAGGCGACCGGAGTGAGATCGAAGCAGAAGACACCCACTGATCAGGCGCCCGGGCGCGCGGCGAACGCCGCCGCGACGCCGGCGTTGACGATCTCGCCGCCGCGGATGTTGAGCCCCGCCGCGAGACCCGGGTCGGCCTCTGCCGCCGCATCCCAGCCCCTGTCGGCGATCGCGGTCACGTAGGGAAGGGTCGCGTTCGTGAGCGCCGGCGTGGACGTGTCGGGGACCGCGCCGGGCATGTTGGCGACGCAGTAGTAGACCGTGTCGTGGACGGCGAAGGTCGGCGCGTCGTGCGTGGTCGGTCGGGACCCCTCGAAGCATCCACCCTGGTCGATCGCGATGTCCACGAGAACGGCGCCCGGCTTCATCGTGGCCACCATCGCGTCGGTCACGAGCTTGGGCGCGCTCGCCCCGGGGATCAGCACCGACCCGATGACGAGGTCGGCGTCGGCCACCTGCTCGGCGATCTCCCACCGCGTGGACGATCGTGTCTGCAGCGCGCCGCCGTAGCGATGCTCGAGTTCGCGCAGTCGCGGCAGGGAGATGTCCAGCACGGTCACCCGCGCCCCCATGCCGAGGGCGTTCGCGGCCGCGTGCTCGCCCGCGACACCGCCGCCGATCACGACGACCTTGGCCTTGTCGGTGCCGGCGATCCCGCCGAGGAGCTTTCCGCGGCCGCCGCTCGCGCTGAGCAGGAAGTAGGAGCCGACGGTGATCGACAAGCGGCCGGCGACCTCGCTCATGGGAGTCAGCAGCGGAAGCGAACCGTCGGCCGCCCGCACCGTCTCGTACGCCACCGCCGTCGTGCCGGAGTCGACCAGCGCCGCGGTCAGATCGTGCGCCGCGGCGAGGTGCAGGTACGTGAACAGCGTGAGGCCGTCCCGGAAATGCCCGTACTCCGAGGCGATCGGCTCTTTGACCTTCACGACCAGGTCCGACTCCGCCCACACCTCTGCCGCATCCGTGACCAGGATGGCGCCCGCCCGAGCGTACGCGTCGTCGGCGATGCCCGAGCCGGCGCCGGCGCCGCGCTCGACGCGCACCTCGTGCCCCCGGGCGACGAGGGCGTCGACCCCCGCCGGGGTGACGGCCACGCGGCCCTCGTTGTTCTTGATCTCCAGAGGGACACCGATGCGGGTCATGAGATCCTCCTCGCGGATCGTCGACAGGGTTGCGGAACGCGATAAGTTTGCACGAACGTCGTCGTTTTCGGCAGTACTCCGAAGATCCTTCGGCGAGAGAAGGAGAAGTCGATGACAGGTTCGATCGATCCGAGCCCGCGAACGGCCGCGCCGAACGATCTTCCGCGTCCGTGGGACGATCTGGACCGTCGCATCATCGACCTGCTGGCGGCGGATGCGCGGATGACCAACGCCGAGCTCGCCGCGCGGGCGGGCGTCGCACCCTCCACGGCGCACGGGCGTCTCCGCGCCCTCGTGCGCGCGGGTGTGGTGAGCGGCTTCCACGCGGCCGTGAACCAGGCGGCCGTGGGGCACGGCTTGCAGGCGATGATCGGCGTCATGCTGCGTCCCGCCGCCCGACAGGAGAGCATCAGCGACTTCGCCGGGGAGATGAGGCGCCTCCCCGCCGTGCTCCAGCTCTTCTTCGTCGGCGGTACGGAGGACTTCCTCCTTCACGTGTCGGTGCCCGACTCCTCGGCGCTGCGCCAATTCGTCGTCGACAACCTCTCGGCGCATCGCAACGTCGCCTCCACTCGGACGAGCATCATCTTCGAGTACCACCGCAACGGCGTGGCGTCGTCGTTCGGCTGAGGCGTCGCTCACAGCGGGCGCATAGCCGGCACCATAGGAACTTCATAGCTGACGGATCAGAATGAGTTCCATGACCACGCCCGCTCCCGCTCTCACCCGACCCGACGGCACGCCGGTGCGGGTGCTCGTCGTCGACGACGAGCAGATGCTCACGGACCTGCTGTCCATGGCCCTGCGCATGGAGGGCTGGGACGTGCGCGCCGCGTCGTCCGGTCTCCAGGCCCTGCAGGCCGCACGCGACTTCGAACCCGACGCGATGGTGCTCGACATCATGATGCCCGACCTCGACGGCATGGCGGTGCTGCAGCGGCTGCGCTCCTCCGGCAACGACGTCCCCGTGCTCTTCCTCACGGCGAAGGACGCCGTCGGAGACCGCGTGGCGGGGCTGACCGCGGGCGGCGACGACTACGTCACGAAACCCTTCAGTCTCGAGGAGGTGGTCGCCCGGCTGCGAGGCCTCATGCGCCGCGCGGGTACCGCGATGACGGGCGAGGCCGAGCCGATCCTCCGCGTGGGAGACCTCTCCCTGAACGAAGACAGCCACGAGGTCTTCCGCGGCAGCGACTCCATCGAACTGACCGCGACCGAGTTCGAGCTCCTGCGCTACCTCATGCGAAATCAGCGGCGCGTCGTCTCGAAGGCCCAGATCCTCGACCGCGTGTGGAACTACGACTTCGGGGGGCGCTCGAGCGTCGTCGAGCTCTACATCTCCTATCTCCGCAAGAAGATCGACGCCGGTCGCGAACCGCTCATCCACACGGTCCGCGGCGTCGGCTACCTCATCAAAGCGCCACAGTGACCGCTCCCTCCCTCCGCCGCCGCGCGTGGAGTCTTCAAGCCCGCCTGATGACCGCGATCATCGGGATGGTCGCGGTCATCCTCGCGATCATCGCGCTGTCCACCGGCGCCATCCTCGGACAGGTCCTGCAGGACAACCTCGACAAGAGCGTCCGCGAGGCCGTGTCGTACGTGCGGCTCGGTCTCGACAGCACTGCGCAGGGCGTGTTGGGGTCGGGTCCTTTCGCGGACGGAACACTCCTGGTCACCCAGACGGTGATCGGCGGCACCACCGGCGCCTACGTCGACGGGAACACCGTCCGCACGCTCACCGACGACGAGATCAGCGCGATCATCACGTCGGTGCGAGACAGCTCCTCCGACACGGTGGAGATCCCCGAGCTCGGCGACTACCGCATCCAGAGTCTGACGGTCTCGGGCCAGGAGGCCGTGGCCGTCCTGGGGCTTCCCCTCAGCGAGATCACCAGCACCATCTCGCAGATCCTCATCACCGTGGCCCTCGTCACGACCGGCGGGTTGCTCCTGCTGTCGTCGATCATCGCCATCGTCGTACGGATCGGGTTGCGGCCACTGCGGGCGGTCGCCGACACGGCCACGCGCGTGGCGAACGTGCGCATGGACTCCGGCGACGTCTCGATCACCCAGCGGGTCCCGGCGGACCAGACCGACGAGAGCACCGAGATCGGGCAGGTGGGGGCGGCGCTGAACTCGCTGCTCGAGCACGTCGACGCGTCGCTGTCGGCCCGCCAGCGTAACGAAGAGCTCATGCGGCGTTTCGTGGCGGATGCCAGCCACGAGCTGCGCACCCCCCTCGCCTCCATCCGGGGGTACTCCGAGCTGTCGCTGCGGGACGCCACGCTGGGCGAGAACACCCACGCCGCGCTGGAGCGGATCCAAGCGCAGTCGCTGCGGATGACGGCGCTCGTGGAGGATCTGCTGCTGCTGGCGCGGCTGGAGGAGGGCACCGAGCTCGTCTACGGGTCGGTCGATCTGACCCAGCTCGTCATCGAGGCCGTGGGCGACGCGCGACCGGCGGGTCTCGAGCACCGGTGGGTTCTCGATGTCGACGACGATCCGGTCGTCCTCGCCGGCGACGCGTCGCGTCTGCAGCAGGTGATAGCGAATCTCCTCGCCAACGCCCGAACGCACACCCCGGGGGGAACGACCGTGACGGTCTCGGTGCGACGCGACGGCGACGAGGCGGAGCTCCGCGTGCACGACGACGGTCCGGGCGTGGATCCGGCGATCGCCGAGGAATTGTTCGAGAGGTTCTCGCGCGGCGACGCCTCCCGCGCTCGCCGTACGGGCGGGACCGGACTCGGGCTCTCCATCGCCCGCGCCATCGTCCAGGCGCATCGCGGCGCCCTCACGGTGCAGAGCACGCCCGGCGACACCACGTTCGAGGTGCGACTGCCCGCGCGTCCGGCCGATCCGGAAATGGCTGCTCAGTAGCCCGCGAAAGCGTCGGTGGTCAGCGATCGCGCGCGCTCGAGTGCGGGGGTGAGGTCGGCGATCAGCGCTGGCGGGCCCGAGATGTAGGCGTGACGGGCAGCGAGGTCGGGCACCGTCCGCACCAGCCCGTCCGCGTCCAGCCGCACCCCGCGACCGGCCCACGCCCAGTTCGACGGAAGGCCGTCCGGCTCGTCCCGGGTGAAGATCAGGACTCGGATGCCCGCGGCGGCGAGGTCGTCGCGGAACGCCAGCTCCGACGAATCGCTCGCGACGTACACCAGCACGATGTCGCGATCCTGATCCGTGGCGACCAGGTGACGAAGCTGCGACACGAACGGCGTGACCCCGATCCCGGCCGCCACGAGCAGCAGCGGCGCGGTGGTCTTCGCCGGCAGGAGGAAATCCCCCCACACACCGGTGACGGCCAGCGTTCCCCCCACGGGCACCTCGGCCAGCGCCCGCTTGTAGGACGACGAGGACCCGCTCTTGAACGCGATGCGCACCCGCGGCAGATCCTCCGGCGCCGAGACGAGAGAGAACTCCCGCCGGGTGCCGCGGGCATCCGGATGCCGATGCGGCACATCGAGCTCGAGATACTGACCGGGCCGGAAGGGGAAGGCGCGCCGGGCCCGGAAGGTGAGCTCCCGCACCGTCGGAGTGACCTCGGCGCTGTCCTCCAGGACCAGCCTCACCGCCGAGCGCGCGGTGAAGGCGAAGGCCAGCAGGTTCCCCAGGAGCAGCGCGAACTCCTGCCCCAGGGTGAAGGCCCCGACGTGGATCGGCCATGCCGCGAGCACACCGACCACGACGGCGACGGCGAACTGCTGCCAGCGTCGCGGCGGCATCGTCAACGGCTCGGACAGCATGAACGCCCCGAGGAAGAGATAGGGCGAGCTCAGCGCGACCTGGCCGAGGATTCCCGCCGCGTCGACCTCGAGCCCCGCCGCGCTGGTCGACGCGGCCGCGCGCAGGAAGGCGATCCCGACGGCGATGACCCAGAAGCCGGCGACCATCCGCAGCTTCTCGGTGCGCCACAGCACCGCCAGCCCCAGAACGAAGACCGGGAGGGCCATCGCCGGCGTGCCCACCCACCACGCCGAGGCGCCGAGTGCCGGCACGGCGATGCTGATCAGCGTCAACACGGCCGCGCCGACGGCGGCGGGGTTGAAGATGTGCCGCCCGCGCCAGGCCAGGAGGTACTTCGACCACGAGGCCACAACGGCCGCCACCGCGATGCCGGCGAGGCCCCGCGGATCGGTCGTGGGGAAGAGGACGAAGAGCAGGATGGCGGCCGTGATGAAGGACGACTCGATACGTCGCGGGAGCCGCAGCACGCTCTGCGCGAGCACGTCGGCGGCCACGCACACCACCGCCAGCACGGCGGCGGTGGCGACAAGCTCCAGCGGGCCGGGGCCGACGAGGGAGAACAGCGACAGGATGACGGCGATGACGGCGAGAGCCGCCAGCGACATCATCGCCAGGCGGTACATCGAGAAGTGTCCGAGAACGCCGAGGACGCGGGTGGAGCCCGCGGTGAGTGCGCCGATCACGAGAACAACTCTGCCGTACAGCCGGGTGACCACTCCACGCGCCCGTCGGTGCGCATCCGCACCCACTGCGCGGCTTTCGCCGCGGCCAGCTCCGGGCCCCCGTCGAAGAAGAGCGCCGTAGCCAGGCCGTCGGCCAGCATCGCCGTGGGTGCCGTCACCCACGTCGCCACGTATGCCTCGACCGGCATGCCGGTGCGCGCATCGAGCACGTGGTGCAGCCCGTCGCCCCACGCCCGCCGGGTCACGGCCGACGCGCAGAGGGCTGCGTCCGTAACCTCGATGACGCCGATCGCCTGACCGGGCCGGAACGGGTGTTCCAGACCCACACGCTGCGTCGCACCGTGCGCGACGAGGTCTCCGCTCGCATCGACGGTGATGTCGCCGGGCACCCGGCCCCGGATGCGGTGGAACACGAGGTCGACCAGCCGCCCTTTGCCCAGCGCCCCGACGTCGATCGACGCCGGCTCGCGCAGCGTCATCGTCTCGTCGGTCCAGGCGAGGATCTTGCGCCACTGCTCGGGCGCGCCCTGCGGCACGCCGGCGACGAGCGAGTATCGAGCGTCGTATCCCAGCCGGGCGAGGGAGTCTCCCACGAGGGGGTTCACTGCGCCGCCGGTCGCGCGGTCGAGTTCGTCATAGAGCGACAGCATGGCCTCGGCATCCGGTGGCGAGGGGACCCTGCCGCCCGAGGATGCGAGACGCGTTACGGCGGAGTCGTCTCGGAATCGCGACCACGCGCGGTCGAAGTCGTCGATCAGCCCCGCGATGTCGCCTCGCACCGTGTCAGGAAGCGGCGCTTCCGTCTCGACGGTCCAGGTCGTCCCGATCGCCTCGAACGTCCACGCCGCGCTCGTGCGCGTCGTCACGATGTCAGGCCGCGGCTTCGGACTTGATCGTCTCGAGGGCGGCGTTGAACCCGCCGCTCGTCAGCGACGACCCGGCCACCCGGCTCACCGAGATCTCGTCGATGTCCCGTCCGACGACCTCGTCCGAGATTCCGCCGATGAACCGGCCCTGATACTGCTCCGTCTGCGGCGCCTGCGGGTCTCCGGCCACCTCGACGGCGGTGACGACGTCGTTCTCGAGCGTGACGGTCACCTCGATGGTCTCCGTCGTCTCCGGGGTCTGGTACGTGCCCTCGGCGGTGTACGAGCCGTCGGCGTACGACGCCTCGCCCGACGAGGCGGCCTCATCGGTGCCCGACGACCCTCCCGTCGCGGCATCGGTGCCGGCGCACCCGGCGAGCGTGATCATTCCGGCGACGCCCGCGAGGGCGGCGCCGATGCGAAGCGGGCGGGGTACGGCGGTGGTGCGGATCATGAGGGTCCTCCTTCGGCTGTGCCCGGACGGGGTGTCATCTCGAGTGACACGAGCGCGCACGCCGTCCGGTTCACCGACACGACGACCGCGTCGGAATCAGGCCTCGCCGCCGAACATGCTCGTGACCGACCCGTCCTGGAAGACCTCGTGGATGGCGCGCGCCAGCAGGGGTGCGATGGGAAGCACGGTGAGCTTGTCGAACCTCTCGTCGGCGGGGATGGGCACGGTATCGGTGACCACCACCTCGTCGATGGCGATGTTCTGCAGCCGCTCGGTGGCCGGGGGGCTGAAGATGGCGTGTGTCGCGGCGACGATGACCTTGCGGGCGCCGGCATCCTTCAGAGCCTGCGCGGCCTTCACGATCGTGCCGCCTGTGTCGATCATGTCGTCCACCAGGAGGCAGGTGCGCCCCGCCACCTCGCCGACGATCTCATGGACGGTGACCTGGTTCGCCACCTTCGGATCGCGGCGCTTGTGGATGATCGCCAGCGGCGCGCCCAGACTGTCCGACCACGTGTCGGCGACGCGCACCCGCCCCATGTCCGGCGAGACCACGGTCAGGGTCTCCCGGTCGACCGGGTCGAGGTTCTGCTCGAAGTGCTCCAGCAGAACCGGCTTGGCGAACAGGTGGTCGACGGGACCGTCGAAGAAGCCCTGGATCTGCGCCGCGTGGAGGTCGACGCTCATGATCCGATCGGCACCGGCCGTGGTGAGGAGGTCCGTGACGAGCCGCGCGCTGATCGGCTCGCGACCCCGGCCCTTCTTGTCCTGACGCGAGTAGGGGAAGTACGGCGCCACCACGGTGATGCGCTTGGCCGAGGCGCGCTTGAGCGCGTCGAGCATGATGAGCAGCTCCATCAGCCACTCGTTGACCGGCGGCCCGAAGGACTGCACGACGAAGACGTCGCATCCGCGGATCGACACCTCGAAACGGGTGTAGATCTCGCCGGATGCGAAGGTGCGGTGCTCGGTCGGAGCGAGCTCCGTGCCCAGCTGCGCGGCGACCTGCGCGGCGAGTTCGGGGTGCGACCGTCCTGCGGCGACGACGAGGCGCTTCTTCGTCTTGGCCACGAGACCTGGGGCGATGCCGTTGTCCCTGTCGAGATCAACCGTGTTCTTCTTGCGACCCATCGCCCGCTTCCTGTGCAGTCCGAGCCCGCGCCGCGGCATCCGCGGCTTTCGTGCCCGGTCGGTTCTTCTCGACCCACCCCTCGACGTTTCGCTGGGGGGCAACGCTCAGCGCCAGCGCACCCGGGGGCACGTCTTTACGGATGACCGCACCCGCACCGGTCTTGGCACCGTCTCCGATCCTAACGGGCGCCACGAACACGTTGTGCGAGCCGGTGTGCACCTCGTCGCCGATCTCGGTGCGGTGCTTGGTCAGGTCGTCGTAGTTGGCGGTGATCGCTCCGGCGCCGAGGTTCACGCCCTGTCCGATCGTCGTGTCGCCGACGTAGGACAGGTGCGGCACCTTGCTCCCGGCGCCGATCGTCGAGTTTTTCACTTCGACGTAGGTGCCGACCTTGGCGCCCTCGGCCAGCGTCGCCCCGGCGCGGAGGTAGGCGAACGGCCCCACCGTCGCCCGCGGGCCGATGACGGCGAAGGTGGCGTCGGTGCGGGTGACTGTCGCGTCCTCCCCCACCTCGCAGCCGACGAGGCTCGTGTCGGGCCCGACGGTGGCGCCGGTGGCGACGGTCGTGGCGCGCAGGATGTGGGTGTTGGGCAGCACGGTGACATCCGGGGCGAGCGTCGCGTCGACGTCGATCCACGTGGTCGCGGGATCGACGATCGTCACCCCGGCCAGCTGCCACTTGCGGACCGTGCGGGCGTTCAGCGTGCGCGCCGCCTCCGACAGCTGCACCCGGTCGTTGACCCCGAGGGCGGCGGTGGCGTCGGGGGCTTCGGATGCGGCGACCATGTGGCGCGAGTCGCGGAGCAGTCCGACCACGTCGGTGAGGTAGCGCTCGCCCTGGGCATTGGCCGTGCCGATGAGGTCGAGGTGGGTGCGCAGGGGCGCTGCCTGGAAGACGTACACGCCGACGTTGATCTCCGCGACGGCGGCCTCGTCCTCGGTGGCGTCCTTCTGCTCGACGATGCGCTGCACCGTGCCGGAGGCGTCGCGGATGACGCGGCCGTAGCCGTGCGGGTCATCCACGCGCGCGCTCAGCACCGTGGCGGCCGCGCCGCTCGCGCGGTGGGCGGCGAGAAGGTCGGCGAGGGTCGTCGCCTCCAGAAGAGGCACATCGGCGCTCAGGACGAGCACGTCGCCACCGAAGTCGCCGAGGTCGTCGAGGGCCACCTGCACGGCGCGCCCGGTGCCGGGGATCTCGTCCTGGTCGACGACTCGAGCGTCGGGCGCGAGGTGCTGCACCGCCTCGACGACACGATCGCGCTCATGACGGACGACCACCTCGATGCGCACGGGGTTGAGCGCGGTGGCGGTGTCCAGCACATGGCCCACCAGGGGGCGCCCCCCGACGGCGTGCAGGACCTTGGGCAGCCGCGAGCGCATGCGGGTCCCCTGCCCTGCGGCGAGGATGACGACGGCGAGATCAGGAGTACTCATGCTCCGCCGCCAGGATTCGAACCTGAACCTCACAGCTCCAAAGGCTGTCGTGCTGCCGTTACACCACGGCGGACCGCGCCCGAGGCGCCGCTTCAGTCTGCCAGACGCGTCCCCCGCCGACCGCACTCGGACCACCCCAGACACAACTCCTCACCTTCCGGCCTTCGGGCTGTTGTGACTCGGCATACGGCCCGATCCTGAGGAGTTGTGTCGGGGCGTGCGGGTGAGCGCGCGCCCGCCCGCGATAATGGACCCGTGAGCCCGGGAAACGACGAGGTGGATCGTATCGTCGAAGCGTGGATCCGGCAGCGCCCCGATCTCGACTTCTCTCCTCTCGAGGTGCTCTCGCGCGTCGATCGGCTGTCGCGGCACCTCGACCGCGCCCGCAAGGAGGCCTTCCGGCGCAGCGACCTCGAGCCCTGGGAGTGGGACGTGCTGTCGGCGCTCCGGCGCGCGGGCGAGCCGTTCCAGCTGAGCCCGAAGCAGCTGCTGCAGCAGACGCTCGTCTCGAGCGGAACGATGACGAACCGCATCGACCGTCTCGTCGGGCGCCGGCTGGTGCGCCGCGAGGCCGACCCGGGGGACGGACGCAGCGTCCTGGTGACCCTCACCGCCGACGGTCGTACGCGCGTCGATGCCGCCATCACGCGCCTGGTCGATGCCGAAGCCCTGCTGCTGGACACCCTCTCCCGGGCGGACCGCGAACGCCTGGCCGGTCTGCTGCGCAAGCTGAGCCTCGGGTTCGACGCGTGAGCGCCCCCGAGACCGGCGGACGGATGCACGGCTTCACCGCGTGGCTGAACGCTCGGTTCGCAAGCGCGGCGGCCATCTACGGCCTCATCGTCTTCTCCGCCTTCCTGGCCATCAGCTCCGACCACGCCGAAGACGCGTGGGACATGCTCGACACCTCGGCGTGGAGCCTCGTGGTGTTCTTTCTCGCCCACGTCTTCGCGCACACGCTCACCGATCACGGGGCGCGCGGACTCGGTCCCGCGACGTGGCACTCGATACAGCACTCGGCCGGGATGCTGTACGCCGCGATCCCCTCCACGATCGTGCTCATCATCGGCGGCATCCAGGGTGCACCGGCGGATGACGTGTACGAGGCCACCACGTGGGTGACGCTCGTCGTGCTGGCCATCCTCGGCTATGTCGCCTACTGGCGTCGCGGAGCGCACCTCGTCGTGCGTCTGCTGGGAGCGCTCGGAACAGCCGTCCTCGGCCTCATCATCGTGGCGCTGGAGTATTCCATCCACTAACAAGGCGCAGCACAGCCCGCGTCGCGCGACCTCATCCGTCGACGCGCAGATAGCCGCGCGCGTAGGCGGTCGCGACCGCGGCCGCGCGGTCATTCACCCCGAGCTTGGCGTAAGCGTGGAGAAGGTGGGTCTTGACGGTCGCCTCGCTGACGAAGAGCTCTCTGGCCGCCTCACGATTGGTCGCTCCGCGCGAGACGAGCGTGAGGACTTCGAGCTCACGCGGCGACAACGGCTCGGCCGCTGGCGCGCGCATCCGCCCCATCAGCCGGGAGGTGACCGTCGGTGCCAGGACGGGCTGACCGGAGGCGGCAGCCTCGACGGCGCGGAACAGCTCCTCCCTGGCCACGTCTTTGAGCAGGTAGCCGGCCGCCCCCGCGTCGATGGCGGGGAGGACGTCGACATCGGTGTCATAAGTGGTCAGCACGAGGACGCGCGAGGGCACGCCCCGCTCCTGGAGGCCGCGAAGGGCAGCGACGCCGTCGGTGCCCGGCATCCGCAGGTCCATGAGGATGACGTCCGGACGCAGTGCCTCACCGGCGGCGATCGCCGCCGCGCCGTCGGCCGCCTCCCCGACGACGGTGAATCGCGGGTCCGCGCTGAACATGCCGCGCAGTCCGTCCCGCACGACGGGGTGATCGTCGACGACAAGCACCGAGATCACGACCGCCCTCCGGCGGGGATCGCGGGGAGGGATGCCGACAGAGCCGTGCCACCGCCGGGTTCGGACTCGACCACCAGGCGACCCGCCAGTCGCTGCACCCGCTGCCGCATGCCGGTCAGTCCGAACCCGCCGGTCGCGGAGGGGACACGGGGCGCGTCGGGCGCGAATCCGATGCCGTCGTCCCGCACATCGAGGGTGACGAGATCGCCCATGTACGAAAGGGTCAGCCCGACGCGACGGGCGCGCGCGTGCTTTGAGACGTTGGTCAGCGCCTCCTGCGCGGCACGCACCAGCGTCCCCTCTACATCCGGGTGGAGCGGCCGGGCGTCGCCGGTGACGGCCAGCTCCGCGTCGATGCGGGCGTCCTGCGACCATCGGTGGGCGACGTCGCGGAGAGCCTCCGGCAGGGAGCTCTCGGCAAGCACGGAGGGTGCGACAGCGTGTATGGTCCGCCGTGCCTCGATCAGGCTGTCGCGGGCGAGCGAGACAGCGACCTCGAGTCTGCGGCGGCGAGTGCTTTCGTCCGCTGTCTCCTCGGCGGCCTGCAGTTGGGTGAGGATACCGGCGAGGCTCTGGGCCAGGGTGTCGTGGATGTCGCGGGCGATGCGCTGGCGCTCGTCGAGGACGCCGGCCTCGCGCGCCTGGACGAGGAGCCGTGCGTGCAGCGCCGCGTTCTCCTCGAGCGCACTCTCCAGCTTGAGGTTGACCTCGTGCAGCTCGGTCAGCGCCCGCTTCTGTCGATCACCCTGCCACCGGGTCGACTGAGCGAAGTAGAACGATGCGGCGGCCAAGAGCATCGTCACGGAGGCGATCACGACCCACAGGCCCCACTCGCCGCCGGTGACCTGGCTCCACCCGCCGACGTAGGAGACGGCCATGATCCACGAGGTGAGCGCCACCCCGAGGTACTGCCACCCTCCCGACAACAGCAGGAACGCGGAGATGTAGCCGACGAAGGCGAAGATCCCGTACCACGGCGCCAGGATGACCAACCCCGCCGCCGCGGCCATGAGCCCCGCGTAGTACAGCCCCACGACGACGCCGCTCCGGCGCTGCACGGGCAGCAAGGACATCCAGGAGAGCCATAGCGCGGTGGCCAGCGACAGAGCGAGGACGCCGGGGATGCTGACCGGGGTGTCGCGAATGGGTTGAGAGAGGGTGATGACCGTGCTGGCGGCGAGGAGCACGTAGGGGAGGACCGCGTAGAACAGATGCTCTCGGCGCTCCCCGCGGGCAAGCTCCACTCGGAGGTCGGTTTCGATGCTCATTCGCCTACTCCCAGCGGAAGTACCGGGCCGCCAATCCCCCCGCCACGACCGTCCATCCGGCAAGGACGGCGAGGGAGAAGAAGGACGGCCAGCCGCCCGCCGCGGCGTCTTGCAATGATTGCACGGCGGGGCCGAGCGGGGTGAAGTCGCTGACGGTGCGCAGGACCTCCGGCATCGACTCCCGCGGGATCCACAGCCCTGCGAAGAAGACCAGCGGGAAGAACAGCACCAACCCGAGAGCACTGGCGCCGGCCGCGGTGGGCGCGACGGCGGCGACGAGCAGTCCGATCGCGAGCATGGCCAGCGTGCTGAGCGTGTACGCGATGAGATAACCCAGCGGGTTCGCCGGAAGGGGCACCGCGAACGCGATGCGGCCGATCGCCAGCACCAGGATGCTGACGCCCGCCGAGAGCACCGCGAACATGATCAGTTGTGCGCCGAGAAGCAGGGCGGGCTGCACCGGCGTCGTACGCATTCTGCGCAGCACTCCCCTTTCGCGGTACGCGGCGAACTGCGCCGGAACCGTGTTGACCGCGAGGATCGCGACCCCGATCGCCACGAGGATCGGTGCGTACAGATCGATGACGCGTACGCCTCCGATATCGGGGTCGGATTCGCGGAAGGGAGGGATGCTGCCGAAGACGATGAGCAGCAAAGGCGGCACGACGAGCGCGAACACCCAGATCGTCGGCTCGCGGAAGAACAGCTTCATCTCGGTCGTCGTGAGCGAGGACAGGGCCGACATGTCAGTCCTCCTCGTGAAGAAGGCGACCGGTGAGTGCCACGAACGCGTCGTCGAGAGTGGCACGCTCGATGCGGAGGTTCTCGGCGACGATGCCACGCGCGGCGAGGTATCCCGTCACCGCTGCCACGACGTTCTCCGATCCGGTGACCACGAGGTCCTCGCCGGATGCGCGAAGCTCGCGCACCTCGGGCATCGCCGCCAGCGCGGCACGATCGAGCGGGGCGGCGGCCCGGAACCGCAACCGGGTGCCGTCGGATACCCGGGAGACCAGCCCAGCGGGCGTGTCTATCGCCACCACGCGGCCGGAATCGATGACGGCGAGACGATCGCAGAGCCGCTCCGCCTCCTCCATGGAATGTGTCACCAGGAGCACGGTGACGCCTCGATCGCGGACCCTCTCGATGAGGTCCCACACGTCGCGTCGCGCCTGCGGGTCCAGTCCGGTCGTCAGTTCGTCCAACACCACGACGCGCGGATTCCCGATGAGCGCAAGGGCGATCGACAATCGCTGTTTCTGCCCACCCGACAGCCGGCGGTACTGCCGGGCGACGGTGTCGGCCAGCCGGAGCGACTCGATCAGGTCCGCCGCGTCGGCCGGTGCCGGGTAGAACGATCCGTAGAGCCGCAGAGCCTCGCGCACGGTCAGCTTGCCGGGCAGCTCGCTCGACTGGAGCTGGACGCCGAGCCGGTACGGCAGGGTGGTGCGGTCGCGCACCGGATCGAGCCCGTCGACGCGGATGCGGCCGCCGTCGGGCCGCCGCAATCCCTCGATGCTCTCGACCGTCGTGGTCTTACCCGCCCCGTTGGGTCCCAGAATCCCGAAGATCTCGCCTTCCGCGACGGTGAAGCTGACATCGTGAACCACGGTGCGTTCGCCATAGCGTTTGACGAGGTCTTCCACCTCGATGATCGTCATGCCTCCAGCGTCGCCGAGCGACGCTCGGGCGTCATCGACCGCACGGCGACACCGGCGCACGCATCCGGAGGATGCTCCGATCCACCGATCGGTGGATGCGCTGCCTCAGCCGATGCGCTCGCCCAGCTCGTACCACCGCAGCTCGAGGTCGTCGCGCTCGCTTTCGAGACCGCCGATGCGCTGCATCTCGGAGCCGAGCCCTTCATAGTCCGACTGGTCGTGGTCCACCAGCGCGGCCCGTGCCGTCGCGATCTCCGATTCCAGTCGCGCGATCCGCCGCTCCAGCGCGGCAGCCTCCTTCTGGGCGGCTCGCAGGTCGGCGCCGCTCAGACCCGCCTCGGCCGGTGCGTCCGCCGCGGATGCCGCGGGTCGGGGTGACCGCTGCTCAAGCTGCCGCAGCCGCAGGTACTCATCGACACCGCCGGGCAGATGCCGGAGCCTGCCGTCGAGGATGGCGTACTGCTGGTCCGTGACGCGCTCGAGGAAGTACCGATCGTGCGAGACGACGAGGAGCGTCCCGGCCCAGGAGTCCAGCAGATCCTCCATCGCCGCGAGCATGTCGGTGTCGAGATCGTTGGTCGGCTCGTCGAGGATCAGCACGTTGGGCTGGTCGAGCAGGATGAGCAGCAGTTGCAGCCGGCGCTTCTGACCACCGGAGAGGTCTTTGACCGGCGTGGACAGTTGGGCGCTGGAGAATCCCAGCCGCTCGAGCAGCTGGCCGGGGGTCAGCTCTTGCGCTTTCGAGCCGCTGCCGAGCGTATAGCTCGTACGAAGACCCGAGATCACCACGCGCACGGGGTCGTCCAGATGCTCTTCGAGCTCGTCGAGACGCTGCGTGAGCGTGGCGACACGCACGGTCTTCCCGCGCTTCACCCGTCCTTCTGTGGGGTGCACGCTTCCGTCGACCAGACCGAGGAGGGTGGACTTCCCGGCACCGTTGACCCCGAGGATCCCCGTCCGCTCCCCCGGCGCGATGCGCCACTCGACGCGGTGGAGCACCTCCCTGGTCCCGACCGCGGCGGTCGACCCCGACCCGGGACTCGGCGAGGGGTAGCTCACGGAGGCGTCGAGGAGGTCGACGACATCCTTTCCCAGGCGGGTCACGGCGAGGGACTGCAGCGCGACGCGGTCACGAATGTCGGGGACATCGGCGATGAGGGCATTGGCGGCGTCGATACGGAACTTCGGCTTCGAGGTACGCGCCGGCGCACCCCGGCGAAGCCACGCGAGCTCCTTCCGCGCGAGATTCTGTCGCCGCGCCTCGATCGCCGCGGACTGCCGATCACGTTCCACCCGCTGAAGGATGTACGCGGCGTAGCCACCCTCGAACGGCTCGACGATGCGATCGTGCACCTCCCACGTCATCGTGCACACCTCGTCGAGGAACCACCGGTCGTGGGTGACGACGAGGAGCCCCCCGTCGTTCGGCGCCCAGCGGCGTTTCAGGTGCTCGGCGAGCCAGGTGATGGCCTCGACGTCGAGGTGATTGGTCGGCTCGTCGAGGAACAGCACGTCCCAGTCCCCCGCGAGAAGACGCGCCAGCGCGACACGGCGACGCTGACCGCCGGAGAGGGTGCGAAGCTCGGCATCCCACGGCAGGTCGCCGAGGAGCCCGGCGAGAACGTCCCGCACGCGTGGGTCGCCCGCCCACTCGTGCTCGGGCCGGTCACCGACGACCGCGTGCCCGATCGTGTCCGCATCGTCCAGAGTGTCCGCCTGATCGAGCACGCCGACTGTCACTCCGCCTCGCACGGTCACGCGCCCCGAGTCGGGTTGCCGCCTGCCCGCGAGCAGCGCGAGGAGGCTCGACTTGCCGTCGCCGTTTCGCCCCACGATGCCGATGCGATCTCCCTCGTTCACGCCGAGAGAGACGGAGTCGAAGACGACGGTCGTCGGGTATTCCAGATGCAGGGCCTCGGCCCCGAGAAGATGCGCCATGTCCTTTCCAGGCTACGGGGCGCGGGCGCGTCGACGGGACGCGCGAGCTCCGGACCCGGTCAGAGGTCGTATCCGCCGGAGGCGTCGATGTCCTGTCCGGTGATCCACCGGCTCTCGCGGCCGGCGAGGAAGGCGATGACGGCGCCGACGTCGTCGGGCTCCCCGAGTCGCCCGAACACCGAGCGCTCCGCGAGCGGGGCGACAACCTCCGGGAAGCGCTCGTAGGCGTCATCTCCGAACCTCGTCCTGGTGGGACCCGGCGAGACGGAGTTCACGCGGATCCCGCGGGGCGCGAGCTCCTTCGCGAAGTACCGGGTCAGCACGACCAAGCCGCCTTTCATCGCGCCGTACACGGCGTATCCCGGGGAGATCCCCGCGGCATTGGTCGACGTGCTCGTGGTGTAGATCACGGACCCGCCGTCGGCCAGCATCGGGACGAGCGCCTGTGTCAGGAACACCGGCCCCTTGAGCAGGACACGGTGGAGCAGCTCGTAGCGCTCCTGCGTGATCTCCCCGAGCATCTCCGCCCCGCCCACACCCGCGTTGTGCACGAGCACCTCGAACGCCCCGGCATCCCAGACCTCCGAAAGCACCTCCCGGACCCGATCGGCGAACGCCGGGAAAGCGGATGCGTCGGCGAGGTCCAGCGGCAGCGCGGCGGCCCGCAGGCCCCACTCCTCGACAGCCGTCACGACATCGGCTGCCCCCTCGGGGTGACGGCGGTACGTCACGATCACACCGAAGCCGCGCCTGGCGAGATCCATCGCCGCGGCTTGTCCGATTCCGGCGCTTCCACCGATGATGACGGCAACAGGCATTGTCACATTCCTCCCCCGGACCGTTGTGGCCGGCACGTCCAGCAAAGCCTTCCCACGAGCGTGGTGGTAGAACGTTCGCCGCCGTCTCTTGCCCGTTCCTGTCGATCCAGGTCGCGGGCGGGCATCGGTCTGGTTGACTGACGTCATGTCGGTCGAGCGGCTCCGGACACTGATCGAGCGGAACGCCCGCAGCGAGATCACCGCGCTCTCCGACCGCGTCCACATCTCCCGCATCGACCGCACCGGACCGCCGGAGTTCTCGAGCACCGGATCGCTCTTCGTCCTGCTCGTACAGGGCGCCAAGGAGCTCGTGCTCGGCGACCGCGCCTACACCTACCGTGACGGCGACGCCCTCATCGCCCCCCTCGATCTGCCCACGACGGGCAGCTTCATCGAGGCGAGCGAGGCGGCTCCGTCCCTCGGGTTCTCGATGGCGCTTCAGTCGTCCGTCATCGCCGAGCTCCTGCTGGATCCCGCCGCGCAGACGTCGCTGTCCCCGCGTGCGGCGACGACGTCGCTGGCGGGGCTGAGCGTCTTCCGCGCCTCGGAGGAGCTCGTCGACGCCACGACCCGTCGGGTCGGGCTCGCCGAGCGCCCGCAGGATGAGGCAGTGCTCGCCCCGCTCGTCGAGCGGGAGATCCACTGGCTGCTCCTCCGGGGACCCGCCGGCCCTCTGGTGCGTCAGCTCGGGCTCGCCGGCAGCCGCTTGACGCGCCTCGGGGAGACCGTGCGCTGGCTTCAGGATCACTACCGCGAGGCCGTGCGGGTGGAGGACCTGGCGCGGATGTCCGCGATGAGCCCGTCCGCCTTCCACCGGGCCTTCCTGCAGGTCACCGCTCTCAGCCCCATCCAGTTTCAGAAGCAGCTGCGTCTTCAACACGCCCGCGCCCGGCTGCTGGTGGACAGCACCGACGTCGCGGGCGTCGCGCACGATGTCGGCTACGAGAGCGCCTCCCAGTTCAGCCGTGACTACCGCGCGCGCTTCGGCGCCCCGCCGCGGGAGCATGCCCGCTGGCTTCGGACTGTCGACGTCTGACGTGCCTGAGGACCGCGTAGCGTGGCGGCATGAAGCGGACTCCGCTCCCCTCCAGCGCGATCGCCTCCGCCGGCTACGACCCGTCGACCGCCGTCCTCGAGCTGGAGTTCGTCAGCGGCGACGTCTACCGGTACTTCGCTGTGCCGCCGTCGATCCACCGGGGGCTGCTCGCCGCCGACAGCGCCGGACGGTTCTTCCGCGACCGCATCCGCGAGGTGTATCCGATGCAGCAGGTGCAGTGACGCAGAAGCGGGCCGCCGGATGCCGGCGACCCGCTTCGGTGGCGAGAACTCAGCTCAGGCCGTTCTCCTCGAGCCACTGCGTGGCGATGTCCTCCGGCGATTCCTCGTCCACCGTGCTCTGCACGTTGAGGGCGACGAGCGCCTCGGGAGTGAGCTTGGCGCTGACGGCGTTGATCACCTCGGCGATGTCCGCCGCGACGTCGGCGGAGGCCACCGGCACGACGTTCGATGCCAGGAACAGCCCCTCGGGGTCCTCGAGGACGACGAGGTCCTGGGTCTGGATGGACGGGTCGGCTGTGTACACGTTGGCGACGTTGACCGTGCCGGCGACGAGGTCTTCGACTGTCGTGTCACCGGTGGGCGAGAACCCGACCTCGACCCCGTACGTGTCGAGCAGCCCCTGCGGACCGTAGGGTCGCTCGGCGAGCTCGGCCGGACCGCCGAGAGTGAGCGGGACGTCGACGTTGGCCAGGTCGGCGATCGTCGTGAGGTCGTACTGCTCGGCGAAGTCCGCGGTCACGGTGTAGGAGTCCTGGTCGGATGCCGTGGACTGGTCCAGCACTTCCAGACCCTCGGGAAGGGCATCGGGGAGGGCTGCATAGACGTCCTCCGCGGTGCGGGCCTCGGTCTCCGGGTCGAAGTACTGCAGCAGGTTGCCGCTGTACTCGGGGAAGAGATCGACCGAGCCGTCTTCGAGCAGCGGGATGTAGGCGTCGCGCTGACCGATGTTGAACTGCCGCTCCACGTCGAACCCGGCACCCTCGAGCGCCTGCGCGTAGATCTCCGCGATGATCTCGTTCGAGTAGTACGCCTGCGAACCGACCACGATGGTCTCGCTGCTGCCGGAGTTCTCTCCGCCGGCAGAGTTGTCGTCCTCGAGCGGGTTGCTCGACGCGCAGCCCGCGAGTGCGAGTGCGGCGACGGCCACACCGGCGACGCCGACGAGGCCCTTCCGGATACGTGCTGTGAACATGTGATTCTTCTCTTTCTGGTGGGAGTCGGATGCCTCGGGAGGGAGATCAGGACGGAGCGGGAGCCGCCTCGGCGCGCGGCGCTCGCACGGTCTTCGTCGCGCGGCGGCGGACGGATGGGTCCAGGCGCACCCCGCGGGGGACGGACGCGCGCTGAGCGAGGGCGAACAGCCCGTCGAGCACGAGGGCGAGCACCGCGACGAGGATGGCGCCGGCGATGATGACCTCGATCCGGCGGAGAGCCAGTCCGGCGATGATGTACTGACCGAGGCCCCCGAGGCCGATGTACGCGGCGATCGTGACCGTCGCGACCACCTGGAGCGTGGCGGCACGGATCCCGCCGAGCAGCAGGGGCAGCCCGAGCGGCACCTCGATGCGCCAGAGGATCTGCCACTCGGTCATTCCCATCGCCCGGCCGGCGTCGACCACCCGACGGTCGATCGCCTCGAGCCCGGTGTAGGCGCCGGCCAGGAGCGACGGGATGGCGAGGACCACGAACGTGATGACGGCCGCCTCCGGCTTGTGCAGCACACCCAGCAGAAGGGTCAGCAGGACGAGGAGACCGAAGGAGGGGACGGCGCGCGCCGCGCCGGACACGGCGACGGCGATCTCGCGCCCGCGACCGGTGTGCCCGATGTACCACCCGAGGGGGACGGCGACCACGGCGGCGAACGCGACGGAGACCGCCGTGTAGACCAGCTGCTGGAGGATCGCGACCGGGATGGGGTCCATCCGTCCGGTGTCGCCGGAGAAGAGCCACGCCAGCGCGTCGGTGAAGAGGTTCATGCGCTCGCCTCCACCGGCAGTACGGCGCTGCGACGCGCGCGCGAACGCGGAACGCGTCGCGTCCACGGCAGGAGGAGGCGTCCGGCGAGCACCAGCAACAGGTCCAGCACGAGGGCGAGGACGACGACGGCGACGACGCCGGCGAGGACCTCGGGAACGATCCGCCGCTGCAGGCCGTTGGTGAAGAGGTAGCCGAGGTTGGTGATCCCGACGAGGATGCCCACGGTGGCCAGCGCGATCGTGCTGGCCGAGGCCACGCGGAGTCCCGCGAGGATGACGGGCCCGGCGAGGGGGAACTCCACCGCCCAGAACCGCCGGAACGATCCGTATCCGAGCGCGGTGGAGGCCTGCCGGACACCGTCGTCGACGGATTCGAGACCGTCAGCGACGGAGCGCACCAGGATCGCCACCGCGTAGATCGTGAGGGCCACGATGAGGTTCGTCTCGCTCGTGATCGCGTACCAGCCGGTCGCGCTGGGGAGCAGGATCAGCAGCGCGAGCGAAGGAATCGTGTAGAGCAGACCGGTGATCGTGATCACGCCGCTGCGCACCAGACGATAACGCCACGCCACCCAGCCGAGCGGGACGGCGACGACGAATCCCAGCAGCAACGCGATGAGGCTCTGACGGAGGTGAACAAGGGTCAGCTCCGCGATGAGGTCGAGATTGTTCCCGACCCAGTTCACGACTCCGGCCCCGCGACGAGCGCCCCCTGCGTGCGGCCATCCGCATCGACGACGACGGTGCCCGTGGCCGTCTGCTTGAGGTGGAGCGCGCGCCTGCCCTTGTCCGCCCCGATGAAGCTCGCGACGAAGTCGTCGGCGGGGTTCTCGAGGATCTCTTCGGGTGTGCCGACCTGGGCGATGCGGGCGCCCTTCTGCAGGATCACGACCTGGTCGCCGAGGAGGAAGGCCTCGTCGATGTCGTGCGTCACGAAGACGATCGTCTTGCCGATCTCCCGCTGCAGGCGCAGGAGCTCCTGCTGCAGCTCGGCGCGCACGATCGGGTCGACGGCGCCGAACGGCTCGTCCATGAGGAGGATGTTGGGGTCGGACGCGAGCCCGCGCGCGACACCCACCCGCTGCTGCTGCCCGCCGGAGAGCTGACCGGGGTAGCGATCGGCCATGGCCCGGTCGAGCCCGACGGTGTCCATCAGCTCCAGTGCGCGTTCGCGAGCGAGCTTGCGCTTGACGCCGCGCAGCACGGGGACGGTGGCGATGTTGTCGGCGACGGTGAAATGCGGCAGCAGTCCGGAGTTCTGCATGACGTAGCCGATGCTCCGGCGCAACTCGACCGGGTTGCGCCCGGTGATGTCGTCGCCGTCGATCGAGATGGTGCCCGCCGTGGCGTCGACCATGCGATTGATCATGCGCAGGAGCGTGGTCTTGCCGCACCCGGACGAGCCCACCAGCACCGTCGTCTTGCGCGGCGGGAGAATCAGGCTGAAGTCGTCCACCGCGTGCGTGCCGTCGGGGAAGACCTTCGCGACGCGGTCGAATTCGATCATGTCGGGAGGGGCCGGCGACTCAGTCGACGACCTCGACTTCCTTCCAGAAGGCCACGTATCCCGAGAAGTCCTTGCCCACGCGCTCGATCGCCGTCGGATAGGGCTCCGGATAGGCCCACGCGCGGTCGGGCAGTGATGTGTCGCCCACGCTGACGGTGTAGTACTGGCACGCCCCCTTCCACGGGCACGTGTAGGGCGTGGGGCTGTCGACGAGCACACCCTCACGCACGCTCTGCGGAGGGAAGTACCAGTTCCCCTCGATCGAGACGAGATCCTGCCGGTCGGCCTCCGCGATCACGGTGCCGTCGAGTACTGCCTTCATGGTTCCTCCCGGGGTGTCGGCGCGTCGCACAGCGGCGGCCGTCAGTGGCTGTCACGCTACCCGAGCGCTCCGACACGGAACGCGGGGGTGTCATATGTTGTCATCACCGCAGGCCTCCTGTACATTCCCGCCGCGCTCATTCCGGCAGGAATCGCGCGGCCTGCGGCCCAGCCTGCCGCACGGCTCGGACATATGCGGCCGGCGTGAGCCCGGTGAACCGGCGGAACACCCGGATGAGGTGGGACTGGTCGTAGAACCCGGCCTCGACGGCCAGCGCCGCCCAGCCCACCTCCGCGGCTCGGCCGGCGAGGTCGACGAATCGGTCGAAGCGCACCAGGTCGGCGAACGCCTTCGGCGTCACGCCGATCCCGGCACGAACCGCGGAGATCAGCGCGTCGTGGGACACCTCGGCGAGCGCTGCCAGCTCCGGGACCGGCCGCCCCGGGTCCTCGGACACGGCCTCGACGAAACGGCGGGCCACGGCATCCGGGCTGCCGCTCCGGCGCCGCGTCAACGCCGATTCGAGGCGGGAGATCGCCGTCTCGAGAGACAGGCCGGGCAGCTCGTCACCGAGTCGCGCGAGCTCGGGGAACTGCTCCCCCACCTCGACGACGCGCCCGGCGAGCAGGCGCGCGTCGAGCCCGAGCACCCCCGCCGCATCCGGACTCAGCTTCACGCCGATGTTGTCGATGGCCTCGGGAAGCTCGTTCCGCAACGCCGAGGTCTGCAGGCCCGAGCAGAAGACCCGCGAGACGACGGTCGAGGTGCCGCGGGCGACGTCGACGGTGCGATACGCCCCGCCGCCATTGACCACGAGGTGCAGTGCCGGGGTCGGGAAGATGCGCTCCGTGCGCCGGGGCGGAACAACCCGCACTCCCCACAACACCGTCGCGACATCGGCGAGAGCCGCCGCGGGTGCGCGTTCGAGGTACTCCATCCCGCCTCCCGATCGTGCCGAATATATCCAATACGGCGCCTTCGTCCGTCCGTACCGTGGCGCCATGACCCTCGCCTTCTCCGATCGACGACTTCTCCCCGCCTCGCCGGATGCGGTGTGGCAGCTCCTCACCGATTGGCCGCGCGGGCCGCAGTGGCTGCCCGGCGTGAGTGACATGCGCGCCGACGGACCGCTCGCCGTCGGCACGGTCGTGCATTTCACCGCCCGCGGCAGGGCGAGAACCTCGACCGTCTCCGCGGTCGAGCCCGGGCGCACGCTGACCTTGACCAGCCGGCAGCCCGGAGTCCGGGCCGACTATCGATATGCTCTCGCTCCCGTCGATGCGGGCACAGCTGTCGAGCTCGCAGCCGACATCGAGACTCGTGGTCCGATGCGCCTTCTGGGCCCGGTGATCCGCAGAGCGATCGCCGCGGAGGACGGCGCGCAGCTCGAGCGCCTGGCGAGACTGCTCTGACGCGGGTCAGATGGTGCGGGCCCCCTGCACGGGCCCATGCACGTGCAGGGCGTGGAGCCCGGCCGCGCTGAGGGTCACCCGCAGATCGATCGCGGATGCCTCGTCCGCGGCCAGGAACGCCAGCGT
The DNA here is from genome assembly GCF_052220165.1 of Microbacterium sp. RD1. Classification (NCBI taxonomy): domain Bacteria; kingdom Bacillati; phylum Actinomycetota; class Actinomycetes; order Micrococcales; family Microbacteriaceae; genus Microbacterium; species Microbacterium sp. RD1. The sequence continues at coordinate 321,317 of NZ_JBQPOL010000003.1, forward strand.
CGGCCCCGAACCCGACACGATGCCCGCCAGCGCACCGGCGCGCTCGCCGGTCTCGAGGATGGCGGCGAGGTCGGGGCGCAGCCGCAACGCCGGAGCCTGCAGATCGTTGCGAAGCGCCGCAGCCAGCATCCCGGCGTCACCCTGCCGCAGCGCGTGCAGCACGTCCGCGTCGACGGCCGGCTGGCGACGCCGCGGAGCGATGTCGACCGCGTGGCGTCGCCGATGCTCATCCAGCGCCCCGTAGACGATCGGCGTGGACATCCCCTCCTCGTGCGGCACGAGCACCCAGTCGAAACGGCCGCGCGCCAACGCCGGGCTCAGCTCGTCGCCGCGCCCCGTGCCGATCGCCGTTCCGCCCTGCAGGGCGAACGGTACATCCGCGCCGAGGCGCGCGGCCAGGCGCTGCAGCTCGGCGGAACCGAGCCCCGTGCCCCAGAGCGCGTCGCACGCGACGAGGGTGGCGGCCGCATCCGCGGATCCCCCGCCCATCCCGCCGGCCACCGGCACCGTCTTGCGGATCTCCAGGCGGACGCCGGTGCGCACGCCCGTGGTCTGCGCGAGCAGACGCGCCGCCCGGACGGCGAGGTTGCGATCGTCGACCGGTACGTCGCCGAGGACGACGGTGCCGGTCACCTCGACGGTGATCTCGTCGTCCTCCGTCGCCCAGACCTCCTCGTACAGCGAGACGGCCTGATATGCGGTGGCCACCTCGTGGTAGCCCTCGTCGTCGACGTCGCCCACCTCGAGGAAGACGTTGATCTTGCCGGGGGCGCGAACGCGGACGCCGTCGTCGGATGCGGCCAGGCTCACGGGGCCGATTCCGCCCACCGGTCGAGGTCGATGCTCTCGGCGAGCGCGTCGATCCGCTCCAGCTCCTCGGCGTCGAAGGCCGGACCGCCGAGGGCAGCGAGGTTGTCGTCGAGCTGCTCGACGCGCGAAGCGCCGATGAGGGCCGAGGTGACGGTGGCGTCGCGGAGCACCCATTGGATCGCCATCTGAGCGAGCGACTGACCGCGCTCCTTCGCGACGATGTGAAGGCCGCGCAGCGCCGTGATGGCGGCGTGCGGCAACGCGGTGTGCGGCAGCGACGAACGCTTCTGGGAGCGCTGAGCCCGGCCGTCGCCGAGGTACTTGTCCGTCAGCACGCCCTGGGCGAGCGGTGTGAAGGCGATCGCCCCCATCCCCTCCTGCGCGAGCACCCGGGTGAGACCGTCCTCGATCCAGCGGTTGAGGATCGAATACGACGGCTGGTGGATGACGAGCGGAGTTCCGAGCGACCGGGCGACGGCGGCGGCCACGGCGGTCTGGCGCTCGTCGTACTGCGAGATCCCGACGTACAGCGCCTTCCCCTGGCGGACGAGGGTGTCCAGCGCCACGATCGTCTCCTCGATGGGCGTCACGGGGTCGGGGCGGTGGGAGTAGAAGATGTCGACATGATCGAGGCTCATCCGCCGCAGCGACTGCTCGGCGCTCGCGAGGATGTATTTGCGCGAGCCGAGATCGCCGTACGGGCCGGGCCACATGTCCCAGCCCGCTTTGGACGAGACGATGAGTTCGTCGCGATACGGCGCGAAGTCCTCACGCATCATCCGGCCGAAGTTCGTCTCGGCCGAGCCGTACGGCGGCCCGTAGTTGTTGGCCAGATCGAAGTGCGTGATGCCGCGGTCGAACGCGTGCCGCAGGAGCGTGCGCTGCGCATCGAAGGCGACGTTGTCGCCGAAGTTCCACCACAGCCCGAGAGAGATCGGCGGGAGGTACAATCCAGAGGAGCCCACCTGCCGATACCCGGCCGCCGCGTAGCGATCGTCGGACGCGGTGTACGGGCGATGGATGTCTTTCACGTCCGGGCGGAAGCGCGGTCGGTCGGTCACCCTCCGACCCTAGCGCTCACGTCCTGTCGTCCACCTCCCCCCGCGGCGAAATGCCGCCGTAACGAACACCCCTTACCGTGGGCGAACGCGCCATCCGGCGGTCCCCCGGAAACCAGGAAGGAGAGCACCGTGCGCCGTATCGTTCCCCTCCCCATCGAGATCGACCCGTGGCGGGCCCTGCTGGCCCGCGAGGACGTCCGCCTCGTGGACGGAGTCCTGCATCTCATCACCGACGAGGTCGCCCCCGCCGAGGCTCTGACCGCAGACCTGATCGACGTCGCGACCGCCCTCGAAGACGCCGGCATCGACGTGATGCTGGTCCGCGACAGCAACCGCCGCCCCACCCTGGTGGCCGATGCCGATGACGCCCCTCGCGCACTCGCCGCCCTCCAGTCCGCACGCAGCGACGAGCCGTTCTATCTCAAGGCCCGGGGCGATGACCCGATCCCGATGCACGGCCTGGAACTCGAGGCCGGTGCGCTCGCCTCCTACACGGTGTACCGCCCTCGCACGAGCAGCAACGGCGCCTACCGCTACGGCGCATCGCTCGCGCCGCGCCTGGAGTTCTGGCGATTCGGGGAGGCGCTCGTCGAGGCGCCACGGCCGACGGTCCTCACCCGCCGGGTGATCCCGCGTGAGGACTTCGCACCGACGACGGTGGAGCGCTACGGACGCCCCTGGCGCTCGGTGGCGGGCATGTTCGACCCGCACCCCAACGAGGTGACCGACGAGATCGACATGGTCTTCTCGTGGGTCGACGGGTCATCCAGCGAGTTCCAGCGGCAGCGGGCGGCCCGGATGAAGGGGTACGTCGTGGGGGACGGCGACGACTCCCCCGCCCGGTTCCGGCAGGTGGACGAGCTGCGCTTCGCGCTGCGGAGCGTCCACATGTACGCGCCGTGGGTGCGGCGCATCTTCATCGCGACCGATTCTCCGCGGCCGGACTGGCTGGCGGAGCATCCCGGCGTCACGATCGTTCCGAGCGAGGAGTTCTTCGCCGACACCGCATCGCTCCCGACGCACAATTCGCACGCCGTGGAGGCGCAGCTGCACCGCATCCCGGGGCTCGCGGAGCACTTCCTCTACAGCAACGACGACATGTTCTTCGGGCGGCCGGTGTCGCCCGAGCTGTTCTTCAGCGGCGGCGGCGTCAGTCGCTTCGTCGAGAGCGGGGTGCGCATCGGCACCGGCGCGCCCCATGTCGGGCGCTCCGGTCACGACAACGGCCTGCGGGTGAACCGCGCGCTCCTGCAGGAGCGTTTCGGGCGAGCGATCACGCACGACCTGGAACACTGCGCCGTGCCGATGCGCCGCTCGGTCGCCGCCGAGCTCGAACGGGAGTTCGCCGACGACTACGCCCGGACCGCGGCGAGCCGCTTCCGATCCGCCACCGACATCTCGGTGACGAACAGCCTGTACCACTACTACGCGCTGCTGACCGGCCGCGCCGTCGTGACCCGCGAGCCGCGCGTGCAGTACGTGCAGACGACGCAGCTGGAGTCGCTTCGCGTCATGGAGCGCCTGGTGCGACGGCGCGACACCGACATGTTCTGCCTCAACGACGGCAGCGTCCCCGAGATGCCGGAGGAGATGCGCGTACGGGCGCTGCGCTCGTGCCTGGAGCGCGCGTTCCCGATCCGCGCTCCGTGGGAGCGCGACGATGTCAGTGCAGGATGGGAAGAGGAGCAGTCGGCGGCGCAGTCCGCGCGCTGATCTCGCCGGCTGCGCGCACCTCGATGCCGGCGTCCCGCAGCCGCGAGGCGGATGCCGCAGCGTCGACGTACTGCAGGGGCGCCGCGGCATCCAGTGGCACGACGGAGTGGACGATCGTCTCGTCGTAGACGTGGATGAGGTTGAACCCCTGCGCTCCGTCACGCGGGCGCGTGCCACCGATGGGCACGGTGAGGTCCTGCGTGTAGCAGGTGGCCGAGGCCACGGACACGGGGATCCCGGCGAACGTCGCGAACGTGGAGTAGTGGAGGTGCCCGCCGAGGATCGCGCGCACGTCCGATCCGCGGAGCACGTCGGCCAGGCGCTTCTGATCGCGCAGCTCGACGGAGGCGGCCAGGTCGAGCACGCTCGGGACGGGCGGATGGTGAAGCGCGAGGATCGTACCCAGCGGCGCGGGCGTCGCGAGCACCCGTGAGAGCCACGTCAGCTGGGCGTCGGAGACCTCGCCGTGGTGGGCGCCCGGGACCGTCGTGTCGAGCGTCACGACACGGAGGCCGTCGAGTTCGTCGACCCGGTCCACCGGTGCGGTGGGCGCGCCGATGTCGGCGGGCAGCAGCCCGGCCCGGAACGCGGCGCGGTCGTCGTGGTTTCCCATGACCCAGACGACGGCGGCCCCCAGCCGCTCGGCGAGAGGCTCGACGAGGCCACGGACGCGGTCGTACGCCTCCGGCTCGCCGTGGTCGGCGAGGTCGCCCGTGAAGATGAGTGCGTCGGGCGTCACCCCCGACGACTCGATCGCCGCGAGCGCGCGAGCGAGGTACGCCTCGGCGTCGATGCTGTCATAGAGGCGTGCCCCCTGAGCGAGGAGGTGCGTGTCGCTCAGATGGAGGATGATGCGTTCGGCTTTCGGGTATTCCGCGTAGCGCATGGCTCTCCCTGGCGCCGCACGGTGCGGCGCATGGATATTCCAGTGTGGCGTCCGGGGAGAAATGTTACCGGCATGTTTCGTGAACGGAGCGGAGATTCGTCATGAATCCTCGGAATCCGCCGAAACGCGCGCGACGCGCTGGAAGTCGTCGATCGACAGCTCCTCACCGCGCGCGGTCGGCGCGACCCCCGCCCGCTCCAGCACCGCCGAGGCCGCCGCCGATCCGCCCAGCACTCCTGCCAGCGCCTGCCGGAGCATCTTGCGCCGCTGCTGGAACGCGGCGTCCACGATCGCGAAGGTGCGAAGGCGCTCGTCCTCCGTGCCGCGCGGCGCAGCGTCGCGTGAGAACGCGACGAGCACCGAGTCGACATTGGGCACCGGCCAGAAGACCTGCCGGGAGATCGTGCCCGCCAGGCGCCACGGGCCGTACCAGGCGGCTTTCGCGCTCGGCGATCCGTACACCTTCGAGCCGGGCGGGGCGGCGAGCCGCTCCCCCACTTCAGCCTGCACCATCACCACGCCGCGCGTCAGCGCCGGGAACGTCTCAAGGAAGTGCAGCAGCACCGGCACGGACACGTTGTAGGGCAGATTGGCCACGAGCACGTCCGGATCGCCGGGCAGTTCCGTCACGCGGAGCGCGTCGGCGGCGACGACCGTGAGCGCGCCGTCGGGGACCCCGCGCTCGGCGGCGGTCTGCGGCAGTCGCGCGGCCAGCCGGGAGTCGATCTCGACGGCGACGACGTCGGCTCCCGTCTCGAGCACCGCCAGGGTGAGCGAGCCCAGGCCCGGGCCGATCTCGACCACGCGGTCATCCGCGCTCACCCGCGCCGTCTGCACGATCTTGCGCACGCTGTTGGCATCCACGACGAAGTTCTGCCCGAGCTTCTTGGTGGGGACCACGTCGAGCTCCGCGGCGAGGCGGCGGATGTCGGCGGCGCCGAGGAGGGTGACGGGCATCCTTTCACTGTAGCCAGATCGATGCGCACGCCTCCTGCGCGGCGGGCGCGGCGAGCGGTACGGTGTCCCCCATGAGCACACCCGGAACCACCGCGGACAACGCGTTCTCGCTTCGCAGCCCCTACGGGCGCCGGGCGATCGGGCTGTCCGTGGCCGCCGCCGTGGGCGGCTTCCTCTTCGGATTCGACTCCTCGGTGATCAACGGCGCCGTTGACTCCATCGAGGGGCACTTCGCACTGAACGACTTCCTGACGGGCTTCGTCGTGGCCGTCGCGCTGCTCGGATGCGCCGTCGGGGCGATGATCGCCGGCGCCCTGTCCGACCGCTGGGGGCGCCTGCGGGTCATGCTGCTGGGCGCGGTGATGTTCCTCGTGTCCTCGATCGGCTCGGCCCTGACCTTCAGCGTCCCCGACCTGATCCTGTGGCGCGTCATCGGCGGCCTCGGGATCGGGATCGCCTCCGTCGTCGCGCCGGCGTACATCGCCGAGATCGCGCCGCGGCAGGTGCGCGGGGCGCTCGCGTCGCTCCAGCAGCTGGCGATCACGCTCGGCATCTTCACCGCGCTCCTGTCCGACGCGCTGCTGGCGAACACCGCGGGCGGCGCGTCCGACGTGCTGTGGCTCGGCATGGAGGCGTGGCGCTGGATGTTCCTCATCGGCGTCGTGCCGGCGGCGGTGTACGGCATCCTGTCGTTCACGGTGCCGGAGTCTCCCCGCTACCTCATCGCGAAGGGGCGCGTCGACGAGGCGAAGGCCATCTTCGCGCGCCTGGTGCCGCCGGACGACCTCGACAGCACGATGAAGGAGCTGACCGACGCGATCGAGTCGGACCGCAAGTCGGCGGGTGCCAGCATCCGCGGAAAGGCCCTCGGGCTGCAGCCGATCGTGTGGATCGGGATCATCCTGTCGGTGTTCCAGCAGTTCGTCGGCATCAACGTGATCTTCTACTACTCCACGACGCTGTGGCGCGCGGTCGGGTTCGACGAGAGCAACGCGCTGCTGTCGAGCGTCATCACCTCGGTGACGAACGTCGTCGTGACCCTCATCGCGATCTGGCTCGTCGACAAGGTGGGGCGCAAGCCGATCCTGCTGACGGGTTCGGTGATCATGGCGCTGTCGCTGGGGACCATGGCCCTCGCGTTCGCCTTCGCCGAGGGGACCGGCAAGGACGTCACCCTGCCCGCGCCCTGGGGCACCATCGCGCTCATCGCCGCGAACCTCTTCGTGGTCGGGTTCGGCGCCTCGTGGGGCCCGCTGGTGTGGGTGCTCCTGGGCGAGATCTTCCCGAGCCGCATCCGGGGCAAGGCACTGGGGCTCGCCGCCGCCGCGCAGTGGCTTGCGAACTTCCTCATCACCGTGACCTTCCCGCCGATGTCCGGATGGTCGCTGCCGCTGACCTACGCGATGTACGCCGCGTTCGCCGCGCTGTCGTTCTTCTACGTGTGGTGGAAGATCCCCGAGACTAAGGGCGTCGAGCTCGAGCAGACCGGCGCGCTGTTCGTGCAGAAGCCGAAGGAGCCCAGCCGCTCCTAGCCGCCGCGCAGCGGGTTTGGGGCGCTGGATGTGTTTCGGGGCGCACAACGGTCGCCCCGAAACACATCCGCCGCCCCGAAACGGCAGGGGAACGGGTCAGTCGAAGGAGCCGTACACCTCGACGGTGTTCGCGGCGAGCTGGGCGCACAGCTCATCGAGGTCTTCGCCGAGCTCGGCCGCGAGAAACCGCACCGTGACCGGCACGAGGTAAGGCGCGTTCGGCCGGCCGCGCAGCGGCGTCGGCGTGAGGAACGGGGCATCCGTCTCGACCAGGATCCGCTCGCGCGGGGTCACGGCGAGCGCGTCGCGGAGATTCTGCGCGTTCTTGAACGTCACGTTCCCGGCGAACGAGAGGTAGTAGCCGCGATCGGCGGCGATGCGTGCCATCGCCTCGTCGCCCGAGAAGCAGTGGAACACCGTCCGCTCCGGAGCACCGACCCGCTCCAGCGTGTCCAGCACCGCCTCGTGGGCGTCGCGGTCGTGGATCTGCATCGCGATGCCGTGCTTCTTCGCCAGCGCGATGTGCGCCTCGAAGGAGCGGAACTGCGCGGGGCGGCCCTCCTCGTCGGTGCGGAAGAAATCCAGGCCGGTCTCGCCGATGGCCCGGACCCGCGGCTGGGCGGCCAGGTCGTCGATCACCGCGATGGCGGCATCGAGCTCACCGGCCGCGTCGTACGCCGGCGCCTCGTTCGGGTGGATCGCCACCGCGGCGAGAACCCGCGGATGCTGCGCGGCGGCCTCCGCCGACCAGCGCGAGGAGTCGATGTCGCCCCCGGCCTGCACCACGCCCGCGACCCCGACGGCTGCTGCCCGCTCGAGGTGCTCCTCGAGCGGCAGGCCCTCGCCGTCCTCGATCTCGAGGTGCGCATGGTTGTCGTAGACCGCAACGGTCAGCGGCTCCGGCGGGTCGGGGTAGGAGACGTCGCGGGACCCCTTCTCGCGCTGCCGCACGTATTGCGACGGATCCCCCGTCATCCTCGCCCCCTCTTGCGTGAATCGGTCGCCATATCGCGCGGAATTCCCGCCGATTCACGCATGTGACGAGGGGTCACGCGTCCTGCTCGACGCGCGGGAACAGCGGCGCGAGCCCGTTGACCGAGGTTCCCGGTCGCAGCGCTCCCCACGCACCCGCCTCGCGGATCGGCTGGTCGACGAGGCGACCGAGGCTCTCGGCGGCGCCGAGGGCGACCCACAGCTTCTCGGTCGCGATCGGCATGACCGGCGACAGCAGCACCGCGAGGGCGCGCAGGCCCTCGGATGCCGTGTACAGCACGGTGTTCAGCCGCTCGCGGCGCGTGTCGTCCTTGGCCAGGCTCCACGGCTCGTTCTCGGTGATGTAGCCGTTGAGCTCATCGACGATCCGCCAGACCGCCGCGATGGCCTCGTCGATCCGGAACCGCTCGATCGCCGCGTCGGCGGCGGATGCCGCATCCGCGACAGTCCGCTGGATCTGCAGGTCCGCCTCGGTGTACTCCCCCGGCGGGGGCACGATCCCTTCGAGGTACCGCTCGACCATCGCGACGGTGCGCGAGGCGAGGTTTCCGAAGCCGTTCGCGAGCTCGGCCTGGTAGCGGGCGGACAGGTCCTCCCACGAGAACGACCCGTCCTGCCCGAAGGCGATCGCCGAGAGGAAGTAGAAGCGGTACGCGTCGGAGCCGAACACGTCGGTGATCTCCGTCGGGGCGATGCCGGTGAGCTTGGACTTCGACATCTTCTCGCCGCCGACGAGGAGCCAACCGTGCGCGAAGACCCCGCGGGGCACCTCGACGCCCGCGGCCATGAGCATGGCGGGCCAGATGACGGCGTGGAAGCGGAGGATGTCCTTTCCGACCACGTGGTAGGCGGGCCAGCGCCGCGCGAACTGCTCGGGGTCGGAGCCGTAGCCGACCGCGGTGGCGTAGTTGAGCAGGGCGTCGACCCAGACGTAGATGACGTGACTCTCGTCCCACGGCACCTGGATGCCCCAGTCGAACGTCGACCGGGAGATCGACAGGTCCTTCAGCCCGCTCTTGACGAACGACAGCACCTCGTTGCGCGCCGACTCTGGCCGCACGAAGTCGGGCACCGACGTGTACAGCTCGACGAGGCGGTCCTGGAACTCGCTGAGCTTGAAGAAGTAGTTCTTCTCCTGCAGCAGCTCCAGCGGCTTGGAGTGGATGGCGCAGACCTTGAGGCCCTCGAAGGGGCCGGTGCCGTCGACGATCTCCGCCTCGGTCTTGAACTCCTCGCAACCGACGCAGTACAGCGCCTCGAACTCGCCGGCATAGATGTAGCCGCGGTCGTAGATCGCCTGCACGAACTGCTTCACGCGCTCCTCGTGGCGCTCCTGGGTCGTGCGGATGAAGTCGTCGTTGGCGACGTCGAGGGTCGTCAGGAGCGGGAACCACGACTCGCTGACGAGCTTGTCGACCCACTCCTGCGGCGTCGCGCCGTTGGCCGAGGCGGCGCGCATCATCTTCTGACCGTGCTCGTCGGTGCCGGTGAGCATCCAGGTGTCGTCACCGGCCTGGCGGTGCCAGCGCGCGAGCGTGTCCACGGCCACGGTCGTGTACCCGTGGCCGATGTGGGGCACGTCGCTGGGGTAGTAGATCGGCGTCGTGATGTAGAAGGATCGGCCGGTGCTCACCCCAGGATTCTACGGGCGCGGCCGGGCGCTCCCGCGCCGTGTGACGCCGGCCTAGGCGCGCGCCGCGAGGGCGGCCTGATACAGCTCGCGGGACGAGTGGCCGGTCTGACCGGCGACCTCGGATGCGGCGGCCTTGAGCCGCGCTCCGCTCACGACGAGCGCGAGCACCTGCGCCACGGCATCCGCGAACACCGTCACCCGGGGAGCGGCGCCGCCGACGACGAGCGCGATCTCGCCGCGCACGCCGCTTCTCGCCCACGCCGCCAGTTCGCCCAGCGTCCCGCGCACGACCTCCTCGTGGAGCTTCGTCAGCTCGCGGCAGATCGCCGCCGGCCGGTCGGCGCCGAAGGTCGCCGCCAGGTCGTCGAGCGTCGCAGCCAGCCGCGTCGGGGCTTCGAAGAACACCAGCGTGCGCTGCTCCGCCGCGAGCGCCGTGAATGCTGAGCGACGCTCTCCGGGTTTGCGCGGCGGGAAGCCCTCGAAGGCGAAGCGATCGGTGGGGAGCCCGGACACCGCCAGCGCCGTGAGCACCGCGCTCGGGCCGGGAAGCGCCGTGACGCGCACGCCGGCGGCTGCCGCGGCGGACACGAGGCCGTAGCCCGGGTCGCTGACGGTCGGCATCCCCGCGTCGCTGAGCACCAGCACGTCGCGTTCGCGGGCGAGCTCCACGATCTCGCCGGCACGCTCCTTCTCGTTGTGATCGTGCAGGGCGACCAGGCGCGGCCGATGCGCGACGCCGAGGCCCGCGAGCAGGCGCTGCGTGGTCCGGGTGTCTTCCGAGGCGACGACCTCGACCGTGGCGAGCGTCTCGACGAGGCGCCGGGACGCGTCGCCGAGGTTGCCGATCGGCGTCGCGCCGAGGATGATCACCGCCCCAGCATAGGCTGGGGGCCGTGACGTCGACCGCCGAGAGCCCGCGGACGCTGGCGGCCGTCACGCGGTGGGACCGCTGGCGGGCCCGGGTGGGCGCCGACGCCCGCCACGTACGGCTGTACAGCTGGCTCGCTCCGACGCTGGTGACGCTCCTCGCGGGGATCCTGCGCTTCGCGGGCCTCGGGCACCCGCACGCGATCGTGTTCGACGAGACCTACTACGTGAAGGACTCGTGGAGCCAGTGGGCCCTCGGATACCCGGCCATGTGGCCCGACGAGGCCGACCCTCGGTTCCTCGCAGGCGAGAGCGACATCTTCCGCTCGGTCGGCAGCTATGTCGTGCATCCGCCGCTTGCGCGTTTCTTCATCGGTGCGGGAATGGCGCTGTTCGGTGCCGACTCCCTGACGGGATGGCGCGTGGCCGTGGCGGTGTTCGGCACCGCCACGGTGCTCGTGCTGTACCTGTTCGCCCGGACGCTCACCGGCTCGCGGGCGTTCGCGACACTCGCCGCGTTCCTCCTGGCCATCGACGGCCTCGCGATCGTGATGAGCCGCATCACCCTGCTCGACGGGATCCTGACGTTCTTCGTGGTGCTGGCGTTCTGGTTCGTCGCCCTGGATCGACGGCGATCGGCCGACCGGCTCGCCGCGCTCGTCGTGCACCGCGATCGCAGGTCGTGGGGACCGGTGCTGTGGGCGCGGCCCTGGCTGATCGCGGCCGGTGCCGCCGCGGGCGCGGCGACGGCCGTCAAGTGGTCGGGCCTGTACGTGCTGGCGGCGCTGGGCATCTTCGTCGTCGTCTCCGACGCGCTCCAACGCCGTCGCGCCGGCATCCGGCAGTGGCCCGCGGATGCCGTGCTCCGGCAGGGTCCGGTGTCGTTCCTGCTCCTCGTCCCCGTCGCCGCCGCGGTGTACCTCGTCTCCTGGAGCGGGTGGCTGCTCACCGACGGCGGGTACTCGCGGCACGTCGTGGATGCGTCGCCCGCGTCGGGTGTGTGGGCGTGGGTGCCGCTGCCGCTTCAGAACCTGTGGGCCTACCACCAGTCGATCTACAACTTCCACGTGGGTCTCACGACGCCGCACGCCTATCAGAGCCCGGCGTGGCAGTGGCCGCTCCTGCTGCGTCCCACCTCCATGTGGTGGCATCAGGATGCCGTCGGCGACAACGGCTGCACCCTGCCCGGCGGATGCACCGAAGCGATCTCGAGCCTTCCCAACCCGATCCTGTGGTGGGCCGGGGTCGCGGCGGTGATTTATCTGATCGTGCGCCTGGTCCGCCGCGCGGAGGGGCGGGCATCCGTCGCCCTCGTCCTGACGGGCGTCGTGGCGACCTACGTGCCGTGGCTGTTGTACCCCGAACGGACGATCTTCCAGTTCTACACGGTGGTGCTCCTGCCGTTCCTCGTGCTCGCGGTCGCCTTCGCGCTGCGGGACATCGCCGCGCCCGCCTCCCCCGATCCGATCCGCCGCGCCAGTGGACAACGCGTGGTCGCGGTGTTCCTCATCGTCGTCGTCCTCGTCTCGGCCTTCTGGTACCCGGTGTGGACCGGCCTGCCGGTGCCGTACGAGTTCTGGCGCCTGCACAACTGGCTGCCGACCTGGGTCTGACTCCGTGGCGCGCACCGACGAGTGGCTGAACGACGAGCGGCCGATCCAGCGCGTGGGCGTCTACGCCGACGCTCCGATCGACGAGCAGACGTGGCCCACGACCGTGCCCGCCGTCGCGCAGTTCCTCGCTCAGGCGCGGCGGGGCGGGTGGGAGTTCGCGCCCGGCGTCACCTTCCTCGTCGGCGAGAACGGCTCGGGGAAGTCGACCCTCCTCGAGGGCATCGCCGAGGCGTTCGGGCTCCCCGCCGAGGGCGGCACGATCAACGGCGGAACCGAGACGGCGCGAAGCGTCTCACCGCTGGCATCCTGGCTGCGGATCGAGCGGAGTCCGCGCGCGCCGCGGTGGGGTTTCTTCCTCCGTGCCGAGACGATGCACGGCTACTACTCCTACCTCGACGACCTGCCCGGGTCGCCGCCGAGCCTGCACACCCTCAGCCACGGCGAGTCCTTCAACGCTCTTCTCGACGACAAGCTCGACCATCCGCGGTACCGCACCGGTCTGGCGTGCCTGGACGAGCCGGAGGCGGCACTGTCGTTCTCGTCGACGCTGCGGTGGCTGGCGTCGCTGGATCGGATGCGGGCGCGGGGCACCCAGGTGATCTGCGCCACACACTCCCCGGTCCTCGCCGCCCTGCCCGGAGCGACCATCCTCGAATTCGGCGAGTGGGGCATCCGCACCTCGGCGTGGGAGGAGCTCGAACTGGTGCGCGCGCACCGGAGCTTCCTCGACGCGCCGGGGCGATTCTTCCGTCACCTGCTCGACTGAGCCTCGAGGGCGGCCGGATCGGTGACGGGAAGCCGGCAGGCGAACGCCCGGCAGTCGTACGCCGTCGTACGCCCCTGCTGCGGCGTCTTGCCCTCGAAGAGGGAGAAGCCCGCGCTCACGAACGCCTCGGCCTGCTGCGGGCTGACGACAGCGACCACATCCGCGCGGATGCCGCGAGCGCGGTCCGCGATCGCATCGGCGGGGTCGCCCACCACGACGAGCTGGTGCGGAGCCGAGGCGAGCCCGGCCGCGACCTCGAGGATCGCGCCGTGGGCGATCGGGGCGGCCAGCGCCGCGGGCGCCGCGGCGCGGACGAGCGAGACGGCGACGTCGCGGTAGCGCTCCCCCGCCCCGAGCTGCCACAGCAGGAGCGCCGCGGCCGCGAACACCGACGGGCCCGACGGCGCGGCGCCGTCGCTGGGGACTCCGGCGGGGCGCATGCCGTGTGCCCGGAGCACCGGGTCGCCGCCGCCCGGGACGGCCACGACGTCGTCGACGGGGAGGCATGCGTCGACGAGTTCACGCGCGCGCACCGCATATGCCGGCTCACCCGTCGCCTGGGCGAGCAGCAGCAGGCCCCGCGCGAGCCCGCCATAGTCCTCGAGGGTCGCCGGAGCGGCCGACACGATCTCGTCGAGCGATGCCCGCCGCAGCAGGCCGTCGGGGCCGACGTTCGTCTCCAGCACGGCGTCGGCGGCCCATCGGGCGGCCTCGACGAAGCGCGGCTCGCCGAGGGCCGCGCCGGCACGAGCCAGTGCGCCCAGCGCCGAGCCGTTCCATCCGGTGACGATCTTGCCGTCCAGCGCCGGGGGCGGCAGCGCCGCCCGGGCGTGCGCGTCGCGCCCGTAGTAGCCGCCCTCGTTGCGCTCGCCGTCGATGATCGACTCGGAGTCCTGCGCCGCCGCGATGCCCCCGGACGGCTGCTGCAGGACGTCGACGAGGAACCGCGCGGCGTCCCGGGCGATGTCGGGCTCGCCGGCGTCCAGGGCCGCCTCGATGAGCCCGGCGTTGTCGGTCAGCATCCGCTCGTAGTGCGGCACCGTCCAGTCGCGGCGCGTGGCATAGCGGAAGAAGCCGCCGTCGACAGAGTCGTGGAGCTCGGATGCCGCCATCGCCGTCAGCGCGCGGCGGGCGACCTCGGCCGCCTCGGGCACCGGCTCGGCCAGCGGCGGCGAGACGAGGAAGCGCAGGACCGGGACGTTCGGGAACTTGGGGCTCTCGATGCCCGTGCCCGACGCGAAGCCGCCGTATCGGCGGTCCTCATGGCGGACCACTGCTCGCGCCGCTTCTGCCAGATCAGCCGGTGACGGCTGGCCCGGTGCCGACTCGACGGCAGCTCGCGCGAGGGCGTCGCGCAGCGCGGCGCCGGTCTTCTCGACCTCGCCGCGGCGCGACGTCCACGCCTCCCGGACGGCGGCGAGCACCTCGCGGAAGGCCGGCATCGGCGGGCGCGGCTCCTCCGGCCAGTACGTGCCGGCGTAGAACACGCCACCGGCCGGTGTCGTGAACACCGTCAGCGGCCAGCCGAGGTTCGGCGTGAAGGCGGATGCGGCGTCGAGGTAGGCGGCGTCGACATCGGGGTGCTCTTCGCGGTCGACCTTGATCGCGACGAACCCGTCGTTGATGATCGCGGCGGTGGCCTCGTCGGCGAAGGACTCGCGCGCCATGACGTGGCACCAGTGACAGGTCGAGTATCCGATCGACACGAGCACCGGCACGTCCCGGCGCTGCGCCTCGGCGAACGCCTCCGGCCCCCAGGCGTACCAGGCGACCGGGTTGGTCGCGTGGGCGCGGAGGTAGGGGCTGGCGGCGGTCGCGAGGCGGTTCAGGTCAGTTCACCTCATCCGCGGTGGATCCGACGCGGCCGTCGGGCCGGTCGAGCCCGTCGATGGCCGCGATCTCGGCCTCGGTCAGCTCGAACCCGAACACGTCGATGTTCTCCTCGAGACGCTCACGGCGCACCGACTTGGGGAACACGATGAATCCGTGCTGGAGGTGCCAGCGGAGCACGACCTGCGCCGGCGACACCCCGTGGGCACCCGCGGCATCAGCGATCGCGGGGATGCCGAACAGGTCGTACTTGCCCTGCCCGAGCGGGCCCCACGACTCGATCCGCACATCGTGCGCGTCAGCCCAGTCGGTGAGGTCGCGGCGCTGGTAGGCGGGGTGGAGTTCGATCTGGTTGGCGACCGGCGTGACGCCGGTCGCGGCGATGATCTCCTCCAGGTGCGGCACGAGGAAGTTCGAGACGCCGATCGAGCGCGCCTGACCGGCCTCGCGGATGGCGACGAGCTTCTCCCACGCGTTCACGTAGTTCGCCCGCGCGGGCGCCGGCCAGTGGATGAGGTACAGGTCGACGTACTCGAGCCCGAGCTTCTGCAGGCTCTCGTCGATGGCGGCGTGCGGCTGGTCGCCGCTCTGGCGGTTGTTCCACAGCTTCGTCGTGACGAACAGCTCGTCGCGCGGGATGCCGCTCGCCGCGATCGCCGCGCCCACGCCCTTCTCGTTGCGGTAGATCGCCGCGGTGTCGATGTGGCGGTACCCCACCTCGAGCGCCTCGCTCACGGCCCGCTCGGTATCCTCCGGCGGCACCAGGAAGACGCCGTAGCCCAGCTGGGGGATGGTGTTGCCGTCGTGGAAGGACACGGTGGGAATGCTCATGCCGTCCAGCCTAGGAGCGTCGCATCCGCCCCTCGCGGGGGTTGACGATCCGCTGCGCGGCGCGACGAGCGGAGGGCATGTCACGAGGGGAGGCTGGATGTCGCGCATCCGGGCCTCCCCTCATGAGATCCACTCCCCTCGTGACGGCCCTCCCCTCGTGAGGGGCCTCCCTCGTGAGGGGCCTCCCCTCGTGACGGCCCTCGTGACAGCGCGGGGAGCGGTTACGATGGAAGGCTGTGTCCGAACCCGTGATCTCCTATCCGCCCGAGCTGCCCGTCAGCGCCGCGCGGGACGAGATCGCGCGCGCCATCCGGGACAACCAGGTGGTCATCGTCGCCGGCGCCACCGGTTCGGGCAAGACCACGCAGCTGCCGAAGATCCTGCTGGAGCTCGGACGCACGCGCATCGCCCACACCCAGCCCCGCCGCATCGCCGCGCGCACGATCGCCGAGCGCATCGCCGAGGAGCTGCAGGTGCCGATGGGCTCCACCGTCGGCTACCGCGTGCGCTTCACCGACAAGGTGTCGGAGGACACCAGGATCGCGCTGGTCACCGACGGGATCCTCCTCAACGAGATCCACCGCGACCGGATGCTGCGCCGCTACGACGCCATCATCATCGACGAGGCGCACGAGCGCTCGCTCAACATCGACTTCCTGCTCGGGTACCTCCGCCGGCTCCTGCCGAAACGGCCCGACCTCAAGATCGTGATCACCTCCGCGACCATCGACCCCGAGAGCTTCGCGAAGCACTTCGCCGACCGGTCAGGTCCCGAGCCGCGACCCGCGCCGATCGTCGAGGTGTCGGGGCGCACCTACCCGGTCGAGGTCCGGTACCGGCCGCTCGTGGCCGACCCGTCGGCAGGCTCGGGGGCCGGCGGCGAGGAGGATGCCGACGAGGTGGGCGGGATCGTCGCGGCGCTCCGGGAGCTCGACCGAGAACCGCCCGGGGACGTGCTCGTCTTCCTCCCCGGCGAGGCAGAGATCCGCGACGCCGCCGACGCCGTGCGCGGCGCTTTCGCGAAGGAGGCCGCGCCCACCGAGGTGCTGCCGCTCTACGGCCGGCTCTCCGCCGCCGAGCAGCACCGCGTCTTCGAACCGTCGCAGGTGGCGGGCGTCCGCCGCCGCGTCATCCTCGCCACCAACGTCGCCGAGACGAGCCTCACCGTCCCGGGCATCCGCTACGTCGTCGACACCGGAACCGCCCGCATCTCCCGCTACAGCGCCCGCTCGAAGATCCAGCGCCTGCCGATCGAAGCGGTGTCGCAGGCGTCGGCGCAGCAGCGTGCCGGGCGGGCCGGTCGCACTGCGCCGGGAGTTGCCATCCGCCTCTACTCCGAGGAGGATTTCGACCGCCGCCCGGAGTTCACCGAACCCGAGATCCTCCGCACGTCGCTGGCGTCGGTGCTCCTGCAGATGCTGTCGCTGGGGTTCGGCGACATCGCGGCGTTCCCGTTCCTCACCCCGCCCGATTCGCGCGGGGTGAAGGCGGCTTTCGACCTGCTGCTCGAGCTCGGCGCGATCCGCCCGGCCGCCGCATCCCGGCCGGCGACGGGTGACGGCAGGAGCGAGGGACCGCGCCTGACCGACATCGCCCGGGAGATCTCGCGGCTGCCCATCGACCCGCGATTCGCACGGATGCTGCTGGAGGCCCGTCGTTCGGGGGTGCTTCGCGATGTGCTCGCGATCGTCGCGGGCATGTCGATCCAGGACGTGCGCGAGCGCCCGGAGGAGCGCCGCGAGGAGGCGGACCGTTCCCACGCGCGCTTCACCGATCCGACGAGCGACTTCCTGTCCCTGCTGAATCTGTGGAACCACCTGCAGGAGCAGCAGTCCGCGCTCGGCTCGAGCGCCTTCCGGCGGCTCTGCCGCGCCGAGTTCCTCAATTACGTCCGCGTGCGGGAGTGGTTCGACGTGCACCGCCAGCTGCGGTCGCTGCTGGGTGCGCCACGGAAGGAGCCGGACGCCGCGGCCGATCCGGATGCCGTGCATCGAGCCATCCTCGCGGGCCTGCTGTCGCAGATCGGCATCCTCGACGCGCGCACGGCGAACCCGCCGAAAGACCGCCGCGCCGCGCGGCAGGGCGCGGACAACCGCCCGGCCAAGGGCGAGTATGTCGGTGCGCGAGGAGCGCGGTTCACGATCTTCCCCGGCTCGGGCCTGCGAAAGCGCCGCCCCTCGGCGGTGATGGCCGCGGAGCTCGTGGAGACGTCTCGCCTCTTCGCCCGCACCGTCGCCGCGGTCGATCCGGCCTGGGCGGAGGAGCTGGCCGGCCATCTCGCCAAGCGGTCGCTGAGCGAACCCCACTGGTCGAAGTCGTCCGGAGCAGCATCCGCCTGGGAGAAGGTGACCCTCTTCGGCGTGGAGATCATCCCGCGGCGGAGGGTGCAGCTGGCCCGCTTCGACCGGCCGCTCGCCCGCGAGATGTTCGTGCGGCACGCGCTCGTCGAGGGCGAGTGGGACGCGACGCCCCTCGACAAGAGCCTCACCGCGTTCCTCCGCCGCAACACCGAACAGCGACGCCGGCTCGAGAAGATCGAGGAGCGCGAGCGCCGCCGCGACATCCTCGTGGGCGATGAGGCGGTGTTCGCGTTCTACGACGCGCGCATCCCCGCCGATGTCTTCGACGTCCGCTCGTTCGAGCGATGGTGGACGGATGCCGTCGCCCGCACCCCGCACCTTCTCGACCTCAGCGAGGCCGACCTCACCGGCGACGCCGCACGCGGCGACGACCGCGGATTCCCCGCCCGCTGGACCCAGGGCGATCAGACGCTGTCGCTGGCGTACCGTTTCGAACCGGGCGCCCCCGACGACGGCGTCACGGTGGTCGTGCCCCTCGCCCTCCTGGCGTCGCTGCGCCCGGATGGCTTCGACTGGCAAGTACCGGGACTGCGGGACGAACTCGTCACCGCGCTCCTGCGCGCCCTGCCCAAGGCCGTCCGGCGCAACGTCGTCCCGGCCGCCGACTGGGCGGAGCGGTTCGCGGCCGATCTCGCGGGTCGCGGGCCGGAGCACACCGCCGGTTCCCCCGCTTCGACACTGACCGCCGCACTCGCCGCGCTCGTGCAGCGAGTCGCGAACCAGCCGGTGACCGCCGCCGACTTCGAGGTGGAGCGCGTCCCCGATCACCTCCGCCCCACCTTCCGCGCCGTCGATGCACGCGGACGCGTCGCCGGCACCGACCGCGACCTGGCGGCCCTGCAGCAGCGACTCGCCGATCGCGCCCGCACGAGCGTCGCCGCGACCATCGACCGCGGTGCGGCGCGGGTGGCGGCCCCGATGACGTCCGCGCCCGGGTTCTCCTCGCGCACGGGGCTCGACGCCTGGACCTTCGAGGACCTCCCCGACGTCCTGGACACGCGCGTGGCGGGGGGTGTCGTGCGCGGATACCCCGCCATCGTCGACGAGGGGTCGTCGGTCGCTCTCCGCGTCGAGGCGCGCCCCGAGGATGCCGCCCGTCTCACCCGGTCCGGGGTGCGCCGGCTTCTCCTCCTGGCCGTTCCCTCCCCCGCGGGCTACGTGCTCGACCACCTCACCTCGGCGGAGAAGCTCGCCCTGGCCGCCTCCCCTTACGCCAACGCGAAGGCGCTCATCGAGGATGCCCGAGTGGCCGTCGCCGACGCGATCCTCGGCGATACGACCCAACCTCTCCGCACGCGTGCGGCGTTCGAGCGCGCACGGGACGCGTTCTCCGCGGTGGTCGTCGACGAGACGTTCGCGACGGTCTCCCTCGCCGCACGCGTGCTCACCGGCTCGCGTGAGGTGGAACGCGCCCTGAAGGCGCAGAACGCGATGGCGCTCCTGGCGGCGCTCGGCGACGTGCGGGCGCAGTTGTCGGGCCTGGTCTTCCCCGGGTTCGTCTCCGCGACCGGCCTGCCACGACTGACCCACGTGCCGCGCTACCTGGAGGGGGCGCTCGATCGCGTGCGCACGCTCGCGGACAATCCCGGCCGCGATCGCCAGCGACAGAACGAATACGAGCGCGCCGCCGCCGCATACGCCGAGGCCGGCGGGCAGATCCCGCCGGACGCCGACGCACCGCCGGGCATGATCCACGCGCGGTGGCTCCTCGAGGAGTTCCGCGTGAGCCTGTTCGCGCAACGTCTGGGCACCGCCGAACCGGCGTCATTGCAGCGGATTACGCGCGCGCTGGCCTCCTAGCCGGTGCGCCGCGGGGGCGTGGCAAGCTGAGCGCTATGCCCCGCGCCGTCGTGTACACCGAGTTCGGAGGACCGGAAGTCCTCACCGTCGTCGACATCCCCTCTCGGGCACCGGCCGCCGGCGAGATCCGCGTGCGGGTCGAGGCGATCGGGGTGAATCCCATCGATGCGAAGCTGCGGAGCGGACTGCGCCCCTCCGGCGCGATCTCCGATCCCCGCCGCCTCGGATTCGATGCCGCGGGTGTCGTCGTGGAGGCCGGCGACGGCGTCGAGGGGTTCCGGCCCGGCACCCCGGTGGCGCTGTTCGGCATCTCGGGCGCCTACGCCGACGAGGTCACCGTCGCGGCCGCATCCGCCGCCCTGCGCCCCACGGCGGTGAGCGCGTCCCAGGGCGCGGCCCTCGGGGTGCCGGTCGGCACTGCGTACCAGGCTCTTCGCTCGCTGGCCGCCGGCCCCGGAGACGTTCTCTTCATCTCCGGCGGCTCGGGGGCCGTGGGCCGGGCGGCGATCCAGTTCGCCGTGCGGTGGGGCGCGCGGGTCGTCGCCACGTCCTCCGACCGGCGGGCTGCGGCCGTTGCCGCTCTCGGCGCGACCCCGGTGCGCTACGGCGACGGCCTCCTCGACCGCGTGCGCGACGCAGCCCCGGAGGGTGTGACGGTCGCCCTCGACGCGGTGGGCACCGACGAGGCCCTGGAGACCTCGATCACGCTCGTCGCCGACCGCGGCCGTATCGGCACGCTCGTTCGCGGCGCGCAGGCCGATGACCTCGATATTCAGGCGTGGTCAGGGGGCAGCCCGCATCCGCTCACCGAGCAGCAGGTCCGCTGGCGCAGCGAGGCCATGCCGGTGAGCCTCGCACTGCTCGAGGCGGGGGCGTTCGCGGTGGAGCAGGGGCCCGTCCTCCCGCTGGCGGAAGCGGCCGAGGCGCACCGCCTCATCCAGGCCGGGACGGACGGCAAGATCCTGCTCGTCCCCTGACGGCTCCACTCCCCCGCACAACAGCGGAGATCCGCCACGACACGCCGCCCCACCACGGATGCCGCGGCGCGCCGCCGACAACTCCGCCGTTGTGCGCGCGCTCAGCCGGGCTGAGAGCCCGTCGCCACGGGGCGCCCGGGGGTCGTCGACCACTGGCTCCACGAGCCGGGGAAGAGCTGCGGCGCATAGCCGGCCAGCATGAGCGCGACGCTGGCGTGCGCGGCCGTGATCCCCGACCCGCAGTACACCCCAACCGGATCCTCCGGCCCCGCGCCCGCGGCGAGCGCCCGCTCCCGGAGTCGCTCAGGATCGAGGAACCGCCCGTCCTGGTCCAGATTGCCCGCGGTGGGGAGGTTGATCGCTCCGGGGATGTGCCCGGCGCGCGGGTCGATGGGCTCGACGTCGCCGCGGTAGCGTTCCGGCGCTCGCACGTCGAGCAGGGTGCCGGAGGCCGGGAAGGCAGCGGCATCGTCGATCGAGAGCCGAGGGAAGCGGCCGGTCGCCAGCACGACATCGCCCCGGGACGGCTCGACGTTCCCGGTCTCGAGGGTGCCCCCGAACGCCGTCCACGCGCGCAGCCCGCCGTCGAGGATGCGCACCTTCAGCCCGGCATCGGCGAGCACCCACCACGCCCGCGCGGCCGCCATCGACTGCCAGTCGTCGTAGACCACCACCAGATCGCCCTGCCGCACGCCCCACCCGCGAGCAGCCTCCTGGAGCGCGCCCGCATCGGGCAGCGGATGCCGGCCCTGCCCGCGCGCGTGCGGGTCGGCCAGCTCCGCGCCCAGGTCGACGTATACGGCGCCGGGGAGATGCCCGGCCTCGTAGTCCGGACGCCCGTCGGGGCGGTCCAGGCGCCACCGCACGTCGAGGAGGCGCACCGCTGCGCCCTCCTCCAGGGACGCGGCCAGCTCGGAAGCTTGGACAAGGATCTCGACCATGCGCCGAGCCTACGGAAGATGCCCCCGCCCCGGAGGGCGAGGGCATCCACGCGTCGAGCTCAGTTGCCCGAGCGTCGCTTGTTGTAGACGTCGAAGGCGACGGCCAGGAGCAGCACGAGGCCCTTCACGGCCTGCTGCCACTCGATGCCGATACCCATGATCGACATGCCGTTGTTGAGCACGCCGATGATGAGACCACCGATGATGGCGCCGCCGATCGTGCCGACGCCGCCCTGCACCGCGGCACCGCCGATGAACGCGGCGGAGATGGCCTCCAGCTCGAACCCGTCACCGGCCTTCGGTCCCGCGAGGTTCAGCCGCGCGGTGAAGATGAGGCCGGCCAGCGCGGCGAGGAAGCCCATGTTCACGAACAGCCAGAAGTCCACCCGGCGGGTCTTGATGCCCGACAGCTCCGCCGCGTGGCGGTTGCCGCCGATCGCGTAGATGTGGCGCCCGAAGACGGTGCGGTTCATCACGATGCCGTAGACCATGACGAGCACCGCGAGCACGATCAGCGTGACGGGGATGCCCTTGTACGACGCGAGCGAGTAGGTGAAGAACGCGATCGCCGCCGACACCAGCACGAGCTTGGCGACGACCCAGACGATGGGCTCGACCTCCTGGCCGTACTTGCGACGCCCCGCCCGCGTGCGGAACTGCTGCACCACGAGCGCGACGATCGCGACGGCGCCGATCGCGAGCGTGAAGATGTCAGGATCGGTCTCGCCGAATAGTCCGCTGAGGAACCCGTTGCCGAGCGCTCGATACTCGGTCGGGAAGGAACCGATGTTGGCGTTTCCCAGCACCACGAGCGCGAGCCCGCGGAAGATCAGCATGCCGGCGAGGGTCACGATGAACGCCGGTATCCCGACGAACGCGATCCAGAACCCCTGCCACGCCCCGACGAGCGCTCCGATGAGAAGCGACAGCACGATCGCCAGCCACCATGGCATCCCCATCTTCACCGCGAAGACGCCCGACAGCGCGCCGACGAACGCGGCGACCGACCCGACCGACAGGTCGATGTGGCCGGCGATGATGACCATCACCATGCCGATCGCCAGAACGAGGATGTAGCCGTTCTGCACGACGAGGTTGGAGATGTTCTGCGGGCGCAGCAGGATGCCGTTGGTCAGGATCGCGAACAGGGCGACGACGGCGATCAGCGCGATGAAGATGCCGTTTCGGCCCAGGTCGCTGAGGATGTGCGTGAACCAGCGGGTGAGTCTGTTGTCCGGCGGGTTGATGTTCGCGCCGACGGCCTCGGTGTTGTTGGTCATTGGTGTGTCTCCCGAACCCCGGTCAGCGGGGGTTCTCCATGGTCATGAGCTTGAGTACGGACTCGGGGGTGGCGTCGTCGATCGGCAGCTCGCCGGTGATGCGGCCCTCCGACAGCGCGTACACGCGGTCGGAGATCCCCAGCAGCTCGGGGAGCTCGGAGGAGATCACGATGATCCCCTTCCCCTGCGCCGCGAGGCGGTTGATGATCGTGTAGATCTCGTACTTCGCGCCCACGTCGATGCCGCGGGTGGGCTCGTCGAGGATGAGCACATCGGGGTCGGAGTAGATCCACTTCGACAGCACGACCTTCTGCTGGTTCCCTCCGGAGAGCTTCCCGGTCTTCACCAGCACGTTCGGCGCCTTGATGTTGAGCTCGCGCCGGTAGTCGTTGGCGACCTTGTATTCCTCGTTGTCGTTGACGAGGCCGGCGCGCTCGAGCTTGCGCAGCGACGCCATCGAGATGTTGCGCTTGATGTCTTCGATCAGGTTCAGCCCGTAGGTCTTGCGGTCCTCGGTGGCGTACGCGAGACCGTTCTGGATCGCCTCGGCCACGGTGCGGGTCTTGATCTCGGTGCCGCGCATGAAGACGCGGCCCGAGATGCGCGTGCCGTAGCTGTGCCCGAACAGGCTCATGGCGAACTCGGTGCGCCCGGCGCCCATGAGGCCGGCGATCCCGACGATCTCGCCCGCGCGGACCGTCAGCGAGACCGAGTCGACGACGACGCGGCTGGGGTCCTGCGGATGGTGCGCGGTCCAGTTCTCCACGCGCAGCAGCTCTTCGCCGATCTGCGGTTCATGGTCGGGATAGCGGTGCTCGAGGTCGCGCCCCACCATGTCCTTGATGATGCGGTCCTCGGTGACCTCGTCCTTCGCGATCGTCTCGATGGTCTTGCCGTCCCGGATGACCGTGACGCTGTCGGCGACGCGTTTGATCTCGTTCAGCTTGTGGCTGATGATGATCGACGTCACGCCCTCGGCTTTCAGCTGCAGGATCAGCTCGAGCAGGTGCGCGGAATCCTCGTCGTTCAAAGCGGCGGTCGGCTCGTCGAGGATGAGCAGTTTGACGTCCTTGGACAGGGCCTTGGCGATCTCCACCAGCTGCTGCTTGCCGACGCCGATCTGGTTGATCTTCGTCGTCGGGTTGTCGCGCAGACCGACGCGCTCGAGGAGCTTTCGCGCCTCGAAGTTCGTGTGGTTCCAGTCGATGAGGCCGCCCGAGGTGCGCTCGTTGTTGAGGAAGATGTTCTCGGCGATCGACAGGTAGGGGCTCAGGGCGAGCTCCTGATGGATGATGACGACGCCCTTGGCCTCGCTGTCGCGGAGATTGCGGAACTGCACCTCCTCACCGTCGTAGACGATCGAGCCGTCGTAGGTCCCGTGCGGGTACACCCCCGACAGCACCTTCATCAGCGTGGACTTGCCCGCGCCGTTCTCGCCGCAGATCGCGTGGATCTCCCCGCGCCGGACGGCGAGGGTGACCTGCGAGAGCGCCTTGACGCCCGGGAACGTCTTGGTGATGCCGCGCATCTCCAGGATGTTGTCTGACACGTTCTCCCGACTTCCTCGTGAGGTGGATGGAAACGGCGGGAACGGCGGGCGGATGCTGAAGCCTCCGCCCACCGTCACCGCGGTGTCTCGGTCTTACAGGCCGAGCTCTTCGGCCGTCCAGTAGCCGGAGTCGACCAGCACGGCCTCGACGTTGTCCGTCACGACGGGGACCGGTGCCAGCAGGTACGACGGGACGATCTTCACGTCGTTGTCGTAGGTCTCCTCGTCGTTGACCTCGGGCTCCTCGCCGTTGAGAACGGCGACGGCCATGTCGGCGGCGACCTTCGCGAGCTCACGCGTGTCCTTGAAGATCGTCGCGTACTGCTCGCCGGAGAGGATCGCCTTGACCGAGTCGACCTCGGCGTCCTGACCGGAGATGGTCGGCCACTCGTCGCCGACGGTGTACCCGGCGTCGGTGAGGGCGGAGATGATGCCGCGCGAGATGCCGTCGTAGGGCGACAGCACCGCGTTGACCTTCGAGCCGTCGGAGTAGTTCGCGGTGAGGAGGTCCTCCATGCGGCTCTGCGCGGTCTCGCCGTCCCAGCGGAGGGTGGCCGCCTGCTCGATGTCGGTCTGACCCGACTTCACCACGAGCGTGCCGTCGTCGATCAGCGGCTGGAGGACGTCCATCGCGCCGTCGAAGAAGAAGAACGCGTTGTTGTCGTCCAGCGAGCCGGCGAACAGCTCGATGTTGAAGGGGCCGGCCGGGGCATCCGGAAGCGGGTTGCCTTCGAGATCGGTGAGACCCAGACCGTTGAGGAGGGTCCACGCCTGCTGCTGACCGACGAGGAAGTTGTCGAACGTGGCGTAGTAGTCGACGTTCTCCGACCCCTTGATGAGGCGGTCGTAGGCGATGACCGGGATGTCGGCGTCTGCCGCGGTCTGCAGCACCTCCGACAGCGTGGTGCCGTCGATGGAGGCGATGATCAGGGCTTCCGCGCCCTTGGTGATCATGTTCTCGATCTGCGAGACCTGGGTGGGGATGTCATCCTCCGCGTACTGGAGGTCGACCGAGAAGCCCTGCTCCTCGAGAGTCTCCTTGACGGCGTTGCCGTCCTGGATCCACCGCTCGGAGCTCTTGGTGGGCATCGCGACGCCGATGAGACCGCCGTCGCCGCCGCCCTCGCCGCCGCTGCCTCCGCCTGCGCTGCAGGCCGAGAGCATCAGGGCACCCGCGGCCACAGCCGCGAGCAGTACCTTCTTGGCTTTCACTGTGTTTCCTTTCGTAGGACGTCTTCGTCGAGGTGTGGGTATTCAGTTATGGGTGCGCTGGCCGTAGGCGTTCTGGTAGCGGTCGTAGAGCCGGTCCACCGCCTCGGCGGGGATGGGGATCGGCTCGCCCGCCTGGCGCGCGTAGTGCACCGTGCGGGCGACGTCCTCGAGCATCACGGCGGCCTTCACCGCGTCGCGCGCGGTTGCGCCGATGGTGAAGGGGCCGTGGTTCCGCAGGAGCACGGCGGGCGATCGCGAGTCGCGGAGGGTCTCGACGATCGCGCGCCCGATCGAGTCGTCGCCGATGATGGCGAACGGACCGACCGGAACCGGACCGCCGAACTCGTCCGCCATCGCGGTGAGCACGCAGGGGATCTCCTCGCCGCGGGCGGCCCATGCCGTCGCGAAGGGCGAGTGCGTGTGCACGACCCCGCCGACCTCCGGCATCGCCCGGTACACATAGGCGTGCGCGGCGGTGTCCGAGGACGGCGCACGATCGCTGCCCGGCGTGCCGGCGACGACGACGCCGTCGAGGTCGCAGAGGATCATGTTCTCGGGCGCCAGTTCGTCGTAGGAGACGCCCGAGGGCTTGATGACGAAGAGATCGGCACCGGGCACGCGCGCCGACACGTTGCCGCCGGTCCAGACGACGAGTCCGTACCGCACCAGCTCGCCGTGCAGCGAGGCCACTTCGGCGCGGATGCGGGCGACGGCGACCTCGGTCTTGACGCCGGCCACGTAGGAATCCGCGCGCTCAGTTCCGGCGCTGCGACTCATGCGGCGACTCCCTCGTCGAATCGATCGTGAAGCGATCGGCCGTAATGTGACCGTTCACATCGGGACACTATAGCCAGGCGTCGAGGGCGCGTGTCAATTCATCCGGGTCTCGGCTTGGTAACGGCCCGCGAGAGCAGCGCGACGTCAGGGGCGGCTGACGGCGCGCGTCGAGGCGCGCACGACGAGTTCCGGCCGGATCGGCGCGGGTGCGACGTCCAGCCCCGCGGCAGTCCCCAGCAGCAGGTCGACGCTGCGACGGCCGAGCTCCGGGAAGTCCTGGCGCACGGTGGTCAGCGGCGGCGAGAAGTGCGCGGCCTCGGGGATGTCGTCGAACCCGACGATCGAGATGTCGCCGGGAACGTCGAGACCCTCTTCGCGGATCGCGTGGAGCAGGCCCAGCGCCATCTGATCGTTCGAGGAGAAGATGGCGGTGAAATCGCGCACGCGCAGCAGCTCGCGTCCGGCGTAGTAGCCGAAGTCGGCCGTCCAATCCCCCAGGATCGGTGCCGTCGTGGCGATATCGCTCGCCGACATCTCCTCGAGGAATCCGCGCATCCGCGCTTCGGCCTCGATCCAGTCCTGCGGCCCGGCCAGATGGTAGATCTGGCGGTGTCCGAGCTCGATGAGGTGACGGGTGGCCAGCCGGGCCCCGGCGATCTGGTCGACCGACATGACGTGACCCTGGCCGACGTCGGTGGACTGCAGGGTCACGTACGGGATGTCCAGCTGCTGAGCGGCGATCGCCCGGATGACCCGGACCTGCGGGGCGATCACGATCAGCCCCTCGATCCCCTGCGCGGTCAGATGCGACAGTCCCTGCGCGATCGAGTCGGGGTCGCGGGGTTCGATGTTGGCCGTGCTCACCCAGTAGCCGCGCACCCGCGCGGCCGCCTCGATCGCGGCGATGCTCGAGGCCGGGCCGTACTGCGTGCTGGCGGCGGCGAGGATGCCGATGGTCTGCGATCGCGCGGTCACGAGCGTGCGGGCGGCACGATTCGGACGGTACTGAAGGTCGGCCATGACCTGCTGCACCCTCGCCCGGGTCTCGGGGCGGATGCTGGGGTGGTCGTTCAGCACGCGGGAGACGGTCTGGTGCGACACATCCGCGAGGCGCGCGACATCGCGGATGCTCGGGCGCCTGGCCGCCGCGTCCTCGCTCATGTGTTCCCCCCGCCGCACCGGCGCGACGGGGGCGAGATCGCATGTGACTGTCACATCGCCGAACCGTCAGACGGATTCTGTCACACGCCTGTCACATCCGGGTACCAGCTCAGCTGCCACCGGGCCGTACTCAGTCTCAGCGTCGGGAGGCTGCGGCGCCCGCCGCGGAATCAGGCGGGAGAGGCGCGGCCTACCCTCGACGGATACTGAGTACGGTACAGAGCAGAAGACGGCCGACATACACTGGCCGCGTGTCCGGATTCGCCAGCTACCTGCCGCTGAGCCAGCGTGCGACCGGCGACGACGCCGCCGTGTCCTCCGACCGCCGTCGCGCCCTCGCCGACGTCATCGACGCCGCCGCGGGGCTGCTGCCACCGGATGACGCCGACGCTGCCGCCCGCCGGTTCGTCGACATCGCGGCTCTGACGAGCGAGGCGGGGACGGAGTCCGACCCGGCGGTGCGGATGCACGCCCTGGCCGAGCGCGTCCGCACCGGCCCCCGACGCCGTCTCCGCGCACTGGCCGCCGGCGTGCGCGCGCTTCTGATCCTCGCCCGCGACCGTGGGGCTCCCGCGCCGCTCGACCCGCTCGTGGCCGGCGGGGTCGCCCTCTACGCATCGACGAACGCCCCCGCCGATCGCCGCGCGGTGATCAGCGGGCGGACGGTCCGTGCGTCCGATGCGGAGTGGTCCTTCGGGGCGGGACCGGTGCTGGAGGGCACGTCGGCGGGCATCGCCGCGTTCCTCCTGGGCGTCTCGGACGATCCGCCTCAGCCCGTCACGCCGCGACGATGAGCTCGCGGTAGAACCGGATGCCGCGCAGCCACACGTCGACACCGATCCGCTCGTCGTGCGCGTGGAGGGCGTCTCGTTCGCTGCGGGTGAGGCGGAAGGGCGTGAAGCGGTACACCGCATCCGTGATCTCGGTGAAGAACCGGCTGTCGCTGGCTCCGAGCTGCAGGTAGGGAAGCACGACGATCTCGCTCCCCAGTGCGGAGCCCACCGTGCGGGCCAGCCGCCGCCACGCCGGGCCGCGCCACGGCGACACCGCGGAGGGCTCCCAGCCTTCCACCCGGTCGATCTCGATCCCGGGGTCGGCGATCGCGCGGCGCAGATGCCCCGCCACGCCGTCGAGGGTGTCGCCCGTGAGGAGGCGCACGTTGACCCACGCGCGCGCCCTGGTGGCGAGCACGTTGTATCCGTCGGCGCCGGAGAGCTCTGTGACGACCGCGGTCGTCCGCACGAGCGCGTTCGTCTCCGGCCCGAGCAGCGCCAGTGCCCGCGTGAGCACCGGAGCGAAAGCCCGAGCCGACGCGAACACGGTGCGCAGGGGCTCCCCCACGTGGCGGGCCGCCGAGGCGAACAGCGCCCGCACCGCCGGCGTCAGGCGCGGCCGGAAGGGCGAGCGCTGGAGCCGCCCGATCGCGCGGGCAAGTCGCGCGGGAGCCGGCAGACGCGGGGGCGTCGAGGCGTGCCCTCCCGTCTCACGCGCGGTGAGGACGAATGTCGCCGCCCCGCGCTCGGCGACGCCGATCATGGCCGCGGGCTGCGCGAGCCCCGGAAGCACCCCGTCGACGACAGCACCCCCTTCATCCAGCACCAGGCCGGGGCGCACCCCGCGCTCGCGCAGGACCGCCACGAGGCCGCGCG
Source organism: Microbacterium sp. RD1 (assembly GCF_052220165.1). Classification (NCBI taxonomy): domain Bacteria; kingdom Bacillati; phylum Actinomycetota; class Actinomycetes; order Micrococcales; family Microbacteriaceae; genus Microbacterium; species Microbacterium sp. RD1. The sequence continues at coordinate 350,515 of NZ_JBQPOL010000003.1, forward strand.
CACCGGAGCCGTGCGTCTCCTCGTCGTGGCCGAAGGCGAGGTAGACGTCCCTCGGCGGGGTGATGCCGTCGGACAGCAGAGCCTCCACCGCCTCCACGATGGCCACGAGCGCGCCCTTGTCGTCGATGGCCCCGCGCGCGTGGATCTGCGCGTCGGTGCCCGCGCCGACGAGCTGGGCGGCGAACGGCGGATGCTGCCACTGCTCGGCGACGACGGGGACGACGTCCTGGTGCGCCAGGAGCACCAGCGGCTCGTCGGGAGACGCTCCCCGCCAGCGGTACAGCAGGGACCCGCCGACGATCTCGCGCTCGAGCGTCGCGTGCAGGAGCGGGTACAGCCGCTCGAGCGCCTCTCGGAACTGCGCGAACGCCCCGGCGTCCACGTGAGACGGGTCGGCGCGCGAGATCGTCGGGATGCGCAGCAGCTCGCGGAAGCGGTCGACGGGGTCCACGCTCCGAGCCTAGGACCGGACGCCGCCGTTCCCGCCGCGGTCTACCCTCGAGGGATGAGCGAACTGCGATGGGGAATCCTGGCGACGGGCGGCATCGCCCACGCTTTCACCTCCGACCTCCAGACGGCCGGCCTCACGGTGAGCGCGGTGGGGTCGCGGAGCCCCGAGCGCGCGGAATCCTTCGCCCGCCCGTACGGCATCCCTCGCGCATACGGTTCGTATGAAGAGCTGGTGGCCGACCCCGAGGTCGACATCGTCTACGTCGCGACGCCGCATCCGATGCACGCCGACGACGCCCTGCTGGCGCTGGAGGCCGGCAAGCACGTCCTCGTCGAGAAGGCGTTCACGCTGAACTCGTCGGAGGCGGCCCGCGTGCGCGAGCGCGCGGCAGAGCGTGGGCTCGTCGCGATGGAGGCGATGTGGACGCGGTACCTGCCGCATATGCGCCGCATCCACGAGATCCTGGCGGCGGGGACGCTCGGCGAGATCCGCGTCGTCACAGCGGATCACACCCAGCGGCTGCCCCGGGATCGGGCGCACCGCATCAACGCCCTCGAGCTCGGCGGGGGTGCACTGCTCGACCTGGGCGTCTACCCCATCTCGTTCGTCTGGGACATCCTCGGCGCCCCGACCCGCGTCTCCGCCTCGGCACGCCTCGGCGAGACCGGGGCGGACACCGAGGTCGCCACGATCTTCACGCACGACGGCGGTGCCCTGTCGACGACGATCTCGTCGTCCCGCGGCGCCGGACCGAACACCGCGGCGATCGTCGGCAGCGAGGCGCGCATCGAGATCGACGCCATCTGGTACACCCCGACGGACTTCCGCGTCACAGCGGCCGACGGCACGGTCCTCGAGGCGTACCACTCGGACGTGGCCGGTCGCGGCATGCAGTTCCAGGCACTGTACGCGGAGCAACTCGTCCGCGAAGGCCGTCTCGCCGGTGACATCCTCCCCATCGACGAGACCGTCGCCATCATGGCAACCCTCGACGAGGTGCGCGCCCAGATCGGTCTGCGCTACCCGGGCGAGGACTGAGGCCCCAGACTGGGAACCATGCCCGACTCACAGCACGCCCGCGTGGCGGTGTACCTCGACTTCGACAACATCGTGATGTCGTGGTACGACCGCGTCCACGGCCGCAACGCCTACGCGCGCGATCGCACCCGCATCGCAGAGAACCCGGCCGAGCCGGAGATCGCCGAGCGTCTCGCCCAGGCGACGATCGACGTCGGAGCGGTCATCGACTACGCCGCGTCCTTCGGCACCCTCGTCCTCACCCGCGCCTACGCCGACTGGTCCTCGCCCGTCAACGCGGAGTACCGCTCGCAGCTCGTGGCACGCGCCGTCGACCTCGTCCAGCTGTTCCCCGCCGCCGCGTACGCGAAGAACGGTGCCGACATCCGCCTGGCCGTCGACGCGGTGGAGGACATGTTCCGCCTCCCCGACCTCAGCCACGTCGTGATCGTGGCCGGCGACTCGGACTACGTCCCGCTCGCACAGCGGTGCAAGCGCCTCGGACGCTACGTCGTCGGCGTGGGCGTCGCAGGGTCCACCGCCAAGTCGCTGGCCGCCGCGTGCGACCAGTTCGACTCGTACGACGCGCTGCCGGGGATCAAGCTCCCCGCCACCGCCAAGAAGGAGCCGGCCCCGGCGCGGCCGCGCTCGCGCAAGCGCACGACCGACCCCGGGGCGGACCTCCTCGAGCGCGCGCTGCGGCTCAGCGGCGAGGGCGACGAGACCGAGTGGCAGCACGCCTCGGCGGTCAAGAGCCTGCTCAAGCGCCTGGACCCGGCGTTCAGCGAGAAGGCGTACGGCGTGCGCAGCTTCTCCGACTTCCTCAAGGCCTATCCCGAGGTGGCCGAAACGGACGAATCCGAGAACATCGTGCGGGTGCGTCCGGTGGCCGCGACCACCTGAACGTCGAAAACGTTTCGCAAGCGTGATCGAAACGTGACCTCCGTCTGAGTGCGGTCGCCCGCGAAGGCGAGCATCATGTCCCTCGCCGGGGTCGGTGCTGATCGTGGCTTTTTGGGGAGACCCTCAACCAACGGAGGATGAGAAATGAAGCGAAGCTCGTTGGCCGCTGTGGTAGCGCTCTCAGGCGCTGCGGCCCTGTTGCTCGCAGGCTGTGCCGGGGGCGGAGGCTCGGGCGACAGCGGTGGTGGCGGCGGTGAAGCCGGCGGCGCGGGAGACCGGGCTTGCGTGATCCTTCCCGACGCCGCGTCATCGCCGCGCTGGGAGAACTTCGACCGCAAGTACCTGCAGGAAGGGCTGGAGGGCGCCGGGTTTGAAGTCGACATCCAAAACGCCCAGGGCGACACGAACAAGTACTCCACGATCGCCGATCAGCAGCTGACCAAGGGCTGCGGCGTCATGCTTCTCGTGGACTATCAGGGCGCAGCGGAGGCTGTCGCGACCAAGGCCAAGGCCGAGGGCATCCCCGTCGTCGCCTATGACCGTCCGTTCGCGGGCGCGGACTACTACGTGTCCTTCGACAACGTGGAGGTCGGGCGGCTCGAGGGGCAGACCGTGCTGGACGGACTCGCCGCAGCCGGGAAGGACCCGGCCACGTCCGTGGTCGTCTACATGGGCGGAGACCCCACCGACGGCAACGCCGCCATGTTCAAGGAGGGCGCCGTGGAGGTGATGGAGGCCGCGGGTATCACCCCGGCCGCCGAACCTCCCGGGATCTGGGATCAGGCCAAGTCGCAGACCAACTTCGAGCAGGCGCTGACCTCGCTCGGCGGCAAGGTCGACGGCGTGTGGGTCGCGAACGACACCAACGCGGCCGGCGTCATCAAGGTGCTGCAGAACAACAACCTCACCGGCGTGGCCGTCTCCGGCCAGGACGCCAACGTCGCGGGGCTGCAGAACATCCTGCTGGGGTGGCAGACGGCCACCGTCTACAAGCCGGTCAAGGAAGAGGCGGATGCTGCCGTGGAGGTCGCTGTCGCGCTTCTCAGCGGCGAGACCCCCGAGGCGGATCAGGAGCTGGAGGACGGCACACCGTATATCGCCGTCACGCCGCAGCTGGTCGGGCCCGAGGAGGTCATCAACGTCGTCGACGCGGGCGACGCGGACGCGGCGGAGATCTGCACCGGCGACGTGGCACCCAAGTGCGCGGAGTTCGGCGTCCAGTAACGACACCTGCGGGGCGCCGCGTCGACTCCGGCGCGGCGCCCTTCCCGTCTGCTCACGCAAGGAAGCGAGAATGACCCCACCCATCATCGAACTCGTGGGCGTGAAGAAATCCTTCGGCCCCGTCAGCGTCCTCAAAGGAGTCGACCTCCGCGTGCATCCCGGCACGGTCACCGCCCTCGTCGGCGACAACGGAGCGGGCAAGTCGACCCTCATCAAGGGCCTCGCCGGCGTGCAGCCCTACGACGAGGGCGAAGTGCTCATCGACGGCGAGCATCGGGATCTCCACTCCCCTCGCGAGGCGGCGGCCCTCGGCATCGAGGTCGTGTACCAGGACCTGGCGCTGTGCGACAACCTCGACATCGTCCAGAACATGTTCCTCGGCCGGGAAGAGCTGACCGCCGGCACGATGGACGAGGGCCGCATGGAGCGCGAGGCATCCGACACCCTGCGCTCGCTGTCCGTCCGCACGGTGAAGTCGGTACGGCAGAAGGTGTCGTCGCTCTCGGGCGGACAGCGTCAAACGGTGGCCATCGCGCGCGCGGTCCTCAAGAAGGCGCGCGTGGTCATCCTCGACGAGCCCACTGCGGCACTCGGCGTCGCCCAGACCGAGCAGGTGCTGAATCTCGTGCAGCGGCTGGCGCAACAGGGGGTGGCGGTCATCCTCATCAGCCACAACCTGGCCGACGTCTTCGCCGTGGCCGATGACATCGCCGTGCTGTACCTCGGTCAGCTCGTCGCACAGCTGCCGGCGAAGGAGACCACGCGCGACGACGTCGTGGGATACATCACCGGCACGAAGACCCTCACGGGGGCACCCCTTCTGACCACGGACACCATCGCGACCTCGGGGGAATCCGCATGACCGACGCAGCACGCACCTCCGCCTCGCCCGACCCGATGTCGGGCGACCTGATCGGCAGCGGCGTCGAGGGAGGACTCCGCGACCAGGTCGCGGGGTGGTGGCAGCGCGTGCGCGGCGGCGACATGGGAGCCCTGCCCGCCATCGGCGGCCTCGTCGTGCTCGTCGTGCTGTTCTCCGCGCTCAGCCCCTTCTTCCTCACCGAGCGCAACTTCGCGAACCTCCTCAATCAGGCAGCGACCCTCGTGATGCTCGCGATGGCTCTGGTCTTCGTGCTGCTGCTGGGCGAGATCGACCTGTCGGCCGGCGTCACCGGTGGCGTCGCGATGGCCCTCTTCGTGGTGCTCAACGCGCAGTTCCAGGTCAACTGGATCCTCGCGCTGCTCGTCGGGTTCGGGGTGGGGCTGGCGACAGGGGCCCTCATCGGGTTCTTCGTCGCGCGTGTGGGTATCCCCTCCTTCGTCGTCACGCTGGGGTTGTTCCTGGGCTATCAGGGCCTGGCGCTGCTCATCATCGGCGACGGCGGGCTCTACCGGCTGCAGGTGCCCGAGCTGCTGGCGCTCCAGAACGGCAACCTGCCGGTGTGGGCGGGCTGGGCGATGCTCGCCGTGATGCTCGCCATCTCCGCGGGCAGCTCGTTCTGGGACCGCGCGCGCCGCCGGCGTGCAGGCGTGCCCAACCGGGCGCTCTCGCTCGTCTGGATCAAACTCGCCGTCATCGGCGTGATCGGCGGAGTGTTCGTCTACATCTTGAATCTGGACCGCGGACAGTCGGTCATCGCCGTCCAGGGCGTGCCGATCATCGTCCCGGTGACTCTCGCGATCCTGTGGATCGGCACGTTCGTGCTCGACCGCACCAAGTTCGGCCGCTACGTCTATGCCATCGGCGGCAACGCCGAGGCCGCCCGCCGTTCGGGCGTCAAGGTGCGCTGGGTGAAGTGGTCGGCGTTCGTGATCTGCTCCACGCTCGCCGTCGTGTCGGGCCTGCTCAGCGTGTCCCGCGTCGGCTCCGTCGATGCGACAGTCGGGCGTGACATCGTGCTGAGCGGTGTGGCGGCCGCAGTCGTCGGCGGTGTGAGCCTCTTCGGCGGGCGGGGGCGGCTCCTGCACGCCGCGATCGGTGCGCTCGTCATCGCGACCATCACGAACGGATTGGCGCTGCTGAATCTGCCGGCCGGCATCAACCTGCTCGTCACCGGTGGCGTGCTGATCCTGGCGGCCACCGTCGACGCCCTGTCGAGGTTGAGGGCGGGAGGAAGCTTCTTGCGGAGCTAGCCGGCGAGACCGGGAGTGCCGCCGCGGACGATCTCGTCGACCCACGCCGGCACCACCGCGGTCGCCGGCCCCACCCGCACGTCGTCGAACGGGACGGCGGGGAGGCTCGGGGCGAGGTTGAGCTCCACCGTCCGCGCACCGAAGGCGGCGGCCGTCGCACCGAGGCCGGCGGCGGGGTACACCGCGCCGGAGGTTCCGACCGCGGCGAACACGTCGCATCCGCGGACCGCGTCCTCGATCGTGTCGAGACCGTAGGGCACCTCCCCGAACCAGACGACGTCGGGGCGCAGCGCCCGGCGACCGCATGACGGGCAGGCGGGGCGCGGGCGCAGGTCGGCGTGCCAGGCGGTGACGAGACCGCACGCGGTGCAGCGGGCCCGGGCGAGCTCGCCGTGCATGTGCAGCAGGCGCCTCGATCCGGCCCGCTCGTGCAGATCGTCGACGTTCTGGGTCACGACCAGCAGATCCTCGCCCAATTCCCGCTCCAGCGCGACGAGCGCGTCGTGGGCGGGGTTCGGGACCGCGGATGCGGCGGCCCGCCGCCGCGCGTCGTAGAACGCCAGGACCGTGTCGGGGTCGCGGGCGAATCCCTCCGGGGTGGCGACGTCCTCCACGGCGAAGCCCTCCCACAACCCGCCGGCGTCGCGGAAGGTCGCGAGTCCGCTCTCGGCGGAGATCCCGGCGCCGGTGAGGACCACGACGCGCATGTCAGACGCGCGCGGCCCCGCGCGCCACGTGGGCGAGCACCCCCGGCCACACCGCGGTGAGGGCGAGCCTGCCGCCGTGGACGTTCCGGGCGAGACCGTCGACGACCTCGCACACCGGGAGCCGCTCGGCGTACCAGGCCGCCGCCTCGGACGGGCTGGGGACCGCCTCTATGACCTGGACGTCCGCGGAGATGCGGGCGAGCCGCTGCGCGGTGATGTCGCGCGCGAGCGCCGTGGGCGGAAGCGGCGGGGCGACGAGGACGAGCCGGTCGATGCGCGGGCCCACCTCCGCCGCGAACGACACCGCGAAGTGCGCCGCATCGTGCTCGGCCACGAGTCCGACCGCCCCGTCGGGCGCGATCTCATCGAGCAGGGCGACGATCTCCGCCGCGGTGGAACCGGCGGGGGTCTCACCGCCGAAGGCCGGCGGATCCGACATCTCCTCGCCGTCGAGGTCGATGAGGAAAAGGTGCACGTCGAAGCGACGGGTGACGGGAGGGTCGGGGTCGGTCATCGCCAGCGCACCGCTGCGCAGCACGACGACCGTCCGGGCGGCGCCCGGCGCACCCACCATGCGGTACGCGATCTCCGCCCGCGGATCCGGAAAGGTCATGACCGCCATCCTGGCACGCGAGCCGATCATCCCCGGAGCATCGCGCGGAGACTGTCGATGGTGTCGGCGTCGTCGGGCCTCTTGTCGGGCCGGTAGGTTCTCACCCGCGCGAAGCGCAGCGCCACCCCGCCGGGGTACCGCGGCGAGCGCTGCACCCCGTCGATGGCGATCTCGACGACGGTGACCGGCTCGACGAAGACGATGTGGCCGCTGCGATGGGTCTGCAGATCGGAGAAATGCGCCGTCTGCCAGCGCAACAGGTCGTCGCTGAGGCCCTTGAACGTCTTCCCGACCATGACAAACCCGCCGGGCTCGCCGAAGAGACCGGCGGGATCCCGTGCTCCCAGGTGCAGATTCGAGAGCCACCCCGAGCGTCGGCCCGACCCCTCCTCCACCGCGAGCACCACGAGGTCGAACGTGTGCACCGGCTTGACCTTCAGCCAGGCGCTTCCCCGGCGCCCGGCGGCGTACGGGGCGTGGAGGTCTTTGACCATCACGCCCTCGTGACCGTTGCTGAGCGAGCGCTCGGCGAACTCTTCCGCCGCCGTGATGTCGGAGGTGCGCACCACGGGGATGCGCCACGGCCCGGCGACCGCCTCCAGCGCGTCCTGGCGCACCGAGAGGGGCTCGTCGATGAGGTCGCGACCGTCGACGTGCAGCACGTCGAAGAACCAGGGGCGAAGGGCGATCTGCGACGCCGTCTCCGCGCCGAAGCGGGCCATCGTGTCCTGGAACGCGCGGGGCGCGCCGGCCTCGTCGAGCGCGAGGGTCTCGCCGTCCAGGATCAGCTGCCGGGCGGGAAGCTTTCGCACCACCTCGACGATCTCCGGCACCCGCGCGGTGACGTCGGCGAGGCTGCGGGTGTAGACCCGCACGTCGTCGCCCGAGCGGTGCACCTGGATGCGCGCGCCGTCGAGCTTGTACTCCACCGACGCCGATCCGGTGACCGTCATCGCCTCGCCGACGGACGCCGCCGTGCTGGCGAGCATCGGGAGCACGGGCCGCCCGACGGCGAGCCCGACCCGGTCGAGCGCGCCGGGGGCCTCGGTGAGTGCGAGACGGGCGGTGTCCGCGAGGTCGCCGGTGAGCATCGCGGCACGCCGGACGGCGGCGATGTCGCGCCCGGATGCGCGCGCGACCGCCTCGAGCAGGAGTCCTTCGAGCGCGCCGGTGCGAAGCTCTCCGAGGATCACGCGCGAGAGCAGGTTCCACTCGGGCGAGGTGGCGCGGGACGCCAAGCCGGCGAGCAGGTTCCGGCGGCCTGCCACGGAGCCGGCGCCCGCCGTGGCGGCCAGCGCGGAGAACGTCGCGTCGACGTCGGCGATCGTCAGGGAGGCTTCGTCGGCATGGGCGACCGGGAGCGACGAAAGGGAGCGCCATCCGATCCCCAGCCGCCCCTGCCGCGGCGCCGCGAGAAGCAAGCCGACGGCCGGGACGATCTCTTCCGGCGCGAGCCGGGCGAACAGGTCGGCGAGCATCGTCACCTTGGCCGAACGCGCGCGCGTCGCAGCGACAGCGTCGGCGGCCTGAACGATTTCACCCCACAGCATGTCGGCATCATCCCACCGGGCTCCGACAGGGATGGCGGGCTTGCGCGAACGCGCTCAGCGGCGGCGGTGCGGACCGGTCGCGGCGAGGGCCCACGCGAGAAGGGCCGGTTGCAGGAAGAGGCGGGCGAGCCGGGCGCGGTCGGTGCGCAGGCCGGGCGCCGACCGCCCGGTGCGCCACTGGTGCACGTTCCCCGGGAACACGGCGACGAAGAACGCCGCGATCGCCCACCCCACGCGCTGGCGCTCTCGAGGGAGGGCGATCGCGGCGCACCCGAGGACGATCTCCACCGCGCCGGATGCGACGACCACGGCGTCGGCGTCCATCCGGAGCACGCGCGGCGCCCAGTCCGGCACCACGACGCGGTAACCGCGTCTCCCCCACGTGAGATGGGACGCCCCCGCCGTCACGAGGAGCGCAGCCAGAAGCCATCGCGCCGTGGCGCGCACAGTGACCACGCGGCGCCGGTCGGCCGTCATCCGCTCAGTCCGCTCGCCTGTGCCGCGCCGGCGACGAACGACCGGTAGGACGAGAGGTCGGAGCCGGCCACGACGGCGCGCAGCACCACCTCGTCCACCACCCGCTCGTACTCCGGGAGTCTCGCTGCGATGCTCGCCGGGTCGGGGAGCGTCGTGGCGGAGGCGGGTACCCCCAGCCGGGCGAAGTTCGCCGCGTAGGTGGGGATCGATGCGTACCGGGCAGCCTCCCGCTCGAGGAGGGCGCCGGCCGCGGGGTCGAGCGCGGTGCGGACGTAGAGCGCGACGTGCGCGGCCCCGGAGACCGCGTGCGCCTCCCGGGTCTGCTCGGCCGCCACTTCCGGCGGCAACCAGTTCAGGACGAGGCCGTCGGCGCGCTCGGCGCCCAGCCGTCGCATCCGGGGGCCGAGGGCACCCACGACGATGCGCGCCGACGACGTCGCGCGCAGATGCTCGATCGCGTGTCGCACACGGGCGAGCGATCCCTGCGGCGCGGCGCCCGACCCTATCCCGAGGAGGAGCCGCTCGGGAGGAATGCCGGCTGCTGCCACGTCGCGCCCGAGCTGCTCGGGCGCGCGCCGGTCGACCGGGACGACCCCCGTCGCCAGCATCAGCCGACCGGTCGTCCGAGCCGCCGCCGCGAGGGCCGCGACGGCATCGCCGTCGGGCGTGTCGTTGACCCACAGCGCGTGGAAGCCGGCCGCCTCGATCTCGGGCGCCAACCGGCCGATCAGCTCCGCGCCCAGGGCGCCGGCGACGCCCACCGAGATCCGGCGCGCAGCGCTCACCCTCTGCTGCCTTCGGCGACCAGGCGGGAGACCTCGCCGGCGAGGTCGTAGAACGACGCCAGATCGGCGTCGTCTGTCGGAAGGAGTGCGATCTCGTCGACACCGACCGCGAAATAGGCCTGCGCGCGCTCGGCGACCTCGGCGGGGGTTCCCGAGAGCGAACGGGATGCGGCATCCGGCGGATCGCCCAGCCGCTTCGCCGCTCGCGCCAGGGCGTCATCCCCGAACGCGGTGACGACGTAGGCGACGATGTCGAGCGGGTCTGAGCGGCCCGACTCGGCGCGCCCGGCGCGGAGCATCTCGACATCCCGGGCGACATCCTCGGCGGTGTTGCGGCTGTCGAGGATGACGCCGTCCGCGACCGAGCCGACGAGATGCAGCGTCTTCGGTCCGCCGGCGGCAGCGTAGACCGGCGGCACCGACGACGGCGGCCAGTCCAGCGCGACGTCGTTGAGCGTGACGTAGCGGCCCTCCGTCGTCACGGTTTCGCCGGCCAGGAGCGCGCGAACGGCCGGCACCTGCTCGCGCAGCAGGGTCAGGGGCGACGCGACGCGGGCACCGGCCTGCTGCATCCACGACTGCACTCCGTGCCCGACGCCCGGGAGGAAGCGTCCCGGGAACAACCGCGCGATCGTAGCGATCTCCATCGCCGTCAGCGCCGCGTTGCGCAGCGGCAGCGGCGCGATTCCGAGGCCCACGCGCAGACGCTCGGTGTGCGTCAGGGCGACGGCGGCCGCGGCGTAGGCGGAGGAGTTGAAGCAGTCCTCCCACAGCCAGAGGGTTCCCACCCCCGCCTGCTCGGCTCGGCGCGCAGCCTCGGGGAGCTCCTCCGGCGGATGGGGGTGAGGGTTGAAGATCGTCCCGATGCGACTCATGCCCTCACTCTGCCATCCCCGGCGGAGCACCGACGGCGAACGCCTCCCGAAGGGTAACTCCGGGAGGCGTTCGCGGGGGATCTCAGGCCGCGGAGGCCCACACGGTACGAACGGCACGCACGTGCAGCTCGCCGTCCCGGGCGTCCACGGTCACGGCGCCCCCGTCGACGAGGTCGCCGGTGACGAACAGATCGGCGATCCGGTCGTCGAGCTCGCGCTGCAGCAGCCGGCGCAGCGGCCGTGCACCGTACTCGGGCTCGTATCCGTGCTCACCGAGCCAGTCGACGGCGGCGTCGGTGACCTCGAGGGTCACCTCGCGCTTGCCGAGGCGGGCCTGCGTGGCACCGAGCATCAGGCGCACGATCTGGCGCAGTTGCGGCTGGTCGAGCTTGCGGAACAGCACGATCTCGTCGATGCGGTTGAGGAACTCCGGACGCATCGCCTCACGCAGCTTGCCCATCACGCGGTCGCGCAGGTCCTTCTCCGAACCGAAGCCGGTGGCTCCGCCGCCGTCGGCGATGAAGCCGATCGCGCCGGAGCGCGAGGCGAGGAACTCGCTGCCGAGGTTCGAGGTCATCACGACCACGGTGTTGCGGAAATCGACCGTGCGGCCCTGGCCGTCGGTCAGGCGACCGTCATCGAGCACCTGCAGAAGCAGGTTGAACACGTCGGGGTGCGCCTTCTCGATCTCGTCGAACAGCACGATCGAGTACGGGTTGCGCCGCACGCGCTCGGTGAGCTGACCGGCCTCGTCGTAGCCGACGTATCCCGGAGGGGCACCGACCAGGCGCGACACCGTGTGCCGTTCGCCGAACTCGCTCATGTCGAAGCGGATGACCGCGCCCTCGTCGTCGAACAACGACGCGGCGAGCGCCTTGGCCAGCTCCGTCTTGCCGACACCGGTGGGGCCGAGGAAGAGGAACGATCCGACCGGACGCCGGGCGTCGCCCATGCCGGTCCGATTGCGCCGCACCGCCTTCGCGACGGCGGCCACGGCGTCGTCCTGGCCGATCACGCGGTCGTGGAGCTCCTCCTCGAGCGCCGCCAGGCGCTCCCGCTCACCCTCTGTGAGCCGGTTCACGGGGATGCCCGTGGCACGGCTGATCACGGCGGCGATCTCGGGCTCGTCCACCACGGCGGCACCGGCGGATGCCGAGGAGCCCGCGGCGGTCGCCTCGTCGAGCTTCTGCTGCACGGAGAGGATCTCGTCGCGGATGCGCGAGGCCTCCTCGTAGCGCTCACCCGACACGGCGGCGTTCTTGTCGGCCTCGAGGGTCGCCAGGCGCTCCAGCAGCCCCGTGACGTCGACCTTCACGCCGAGCCGCAGGCGCAGCCGCGCCCCGGCCTGGTCGATGAGGTCGATGGCCTTGTCGGGCAGCACGCGGTCGGGAAGGTAGCGGTCGCCGAGCTCCACCGCGGCGCGGAGGGCCTCATCCGTGTAGGTCACGCCGTGGTGCTCCTCGTACGCGGTGCGAAGGCCGCGCAGGATCTCCACCGCATCCTCGATGGAGGGTTCGCCCACGCGGACGGGCTGGAAGCGGCGCTCCAGCGCCGGATCCTTCTCGATCGTGCGGTACTCCTTGAGCGTCGTGGCGCCGACCAGGTGCAGCTCGCCGCGTGCCAGGCGCGGCTTGAGGATGTTGCCGGCGTCCATGCCGCCGTCACCGGCGCCTCCGGCGCCGACGACGGTGTGCACCTCGTCGAGGAAGACGATCAGGTCGCCGCCGGATGCGGCGATCTCGTCCATGGTCTGGGTGAGCCGCTCCTCGAAGTCACCGCGGTAGCGGGTGCCGGCGAGCATGGCCGGCAGGTCGAGCGCGATCACGCGCTTGCCGCGCAGCTGCTCGGGAACGGCGCCCGCGACGATGGCGGAGGCCAAGCCCTCCACGATCGCGGTCTTTCCCACGCCGGCCTCGCCGACGAGCACCGGGTTGTTCTTCGTGCGACGGCTGAGGATCTCGATCGTCTGCTCGATCTCGTCGCTGCGTCCGATCACCGGGTCGAGCTGGCCGGCCGCGGCACGCGCGGTCAGGTCGGTGCCGAACTTGTCGAGGTTCGGGGTCGTCGACGCGGCTTGTGCGTCGTCCGTCGTCACCGGCTCACCGGCGGGAGTGACGGTCTCGCGCACCCCCTGCGTCAGAGCGTCGGCCGTGACACCCGCCTGCGCGAGGATCTGCCCCGCCGGAGTGTCCTGCGCCAGCACGAGCGCGAAGAAGAGGTGCTCCGGGTCCACGTAGGTCGAACCCGACGACCGGGCCACCTGGAACGCGTGGAACAGCGCACGCGACACCGACGGGGTCACGACGGCGCCGTCCATGTCGGCGGGACCGGATGCAGCGGGCAGGCGCTCCTCGGTGGCCCGGGCGATCGCCTGCGCGTCGGCGCCGATGCGCGTGACGGCCTCGCGCGCGGGCTCCTCCGCGACGAGGACGCGCAAGAGGTGCAGCGCGTCCAGCTCGCGCTGACCGCGCTCCAGGGCGAACCGTCCGGCCTGCTGCAGCAGCGTCTGGGTGCGTGCGCTCAGAAAGCGGCTGAGGTCGATCGACCGCTCCGCGCGCGCACGTTCACCGGCGAGGTATCGCGCGAGGAACTCGTCGAACGAGCTCGCGCCGTCGCCGGCGTTCGGGGTGAAGTCTTCGGGCATTCCCGTCTCCTGATACTTGAGTCTTGTGCAGTCAAGTTTGGAACTTGAGCGCGTCAATATCAAGTTCAACGCGGTGCGGTTCCCACTATTCCCGGCGGACGCTCAGCAGCGCGGGATCGTCGTCGTCCCACAGTTCGACGGTCTGCACGACCCAGAACGCCGCGAAGAGGCCGAGCGCGACGGCCTCCCCGGCGAAGAAGAGCGGGAACCCCGGCGACGCGCCGCTCCCCCGCCATCCGGCCACGACGACCAGGAAGACGAGGGTCGCCGCGATCCCCGCGGCGATGACGGCGTAGAGCACCTGCATCATCCGGCGACGGCGGGGGCGACCTGCCGGCCGCCATGCGGCGAGCGCCGCGACCACCGCGATCAGGGAGAAGAAGGCGACGGTCGCGACGTCGTGAGCGGCGACGAGGAAGCTGTGCGGGGCGGTGGACCACCAGGCTCCTCCGGCGCCGACGACGACCGCGGCGGCGGCGATCGGCACCACCGCGGACGCCCGCACGCTGCGCTGGACCACGGCCAGGACTCCCGCGGCGGCCACCGCCATGACGCCGCCGACCGCGAGCGTGAGGACCGCGTTGGCGACATCCGGCAGCGTCGCGGCGGGTACGCACGGGTACCCCTCGCCGCACCGCACGCCGAGCCGGGCGGTGTCGGCCGCCGTCAGCGGGACCGGAACGAGGGCGATCACGGGAGCGAACACGGCGGCGATGTCCAGCAGGACCTGCTCGACGCTCCGACCCGACAGGGCGAGGAGGGCGACCGCGATGGCGCAGAGGGAGCCCACGAAGACGTTCCGGGCGGGTGTGTAGAAGGCGGCGCTCACCGATCCGAGCGCACCGCCCGAGATGATCTCCGCCCCGAGGGCGACCGCGAGGAAGGCGACGGCCCCCACGATCGAGACACGGACGTACCGATAGGTGCGCTGTGTCGACGTGCTGCGCAGCTGCATCCGCGTCTCCCCTCGTGCGGACACCGGATGTCCGCGGTCGGTTCTAGCCTGGCCTTCTCGCCGCAAAGAAGGGACGACGCCATGGACTGGAAGATCGAACTCATCTTCGTACCCGTCACCGACGTGGATCGCGCGAAGGAGTTCTACTCGCGGATCGGCTTCTCCGCCGACCACGATCAGACACCGTTCGAGGGACTCCGATTCGTTCAGATGACCCCGCCCGGGTCGGCCTGCTCGATCGCCTTCGGGACGAATCTGGGCCTGACGCTGCAGCCGGGTCAGCAGGACAGCATCCAGGTCGTCGTGCCCGACGCCGATCAGGCCCTCGCCGATCTGCGGGCGCTGGGTGTGGACGCCGACGGCGTCGACGAGCAGGGATGGGGCCGGTTCGTGACGTTCGCCGACCCCGACGGCAACCGCTGGACGCTGCAGGAGCTCCCCTCGCGGGAGTGAGCGGCGCGCACGCCCCTGTCAGACTGGGGGTATGCGCGAATTCGGCCGGGGCGTGCGCCTTCTCCTCCGCGGATTCGGATTCTGGCGCACGCGCCCCGGGGTCATGCTGTGGGCGCTCGTGCCGGCGGCCGTGGTCGCCCTGGTTCTGGCCGGGGCGCTCGGCGCTCTGATCGTCGTGTTGCCCGCCTTCGCCGAGACTGTCACGCCCTTCGCCGCGGCGTGGGACCCGTTCTGGAGCGGGACCCTCCGCGTCGCGGTGGCCATCGCGACGCTGGGCGCGGGGATCGCCCTGGCCGTGGTGAGCTTCACCGCCCTCACCCTGATCGTAGGCGAGCCGTTCTACGACCGCGTGTGGCGGGCCGTCGAAACGGATGCCTTCGGGGCGGTCCCCGACGCCGGTTACGGGTTCTGGCGCGCGACGGGCGACGCCGCCCTGCTCCTCCTCCGCGGCGTCGGTGTGGCTCTTCTCGCCTGGCTGATCGGTCTGGTGCCGCTGGCGGGAGGGCTGCTGGCCGCCGTCGTGGGCATCACGCTCACCGGGTGGCTGCTCGGCGACGAGCTGACCTCCCGCGCGCTGTCGGCGCGGGGGATCGACCGCGCCGCGCGCCGCCGCCTGCTGCGGGGCTCGCGCGCGCGGGCACTCGGCTTCGGCGTCGCCACGCAGGCGTGCTTCCTCATCCCCCTGGGGGCGGTCGCCGTCATGCCGGCAGCCGTCGCGGGCTCGACCTACCTCGCCCACGATCTCCTCGGGCTCAGCCGTCCTTCTTCGCCTTCGGAGGCGGCGCCTGCAGCGCGCGGATGAGCGAGGCGGAGTCGTAGGGACCGACGTGGCGGTAGCCGTTGACGAAGAACGTCGGCGTGCTGTGCAGGTCCATCAGCTCCGCATCCAGACGGTCGTCCTGGATGTGCCGCAGCACCTTCGGTGACGAGAAGTCCGCGGCGAACTGGTCGGGGTCGAGGCCGAGGAGCTCCGCGTACCGGAAGAGGTCGTCGCGCTCGAGGGAATCCTGGTGCTCGAACAGCTTGGACCCCATCTGGTAGTACTGCCCCTGCCGTCCGGCGGCTTCTGCCGCCTGCGCGGCTTCCTGCGCGTGGGGGTGCACCGCGTCGAGGGGGAGGTGCCGCCAGACCCAGCGGATGTCGGCGCCGAAATGCTCGCGCACGGCGTCGATCGATCCGGTTGCCCGGCTGCAGAAGGGGCACTCGTAATCGCCGTACTCGACGATCTCGTACGGGGCCTCCATCGAGCCCTTCACGTGGTCTCGCTGCGGGTCGACCGGACGCGCGAGCTTGAGCCCCACCGCCGTCGGAGGGCTCAGCCGGTCGCCGAGGGCGAGGATCGCCCATCCGAGCAGGAACGCGAGAACGGATGCGGCGAGGATGGCGACGCGCGCGATGTCCCGCGTGAGCTCGTCCTGGATGGCGATCGGAACGAGGAAGAGCGAGATCGTGAAGCCGATGCCCGACAGTGCGGCCCCGCCCGCCACGCGGTGCAGGCTGAGACCCGGGGCGAGCTGGCCCTTGCCGATGATGCGGACGAACCACGTCGCGCCGGTGATCCCGATGAACTTGCCCACGACCAGGCCCGCGACGATGCCCCATGCCACCGGCGAGGCGATCGCGGCCATCAGCGTGTCTCCGGTGACATGCACGCCCGCGTTCGCCAGAGCGAAGATCGGCAGCACGCCGTAGGCGATGTACGGCCGCCACGCGTCCTGCACCCGCTCGTTGATCGAGATCGAGTCCCGCAGGCTCCGAGAGACAGCTGCGGCGTACCGCGGGTTCGGCGACTCGCGGAAGGCCTGCGCCTGCTCGGCGGCGCGCTCGACGTCGGTGCGCCGCGGGGGGAACACCGGGATGAGGAGCGCGACGGCGACGCCGGCGAGGGTGGGGTGGATGCCCGCGAGATAGACCGTGACCCACAGCGCCGCCCCCAGGACCGTGTAGGCGAGGCCACGCGCGGGAGCGGGGAGGAAGCGGACCAGGGCGAGGAGCCCGATGAGACCGGCCGACAGGATCAGCGGCAGCGGCTTCAATCCGCTGTTGTACAACAGGCCGATCACCAGGAGAGCACCGATGTCGTCGACCACCGCGAGCGTGACGAGGAATGTCCGCAGGCGCGAGGAGAACCGGGGTCCGATGAGCGCGAGGGCGCCGAGGAGGAACGCGGTGTCGGTCGAGATGACGACGCCCCACGCATCCGCCTCACCGCTCTGCATGTTCACCAGGATGAAGATCAGCGCGGGGACGGCCAGGCCCGCGACCGCCCCGGCGATCGGCACGAGGGCGCGGGAGCGGTCGGTGAGCTCGCCGATGGTCAGCTCGCGCTTCACTTCGAGCCCGACGAGGAAGAAGAACAGGGTCATGAGACCCTCGTTGACGAACGCGTGCAGGGTGAACGTCCACGACATGTCGCCGACCGCGAACGAGAGCGGCAGCTCCCACACGTCGTGGTAGGTGTCGCCGGGGATGTTCGCCCACACCATCGCGACGGCCACGCCGACGAGCATGAGCGCGGCCGAGAGACGCTCGCCCTGCAGCCCCTTCTTGGCGTTCCTCACGGTCCCCGACGCGCGCGGGGGCCGGCCGGGACGCTGCAGCGAGATCGACGTCACGATGTCATCCTGCCGTGTTTTGGTCTGCCGGCGGGCGGAAGTCGCCGTGCGCACGGCGCGAGCGCCCGGCACGATAGCCTGGTGCGGGAGGTTCCATGTTCATCATCGCGCTCATCCTGTTCGTCGGCGGGGTCTTCCTCGTCGGCATCTCGTTCTCGCTCGCGCCCTTCCAGGCCCTGGTGTTCATCCTGGGTATCCTCGCCGTCGCCGCCGCGCTCGCGCTCCCGATCCACCTGACCCGTCGCTCCTAACCCCCTCTCCGCTCCCCCGCACCGTTGTGCGGCAATGCGGCGCTCAGAGCAGCAATCGGGTGCGGGTGAACGAGAGCGGGACGACCTCAGTGGCGCCCGCCCGGCGGGCCCACGACGAGCAGGACGGCATACAGGGCGATGACGGCCCCGGCGATGAGCAGTGCCAGCACCCACGGCCGTCGAAGGAAGAAGCGCAGCATCCGATCGAGCGGGCGACGATCGCGCGGGTCCTCCGTCTGCGCGAGGCGCCAGCCGCCGCGGAGGCGGCCGGTACGGTGCAACCAGATCTCCGCCGGGATCGTCGCGTACGGGATGACCGCGCTGATCACGGCGATGAGCGCGATCCCGACCGGCCAACGCTGGTTCAGCGCGACGAGAATGGCCGTGGCCCCGTAGGAGAGGAAGACGAAACCGTGCAGAGCACCTCCGACGGTCACGGCGACGTCGAGCCCCGCGACGGCGCGCGCGATGAGCGCGGCGATCAGCACGGTCCACGAGATCGCCTCGGCGATCGCCAGGACGCGGAAAAGGGTCAGGGGCGCGCGGAACACGGGTCTCCTTCGGGTCGGGACGCTTCCAGCCTAGAGACGCTGCGCGGCTCCCCCGGACGACCGGACGGCTCGGCCGAGCCGGTCCTCGACGCAGCCGACCGGCTGCTGCTGGACGAATCCGCCGTCGCGCGCGGCGGCCGGGCGCGCGAGGAGATCGCCGTGATCGGCGACGGATCCGGCGCCCTCGCGCTGGCTGCCGCATCCGGGGCGCGCGGGCCCGGCGCGGTGCGCGTTCACCAGGATCCGCTCTCGGGCGAGCGGATGCTGGCCACCCGGGCCGAAGCGCAAGGGATGACGGCGGCGGTGCGCTCCCTGGCGCTGGAGGCGGACCTCATCCGCGGCGCCCGCGTCATCCTCCTCCGCCTGCCGCGGTCGCTCGACGCGCTCCGCGACATCGCCGGGCTCGTCGCCGCGCACGCCGCTCCCGACGTCGTCGTGTTCGCCGGCGGCCGGATCAAGCACATGGCGCTCGCGATGAACGATGTGCTGCGCGAGCACTTCCAGACCGTGGACGTCACGCACGCGCGGCAGAAGTCCCGCGTGCTCGTCGCGCGCGGACCGCACGACGGTCGCGATCCGGTAGCGGCGCGCACGCGCATCGACGGCGTCGCGGTGTGCGCGTTCGGCGGGGTGTTCGCCGGCGCCGCGCTCGACATCGGCACACGGCTGCTGCTCGCCCACCTGCCGGACCCGGGCGAGGAGGTGATCGACTTCGCGTGCGGCAATGGCGTCGTCGGAGCGACGCTGGCCCTGCGGCATCCGGGCACCCGCGTCTACGCCACCGACGAATCGGCCGCCGCGGTGGCGTCGGCGCGCGCCACCGCGGCCGCGAACGGCATGGCCGATCGGATGACCGTGGTCCGCGACGACGCGCTCTCCGAGCGCCCGGATGCGAGCGCGTCACTCATCGCGCTGAACCCGCCGTTCCACCGCGGCGCGGCGATCGACGAGGGCATCGCGCCGTACCTGTTCGCCGACGCCGCGCGGGTGCTGCGACCGGGCGGCGAGTTGTGGACCGTGTGGAACTCGGCGCTGCAGTACCGCCCCGCGCTCGAGCGCCTCGTCGGCCCGACCCGTCAGATCGCGCGCAACCCGAAGTTCACCGTCACGGCCTCCGTCCGCCGCTGAAGCGGACGCCGCGAGCGCACATCGTCTTACCGAACGCGTAGCTTTTTCGGCCGAACGGAATGTGCGTTCGCGAGGAGGATGTGCGCTGGCGACCCGCAGGCGGCGCTGTCACGCCAGAGCCGAGAGGGACGCCAGCGGGATGCGTCCGGATGCGGCGGCCCGCAACGCGGGGTCGTCGGTGACCAGCGCATCGGCCTGCAGAGTGGCCACGGCCAGGTACTCCGCCAGCGCCGGATCGTCCCAGTCCAGCTGCGCCGCGAGTCGCCAGGCGGTGGCGCGCGACACGCGATCGCCGAGGAGCCGGATCTTCAGCGTCGCGACGCTCTCGAGCAGCGCCCGCCCCTCGGCGTCCGAGATCTTCCCGGCGCGTGCCTGGCGGTACAGGCTCGCCATCGCGTGCGAGCGCAGCATGGCCGGTCCCACGAGCTGATGCTCGGCGCTGACGGGAAGGCGCTCCCGAACGATGCGAAGCGCGACAGCAGCGTCGATGGCGTAGCGGGTCATGACGCCATCGTCGCGCACATCGGCGACGACGAGAAAGGGGGGCGGATGCCGGCGCATCCGCCCCCCTTCGCAATCTTTCTCAGAAGTCCCAGTCGTCGTCTTCGGTGGCCTCGGCCTTGCCGATGACGTAGGACGAGCCCGAACCGCTGAAGAAGTCGTGGTTCTCATCGGCGTTGGGCGACAGCGCGGACAGGATCGCCGGGTTCACGTCAGTCGTGGTCGACGGGAACATCGCCTCGTAGCCGAGGTTCATCAGCGCCTTGTTGGCGTTGTAGTGCAGGAACTTCTTGACGTCCTCGGTCAGGCCGACGCCGTCGTAGAGGTCCTGCGTGTACTGCACCTCGTTGTCGTACAGCTCGTACAGCAGCGAGAAGGTGTAGTCCTTGATGTCCTGCTTCTCGGCCTCGCTGACCCTCTCGAGGCCCTTCTGGAACTTGTAGCCGATGTAGTACCCGTGCACGGCCTCGTCGCGGATGATGAGGCGGATGAGGTCGGCCGTGTTCGTCAGCTTCGCCCGCGACGACCAGTGCATCGGCAGGTAGAAGCCCGAGTAGAACAGGAACGATTCCAGCAGGGTCGAGGCGACCTTGCGCTTGAGAGGCGAGTCGCCACGGTAGTACTCCATGACGATCTGAGCCTTCTTCTGAAGGTTCGGGTTCTCCACCGACCAGCGGAACGCCTCGTCGATCTCCTTCGTCGAGCACAGCGTCGAGAAGATCGACGAGTAGCTCTTGGCGTGCACCGACTCCATGAACGCGATGTTCGTGTACACCGCCTCCTCGTGAGGGGTCAGCGCATCCGGGATCAACGACACCGCGCCGACCGTGCCCTGGATGGTGTCCAGGAGCGTGAGGCCGGTGAAGACCCGCATCGTCAGGGTCTGCTCGTCGGGGGTGAGCGTGTTCCACGACTGGATGTCGTTGGACAGCGGCACCTTCTCGGGCAGCCAGAAGTTGTTCACGAGGCGGTTCCACACCTCGAGGTCCTTGTCGTCCTGGATGCGGTTCCAGTTGATGGCCTGGACCGAATCCAGGAGCTGGAGCTTCTCGCTCATGTCACTTCTCTTTCGAAATCCCAGGTCGGACGATCACAGCGTGCAGCTGACGCACTCGGTCATGTCGGTGCCCTCGAGGGCCATCTGCCGCAGGCGGATGTAGTAGATCGTCTTGATGCCCTTCTTCCAGGCGTAGATCTGCGCCTTGTTGATGTCGCGCGTGGTCGCGGTGTCCTTGAAGAACAGCGTGAGCGACAGGCCCTGGTCGACGTGCTGCGTGGCCGCGGCGTACGTGTCGATGACCTTCTCGTAGCCGATCTCGTACGCGTCCTGGTAGTACTCCAGGTTGTCGTTCGTCATGAACGCGGCGGGGTAGTAGACGCGCCCGAGCTTGCCTTCCTTGCGGATCTCGACCTTCGCGGCGATCGGGTGGATCGACGAGGTGGAGTTGTTGATGTACGAGATCGAGCCGGTCGGCGGCACCGCCTGCAGGTTCTGGTTGTAGATGCCGAACTGCTGGATGGCGGCCTTCAGCTCACGCCAGTCGTCCTGCGTGGGGATGTGGTGGCCGACGAACATCTCCTTGACCTTGTCGGTCTTCGGCTCCCACACCTGCTCGAGGTACTTGTCGAAGAACTCCCCCGACGCGTAGGTGGAGTCCCAGAAACCGTCGAAGGTCGTCCCCCGCTCGATGGCGAGCTTGTTGGATGCGCGCAGCGCGTGGAAGAGCACGGTGTAGAAGTAGATGTTCGTGAAGTCGACACCCTCCTCCGAGCCGTAGAAGACGTGCTCGCGGGCGAGGTAGCCGTGCAGGTTCATCTGCCCCAGGCCGATCGCGTGCGAGCGGTCGTTGCCGTCCTCGATCGAGCGCACCGAGCGGATGTGGCTCTGGTCGCTGACCGCGGTGAGGGCGCGGATGCTGGTTTCCACCGTCTGCGCGAGGTTGCCGCCGTCCATCGCCAGGGCGATGTTGAGCGAGCCGAGGTTGCACGAGATGTCCTTGCCGATCGAGTCGTACGAGAGGTCCTCGTTGAACGTCGTCGGCGTGTTCACCTGCAGGATCTCGCTGCAGAGGTTGGACATGTTGATGCGGCCCTTGATCGGGTTCGCCTTGTTCACCGTGTCCTCGAACATGATGTACGGGTAGCCCGACTCGAACTGGATCTCGGCGAGGGTCTGGAAGAACTCGCGCGCGTTGATCTTCGTCTTCTTGATGCGCGGGTCATCGACCATCTCGCGGTACTTCTCGGTGACCGAGATGTCGCCGAAGGGCAGTCCGTAGACCTTCTCGACGTCGTACGGCGAGAAGAGGTACATGTCCTCGTCGTTCTTCGCGAGCTCGAACGTGATGTCGGGGACGACGACACCGAGCGAGAGGGTCTTGATGCGGATCTTCTCGTCGGCGTTCTCACGCTTGGTGTCGAGGAATCGCATGATGTCGGGGTGGTGCGCCGAGAGGTACACCGCACCGGCGCCCTGACGCGCGCCGAGCTGGTTGGCGTAGCTGAAGCTGTCTTCGAGGAGCTTCATCACGGGGATGATGCCCGAGGACTGGTTCTCGATCTGCTTGATCGGAGCCCCGGCCTCGCGGATGTTCGACAGCAGGAGCGCGACGCCACCGCCGCGCTTGGACAGCTGGAGGGAGGAGTTGATGCCGCGGGAGATCGACTCCATGTTGTCTTCGATGCGCAGCAGGAAGCACGAGACGAGCTCGCCGCGCTGGGCCTTGCCGGCGTTGAGGAACGTCGGGGTGGCCGGCTGGAAGCGGCCGGAGATGATTTCGTCGACGAGCGAGGTCGCGAGCTGCTCGTCGCCGTCGGCGAGGGCGAGGGCGGTCATGACGACGCGGTCTTCGAAGCGCTCGAGGTAGCGCTTGCCGTCGAACGTCTTCAGCGTGTAGCTGGTGTAGTACTTGAACGCCCCGAGGAACGTCTCGAACCGGAACTTCTTGCCGTACGCGAAGTCGTTGAGCTGCTGGATGAACTCGAACGAGTACTTCTCGAGCACCTCGGGCTCGTAGTACTCCTTCTCCACGAGGTAGTCCAGCCGCTCCTTGAGGGAGTGGAAGAACACCGTGTTCTGGTTCACGTGCTGCAGGAAGTACTCCCGTGCGGCCCGCTTGTCGGCGTCGAACTGGATCTTGCCGTTGGCGTCGTACAGGTTCAGCATCGCGTTGAGGGCGTGGTAATCCATGCCGTCGAACCGCAGGTCCGCCTTGAAGTCGTTCGCGGTCAAGGCCGCCTCTAGGGACGTTGTTTCCACCATCGTTCCAATCCTTCGCTGACGCGCGCGACGTCGTCGGGGGTGCCGAAGAGCTCGAGTTTGTACAAGTGCGGCACGGAGCACTTGCGGCTGATGATTTCGCCGGCGAGCCCGAAGTGCTCACCGAAATTCGTGTTTCCCGCGGAGATGACCCCGCGGATGAGGCTCCGGTTGTGTTCGTCGTTCAGAAACCGGATGACCTGCTTGGGAACGGCGCCCTTCTCGACGCCCCGCCCCTGACCCCCGCCGTAGGTGGGGGTCAGGAGCACATAGGGTTCGTCGACGACCAGTGGCGTCTCGTTCGCGTGGAGGGGAATGCGCACGGCCCGCATCCCGAGCTTCTCGATGAAACGTGCGGTGTTGCCCGACACGCTCGAGAAGTAGACCAGAAGCGGAGCGGTGCTCGATCCGGCAACCGCTTCTCGCTCAGCGATCGCGGTTGCCATGACGATCAGACCAGACGCGACGCGAGTTCGTCGATCTTGTCGGGACGGAAGCCCGACCAGTGGTCCTCGTCCGTGATGACGACGGGGGCCTGCAGGTAACCGAGAGCCTTGACCTGCTCGAGCGCTGCCGGGTCCTGCGACAGGTCGTGCACCTCGTATTCGATGCCCTTCGAGTCCAGCGCGCGGTAGGTCGCCGTGCACTGAACGCACGAGGGCTTGGTGTACACCGTGATAGCCATGTTTACCCGTTTCTCCCCTCAAAATCCTGGTGTGGTGCGGCGTCGCTGCGCCGGGAGCTCAATACTACATATGGGTGCCGACATTGGAAGGCACCACAAGGGGTAGTAGTTACATTCGTGTAGTTTTCCACCGCTCTCCTCAGATACAACACACGTTGTCCACCGTTTCATCCACAGGTCGGCAGATACCAGGAAACCTGAAAAAACCCTGAATCACGCTGATTTCGACCTGCCCCGCCGCGGTTGTCCACAGGCCGCACGTTACGAGGGGCCCCCGACATCCGGAGTTCTGTGGAATCTGCGCATCCGGCGTGTCGCGCGTGTCGCTCGACGGGTCGCCGCGCTCGAGGCGAATCGGTAGCGTGGGATGTCGTGGCTGGCTACCGGGACCTCCTGCGAACGCGCGGCGTCGCGCGCATCATCGCCGCCCAGCTCACCGCCCGCTTCCCGAGCGGGATGACGAGCCTCGCCCTCCTCCTGCACATCGAACAGGTCACCGGCTCGTACGGCGCCGCGGGGCTCGTGCTCGCTGCCACATCGATCGGGCAGGCGGTGGCCGGCCCCATCACGAGTCGCTGGATGGGCCGCTGGGGCATGCGTCGGGTGCTCACTCTGACGATGGCCGTCTGCGCGGTCTCGATCGCGCTGCTGGCGCTCGTGCGACTGCCCCTCCCGGGCTACATGGCGCTGGGCCTGGTGGCCGGGCTGTCGACCCCGCCCGTGCAATCGGCCGTGCGCACCATCTATCCGAAGATGGTGACCTCGCGTCAGCTCACCCCGCTGTTCTCCCTCGACGCCTCCCTGCAGGAGATCATCTGGATCATCGCGCCGGTCGTCATCACCTTCGTGGCGACGCAGGTCGGGACGGTGCAGGCACTGCTGCTCATCGTCGCGATCCTCGTCGGCGGCGGGGCGTGGTTCATCCTCTCCCCCGAGGTCGGGCGCGTGCGCATCCCGCGGAGCCGGCGAGGATTCGGCAAGGTGCTGGCCAAGCCCGCCGTGCTCCTGGGGACCGTCTGCGGGTTCCTCCTCATCGCCGCGTGCTCGGCGGTGGAGGCGGGGGTCGTCGCCGAGTTCGGGCACGGCGGACCGGAAGCCGGCCTCGTCCTCGCGGTCTTCTCGATCGGGAGCCTTGCGGGCGGCCTGTCGCTCGGCCACATCCCGATCGGCCGTTGGGCGATGGGGCGGCGGATGGCGATCGTCGCGGGAGGACTCGTCCTCACCCTCTTCGCCCTCGATGCGTGGTGGCTCGGCGGCGCGCTCTTCGTCGCCGGGATCGGCCTGGCCCCCGCGCTCGCGGTGATCTTCGCGATCACCTCGGCGAGCGTCCGGTTCAGCGAGACCGCGGAGGCCTACGGCTGGATCGGCACCGGGCAGCTCATCGGCGCCGCGGCGGGGTCTGCCGCCGCCGGCTTCCTCATCGACGGCGTCGGCCCGTTCGGCGCGTACGTGGCCGCTCTCGGGTTCGCCGTCGTGGGCGTCGTGGTCGCCGTCGTGTGCGTGCGCGGGTTCCCCGATCTCCGCCACCGCGATGCGAGCCCGCTCCCCGACACCGCGCCGGTGCACACGATCACCTAGCCGCACCATCCGCCCACCGGGAGCGGGCGATCGCCCGCGTCCGAGCGCGCGGACTCGTCAGGCGATGCGGGCGAGCAGCGCCAGGACCGCGCCCGCGTAGGCGTCGGCGGGCTCCGGATGAGCGAAGGTCCGCACCGCGCCGGCGACGACGATCTCCACCTCGTAGGTGTCGGACAGGCGCCGCAGCGCCCGGAAGGAACCGCGGAGCATCTCCCGCAGCTGCTCCTCCGTGGGCAGCCACAGCGCGTCTTCGAGGGCGACCGAGTCCAGCGCCCACTCGGTCGTGCCGTTGAAGGCCAGGATCGTGCCGGTCGGGTAGCTGCGGGCCTCGATCGTCATCTCGCTGACGGTGAAGACGTCGGCGTCGAACTCCGGCTCGTTCAGCTGGAATCGGTCGCCCGACCGCGGCGTCCACACCAGGCCCGAGTCGCGCAGGGCCAGGGCGGCCTCGGTGGAGATCATGCCTCCATTCTGCGGGCTTCGCGCCGCCCGAGCTCCGCCGCATCTGTGTCCGGGCCCGGGCTCCTCCGCATCCGCCCGGCCCGGCTTCGCCGCATCCGCGTACCGTACTCAGTCTGGACGGCATCGGCCCGACGGGCCGATCGCGGGTTTCCGCGGCGGAACGCCGCGGCGCCGCACAGCCAGACTGAGTACGGGCCGGCCGCGGCCGGAGACGCCCGGCGACGCCACAGGCGGGGCTCAATAGGCTGGGGGCATGCCTTCTCCGGTCACCCTCCCCCGCCAGTCGTGGGGCCGACCCGACGCTCAGCGTCGCGCGCTCCTCGTCCACGGCCTCGGCTCGAACGGCGCGCTCATGTGGCGTTACGGCGTCGCCCTCGCCGACGCCGGCTGGCGGGCGGATGCGGTGGATCTGCGCGGACACGGGACCGCCCCCCGCGCGCTGGACTACTCCATCGCCGCCTACGCCGCCGACCTCGCCGAGCTGCGCCCGGACGACCGCGGCGCGTGGGACCTCGTGGTCGCCCATTCCCTCGGCGGTGCAGCGGCAACTGTCGTCGCGGCCGACGACGCGGCCTGGGCCCGGCGGCTCGTCCTCGTCGATCCGGCGCTGCACCTCGCGGCGCGCGACCGGGAGATCGTGCGCTCCAGTCAGGAACGGGCGTTCGCCGACACGAGCATCGCCGCGGTGCGGGCGGAGCATCCCACGTGGCATCCGCAGGACGTCGAGCTCAAGGCTCTGTCGGCCCAGCAGGCGAGCGAATGGGCCGTGGAGCAGACGAGCATTCAGAACCCGGAGTGGGATGTGCGCGGCGCCGCCGCGCGGCTGAGCGTTCCGACGCACGTCCTCGCCTCGGACCCGCAGGTGTACTCCATCTTCCGTGGAGCCCTGGCCGAGGAGGTGCTCGCCAATCCCGTCGTCACGATGTCGGTCGTCGCCGGCGCGGGCCACTCGCCGCACCGCGACAAGCCCGACGACACGATCGCCGCGTTCTTCGCCGCCCTCGGCTGAGCCGCGGATTCGGAGGACGACGCCGGATTCGGATGCTGCGGCGCCGAAGGTCCGAATCCGACGCGCATATCCGAATCCGGCGGCGGAGGCGAGACGGGGCGAACGGCGGCCCGGGCGCGGACAATAGGGGAATGACGTTCGACCCCGCGCACCACCTGCCCGACGACATGCTCGAGCGCATCCGGGAGCGCGCGGCCGCGCACGACCGCGACAACACGTTCCCCGAGGCCGATCTCGCCGAGCTGCAGGCGTCGGGGTATCTCGCGATCCTCGTGCCGGCCGACCGGGGCGGGGCGGGGCTCGGCCTGGCCGAGGCATCCGTTCTGCAGCAGCGGCTGGCCACCGCCGCCCCCGCGACGGCACTCGCGATCAACATGCACCTCGTGTGGACCGCCGTCGCGCAGATCCTCCGCGATCGGGGCATCGACGATCTCGCGTTCGTGCAGACGGGCGCTGCGGCCGGCGAGGTGTTCGCCTTCGGCATCAGCGAGGCGGGCAACGACCTCGTCCTCTTCGGCAGCGACACCGTGGCCGCGCCGACCGGCGACGGCGGCTACGCCTACACCGGGACGAAGATCTTCACGTCGCTGGCCCCGGTGTGGACGCAGCTGGGCGTGCACGGCCTCGACACGACGTCGCCCGACGCCCCGCAGATCGTCTACGGCTTCCTCCCCCGCACCGACGCCGTCGTCACCCGCGACGACTGGGACACCCTGGGGATGCGGGGCACGCAGTCGCGCACCACGGAGTTGCACGGCGCTGTCGCCCCGGCCGATCGCGTCGTCCGGCGGGTGGCACCCGGGCCCCAGCCCGACCCCCTCGTGTTCGGCATCTTCGCCGCGTTCGAGATCCTCCTCGCGTCGGTCTACACCGGCATCGCCGCCCGCGCGCTGGAGCTCGCGGCGGATGCGGCGGGGCGACGGCGCTCGAAGCGGACCGGGCGGCCGCTCACCTCCGACCCCGACGTCCGCTGGCGCATCGCCGACATGGTGCTCGCCTACGACGCCCTCCCTCCTCAGCTGGCCGCCCTCGCCCGCGACGTCGACGCGCGCGTGGACCACGGTGCGCGCTGGTTCTCTCTCCTGGCCGGCGCCAAGCACCGCGCGGTGACGATGGCCAAGGCCGTCGTCGACGATGCGGTGCTCGTGGCCGGTGGCTCCTCGTACTTCGCCGGCAGCGAGCTGTCACGGCTGTACCGTGACGTCCTGGCGGGCATGTTCCACCCGTCCGACCCCGAGTCGGCGCACAGCGCCGCGGCCACCGCCTGGCTCGGCCCGCTGGAGAGCTGATGCCGACCCCCGACTCCCTGCTGACCCCGTCCGACCTCGCGCGCCGGCGAGGGCTTCGCACCATGAAGGCGGTGGCCCTCGGGGCCCTCGTGTTCATGGCCGTGCTCTTCGCCGTCTCCTTCGCCCTGCAGGAGCGGGTTCCGTGGCTGCAGTGGGTGCGCGCGGCTGCCGAGGGAGGCATGGTCGGCGCGCTCGCCGACTGGTTCGCCGTGACGGCGCTGTTCCGGCATCCGCTTGGGATCCCGATCCCGCACACCGCCATCATCCCCCGCCGCAAGGACGAGATCGGCCGGAGCCTGGGCGAGTTCGTCGAGACGAACTTCCTCTCCGGCCCGGTGGTCCGCGGCAAGCTCGAGTCCACCCCCGTCGCGGCGCGGCTGGGGGCGTGGCTGGCCCAGCCCGCTTCCGCCGAGCGCGTGGTGGCCGAGGGCTCGTCCGCAGCGGTCGCGGTGCTGCAGGCGCTCAGCGACGACGACGTGCGCGACGTGATCGAAGACCTCGCCCGCGAGCACCTGCTCTCCCCCGACTGGGGCCCCTCGGTGGGCGGATGGCTCGGGCGCGTCGTCGAGTCGGGTGCGCACGAGGGCGCCGTCGACCTCGCGGCCGACACTGTCGCGACGTGGCTCGCCGCCAATCAGGAGGCCTTCACCGGCCTCGTGTCCCGGCGGTTGCCGTCGTGGCTTCCCGGCATCGCTCATCGGCTGATCGACGACACCGTCTACCGCCAGGCCGTCTCCTGGGTGGACGCGGTCCGAAGCGACTCCCAGCATCCGGCCCGCCGCGCCATCGACGGCTACCTCGCGCGGCTCGCCGACAACCTCCAGCACGACCCTGCGACGATCGGGCGCCTGGAGGACGCGAAGGCGAGCGTGTTCGACAGCCCGCGGGTGCGCGCGCTCGCCGCGCAGGCGTGGGCGACGACGAAGGCGGGCCTCCTCGCCGCGCTCGCCGACCCCGCGAGCGGGCTGCGGCAGCGCGCCGTGCAGGCTCTCACCGAGATCGGCGAGCGCCTCGGCACCGAACCGGCCCTGCAGCACCGCGTCGACACGTGGGTGACGGATGCGGCGGTCTTCCTCGTCGACCGCTACCGTCACGACATCGCCTCGATCATCACCGACACGGTCGAGCGGTGGGACCCGGCGGAGACGACGGAGAAGATCGAGCTGCTCGTCGGCCGCGATCTGCAGTACATCCGTCTGAACGGCACCGTCGTCGGCGCATTGGCCGGCGTGGCGATCTTCACGATCGCGCAACTGATCTGGGGCTGACCAGTAGCCTGGGATCGTGGTCGACGCACCCACCGACGAGGCGCTTTTCACCTACGGAACGCTGCAATTCCCCGACGTGCAGCGCGACACCTTCGGACGCCTGCTGGACGGAGCCGATGACGTGCTCCCCGGGTACACGATCGACTACGCCGAGATCGACGATCCGCGCGTGACGGAGCTGTCGGGGGCATCGGTGCATCCGATCCTCCGCGAGACCGGCGACGCGCGGGACAAGGTGGTGGGGAAAGTGGTCTGGTTGAGCGACACGGAGCTGGAAGCGGCCGACGAGTACGAGGTGGCGCTGTACCGCCGCATCGCGGTGACGCTGGCCAGCGGCCTGCGAGCCTGGGTGTACGTGACGGCATGATCCAGCTCGCCCTCGCCCGCCACGCCAAATCCGACTGGGCCGACTCCTCGGTCGACGACCACGACCGCCCGCTCAACGCCCGGGGCCGGCGCGACGCGCCCGAGGTGGCGCGGCGCGTGATGCGCTCGGGCGTGCGTCCCGAGCTTCTGCTGACCTCCACGGCGCTTCGCGCCCGGACAACGGCGGAGCTGTTCGCCGAGGTGTTCGGAGCCGAGGTGACCGAGCATCCGGAGCTGTACCTGGCCGACCCGCCGACCCTCCTGCGCGTCGCCCGCGAGAGCGGCGCCGCGGAGGTGCTCGTCGTGGCTCACGATCCCGGCATGAGCGCACTCGTCAGCGAGCTCGCCGGGCGCGAGGTGACCATGCCGACCGCCACGGTCGCGGTGTTCACGTGGAACGACGGCGGGTGGGACGACGTCGGCGCCGTGCCGCCCGACGACGTGCAGCTCACGACCCCGTAGCCCGCACCCGCTTTCGCGGCGGAGGTCAGCGGACGACCAGGCGCGGCTCGACGAGCACGTGGGCTGAGCCGGATTCGGCGGGCCGGGGTGCCACGACGCTGCCGGTGGCCCCCATCAGCAGCTCCAACGCCCCGGCGGCCACTCTCTCGGGCAGCTGCTCCACGCTCGAGAGTCCCAAGGCTTCGGCCGCGGGAGTGTTGTCGAAGCCCACGATCGGCAACCCGGGGAGACCGGCCGCCCCCGCCGCGAGGTGCGCGCCGATCGCGAGGGAGTCGCTCACGCAGACGATCGCGTCGACCTCCTCCCCCGCGCGCAACACCCGTTCGACCACGGCGCGGGCGGTGCCGACGCCCTCCTCCGCGTACCACCGAGGGCCACGGCCGCCGACGGATGCCAGCGCCTCGCGCCAGCCGCGCTCCCGGTCGTCGCCCGTCCCGGAGCCTTCGGGCCAGCCGAGGAACGCCACACGCGGCCCGGCGACGGCGAGCGCGTGGCGCGTGGCTGCCGCGGTGCCCGCCGCGCCGTCGACGTCGACCCACAGATGCGCCGGGGCTTCGACGTCGTCCTCGCCCCACGGGCGCCCGAACGACACGAACGGCATGTCCCGTCCGCTCAGCCAGCCGGTGCGCGGATCGCCGTGGAAGGTCCCGGTCACGACGACGGCGTCGACCTCACCGCCGTCGAGCAGATCGGCCAGGCGCGCCATCTCCTCCTCGGGCGATCGCGCGGCGTAGACCAGCACGCGCATCCCCCTGTCGCTCGCGCGCTCGGTCAGGGCATGGACGAAGCGGTCGAGCACCACCCCCGAGATCCCGCCGGCGTACGGGTCGAGGTGGACGCCGATGGTCGAGCTGCGGCGGGTGCGCAGGCGCCGCGCCGCGGCGTGGGGCCGGTATCCGAGGTCGGCGATGGCCGCCTCCACCCGCTCTCGCGTGGCAGCGCGCACGACCGCGGGGGTGTTGAGCACGTTCGACACCGTCTGGCGTGACACGCCGGCCAGGCGCGCGACGTCGTCGACCGTGGGAGCCCGGGACATCGCACCTCCTCGCACTGTCCGTCGAGCGCCATCCTATGGCGACGGATGCGAGGGGTTGACACCCCGCGCCCGCCCTACGTACGGTGATCCCGCGCGCAACTTTGATCGTTCAAATTCGAGCGCGCTCACATGCCTCATCGAAGGAGAGAGACACATGACACGGCACATCACGCGCGCCGTCCTCGGCGCCGGCGCGCTCCTGGTCACCGGCTCGCTCGCACTCACCGCGTGCGGTTCCGGATTCGACGACAACGGCGGGGGCGGCGGAGCCTCGGACGACGGGAGCCTGTCGATCCTCATCGGGTCCTCGGGTGATGCCGAGACGGCAGCGGTCGAGAACGCCGTCGCCGCCTGGTCGGACGAATCCGGCGTCGACGCGGAGGTCCAGGTCGCCAACGACCTCCCCCAGCAGCTGTCGCAGGGCTTCGCCGCGGGCTCGCCGCCCGACCTCTTCTACCTCGCCCCCGAGGCCCTCGCCGGATACGCCGGCAACGGCTCGGTCCAGGCGTACGGCGACGACCTCGCGAACGAGGACGACTTCTATCCGTCGCTCGTGGAGAACTTCACGCTCGATGGCGAGTTCTTCTGCGCGCCCAAGGACTTCTCCACGCTCGCGCTCGTCATCAACACCGACCTGTGGGCCGCGGCCGGGCTGACGGATGCCGATATCCCCACCGACTGGGATTCCCTGGCATCCGTCGCCCAGCGCCTCACGACGGCCGATCACGTGGGCCTGGCCTTCGGTGCCGAATACCAGCGCGTCGGCACCTTCATGGCGCAGGCCGGCGGCGGCCTCCTCGTCGACGGCGCGGCGGCGGCCAACAGCCCCGAGAACGTCGAGGCTCTCACCTACGTGCAGCAGCATCTGAACGACGGGTCCTTCGCGTTCGCCGCCGACATCGGCGCCGGATGGGGTGGCGAGGCCTTCGGCACCGGAGCGGCCGCGATGGTCATCGAGGGCAATTGGATCACCGGTGCCCTCACGAACGACTACCCCGACGTGAACTACACCGTGGCCGAGCTTCCCGCCGGGCCCGCCGGCAAGGGCACGCTGCAGTTCACGAACTGCTGGGGCATGGCGGCCGACAGCGCGAACCAGGAGGCCGCCCTCGACCTCGTGGAGTACCTCACCGGCACCGACCAGCAGCTCGCCTTCTCGGAGGCGTTCGGCCCGATGCCGTCCATCCAGTCCGCCGCCGACGCGTGGACCAGCGCCAACCCCGACCTGTCGGCCTTCCTCGCGGGCGCCGAATACGCGCAGTTCCCGCCGAACGTGGCAGGGGCCGCCGACGTCATCACCGACTTCAACGCGCAGCTGGAGTCGCTGAAGACGGGCGATCCGCAGACGATCCTCGACTCGGTGCAGTCCAACCTCGAGGTGATCGCTGAGTAACGCATGGCATCGGTCACCGTGGCGTCTCGCCGCGCCGGGTCCTCCGGGATCCGGCGCGGCGAGGCCGCCGCCGGGTGGATCTTCACGCTCCCCGTGCTGATCATCCTCGGCGTCTTCCTCCTCGTCCCCGTCGTCATGGCGCTGTGGGTGAGCTTCTCGGACTGGACCGGTCGCGGCAGCCCGTTCTCCTCCGTCGTGTCGTTCGTCGGCGGCGAGAACTACGCCGCCATCACGACCGGCGGGGGGCTGGCCGAGCGCGACTTCGGCATCTCGCTGCGCAACAACGCGTGGTACGTCCTCCTCGTCGTCCCGCTGCAGACGGCGCTGTCGCTGTTCCTCGCCGTGCTCGTCAACCGCGCAGTGCTGCGC
Source organism: Microbacterium sp. RD1 (assembly GCF_052220165.1). Taxonomy (NCBI): domain Bacteria; kingdom Bacillati; phylum Actinomycetota; class Actinomycetes; order Micrococcales; family Microbacteriaceae; genus Microbacterium; species Microbacterium sp. RD1. The sequence continues at coordinate 383,524 of NZ_JBQPOL010000003.1, forward strand.
GGCAGGGGCTTCTTCCGCACGGCCTTCTACTTCCCGTCCGTCACGAGCTCGGTGGCCATCACCGTCCTGTGGCTCTTCCTCTTCTCCACCACCGGCGCCGTCAACGAGGTACTGTCGTGGCTCGGCGTGAACGGACCCAACTGGTTCAACGAGCCGCGCGGCGTCCTCCACAATCTCCTGGCCGTCTTCGGCGTGCAGTCCGGACCCGACGCCCTCACCGGTGCGGGCTTCTTGGGCGTGACGTGGTGGGACTGGCTGGCGGGTCCGTCGGTCGCGATGAGCGCCTTCATCATCATGGCCGTCTTCACCACGTCGGGGACCTTCATGCTGCTGTTCATCGCCGCGCTGCAGAACATCTCCGGCGACGTCGACGAAGCGGCGATGATGGACGGCGCCAACGCGTGGCAGCGCTTCTGGCGCGTGACCCTCCCGCAGCTCAAGCCCACGCTCTTCACCGTCCTCACCCTGGGGCTCATCGGATGCTGGCAGGTCTTCGACCAGATCTACACCGGCACGCAGGGCGGCCCCGGGAAGACGACCCTGACGCCGGCCTACCTCAGCTACAACTCCGCGTTCATCTCGCAGGAGTGGGGGCAGGGCGCCGCTATCGCGTTTGTGCTCTTCGTCATCATCGTGGCCTTCACGATCCTCCAGCGCTGGGTGCTGCGCGATCGGCCGGTGTCGCGCCGGCGCGCGCGGCAGTACGAGGTCCGCTCGAACGGAGCCGTGCGATGACGGCGTCGGCGACGGGCCTGCAGGCCGACGTCCTCGTCGAGCAGGAGCAGACCGGCGGCGTTCGTCTCGGGCGCCCGCGGCGGCACCTCCCTCGCAAGACGGTGGTGTGGCAGGTCGTGCTCTATGCGGCGCTGGCGGCGCTCGCGCTCATCTACATCTATCCGTTCCTCGTGCAGGTGGCGACGTCGTTCAAGACGGATGCGGATGCGGCGGCCGACCCGGTCTCGCTGATTCCGAGCCCGGTGTCCTGGGCGGCGTACGAGCAGCTCTTCCTGCAGTCGAACTTCCCGACGTGGTTCGCCAACTCCGCGATCGTGACCGTGTTCGTCACCATCGGCCGGGTGTTCTTCGACTCTCTCGCCGGCTATGCGCTCGCCCGCTTGCGCTTCCGGGGGCGCGGTATCGTCTTCGCCGCGCTCGTGGCGGTCATGGCGGTGCCGACCGTCGTCCTGCTCATCCCGAAGTTCCTCGTCATCAACCAGCTGGGCATCTACGACTCCTACGCCGGCATGATCCTGCCTCTTCTGGTGGATGCGGCGGGGGTGTTCATCATGAAGAACTTCTTCGAGTCGATCCCGCCCTCGGTGGAGGAGCAGGCGCGCATCGACGGCGCCGGGACGTTCCGCATCTTCTGGTCGGTGGTCCTTCCGATGGCCCGGCCGGCGCTCATCACGATCGTGATCCTGTCGTTCCAGGGGTCGTGGAACGAACTCAGCCACTTCGTGATCTCCACCCAGTCCTCCGAGCTGACCACGCTGACGAAGGGGGTCGCCTCGCTCGCGAGCGGCCAGCTCAGCCAGGGCAGTCAATACCCGATCAAGCTGGCGGCTGCGGCCATCATGACGATCCCCGTCGCCGTGATGTTCTTCATCTTCCAGCGCCGCATCATGAACGCCAGCGAAGGAGCCGTCAAGGAATGACCGTCGACACCCCCGCCCGCGCAGCGCACGCCGCCGCCCCCGCGGAGCATCCGCGGCAGCCGCTGCTCTCGGACGCCGTCATCGGGCTGCGAGCACCCACTCAGGTGTGGTCCCGTAGCACCGGCGAGATCGGCGGCGCCGCCGTCGACGGCGTCTACCACGGCGACGTCCGCCACGTCGCCGAGGTGACGGTGTCGTTCGAAGGCTCCGAGATCGAGTGGATCTCCACGGCCCCGCACGGACCCTCACGGCTCGTGTTCGGCGGTCTGCTGCGCGGTGTCGACGACGCCACCCCCGACCCGAAGCTGCGGGTGATGCGCGAGCGCCGCGTCGAAGCCGGGCTCGTGCACGAGTCGTACACGCTGCACTCGGGATTGCGGGAGCCCGTGACGACGGCGGTCACCGTCCGCCTGCGCCCGGAGTTCGCGTCGCTCCTCGAGGTGAAATCCGGCTCCGTCGCCGCGCGGGCGTTCACCGCCCAGGCGTCGCGCGGGAGCATCCGGGTCGAGGCCGGGGAGGCGGGCTTCGTGTTCTCCGCCCCGGACGCTCGCCTGGGCGACGACGACGGGGTTATCGTGGCGACCTGGCCCGTGCAGCTCCCGCCCGGGGGACGTGTCGCGGTGGGATGGGCGCTCGAACTGTTCGACCCGACCCTGGTCGTGCAGGCCGCGCGTACCCCGGTGCGGTGGGAGTCCGAGTCGGTCGTCGAGGAGACGGCCGACTCGAGACTCGCCCGCTGGCTGGACGTGGCGCTGGGCGACCTCGACGCCCTGCGCCTGGCGCTGCCGGATGCCCCGGACGACGAGTTCTTCGCCGCCGGGGCGCCATGGTTCTTCACGCTCTTCGGGCGCGATTCCCTCTGGGCGGCGCGGCTCGCGCTGCCCCTGGACCCCGGCATCGCCGCATCCACCCTGCGCGTCCTCGCCCGGCTGCAGGGCACCGACGACGACCCGGCGACGGCCCAGGAACCCGGGAAGATCCTCCACGAGCTGCGCTCGTCGGCGATCGAGCTCCCCGGCGAGGGCATCGTCCTCCCGCCGCGGTACTACGGCAGCGTCGACGCGACTCCGCTGTGGATCTGCCTCCTCGCCGACGCATGGCGAGCGGGGATGCCCGACGCCGACGTCCGTGCCCTTCTTCCGGCGCTGCGGCGAGCGCTCCAGTGGATGCGGGAGGAGGGTGACAGCGACGGCGACGGCTTCCTCGACTACATCGACCGGATGGGGACCGGGCTGGCCAATCAAGGCTGGAAGGACTCCGGCGACTCGATCCAGTGGCGGGACGGCCGGCTCGCGGAAGGGCCGATCGCGCTGTGCGAGGTGCAGGGCTACGCGTACGAGGCCGCACGCGCCGGCGCGGACCTCCTGGAGGCCTTCGGAGACGACGCCGACGATCCGGCAGGCCTGCGCGCCTGGGCTGCCGCGCTGAAAGCCCGCTTCGCCGAGGCGTACTGGGTGCGGACTCCGGAGGGCCGCTACCCCGCCGTGGCCCTGGACCGCGACAAGAACGCCGTCGACACCCTCACCAGCAACATCGGCCATCTCCTGGGAACGGGCATCCTCTCTCCCGACGACGAGGCGCACGTCGCGGCGCTCCTGCTCGGCCCGACGATGTCGAGCGGCTACGGCATCCGCACGATGTCGACGGGGTCGGCCGGATACTGGCCGCTGTCCTATCACGGCGGGAGCGTCTGGGTGCACGACACCGCGATCGCGGTTCACGGCATGCTCCGCGCCGGGCTGCGCGCCGGGGCGCGCGAGGTCGTGGACGGTCTCGTCGCCGCCGCCGAGGGATTCGGATACCGCGTTCCCGAGCTGCACTCCGGCGACCCGGCGGCGGAGTCGTCGGTCCCGACGCCCTACCCCGCCGCCTGCCGGCCGCAGGCGTGGTCGGCCGCCGCCGCGGTCACCGCCCGCGAGGCTCTTCGAGGAGGCCTCTGAGTCGTCGGATACTCCTCGGCCTCGCCGCCGTTCAGTCCACCCGCACCACGGCGCCCCCGGTGAGGCCGACCAGTTCGCCGAACGTGAGGGGGAACACGGTGTGCGGGGTGCCGCCGGCCGCCCACAGGACCGGGTGGGCGGCGAGCGCCTCGTCGACGACGGTCCGAACCGGCGCCGGGTGTCCGGTGGGCGCCACACCGCCGATCGGCTGACCCGTGGCCGACCTCACCTCCTCGGGCGTGGCCCGGCGGATCCGCTCCATGCCGAGACGCTCCGCCAGCGCGACGGTGTCCACACGGTGGGCGCCGCTGGTCATGACCAGCAACGGCTTCTCGTCGCCGACGAAGACCAGGCTGTTGGCGATGGCGCCCACGTCGACGCCCAGAGCGGATGCCGCCAGGGCGGCGGTGGACGCGGCATCCGGGAGCACGACGATCTGCGCGTCGATGCCCTCCTCCGCGAGCCGTTCGGCGACGAGTCTGCTGCGGGCGGGAAGGGCCTCCGTCATGCCCTCAGCCTAGAGCGGCGTCAGGGAGGCTCTGTACTCTCGGGAGCATCCACCGAGGAGGCATGATGGCGCGGACATTCACCCCCGGCGATCCCGCGAACGAGGCGGCGATCGACCTGCTGGAGAAGCGGATCATCGCGTGGTTCACGACCGTCGACGCCGACGGCGCTCCCCACGCGGTTCCCGTCTGGTTCTTCTGGCACGACGGCCGCGTGGTCGTCTTCAGCCGAGCCGCCACGGCGAAGGTGGCGCACGTGCGTGCCGGATCGCCGGTTCTGGTGCACCTGGAGACTGGCGCGTTCGGCAACGAAGTGGTCATCCTCCGCGGCACCGCTGAAGTCTCGGAGCGCTCCTCGGCGCAGTGGCTCGCGCATTTCCGGCCGGCGTACGAGGAGAAGTACGCCGCCGCCGTCGCGGACTACGGGCAGCCGCTCGACGCGATCGTCGCGACGTTCTCGACGGCGCTCGTCTTCACCCCGGAGACCGTGCTCGCCTGGTAGGCGCCCCTCACGACGCGGTGCCCCGCGCGATGATCTCGGCGTGGGGCATCAGCATCCATCCGTCCGGCGCCGCCGCCCACTCGAGCCACCCCTCGGCGATCCGCGCGAGCGCGTCGCGGTCGGCGAGCCCGTGCTCGAGAGCGTGCCGGGCGAAGTCCGACTCGGTCGCGCGCTGGGCCCACGAGTCGGCGAACCAGCCCCGGTCCTCGGGCGTGGCATACAGCCACACCGACGCGGAAGGCTCGATGTCGCGGAGCCCCGCCTGCTGCGCCCACCCGAGAAGGCGGCGGCCCGCGGACGGCTCGCCGCCGAGCGTGCGCCCCAGCCGCACGAAGAGGTCGAGCCATTCGTCGAGGGCCGGCACGTGCGGGAACCAGGAGATCCCCTCATAGTCGACCTCCCGCAGCGCCACGATCCCCTCCGCTCCGGCGACACGGGCGAACTCGGCGATCGCGTCCGTGGGTCGCGTGAGGTGATGGAGTACCTGATGGGCGTGGACGATGTCGTACTCCCCCGACCCGGCCGACAGCGCATACGCGTCGTCGACGTGGAAGTCGATCTGCACGCCGCGGTGCCCGGCCACCTCCCGTGCCATCTGAAGGGCGACCTCGGAGGTGTCGATGCCCACGACACGCCCCGGCGCGACACGCTCGGCCAGGTCGACAGTGATCGTCCCCGGCCCGCATCCCACGTCCAGAAGAGACATCCCCTCACGCAGACGAGGAAGAAGGTAGGCGACGGAGTTCTCGGCCGTCCGCCGCGCGTGCGAGCTGACGACGCTCGAATGGTGCCCGTGCAGGTACTGCTCCGCCATGCGCCGACCCTACCCCTGATGCCGCCCGCTCTGGAGCGCGCCCTCTGTCGTTTCGTCCCGCGCCCGGGCACAATGGAATCGGCTGCCGCACACCCGCGGCGGCTGTACCTACGGCCCACGAGGCCCGCCGGAGAAGGATCGACGATGACCCCTGCACTGCCCCTGCCCGATTTCACCCACGAGCGCGTGGAGGTGAGGACGGGAGAGCGCAGTGGTCTGTTCCTCGCCGTCGCACTCCACTCCGCCGCGCTCGGCCCCGCCCTCGGCGGCGCTCGCGTGTGGACCTATCCCCACTGGAGCGCGGCACTGGGCGACGCCTTGCGCCTCTCCGCCGCGATGACGCTCAAGAACGCCGCGGCCGGATTGGATGCCGGCGGAGGAAAGTCCGTCGTCGGCCTGCCGGAGGGAACGGTGCTCGACGCCGAGCGACGCCGCGCCGTCTTCCTCGACCTCGGCGACGCCGTCGAGTCGCTGGGCGGGCTCTATCGCACCGCAGAAGACGTCGGCTCGACCGCCGAGGACATGCTCGTCGTGCGCGAGCGCACCGCTCACGTCGTGGGGCTTCCCGACGCGGCGGGCGGGTCGGGCGAGCCGGCCGGCCCCACGAGCGTCGGCGTCTACGAGGCTCTTCGGGCCACCCTCGAGCGCGTCTGCGGATCGGCGGACGTCGCCGGCCGACGAGTGACGATCTCCGGTCTCGGTCAGGTCGGCAGCCGCCTGGCCGCTCGCCTGGCATCCGAGGGCGCGATCTTGCATGTGACCGACGTGAACCCCGCCAAGCGCACCCTCGCGGCCGACCTCGGCGCGACCTGGGTGGCGGCGGGAGAGGAGCACCTGATCCCGGCCGACGTCTTCGTCCCGGCGGGGATCGGCGGCGTCCTCACCGACGAGGTCATCGAAGCCCTCGACGCCCGTGCGGTGTGCGGGCCGGCGAACAACCCGCTCGCGGACCACTCCGGCGCCGACCGGCTGGCGGCGCGCGGAATCCTCTACGCCCCGGACTTCGTCGCCAATGCCGGCGGCGTGATCTACCTGGACGCCGAGGACAAGGGTCTCGGGGACCGCGCGCAGATCATGGCCCGCGTGGCCGCGATCGGCGACACCGTCCGGCGCGTCTTCGACGAGGCGGAATCACGCGGGGTGACGCCGCTCGCCGCCGCGGAGGGGCTGGCTGCCGAGCGGCTCACCGCGGGAGCCCGCTCCGCGCAGCTCGTCGGCTGACGAGGAGGCTTGGCGATCGACCGTCCGGGGCGCCCGGGCGGTCGATCCCGTCTCACCGAGGCGAGGCGCTCTCCACCGCGATGATCCGGTGGTCGTCGTCGTGGGTCAGCGGCGTGGAGAGGAACACCTCGTCGGTCGGCAGCCGCAGGTCGAAGCGCGCGAAGGCGGCGATCCGCAGCTCTGCATCCTCGACGCCGACATCCAGAACGTGGCCGCCCAGCTGGTGGTCGTCGGAGAGGAAGTGCAGGTGCGCGCCGGCGACGGCGATGCCCTGGTAGATCTCGGGAACCCAGAACCCGACGAGCGTGCCCCGCGCGTCGGAGACCCGCGTCTCGATCTGCCGTTGCGCGATCTCCGCGAGCGGGACGGGGAACCCGGATGCACGCGGCGGGACGCGCACCGTGACGGAGCGGAACAGTCCATCCAGGCGGACGGCGTGGAAGAGGTTGCGGCTGAGCACGTGCTCCTCGATGCGGGAGAGGAGCTCCTCGTGCCCGGCCTCGCGAACCGTCGACGGCGCGACCGCGGGAAAGGTGCACACCTCGAAGAACGGGAGTGTTTCGCTCTCGGTCATCGTGCGCGGCGGGCCGTCGACCGTGCACTCGACGAGGTGCCCGTCGACGAGGATCACCTCACCCCCGAGGCCCTCGCAGCATCCGATGCCGAAGTCTCCGAGGCCGCGCACCTCGGGGGCGGGGATCCCGGTGCCATACGCCCCCGCGAGCAGGGCATCGAGCACGGCGTACTGGGTCACGGATCCTGTCGAGAGCGTGGTCACGACCCGACCGTATCGCGCCCGACGCGCTGAGCGTCCGCTACTCCCAGAGGAGTACGCAGGATACTCCCCGGAGGCCTCGTGGCGAGGGCGCCGAAACCCTAGCGTTCCGATCATCCCCAGCGATCGGAGCGTCATGTCCACTTCCGTTGTCCGCCCCCGCACGACCGCCGTCGTGCTCTTCGTGTTCTCCGGCGTGGTCGCATCCGCGATCTTCACCTCGGCGCTGGCTTTCGCGGCCCTCGCGCTCGGCGCCGACGCGGCGTTCATCCCGCTTCAGCCGGGCCCGTACCTGACCTTCGGCATCGCCGGGTTCCTCGTCGGTCTCGCGGGGTGGGTCCTCGTCGTGCGGTTCGCGCGGCGATCGGCGCGCGTTCTCCGTGTGCTCGTCCCGGTCCTCGTGCTGCTCACACTCGTCCCCGACGTGGTGCTGCTTCTCACCGGGTTCCTGCCGGGCACGACGGGCATCGGAGTCGCGGCGCTCATGCTGATGCACGTGCTCGTGGCGGCGACGGCCGTGTTCATCGGGCAGCGGATCTCCCCTGCCCGCTGACGAGGGCGACAACGGGCCGGTTTCGCTAGACGAGCCGCATATCGCCGTCGATCGCCGACGTCGTGGCCAGCAGGATCGGCACGTACACGTCCTCGATGCGCTCCACGCTGTCGCGCGTGGCGCTCGTGGAGATGTTGACGGCGGCGACGACTTCCCCGTCTCGGCCGTGCACGGGCGCGGCCACGGAGCGCACACCGGGCTCGAGTTCACCGTCGATGAGCGCCCAGCCACGCTCGCGGACGACGTCGAGCTCCGCGCGCAGCTCGGCCGCATCCGTGCGCGTACGTGGCGTCAGAGGCTCGAGGGGGGCGCTCGTCAGCACGGCCTGCGCGTCATCCGGGGCCAGCGCGGCCAGGAGGACGCGGCCCATGCTCGTCGCGTACGCCGGAAAGCGCGTGCCGATCGTGATGCGCACGCTCATGATGCGGCGGGTCGGGACGCGCGCGACGTAGATGATGTCGGCGCCGTCGAGCACGGCCGCCGACACGCTCTCGCCGACCTGGTGGGAGAGCCGCTCCAGATGCGGCTGCACGATCTCCGGCAGCGACATCGACGACAGGTACGAGAAGCCGAGCTCGAGGACGCGCGGAGTGAGCGAGAAGGACCGCCCGTCGGCGCGCACGTATCCGAGGGCCTCCAGCGTATGGAGGAACCGTCGCGCGGCGGCGCGGGGCACGTCCGCTCGCCGCGCGACATCGCTCAGCGTCAGGGCGGGGTGCTCGCCGTCGAACGTCCGGATGATCGCCAGGCCGCGGGCCAGTGACTGGACGAAATCGCCGGAGCCCTCGGCTGCGGACACGGTCTCGTCGGTCACCGCCTCACCCTACCGCCGGACGGCGCAATCCCTCGGAGCTCACCGCTCGAGCACGACGGCGAGGCCCTGCCCGACGCCGATGCAGATCGCGGCGACCGCGACCCCGCCGCCGCGGCGCTTCAGCTCGTGCGCGGCGTGGCCGATGATGCGCCCGCCGGATGCCCCGAGGGGGTGCCCGATCGCCAGCGCGCCGCCGTGGATGTTGACCTTCTCCGGGTCGAGATCGGGCCAGCCCGCGATGCAGGCCAGGGACTGCGACGCGAACGCCTCGTTGAGCTCGACGATGTCGACATCCGCCCACGTCTTTCCCGCGCGGGCGAGAGCCTTGTTCGCTGCCTCGATTGGCGCGATGGGGAACTGGTCGGGATCGACCCCGTGCGCGGCGCGACCGATGATGCGCGCGAGGGGATCGCCGGGAAGCACGCCTTCGCCGGCGAGCAGCACCGCGGATGCGCCGTCGTTGATGGGCGAGGAATTGCCGGCCGTCACGGTGCCGCTCTCCCCCCGGCCGAACAGGGCCTTCAAGCCCGCAAGCTTCTCGACCGACGTATCGTCGCGGATGCCCTCGTCGCGGACCAGTTCGGCGCCGGGCACCTGAACGACCTCGCCGTCGTAGAGCCCCGAGGCCCACGCCTGCGCAGCGAGCCGGTGCGAGCGCACAGCGAAGGCGTCCTGCGCGTCGCGGGAGAGGTTCCACTCCCCCGCGATCTTCTCTGCGGACTCACCGTTCGAGATCGTCCAGTGCGTCGGCAGCGCCTTGTTCGTCATGCGCCAGCCGATCGAGGTGTTCCACATCGTCTGGTTCCCGACGCTCGGCCACGCTCGCGGCGACTTCTCCACCACGAACGGCGCACGGCTCATCGACTCCACGCCCCCGGCGAGCACGATGTCGGCATCGCCGGCCTCGATCGCGCGGGATCCCTGGATCACCGCCTCCACCGACGATGCGCACAGCCGGTTCACGGTGACGCCGGTCACCGACGTCGGGAAGCCGGCCAGGAGCGCACCGAAGCGCGCGACGTTGCGGTTGTCTTCGCCGGCCTGGTTGGCGTCGCCGAAGATCACGTCGTCGATGCGCGCCGGGTCGAGGTCGGCGCGTTCGACCGCGGCCTTCATGACCACGGCGGCGAGGTCGTCGGGACGCACGCCCGACAGGGCGCCTCCGGCGCGGCCGAACGGCGTGCGGACGGCGTCGTACACGAAGCTCGCGGACATGTCAGTTCCCTTCTGCGGATGCGGCGGAGCCGCCGAGGTCGAGGCCGGTCAGCGCCTCGAGCGAGGCCACGGTGTTCTCCCCGAACGCCTCGCGCACGCGGAGGCCGCCGGCAGTCACATCGAACACCGCGTGGTCGGTGTAGATGCGTGTCACGCAGCCCACGCCGGTGAGGGGGTAGGCGCACTCGCGGACGAGCTTGGACTCGCCGCGCTTGGTGAGCAGGTCGGTCATGACGTAGACCGCCTTCGCGCCGATCGCGAGGTCCATCGCGCCGCCGACGGCGGGGATCGCACCCGGCTCGCCGGTGGACCAGTTCGCCAGGTCACCGCGTTCCGAGACCTGGAAGGCGCCCAGCACGCAGACGTCGAGGTGACCGCCGCGCATCATCGCGAACGAGTCAGCGTGGTGGAAGTACGCGGCCCCGGCCAGCGCCGTGACCGGCTGCTTCCCCGCGTTGATGAGGTCGGGGTCGATCGCGTCGGGCGCGGGGGCGGGGCCCATTCCCAGCATCCCGTTCTCGGTGTGCAGCACGATCTCGAGGTCGGACGGCAGGAAGTTGGCCACGAGGGTGGGCGCTCCGATGCCGAGGTTCACCACTGCCCCTTCGGGGATGTCGGCGGCGATGCGCGCGGCGAGCTCGTCGCGGGTGATCCGGCTGCTCATCGAGTCTCCTCCGCATGCAGGGGGCGGCCTTCGAGATCCACCCCGCCGACGAAAGTCCCGTCTTTCACCCACGGCCGCGCGCCGACGGCGACGACGCGGTCGACGAAGATGCCGGGGGTCGCGATCGTCTCGGGGTCGATCTGCCCGAGCGGAACGACCTCGTCGACCTGAACGATCGTCGTGCGCGCGGCCGTCGCCATGATCGGGCCGAAGTTGCGGGCGGTCTCGCGGTAGACGAGGTTCCCCCACCGGTCGGCGCGCAGCGCGCTGATGAGGGCGACGTCGGCGCGGATCGGGTACTCCAGCACGTATTCGCGGCCGTCGATCACGCGGTGCTCCCGCCCCTCCGCAAGGACCGTGCCCACCCCCGTCGGGGAGAAGAAGGCGCCGATGCCGGCGCCGGCGGCACGGATGCGCTCGGCGAGATTCCCCTGCGGGACGAGCTCGAGCTCGATGCGCCCGCTGCGGTAGAGATCGTCGAACACCCACGAGTCGTGCTGACGGGGAAACGAACACACGATCTTGCGGACACGCCCCGTCGCCAGGAGCGCCGCCAGACCGACGTCGCCGTTTCCTGCGTTGTTGTTGACGATCGTCAGGTCGTCGGCGCCGGAGGCGATGAGGGCGTCGATGAGTTCCACCGGCTGTCCGGCGCGCCCGAACCCGCCGATCAGGACTGTCGCGCCGTTCGGGATCCCGGCGACGGCACTCACCACGTCGGGAACGGTCTTGTCGATCACGGTAGCTCCGTCTGTTCGCTCTGCGCACGCATGTTCTGTCTACGAACAGTCTAGCGCGACACCTTGCTGTAGGGAACCGCCCACCCCGCGAGACTGCACGCGCGCCACGAGACTGCGTCCGCCGCACGCTGTCTCGTGGCGCAGATGGAGTCTCGCGGTGAGGCACCGGAAACGACGAAGCGCCCACCCGGGAGGGTGAGCGCTTCTGGATCGGTGGACCTGAGGGGATTCGAACCCCTGACCTCTTCATTGCGAACGAAGCGCGCTACCAACTGCGCCACAGGCCCGTGAACCTCCGCTACATTATCACGCCGGGCACCCCGCCCCGCGCGGCGGAGGGGCTACTCGCCGACGGCTCGACGGGCCAGGAGCTGGCGGACGTGGGCCTCGATCTCGGCGTCGTCGACATAGCCCATCCGGCTGAACTCCGAAGCCCGCGCCGTGCGCGCGGTGTCGATCGACGGCGGCGCATTCTGCGCTGCGAGCCCCCGCAGCGCCTCCTCGCGCGCCGCGACGCGCAGGGCCTCGCGAGCGTCCCGTTCGTCGAGCACCGCCGCCGCGCGCGACCCCGCTGACGAGGCGAGGGGGCGCGGCAGTTCGCGCGGCGTCCAGCCCGCTGCCCGGGGGCGCTCCAGAACCACGTCGGGGAGAGGAACGGCCGCCGGCGCGACGGCCTCGACGGGCGCGCGGACGACGGCGCGGGCAGCGACACGCGACATGCGGTGCAGCGTCACGACGCACGCGACGAACGCGATCGCGCCCGCCCAGATGAGAACGGCGGATGCGCCGAGGACCATCTGCCACGCGCCCACTCCGACCGCGGCGAGCGCCGCGACGGCGACGACGGTGGTGGTCAGCCGCATCCGCCGGCGCGCGCGGGCGCGACGCGCTTCGGGGGCCCGACGGGCGGCCTCGCGCTGGGCACGAGCGGCGGCGATGGTCTCGGCGCGGTGGGCACGGGCGAGCTCGCGGTCGGCGGCGCTCTGTTCCTTGGCGATCTCGAGTTCTGCGCGGGCGATCTCGAGCTCGGCCTGCTCGCGTTCGGCCTGCGCGCGACGCGCGAGGCGCTGCTGGGCGAGCGCGGTCCGCGCGTTCAGCTCGAGCTGCACCTCCCTGGGCGTCTCGCTCGTCTCCGCGAGCACCCGCAGGGCCTGGTTGAGGCGCACGGCGTTCCGCTCGGCGGAGGTGTACTGATAGCGGCTGTGCCACGACGGGAGGAGATAGACGAGCCACAGCACGACGGCGACAGCGACGATCACCCCGCCGCCCAGCACCTGCCCACCCATGCCGCTAACGGTATGCGACCGGGGCGCGCCGCTGCGGCAGCGGGCGCGCGTGTCGCGGAGCAGTCTTCAGAGCTCCGCGAGACGAGGGAGGACCTCGGCGGCGACGCGCTCGACCTGCCCGACGGTGTCGGCGGGGCGCGCACCGAGCGCGACCTGCGTGATCCCGAGCGCGGCGAGGCGCTCCATGTGCGGAAGGAACGTGTCGGCGAACGGATCGAGCGCCGAGCCGATGACCGTCTTCTCGATGGCGTCGTAGTCGGTGCCGACGGTCTCGCAGTGTCGGCGCAGCACGTCGAGGAGGTGCGCGACCTCGTCGGGATCGTTCGTCGTGAGGTTCACGATCTGCGCATACTGCGCGGCGAGGCGGAGCGTCTTGCGCTCGCCCTTCCCGCCGATCATGATCGGCGGATGCGGGCGCTGGATGCTCCGCGGACTGTTGAGCGTCTCCTCCAGCTGGTAGTGCGTCCCGGCGTAGGGTCCGTCGTCGTCGCTCCACATCTGCAGCGCGATCTGCAGCGCCTCTTCCAGGCGCTCGAACCGCTCGCCGATCGGCGGGTACGGCACGCCCAGGGCGTGGTGCTCGCGGTCGTACCAGGCCGCGCCGATCCCGAGCATCGCCCGCCCCGAGCTGAGGACGTCGAGGGTCGTGACAGTCTTGGCCAGGAGCCCGGGGTATCGGTAGGTGACACCGACGACCAACGGTCCGATGCGCATGCGCGAGGTGTGGGCGGCGAGGAACCCCAGCGTCGTGAACGCCTCGAGCATGGGCTCCGTCGCCGGGGCGACGCGCTCCATCTGGAACCAGTGGTCCATGACCGTGAACTGGGTGAACCCCCCGTCCTCGGCGACGCGCGCCGTCTCGGCGAGGATCGATGGGAGCGCCTCGGGGGCGCCGGGAACGGAGTAGTTCCAGAAGTGGAGACCAGCCTGCATACCGTCAGGCTAGAGGGGCTTTCGACCGGGTCGGGCGGAAGCGCGGAAATTCGACCCGCTCAGGCCGGGAGGCGGTCGGCCGGCGGGATCGTCGCGGCCTCGGAGGGTGCGTGGCCGCTCGCCCAGCGGGGCAGCACTCCCTCGGGCACCTCTTCGCGGACGAGGGCGAACGCGTAGTGGTCCCGCCAATCGCCGTCGATGTGGATGTACCGGCGCCGCAACCCCTCGTAGCGGAAGCCGAGCTTCTCGACCACCCGCAGGCTCGCGACGTTCTCCGGGCGGATGCAGATCTCCATGCGGTGAAGACGCAGCTCGTCGAAGCACACGTCTGTCGCCAGGGCGACAGAGGTCGGGGTGATGCCCTTGCCGGCGAAGCGCTCGCTGACCCAGTAGCCGATGGTCGCGGAGGCCAGCGAGCCGCGAGCGATGCCCCAGACGTTCAGCTGCCCGGCGACCTCGCCGTCGTACTCCATCACGAACGGCACGCCCAGCCCGTCGCGGTGCTGCTGCAGCAGTCGCCGAACGCCCAGGCGCATGTCGAACGACACCGGCCCGTCGGGGCTCGTGGCCTCCCACGGCCGCAGCCACGACCGATTGCTCAGAAGCTCGTTCTGCAGCACGCGCGCGTCGCGCGTGCGAACCAGGCGGATGGAGATCGGCCCGTGCCGTCGCGGAATCGACAGGTCCACGCCACCCCCTCGCTCGTGCGGCGTCAGAGACCCGCCGCGAATTCCTTGAACCAGGGACGCAGCTCCGGACCGAGATCGTCGCGGTCGGCGGCCAGCTGCACGATGGCCTTGATGTAGTCCACCTTATCGCCGGTGTCGTAGCGGCGACCGCGGAAGACCACGCCGTACACGCCTCCCCCGTCACCCGCCCCCTGCGCGAGTTCCTGCAGCGCGTCGGTCAGCTGGATCTCGCCGCCCTTGCCCGGCTCTGTCCGCTCCAGGATGCTGAAGACGTCGGGGCCGAGCACGTAGCGTCCGATGATCGCGAGGTTCGACGGTGCATCCTCGGCCTTCGGCTTCTCGACGAGCTGCGTCACCTTCACGACGTCGTCCTCGTCGGTCGCCTCCACGGCGGCGACGCCGTAGAGGTGGATGGAGGCGGGATCCACCTCCATGAGCGCGATGACCGTCGCGCCGCGGCGGCCGTACTCCTCGAGCATCTTCGTCAGCAGCGGATCACGCTCGTCGATGAGGTCGTCGCCGAGGAGCACCGCGAACGGATGGTCGCCCACGTGGGCCTGAGCGCGCAGCACCGCGTGCCCGAGGCCCTTGGGCTCTCCCTGCCGCACCATGTGGATGTCGGCGAGGTCGGAGGCCCTCTCCACCTTCGCCAGCTTGTCCATGTCGCCCTTGGCGCGCAGCTTCTCCTCCAGCTCCGGCATGGCGTCGAAGTGGTTGGCGATGTTGTTCTTGTTCCGACCCAGAATGATGAGCACGTCTTCGATTCCCGCGCCGACGGCCTCTTCCACCACGTACTGGATGGCGGGCTTGTCGACGACCGGCAGCATCTCCTTCGGCATCGCCTTGGTGGCGGGAAGGAAGCGCGTGCCGAGTCCTGCGGCAGGGATGACGGCCTTGAAGGGCTTGTGCGACATAGAGGACAGGCTAGCGGTACGCCGTCCCGCGCCGCCTCACGCTCGTTCTCGCCGGGCCGCACGGCCGGGACCGTACAATCAATCCGTGTCCGATCCCATCGAGCAGGCCAAGCGCGCGCTGCGCGCCGACCTGCGGGAGCGACGCCAGATCATGTCGGATGCCGCGCGCGCACAGGCCGCCGAGGGTGTACGCGCCCAGCTTGACGCGCTGATCGATCGCCTTGGCGCCCGATCCATCTCGTGTTTCCTCTCCACGACCACCGAGCCCGGCACGCGCGAGTTCGTCGACGCGGCCGTCGGCCGCGGCATCCGGGTGCTCCTTCCCATCACCCGCGCGGACGGTCTTCTGGACTGGGCGGTGGCCGAGCCGGACGGGGCGATCACCGAGGGCCTTCTCGGGATGCCCGAGCCCGTGGGCGAGGTGCTCGGCCCGATCGCCGTCAACGACGTCGACGTGCTCATCGTGCCCGCCGCAGCCGTCGACCGCACGGGCATGCGCCTGGGATGGGGACGCGGTTACTTCGACAAGACGATCGGCTCGATGGAGAACTGCCCTCCCGTCTACGCGGTCGTGTACGACTCCGAGCTGCTCGACGATGTTCCGCGCGACGTGCACGATCAGCCGGTCTCCGGCATCGTCACGCCCACGCGCACCCTCACCTTCACTCCGGCGACCCGCTGATCTTCCCAAGGAGCCTCATGCCCACCTACGCCTATGCCTGCAAGCAGTGCGGTCACCGCTTCGACGCGGTGCAGTCGTTCTCGGAGCCCGCGCTGTCGGTCTGCCCCGAATGCGGAGGCGCGCTGCGCAAGGAGTACGGCTCGATCGGTGTGACGTTCAACGGGTCGGGCTTCTACCGCACAGACTCGCGGGCCGGCGACAAGAGCGGCGCAGCGAAGAGCTCGGATGCCGGGTCTTCGTCGGACAGCGCGTCCTCCGGCGGATCGTCGGGCTCTTCGGCATCATCGAGCACGAGCAGCGCGCCCACCCCGGCCCCCTCGGGTTCCTGACCCGTCCGGGAACTCGCGCGGTCAGGAGCATCCCATGATCCAGGGGTTCAAGGAGTTCATCCTCCGCGGAAACGTCATCGACCTCGCCGTCGCCGTGGTCATCGGCGCGGCTTTCACGGCCGTCGTGAACGCGATCGTGTCGAGCATCATCAACCCGCTCATCGCGATCTTCTGGAAGCCCGACGCGAACGGTCAGATCGGCATCACCGTTCCCGGATTCTGGGGCGACGTGACGTTCCCCATCAGCGACCTCCTCAACGCGATCATCGCGTTCCTGGCCGTCGCCCTCGTCGTGTACTTCGTCTTCGTGTACCCGATGAACCGCATCAAGGAGCGCGCCGCGGCCCGCGCGGGTGTCTCCGAGGCCACCGAGGAGCCGCGGCTGCCCACCGAGCAGGAGCTGCTCGTGCAGATCCGCGACCTCCTCGACAAGCAGAACGGCCCCGCCTCGCGCGCCTGACACTCCGACGCGGCCCGCTGCCACGAGCGGAGTGCGTCTCACGAGCGGAGTGCGCATCCGCCGCATCCGACACTCCCGCCGTGAGATGCACTCCCCCGGTGACCGGCGGGTCAGTAGTGGGGCGGCACGTCGCGCCGCATCCGCTCATCGTTCGGGCCCTGATCGGGGCCGGAGCCGGATGCTGCGCCGGATGCCGCGTCCTGCGCGGCGTCCGCGTCGTCGCCGGGCACGGGCTCGGCGCCGGTGCCGGGAGCGGGAGTGAGCTTGGCCCGGCGTGACCCGGGGACCCGTTCGATCCGCTGGCGCTTATTCGACGACATCGATCGGCTGCGTGGCGGTGTCGGCGGTCGGACCGTCCGGCTTCACACCCAGCAGCGCCGCGATACGGCCGGCGACCGACGCCGGGTCGCTGTACAGATCGAACGCGTGCACGCGCACGTAGTGCCATCCGAGGCGCCGGAGGGTCTGCGGGCGCAGGCGCAGCGTCTCGCGCAGCGACTCCCCCGCCGTCTCCGGGTCGCTCTCCGCGACCACGGCCTTGCCGCCGTGCTGGGCGACCAGCGGAAGGAGACCGCGGTAGTGCACGTCGACGGCGAGGCCGAGGCGCCGCAGCTCACGCGCGAGGGCCAGCGTGAGCGGGTCGGCGAGGTCTTCCAGGCGTGCGTCGCGCGCGCGTGCGGCGAGACCGCCGAGGATGTTCATGAGGGTCGCGGCACCGTGCTCGAGCCGGCCGTCGTCGAACGCCGAAGGGCGGATCGACGACACGATCACCATCGATCGCCGCGCGCGGGTCATGCCGACGGTCAGCAGCCGCTCGCCGTCCGGGGTGGACAGGTCGCCGAAGTCGCTGAGGACCCGGCCGTGCTTGGTCAGGCCGAAGCCGAGAGAGAAGATGACACGATCGCGGCTCTCCGCGACGGATTGCTCGAGCGTGAGCACCGCGAAAGGTTCGGCGGTGTCGCGCGAGACGAAGTCGGCGACATCCGACCTTCCCGCGAACGCCGCCTCCACCGCGGCCCGCACGCGTTCGGCGTGGCGGGCGGAGGCGGTCACGACCATCAGCGACTCGGTGCCGCGGTTGACGGCATGCTCGACGACGAGGGTCACGACGCGTGCGACCTCCGCGTCGGGGCTCTCGACCGCGCCGGTGATGGGGTCGGGGGTGCCCGTGCCGCCTTCGACGTAGTCGACGCTCAGACTGCCGCGTCCGAGATACGACCCGGCCCACGGCAACGAGACGATCTCGCCGCCGTAGAACGCGTCGTTCACGAGCTCTGCGAGGTCTTCTCCGCCGGCGCGGTAGCTGCGCGTCAGCGTCGCGACCGGGAACAGCTCCGACAGACGCTCGAACACCGACACATCGTCGAAGGGCACCTCCGGCTCGTCCTCCGCCGGCACCAGGGTCGCGTTCACGCGGAAGGGTGTGGGCTTCTGCGTCACCGGGTCGCCGAACACGACGAGCTGGCGGCTGCGGCGGATCGCCGGAACCGCCTCCGCCAGGCACAGCGCCGCCGCATCCGCGATGATGACGACGTCGAACGGCTTGTCGTCGGGGATGTCGGGCACCTCGTAGGGCGAGGCGAGCCACACCGGAGCGAGCGTGTCGAGCAGGCGCGGCGCCGCCGCGGCGATCTCCGACGGCGTGTCGACACCCCGCTTGAGCGCGTTCTTCAGAGCGGTGGCCTCGCTCGCCTCGTCCACGAGACCGATGCGCCACTGCTGGGCGAGACGGGCTGCCAGAAGCGGGCCGGATGCGGCGGCATGGGCCTCGTCGACGAGCCGGAAGTCGCGCTCGAGGCGATCGACGACGCTCGTGTTGGCGCCGAGCAGAGCGCGGTCGGTGCGGAGGAAGTGCTCCAGCGCCGACTGCCACCACGCGAACTCGAGTTCGGTGCCCACGCGGTCTTCGGGGACGTGCCGCACCGACAGCTCCACCAGCAGGGTCTCCAGCCCCAGCGCGGCGAGCTCCGAGCGCAACGAGGCCCGTTCGACGAGGTTGTCGAAGAACTCCGACTCGGCGGCGAGGCCGGCGAGCGTGCGGACGAGACGCTGGACGGGCAGCGACGCCAGGCGATCAGAGCCCTCCCGGCCCAGGATCGCGTCGAGCTCGCCGAGCTCGGCGTCCACGCGCTGCCAGAGCACGTGCACGTCGGCGAGCCCCAGCGGCACCTCCGGCGTGACGCCGGCCTCGACGAGACGCTGCCACTCCGTGCGCTGCTCCTGAATGCGCACGAGGGCCTCGTACATGTCGGGGACGTGCACGCCGGGTCGCACGTACTCCCGCGACAGGCGCTTGAGCCGCCGCCGGTTGGGGCCGCTCATGTCGGGGGCGTCGCGCCGCGGCGCGTGCGCCTGGATCAGTTCGAGCAGCGGACGCTCGAACACCGTGGGGCTGAACCGGTCGAGCGAGTCGCGGATGCCCTGGAGCAGCCGCAGGTACGCGCCGAGTTCGGAGATGGTGTGGAACGGCCGCATCCGCGTCTGCGCGATGAGCTCGAATCCGCGCTCGAGAAGGCTCGACACGTCGCGCCGGTGGAGCTTGCCGGCGAGCGCGTGCGCGGCGCGGGCATCCTCGGTGCGCGTGAACGACACGCCGTACCACGGCGAATCGTCGGGGCCGAAGCGGAATTCCCCCAGCCGCGCCGCGGCCGCGAGCGCCTGAGCGGCCTCCTTGCGGCGACCGGCGAGCCGCTCGAGCGTGGCGAGGTCGAAGCGGGCGGATGTGCTCGGTGCCGGCGCCTCCCCGGCGAGCTTGGTGAGCGCGCGAAGGGTCTGCAGAACCGACACCCCGAGCGAGGGGTGCTCGCTCGTGACGGCCGAGCGGTAGTCGCGAAGCACGCTCCGCAACCGCACCAGCGCGTCGTCGACCTCCGCGACCTTCGGATGCTCCGCCTTCTCGTTGCGACCGATCGCGCGGATGAGGTCGCGCCGCAGGTGCGTCGGTGAGACGGCGAGACCCGGCAGCCCGATGCCGGCGAGGCGGTGACGGATGCCTTCCAGAGTCGAGCGCCGGGCGCTGACGACGAGCACGCGCTTGCCGCCCTGCACGAGCTGGCCCACGGCGTTGATGACGGTCTGGGTGCCACCGGTGCCGGGGAGCGTGTGCACCGCGAGGGAGTGGCCGGCGGCGATCCGCGCGAGCACGCGCTCCTGTTCGGCGTCGGCGTCGAGGAGGAGCGTGTCGGAGGCCGGCGAGCGGTCGTCGGGGCTGGTGATCTCGGGGTCGGCGCGTCGCGCCGACATCCGCGCGCGGTCGTCGGGATGACCGCCGAGCGCGTTGAGGACGGGATGGTCGAGATCGGCGGTGTCGCGCGCCATGGCGGAACCCACGTCGGCGAACGACGAGATCACCAGGCGCGGATGCACGACGAACGTCGGGATGTGGCGGGTCAGCGCACGGAGGTGGTCCACGACCGGCTGCGGCTTGAAGACGCCCTTGTCGTAGGCGAGGCCCGCGAGCGCGGTGCTGTCGAGCGGGATTCCGAAGTGGCCGAGGAACGCGCGGGCCAGCTCGGGGTTCACGAAGAATGACCCGTGGAGCTTCAACTCGAAATCGCCGTGGTGACGCCGGATGGCGAGGGGGCGCAGCAGCACCGGCGAAGACCAGGTCACTCCCCCGATCTTCCACTCGGCCACACCGACCGACAGATGCACGGGCTCGATGCCGCGCGCGGTCCGGAGCTCCACGTTTTTGGCGGTGATCCGCTCGGCGGCCAGACGCGCCGAGCGCAGCGCCACCTCATCGCGGAACAGGTTCGACAGCAGCGTCGAGCGGCCGGTGATGAACTGGGGCAGGCTGCCGGGATGAGCCTTCGTGATGTCGATGCCGGCGTCGACGGCGTCGTCGAAGCGCAGCAGGGTCGAGCGACCGCCCAGGACGGCAGATTCCGCCCGCAGCCGATCGCGTTCGGGGTCGGCGACGTGCCGGATGCTCACACCCGGCTCGGCGACGCCCAGGTCACCGGGATTCACGGATGCGGCAGCCATCTCTTCGTCGCCGGCCACGGCGCTGCCATCTGCTCGCCACACACCGGAAAGACTAGGTCGGCATGTCGGAAGGCCGTCGCATCCCGCGCGGGTTTTCGTGCGATTGGGCGACACGCCGTCGGATCGGCTTTCCTCCCCAGGCAGTTCGCCGCGGACGGATTGCGCAGATGCGGGCCCGCGGGCGGTGAGCGTCACCGACGCCGGTCAGGATGAGGACATGACCCGATACACCCACACCGTGCATGCCACGCCCGTCGGCGACGTGCTGCTCACGATGGCCGACGAGCGCTTGGTCTCTCTGCGCGTCCTGCACGGCGACGCCACTGCCGCTCACGAAGACCTCGCCCGTCGGCTCGGCGTCGCCCCCGAGACCGATCCGTCGGGCGCGCAGCAGGTGGCCGCGCAACTCGACGAGTACTTCGCGGGGTCGCGCCGCGAGTTCGATGTAGAGCTCGACTGGAGCCTCGTCCGCGGTTTCACCCGCGCGGCCCTCGAGGCGGTGCGGGAGATCCCCTACGGCGAGACCGCCGGCTACGGCGAGGTGGCCGCCATGGCCGGCTCGCCCCGCGCGGCGCGGGCGGTGGGGACCGCCTGCGCGACGACGCCGTTCTCCCTCGTCGTCCCCGTCCACCGGGTAGTCCGCGCCGACGGATCGCCGGGCGAGTACGGCGGTCATCCCGAGGTCAAGAGGTTCCTCCTCGACCTCGAACGAACGCCGGGCGCGTAGGCCGCCCCGGCGCCGCTGAGGCCCCGAACGCAACGGTCCGGGGCCTCAGCGGTCGTCCGCGCGACGTTAGTGCGGCGTGGCCTTCTCCGCGCCGAACCCGGTCAGCGACCGTACGTCCATCTCGGCGGCCTTCGTGCGGTCCTCTCCTCCCTTGCGGGAGGTGATCGAGCCCAGCCATCCGAGGAAGAACCCGAGCGGGATGGAGACGATCCCCGGGTTGTTGAACGGCCAGATGGCCGCACCGGTGTTCTTGAACACGCTCGTCTCGGTGCCCCAGAACACCGGCGACAAGACGATGAGGATGACGGCGGCAGCGAGACCCCCGTACATGCTCCACACCGCCCCGCGCGTGGTGAACCGGCGCCAGAAGAGCGAATAGAGGATCGTCGGCAGGTTCGCCGACGCCGCCACCGCGAAGGCCAGCGCGACGAGGAACGCGACGTTCTGCCCCTGCACGCCGATGCCGCCGATGATCGCCAGTACGCCGATGACGATGACGGTGCGACGGGCGACCTTCACCTCGCCGTCCGGCGGCACGTTCCCCTTCTTCACGACGTTCGCATAGATGTCATGGGCGAACGATGCCGCTGCCGTGATGGTAAGACCGGCGACGACGGCGAGGATCGTGGCGAACGCCACCGCCGAGATGAACCCGAGCAGGATCGGTCCGCCCAGTTCCAGCGCCAGCAGCGGCGCGGCGGAGTTGACGCCGCCGGGCGCTGCGGCGATGGTCTCGGGGCCGACGAGCGCCCCGGCGCCGTATCCCAGCACGAGGGTCAGCAGGTAGAACAGCCCGATCAGCCAGATCGCCCAGACCACCGAGCGGCGGGCCTCCTTCGCGGTGGGAACCGTGTAGAAGCGCATGAGCACGTGCGGGAGACCGGCGGTGCCGAGGACGAGAGCCAGCGCGAGCGACACGAAGTCCCACGGGTTGGCGCCGTACTGCAGGCCCGGGCCGAGGATCGCGTCACCCTTGGGCGAGGCGGCCACCGCGCTTTCGAGCAGGGTGTTGAGGTTGAACCCGTTGATCGCGAGCACCCAGATCGTCATGACGATGGCGCCGCCGATGAGGAGGAACGCCTTGACGATCTGCACCCAGGTCGTGCCCTTCATCCCGCCGACGAGCACGTAGACGATCATCAGGACGCCGACGACGGCGACGACGATCGACTGTCCGAGCGTGTCGTTGATGCCCAGGAGCAGGGCGACGAGGCCGCCCGCACCGGCCATCTGGGCCAGGAGGTAGAAGAAGCAGACGGCGAGCGTGGTGATGGCCGCTGCCATCCGCACCGGCCGCTCCTTGAGTCGGAACGACAGCACGTCGGCCATCGTGAACTTGCCGGTGTTGCGCATGAGCTCGGCGACGAGCAGGAGCGCGACGAGCCAGGCGACGAGGAATCCGATGGAGTAGAGGAAGCCGTCGTAGCCGTTGATCGCGATCGCGCCGCAGATCCCGAGGAAGGATGCCGCCGAGAGGTAGTCGCCCGAGATGGCGAACCCGTTCTGCGGGCCGGTGAACGAGCGCCCTGCCGCGTAGTAGTCGGCGGCGGTCTTGTTGTTGCGGCTGGCGCGGATGACGATGAACAGCGTCACGGCCACGAACGCCCCGAAGATCGAGATGTTCAAGACCGGGTTGTTCTCCACCGTCTCGACCGCGGCGGAGACGGCGGCGAAGACCTCGTTCATGCGCGGCCCCCCTCGGACTGGCGCTCCAGGTCATCGCGCAGGGCCTCCGCGCGGGGGTCGAGCTTGCGATTGGCGTACCAGACGTAGGTCATCGTGATGACGAACGTGGTCACGAACTGCCCGAGCCCGAACACCAGGCCGACGGTGATGTCGCCCCACAGGCGCTGTCCCATGAACGCGGGCGCGAACGACGACAGGAGTACGTAGACGAAGTACCAGAGCAGGAACGCGACGGCGAGCGGGAAGATGAAGCTGCGTTGCCGACGCTTGAGCTCCTGGAACGGTGGCGATTCCTCGACCGCCACGTAATCGATGCCGCCCGGAGCGGCGTCGGTACGCGAATCCGACATGTGGCCTCCTTGCCTCATGAACGTCCGAAGCCGGGGATGCGCTTCGGCACTGCGGGGTCCGAAGCGGGGGGGGTGCTCCGGTGTTGCGGGGGTCCGGCGCCGACGCGTCGGCCCGGTGATAGGGTCGACGCTACGAAGGCGGCGAGGCGGCCGTCCACCCCCGGAAGTAGGTAGTTCGTGGGACCAGCCAGCGGCAGCACGGCGGTAGCGGACCTCGTTTCGCATGCCGTGGGAGAGCTCGCCCGGCGCACGCGCTTTCCGGTCGCCTTCGGCGGCTTGGAGAAGGACGGCGCCATCCACATCACGTCGATCGTGGGGACGCGAACGCGCAGCATCGACGGGCTGGTCGTCCAGGAGAACCGCGGCCTCGGCGGCAGGGCGTTCGTCGAACGCCGCCCGCGGCTGGCGATGGACTACCGCACCTCCCGCGCCATCACGCACGACTACGATCGCGCGATCCTCGGCGAGGGGATCTCGACGCTGTTCGCCGTGCCGGTCGTCGTCACCGGCTCGGCACGCGGCGTCCTCTACTGCGGCTCGTGGACGCAGTCATCCGTCGGCGATGTCGTCGCCCGGCCGGCGTTCTCCGTCGCGCAGGAGCTCGCGAGCGAACTGCGCGTGCGGGATGAGGTGGACCGGCGGCTCTCGCTGCTTCCGGCACCGCGCGCCGAGGCGCCCGGACCGATGCCCGCTGCCGCGCAGGAGGAACTGCGCGAGACCTACGCGCAGCTGCGGAGCATCGCGGCCACGGTCCGAGACGACGAGCTGAGGAGTCGGCTGGAGACGATCGAGCGTCGCCTCGCCGCTCTCTCCGCCGAGCCCGCCCCCGCCGTCACCGACGTCCGGCTCTCCCCCCGCGAGCTCGACGTGCTCGCCTGCGCCGCGCTGGGCGCCACCAACGCCGAGATCGCGCAGCAGTTGAACCTTCGCGAGACGACCGTCAAGTCATACCTGGCCGCCGCGATGGGAAAGCTCGACTCGTCGACGCGTCACGCCGCGGTCACGCGCGCGCGTCGCCTCGGCATCCTTCCCTGATCTGCGGGTGCGCCCTCGCTAAGGTGTGTGCATGGCCCGCAGAATCGTGCATCAGCTCGTCGACGACCTGGACGGCAGCGTCTTGGAGATCGGCTCCGGTGAGACCGTGCTCTTCTCCCTCGACGGCGTCGCGTACGAGATCGATCTGACCGAGAGCAACGCGGCGAGCCTCCGGGCCGCGCTCGCCCCCTATATCGACGCGGGCCGATCGGTGTCGCGCACCGCGTCGGCACCGTCGAACGGACGCAAGCGCCGCCGCAGCAACCAGCAGGATTACACCGAGATCCGGGCGTGGGCCAAGGACAACGGATACACGGTCTCGGAGCGCGGGCGCGTGCCGGCGGCGGTGCTGGAAGCGTACGACGCGGCCCACTGACTCCCCGCACAAAGCTCGGTGGGAATCGCCTGGCAATGACCGCCAGCGCTTGAGGTGTGCCCGGATTCTCGGAATCGTGGCTGACTCCGATCCCCTCCCGGAAGGAGAGCACATATGCTCACGCTCACCGAGCAGGCGACGTCTGCTGTCAAGACCATCACCGCGCAGTTCCCCGAGGTGGCCGACGGCGGCGTCCGCATCCAGGGCTCCGGCTCCCCGGAGTCGCAGTTCCAGCTCACCGTCGTCCCGGGCCCCGAGCCGGCCGACGCCGTCGTGGAGAACGACGGCGCGCGCGTCTACCTCGACACCGAGGCAGCCGTCGTGCTCGACGACCGCGTTCTCGACGCCCAGCCCGACGGACAGGGCGGCGTGCAGTTCGCCGTCACCTCCCAGGGCTGAGACCCGTTTTCCACGACGCCCCGGGCCTGTGCCCGGGGCGTCGTCTTGTTGCGCAGCTCTTGCTCCCGGGCCGCCCTGGCCTCCACACTGATCCCCATGACGACCCGAGCCTCGCGCGCCACCGCGGCCGCCGCCATGCTTGCTCTCCTTCTCCTGCCGCTCGCCGCCTGCTCGGCCGGGGCGTCCACCGACGACGACGCCGCGACGACCACGGACGAGACGACCGCACCCGCCGACGACGGTGCGACCGCCTCCGGGGATCTGTTCGGATGCACCGACGGCATCCTCACCTACATCAGCGACAAGGGGTATCCGAACGCGGAGCCGGTCGACCCGGCGACCCTCGAGATCCCGGAGACAGCTTTCGACCTCACCCCGGACTGCTACGTCGTGGACGATTATGACGGCGCACCCCGCTATGCCGCGTTCTGGGCGACCGACCCGCAGGGCGTGCTCTCCACGCTCGGGGCGGCTCTCGACGCCGGCGGATGGGTGCAGTCCGACGAGTACGGCCCGCTCGTGTGGTGGCGCGACGGCGACGACCCGCTGTCGGCGGAGCACTCCCTCAGCGCCGCGCCGCAGCCGATCGACGGCGTGGAGACCCTCTGGGCGAGCTGGTGATCCGACAGACTCCAGGCCTGCTGTCAACGGCCCGGTAAGGAGCACCGCCCTCGCCTACGGTGATCCGATGACCGTCGAGAGCGAAGCGCCCACGCAACTGCGGCGCGGCATCACCGGCCCCCTCCTTTTCGCCTTCATCCTCGGCGACGTGCTCGGCGCCGGCATCTACGCGCTCATGGGCGTGCTGGCCGGCCGCGTGGGCGGAATGCTGTGGGCACCCTTGGTCGTCGCGCTGCTGCTCGCCCTTCTGACCGCGGGATCGTACGCCGAGCTCGTGACGAAGTATCCGCGGGCGGGTGGCGCCGCGGTGTTCGCCGAGCGCGCGTTCAAGAGCAGCCTCGTGTCGTTCCTCGTCGGGTTCAGCATGCTCGCGGCCGGCGTGACCAGCGCCGCCGGGCTGTCGATCGCGTTCGCGGGCGAGTATTTCCGCACCTTCGTCGACCTTCCCGTCATCCCGGTGGCCATCGCCTTCCTCGCGCTCGTCGCCGCACTGAACGCCCGCGGCATCCGCGAGTCGATGGGAGCGAACGTCGTGATGACCGTCATCGAGGTCAGCGGACTCGTGCTCGCCGTCGTCGCGGCGGGGATGCTGCTCGGCGGAGGCGGCGGCGACGTCTCGCGCATCACCGAACTGCCGCAGGACACCGCCGTGATCCCCGCGGTGCTGGCGGGGGCGATCATCGCCTACTACTCGTTCGTCGGGTTCGAGACCTCCGCGAACGTCATCGAAGAGGTCAAGGAGCCGTCGCGGACCTACCCCCGTGCCCTCTTCGCCGCGCTGCTGACCGCCGGCGTCGTCTACGTCCTCGTCGGTTTGGCCAGCGCCATCGCGCTCCCCGCCGACGATCTCGCCGACTCCAGCGGACCGCTCCTGGACGTCGTCGAGGCCTCCGGCGCACCCATCCCGTCGTGGTTGTTCAGCCTCATCGCCCTCATCGCGGTGGCCAACGGTGCCCTGCTGACCATGATCATGTCCAGCAGGCTCGCCTACGGGATGGCCGAGCAGGGGCTCCTCCCCCGCATCCTCTCCCGGGTGCTCCCCCGGCGCCGCACCCCGTGGGTCGCGATCGTCGCCACGACGGTGGTCGCGATGCTGCTGACCCTGATCGGTGATCTCGCCACGCTCGCCGAAACTGTCGTGCTCCTCCTCCTGATCGTGTTCCTGAGCGCCAATGTCTCGGTGCTCGTGCTGCGCCGTGACACCGTGGATCACCCGCACTTCCGCGTCTGGTCCTTCGTCCCCGTGCTCGGGGTCGGGTCGTGCATCCTGCTGATGACCCAGCAGCGTCCGATCGTCTGGCTCTTCGCCGCGTGCCTGCTCGCGGGAGGCGCGGTGCTGTACTTCGCCGCCCGGTGGGCGCGGAAGCGCTCCGAGGCCCAGCGGGGTCGCGTCGGCAAAGAGTAGGCGGTCACCTCAGTAGAATCGGACGCGCCGGCCTCTGTAGCTCAATGGAAGAGCAGCTCCGTCCTAAGGAGAGGGTTGGGGGTTCGAGTCCCTCCAGGGGCACAGACCTTTTTTGCCTCTGACCAGGTATTTCTTCTATGGTCAGACCACTCGGAATGCGTTTTTGGCCGCTTTTTGGCCGCATTTGAGAAACGTGTGAGCCGAAAACGAGGCAGATTCGACGCCCTTCACGGAGCGTCGTTCGACGCCTGAGATCGACGAAATCGAGCATCTCGGGCGTCTTGAGCCTCGTCGAAAAGTTGAGCAGTCTGCTCTCCGGCGTTATGTCGGTCGGGCGTAGCGGGTCTGCGGACCTGACGGCAGCGCCACGAGCGGCATCGCGTCGTTGAGGCGGGATGCGACGGCATCCAGATCGTCGTCGAAGAGGTCGGCGTAGGTGTCCAGCGTCATCGCGGCCGACGCGTGGCCGAGCATCCGCTGCACGGCCCTCACGTTTGCGCCTGAGCTGATCGCGAGCGATGCGGCGGTGTGGCGGAGGTCGTGAGGCGTCAGTCTCGGGATCGATGGGTCCACAGCCTGCGCACGGCGGACCGCGTTCGCAAACCATCCCTGTGCGCCTGAGTTGCGCATGTGGTTGATGCCGTCGCCGAACAGCAATCCTTCCGGTCCCTTTCCGGCGCATGCCTGCTCGATCATCGGAGCGAGCCGCGCGGGGTAAGGCACCGAGCGCTTCTCGTGCGTCTTTGGCGTGCCGACGTGGATCTCGTACGCGATCATCACCGCGTTCTCCTCGATCACGAAGCGTCGACGCAGTCGATTCACACTCCGCACGCGCAGCCCCGTCGCCTCACCCCAGCGCAGGCCGGTATAGGCCAAGGTCAGGACCATCGTCGGATGCGCCGAGCACGCCGCCAACGTCGCCACCTGGTCGTGCGAGAGATAGACGCGGCGCTTGCCTGGTCCACTCCGAGGGAGATTGCGAATGTGTCGCGCCGGATTGTTCGCAAGGCGACGATCATCGATGGCGACATCGAGGATGCCGGCGAGGACTCCCAGCGCGCGAAGCACGACCGTGCGCGACTTCTGCGTCGCGAGCTCTGACACCCAGTCCTGAACTTCAGACCGCCGGATCGACCAGATCTCCCTGTCTGCCCAGACTGGAGCGACGTGGTTCTTCCACGCCCGCTCGAGCGTCATGTAGTACGAAGGCTTCGACATAGGGGGCTGCTTCGACCGGAGCCAGCTGTCGGCGAACATCCGGACCGGGACCCGCGATGCCATGGGATCGATGTACTCGCCCTTCGATTTGGACACGGTGACCATGGACAGGTAGAGCTTCGCCTCGCGCATCGTCGTGAAGCCGCGCTTCTGCGTTTCGGTGCTATCAGGCTTGCGGTAGCGCACGCGGTAGCGGCGGCCCTTCGCCGTTTCGTACGGGGTGATCGTGCCCATCTCTCGGCCTCCGCTCATGCTGGCTCGACGGTCAGTATCGGGCCAGTGTCGGACACTGGACGAGCGCCGTCAACGCGGCCGATCACGGATGTGGCCATATGTCGGAGGATGTCCTCAACTGGCGGTGGGTTGGAGGGGTGCCTCCCCCCGACGCCGAGAGCGTAGCGCTCGGTCGCGTCTCCGTTCTCGCCGCTCACTCCTTGCAGACTCCGCGCTGGCGCGCGTCGCTTAGCAGCCGTTCGACGACGAGCACTGCAGCGCGCCCGATCGCTGGGGCGGCTGATTGTCGGATCGGACAGGACTGAGCGTTCAGGTGATCGCGCGACTTGATCGGTGTTCACCAGCTGACGCGCGAGGACCGATACGCTGCCGGCTATGGACCCGACGACTCCCGCGCTGCTCGCGCTGGAAGCCGGCGTTAGCCAGAAGCGGGTCCGCGAGATTCTCCGCGACCTCTACGGGACTCTGCCTGAGGACACAACTCGATGGGTGCTCGACGATCTTCAGGCGGAGGAGGTGCGGTCGAGACTTCCTGCCGGAGACGGTGCGCCGCGCGATTGGGTCCTCGAAGTCGGAGATACCGTTCGGCGGCGGCAGCTCCACCGGCAGTATGGCGGGGGGCAGCAAGGCGGGATCTCTTCCTCCAGCCGCACTTCCGACATCTTCATCTTCACCAACCCCGCGCGCGGGTCACGGTATGGGTACGACGTCCACGAAGGCCTGCAGCCCGACGGAAGCTTTGCGTATACCGGCGAGGGCCAGTCAGGGGATCAGGAGTTTACGCGCGGGAACAAGGCGCTCCTTTAATGCTGCGGACGAAGCACGCACGATTCGTGTGTTCAACGCTCAGCCGCCCTATGCAACTTATGTGGGGGCGTTCACGACAGGTGATCCCCTGTGCTCCTTCCATGAGATTCCGGGCGCGGACGGCAATCTACGGCGCGCGATCGTTTTCAACCTCGTACCGCTGGACGCCAACCCCACGCTGCTCTCTCCGAATCCGGGCCAGCTTCGGCTGCTCAAGCCGCAGGTGGGTCACTGGGACCCGCCCGACGCCTCAGACATCAACGTCATCGTCGACGCCACGCGACTCCCGCCAGGGGATCGCGTCGTCTCGCGCCAGGAGTTTCAACTTCAGGCAGACTTCGGACAGTGGCTCACCGATCGGGGCACACCGCCCAGCCGACTGCGGCTCCCCGTCGCCGGAGCGATCATCGAGCCAGACATGTACGTGGAGGCTGAGGGATGGGTGATTGAGGCGAAGAAATCGACCGGTCGCGAGTATGTCCGAATGGCGATCGGGCAGGTGCTTGACTACACCCACAACGCCCGCGCGCTCGATACCCAGGTGACCCCGATGATCTTGCTGCCTGGTCGTGCAGAGTCAGACCTGCAGGAGCTGACGGCCGACCTCGGAATCACGCTTGCCTCCCGCGACGGAGACTCATTCGAGCTGATGCGCCCGTAGCGATCAAGCGCTGGCGCCGGCGACGATCAATCGCACCGCGGGGACATCAGCAGGTGCCCAGTCGAGGTCTTCGAGCTCACGTGGTGTGCACCATCGAACCTCGGCGTGCTCCATCAACTGAGGCGTGCCCTCGATCAGCTCACACCAGAAGGTCGTGAGCGTGACGACGCCGAAGTCATAGTCGTGCGTCGTCGTTGTCAGCTCGGCACCGACATGCACGCTGCAGGCGAGTTCTTCAGCTATCTCGCGCTCGAGAGCAGCCTGTGCGGTCTCGCCTGGCTCAATCTTGCCACCCGGAAACTCCCAGCGCCCGGCAAAACTGCCCGACGGACCGCGCTTCGCACAACCTCGCCGTCGCGCACGATCACGGCACCGACCACGTAGATCTGCATACGCACCATCCGCCTTTCGGAGCCGCCGGCAGCCGGACCACAGTACGTTACGCACCGAGATCGCCGTTGCTCGACCCTAGAGCGCAAGGTAGTAGTTCTTGATGACCTGAGCCATCAAGAACCGCCGCTCCTTGAGGAACGCATGGTACGACTCGGCGGTCGTCGTGCGCACGCTCGCCGGGATGGCGTTCACGCGCAGGTTTGTCTCGAGGTCAAGATCGGTCGTGATCTCGCCCAGTCGGAGGACGCCATCAGCGATCTGCGCGTCGATCAAGAACATGTAGTCGCCGGGCGCCTTGTCCTTGATCGCGATGTTGATCGGGGTCTCGGTGAGCGCGAAGTTTGCGATCTGGTTGTAGTCGCTGCGGTCATTCAGGCCCTGCTTGATCAGGTAGTTCTTCGGCACGACATGGTGGATGTCGCCCACCTCTTCGATCATGCTGCCGACGGTCACGTTCTTTGAGAGGAATCCGCGAGATCCCCCATGAATCTGCGCGACCAGGAAGGCGAGGAAGTACGGGCTGCGGACGCTAGAGCTCTCCATCTCCATCGGCAGAGCGACGTTCCAGAATGTGTCTGCGAGCTGCGAAGATTCGATGTCACGGAGCACTTGAAGTGCGCCGACTTCGTTGATCCGCCGGATGTCGGCTTCGAACGCGGTCTCGAAGCTCCCCGTATACCGGCCGGTCAGCAGGGACATCACGAACCATCGGCGTACGACGTACTTGATCTCGCCTTCATTGAGGTTCTTCTCGGTTCGGAGCTTGAGGTACAGGGCGTAGGCGAAGTTCAACGCGTTCTTCGAGCTGATTAGGCGCGGGGCGACGAACCCAGCGGACTTGATCGTCAGCGTGAACTGCTGGAAGTTGTACTGGTTCACGATCTCGAGAAGCACGCTCTCGAGGCGGTCAAATGACTCGACGGCGAGCTCCTCGCTGAAGGTGCGGGTCTCGAAGTCACGACCGGAGAGAACGCTGACCAGCGCGGCCACCTTGCCGCGCGAGAACTCCTTGATCCCCGCGACGCGGATGACGTCGGTGTAGGTCGGGTCGTAGAGGTCGGAGTTGTCATGCTTCAGCCATGAGATGGCGGGGAGGTACCCGGACGCCGCGAAGCTCGTGTCATTCTCAGCGATGTCCGAGAAGACGTGGGGAGCGACCGAGAGGTGACAGAAGTAGTCGATCAGCTTCCGAAGGTTGCTCCCGAGGTGACCATGGCTGGAGATCTTGCTCATCGCGAAGTCGGCGCTGCTGAGAGGGACGCCCTTGGAGTTGATTCGGATGAAGATCTCGGTCACCGTCTCGATGTCGAGATCCTCGGCAAGGGTGATGATGCCGACCTGAGCCTGCTTGATCGCTGACAACCGCTGAAGAGCCTGCTCAACATGCGCGACATCCACGTCCGGGTTGGCATCCATGTACGCCTTCGTCGCGGAGAAGGTCGAGGCCGCGTTGACGAAGTCAGCCACGTCCGAGATCCACGCGCTGTCCTTGTCAATGACGGGAGTGAGCGTCGCGAACTGCTCGGTCGTGGGGTTGAACGCGATCTTGATGCGCTTCCGCTTGTAGCTCTTGTCGACGACGAACTGGCCGACGAGGGCTGCAGTCATCGCGGTGATCCGCTGCTGACCATCGATGAGGATCTGCCGGAAGGAGGACTTCGACCCGTCCTTCAGCCCCACGTCAGCGCTCTGCCATGTGATGAGGTACCCGATCGGGAAGCCGTTGTACAGAGAGTCGAGCAGGTCGCGCACCTTGGTCGAGTCCCACACGAATGGGCGCTGCATTTCGGGGATCGCGACCTGCCCGGTCCTCACCCAAGTGAGGAGCGTTTCGACAGAGTGCTGCTGAACTGTGTACTTCGACAAGATGTCCCTCCGGTGATCCCCAGGTGGCCTCCGCGAGTGTGCTCCAATGCCGGTCTCGCGTGTTGAGACGCCGAGGCCAATCCTGCCTTAGATGCTCAGTGGTAGAGCAAATCGGTTATACGCTCGGGCATACCCGGATACTTCCGGTTCAATCCGCTTGGGGGCGTGATGAGCGAACCGTGGCTCTCGGCCGACGATGTCGCCATGCATCTCGGGGTGACGAAAGATACCGTGTATGCGTGGATCGCAGACAAGGGCATGCCAGCGCACAAGGTCGGGCGTCTGTGGAAGTTCCAGGCGAGCGAGGTTGATGCCTGGGTGCGAAGCGGTGGCAGCAGCGCCGGGGGTGCTGCGTAGAACATGCGGATCATCGACAACGTCTCCGACCTCCTCGGCGACGACCTCAAATCTGAGATCAGCCGCGGATCGAAAGTGCGCATCGCCGCGTCGACCTTCTCGATCTTCGCGTTCGAAGCACTGCGCAAGGAACTCGAGCATGTCGAGGAACTCGAGTTCATCTTCACGTCGCCGTCGTTCAGCAACGGTCAGGCCACCGACAAGCTGCGGAAGGACCGTCGCGAGTTCTTCATTCCGCACGCCGAGTCGTCGCTCTACGGCTCGGAGTTCGAGATTCGTCTCCGCAACAAGCTGACTCAGCGCGCGATCGCCCGCGAGTGCGCTGCCTGGGTGCGTGAGAAAGTCACCTTCCGCTCGAACGCCAGCGGCCACCAGATGCAACAGTTCGCCGTTGTCGACGACGGTGCCGCATACATGCCGCTCCAGGGGTTCACCACTGCCGACCTTGGATACGAGCGCGGCAACGCAGTTTCCAACATGGTCACGAAGTTCGAAGGTGCTCCCGAGACGAGCAGCTTTCTGAACCTGTTCGACCAGATCTGGGCAAGCCCCGGCCAGCTGAACGATGTCACCCAAGCCGTGCACGACTACATCGCGAGCGTGTACGCCGAGAACTCCCCGGCGCGCATTTACTTCCTCATCCTCTACAACCTCTTCTCCGAGTTCCTCGACGACATCAATGAGGACGTGCTCCCCAACGACCGCACCGGCTATCAGGACACTATGGTCTGGCAGGGCCTGTACAACTTCCAGCGAGATGCCGCGACCGGCATCATCAACAAACTAGAGACCTACAACGGCTGCATCCTCGCCGACAGCGTCGGTCTCGGAAAGACATTCACCGCGCTGGCCGTCATCAAGTACTACGAGCTCCGCAACAAGTCCGTCCTAGTTCTGGCTCCGAAGAAGCTCGCCGAGAACTGGACGAACTACAACGCAAACCTGACGACGAACATCTTCGCGAGCGATCGGTTCAATTACGACGTCCTCGCGCACACCGACCTCTCGCGAACCCGGGGCGAGTCGCTCGGCCTCCGGTTGGATCGTATTAACTGGGGCAACTACGACCTCGTCGTCATCGACGAGTCGCACAACTTCCGCAACGCCGACTACGCCGAAGAGAAGGAGTCGCGTTACCAGCGACTCATGAGGCAGGTCATCCGCGAGGGCGTGAAGACCAAGGTGCTGATGCTGTCGGCGACACCGGTGAACAACCGGTTCAACGACCTCAAGAATCAACTGCAGCTGGCGTACGAGGGTGAGAGTGACACCCTCGCCGCGAAGCTCACGCTCTCGACATCGGTTGAGCGGGTGTTTCGCGACGCTCAGACGGTGTTCAACGAGTGGTCGAAGCTTCCCGCTGAGGAGCGCACCGCCAACCGCATCCTGCAAATGCTCGACTTCGACTTCTTCGAACTGCTCGACGCGGTCACCATCGCACGATCTCGCAAGCACATTCAGGCGTTCTACGACACGAGCGAGATCGGCGTTTTCCCGCAACGGCTGCCGCCGGCCTCCGTTCGCGAACCGCTCACCGACCTCCCGGATGTCCCCTCCTTCAACGAGATCTTTGAGCAGCTGCAAGTGCTGACGCTGGGCGTCTACACGCCACTCGCCTACGTGTTCCCGAGCCGTATCAGCAAGTACGAGGACCTCTACAACGTCACGACTGGCAGCGCCCGTTCAAATCTCGGCCAGCAAGGTCGCGAAGAGGGTCTGAGGAAGCTCATGACCGTCAATTTGCTCAAGCGCCTCGAGAGTTCGGTGGAGGCGTTCCGCTTGACGCTGGCGAAGATCGAGTCTGCCGTTGACAGTACGCTCACGCGACTCAGCAACCACTCCGGCTCGCTCCCGGAGATCCGCGAGATAGACGATCTCGACTTCGACCTCGACGATGAGGACGATGCCAACGTCGAGGCGCTGTCGTTTGGCGAGAAGATCCGCATCGACATCGACGACATCGACGTCGAATCGTGGCAGCGAGACCTCTGGCATGACCGCGAGACACTGCGCGAGCTCCTCGACGAGATGCGCAAGGTGACCCCGCCGCACGACCTCAAGTTGCGCAAGCTCCGGCACCTGGTCCAGGAGAAGGCAGAGCACCCGCTAAACCCCGAGAACCGCAAGGTGCTGATCTTCTCTGCTTTCGCCGACACCGCGAACTACCTCTACCGCGAGCTCGCACCGCCGCTCCAGCAGGCGGGGCTGGAGAGCGCGGTGATCACCGGTGGCAGCCACGGCGCGAAGTCCACGATCGGCACGGGCTTCGACTTCCAGCAGATCATGTCGATGTTCTCGCCCAGGTCCAAGCAGCGCCACCTGACGATGCCCACAGAGACCCGCGACATCGATGTACTGATCGGCACCGACGTCATTAGCGAGGGCCAGAACTTGCAGGACTGCGACTACCTCGTCAACTACGACATCCACTGGAACCCGGTGCGGATCATTCAGAGGTTCGGTCGTATCGACCGCATCGGTTCGACGAACGAGGTCATCCAGCTCGTCAACTTCTGGCCCGACATCTCGCTCGACGAGTACATCAACCTGAAGGAGCGCGTCGAGAGCCGGATGGTGATCGCCGACCTCGCCGGTTCAGCCGATGACAACGTGCTCAACCCGGAGGATTCGGATGCCGCCTTCCGCAAGGAGCAGCTGCGCAGGCTGCAGAACGAGAACATCGAACTCGAGGACGTTCGAGCCGGGGTCTCGATCACGGATCTCGGCCTCAACGACTTCCGCATGGACCTGCTCGCGTACATGAACGAGTACGGCGACATTGCGACTGCCCCGCGCGGCTTGCACGCCGTTATCACCGCAGACCCTGCCATAGGCCTCCTGCCGGGTGTGATCTTCGCCCTCAAGAACGTAAACGCCGACCCTGCCGTGAACCGGGGCAACCGGCTACACCCGCACTACCTCGTCTACGTCGATGACGAGGGGAATGTCATCGCTAACCACACCGAGGCGAAGCGCCTACTCGACCTCGTTCGCGCCGGCTCGCGCCCTCACGACGAACCCGTCGTCGACGTCACTCGTGTCTTCAATGAAGCCACCCGCGAGGGCGCCGACATGAGCAAGTACTCCGGGCTCCTGACGGATGCCATCCACTCGATGATCGACGTCACTGAAGAACGTGACATCGACAGCCTGTTCAGCGGTGGGCACACCACCGCTCTCACACAGCAGATCGCGGGTCTCGACGACTTCGAGCTGATCGCGTTCATCGCCGTCGTCGACCCGGCGGGTCTCGCATGACCGACATCCTGTACCAGTGGCCGGCGGCGACGCGATTCGGCGCACGGGTGCCAAAGGAGAAGTTCTACGAGCATGGTTCGGTCACGTCAGCTGTGCGCGAGAAATTCGTCTCTGACGTGCGACGGATTACGTGGACGCACAAGCTTGCCGAAGTGACGATCAATCTGCCGAGCACGCCAGCAGTGCCCGAGATCGAGGTCTTTGAGCTCGACAGTAAGCGCGACGATGTCGCCGATGCGGTCCTGACCTCCATCGATAAGGCCGTGCCGAACCCGAGCATCTTCGAGATCACGCGCGACCGGTCCGGGCGCCGTGAAGTGCGCATGGTCGCAGCCCACAAACCGCGCGGAGCCGGACCGCCAAAGGTGAACGACTATTACTCGACCCGATGGATGCCCGCCGATGCCGAAAGGTCGGCGTTGCCGGCGGCGATCTCCTTGCCGGCGCTATATGCGGAGCTCCTCGCCCCACTCACGCCGATCGACCTGCGACCGGGGGAAGAGGTGACTGAGGTTGCCGAGAGACTGGAAGCGGTGCGCCGCTTGGAGCGGGAGATCGGTGCGCTCGAGCGCAAACTGCGATCCGAGCCGCAGCTCAATCGCAAGATGGAGTTGCGGCGGGTGTTGAAGACGAAGCAAGCAGAACTGGAAGACCAGAAGTGACCATAGAGAAGCTCCGCATGACATCCCCCGACCTCACCCAGGCGAACATTGACAAGCTCGCCGATCTCTTCCCGAGCGTTGTTACTGAATCGCTCGGCGCCGACGGCACTCCCACTCGCGCGATCGATTTCGACCTGCTCCGCCAGGAACTCTCCGATCACATCGTCGAAGGACCGCAGGAGCGCTACCAGCTCGACTGGCCGGGCAAGCGCGCGGCGGCCTTCGCCGCGAACGCTCCGATCGCGAAGACGCTGCGGCCCGTGCGCGAAGAGTCCGTCGACTTCGACACCACGAGGAACCTCTTCATCGAAGGCGACAACCTCGAGGCGCTGAAGTTGCTGCAGGAGTCGTATCTCGGCAAGGTCAAGCTGATCTACATCGACCCGCCCTACAACACCGGCAATGACTTCGTCTACGAAGACGACTTCGCCGAGTCGAGCGCCGAGTACCTGGAGCGCTCGGGCCAGAAGACGGAGTCCGGCGACCGTCTCGTCGCGAACACCGAGGCTAACGGCCGCTTCCACTCCGACTGGCTGAGCATGATGTACCCGCGCCTCAAGCTTGCACGGAACCTGCTCGCAGATGATGGACTGATTTTCATCTCAATCGACGATCACGAACTCCACAATCTGCGGACCATCTGCTCCGAAGTATTCGGTCAGTCGAATTTCGTCGGAATCATTACACGTGCCACAGGAACCCCTACGGGCGGGGGCTTCGATGGCTTCACCAATATGGTTGATTACGTCCTCGTTTATCGCAGAAGCGACCGCGCGACCATCAATGGGCTGGAGTTTGGCGATAATGACGCCGCTATCTACAACGAACAGGATGCGCGCGGGAGGTACCTGACGCGATCACTGCGTCGTACCGGTGGTGAGGACCGTCGCGAGGACCGACCGACCATGTATTTCCCCGTGGAAGCACCTGACGGATCTTCCGTCTATCCGGTCGGACCTGGTGGGTACGAGAGCCGCTGGATATGCGGTCGCGAGCGCTTTGATGAGATGTCCCGCGATGGCCTGATCCAGTGGAAGCGCGTGCAACGACCGGAAGGTGAAACGTGGCATCCTTTCCAGAAATTCTACCTTGAGGGCCGCGATAAGCGACCCTCAAACCTCTGGACAGATCTAGAGGGAAATAAGAAGGCAACTCGTGAACTTCGCGATCTGTTCGATGGTGAGAAGGTGTTCGACTCGCCCAAACCGACCGCGTTGGTCGAGCGCATTATCGAAGTGGCGACAGATCGTGACTCCTTAGTCTTAGACTTCTTCGCAGGCTCAGGAACGACTGCAGAGGCTGTACTCCGCTTGAATGCGCGCGATAGCGGAGCTAGGTCCTACATCCTCGTGCAACTCCCCGATCCGGTGCCCACCAACTCGGGTGCTGCTCGGTTCGGGTTCAACGTTCTATCCGAAGTCTCCCGCGAGCGCCTGCGTCGTGGAGGTGCGCGCACGCACACAGGCATGGAGAATCACGGGCCAGCACTCGACACCGGGTTCCGCTCGCTGCATGTTGCGACGACGAACATGACGGACACGCTCGCGACCGCGGATGACCTCGTGCAGATCGCACTCACAGAGTCTGTCGACAGCGTGAAGCCCGACCGCACTGACGAGGACCTGCTCTTTCAGGTGCTACTCGAATGGGGGCTCGACCTTGCGGAACCGATCACGGTCGACGAGGCTTCGGGTCATCGAATCCTGGCCGTTGCCGAGGACGCACTGTTCGCGTGCTTTGCCGACGACGTGTCGGCCGACGTCGTCCGGGCAATCGCAGAGCGGCGCCCGCTGCGCGCCGTCTTCAAGGACTCTGGCTTCGCAACCGACGCTGCGCGAATCAACGCCGAGCAGATCTTCCGTGAGCTGTCACCCGAGACCGAGCTAAGGACGATCTGACCCGATGAAGCTCCAGTTCAAGGTCCAGCAGTATCAGACCGAGGCCGTCGATGCAGTGGTCAACGTGTTCGCAGGACAGCCCTATGCCGATGGGGTGAAATACCGGATCGATCCCGGCAAGAGCGGCTCGGCGACGCTCTTGGAGGACGCCGGTCTGCGCAACGTGGAGATCGCGCTAACGCCACCGCAACTGCTAACCAATATCCACGCAGTGCAGCGGGCCCGGGGGCTGACGCTTTCGACGGACATGAAGGACCCGGCCAAGAAGTCCGCGGCCCCGATCAATCTCGATGTCGAGATGGAGACCGGCACCGGCAAGACTTACGTCTACATCAAGACGATCATGGAGCTGCACAAGCGATACGGGTGGTCGAAGTACATCGTCGTCGTACCGTCGATCGCGATCCGCGAGGGCGTGAAGAAGTCTTTCGACATCACCGCCGAGCACTTCCAGCAGCTCTACGGCACCAAACCCCGCACGTTCATCTACAACTCCTCGCGATTGCACGAGATCGAGCGGTTCTCATCAGACGCGGGCGTGCAGGTGATGATCATCAATGTTCAGGCCTTCAACGCCACCGGCAAGGATGCTCGACGCATCTACGAAGTGCTAGATGACTTCCAGTCCCGCAAGCCGATCGACGTGATCGCGGCGAACAGGCCGATCCTGATCATCGATGAGCCGCAGAAGATCGAAGGCGACGCGAAGAAGCCCTCGAAGTCGCTGGAGGCCCTGACGTCGTTCAATGCCCTCTTCGCGCTGCGATACTCCGCGACCCACCGGATCGAACGAACAAAGGTGCACCGACTCGACGCCATCGACGCCTACAACCAGAAGCTGGTGAAGAAGATCGCTGTGCGGGGAATCACCGTCAAACACCTGGCCGGCAGCAGCGCTTATCTGTACGTGGACGGCCTCGAGGTCGGCAAGGGCGCGGACTTCCCGAAGGCACGAGTCGAGCTCGAAGTGCAGACCGCCCAGGGCATCAAACGGCAAGTGAAGCGCCTCAGCCAGGGAATGAACCTTCATGACATCTCCGGCGGAATCGAGGCATATAAGGGTCTCTTCATCCGCGACGTGGACGCCACCCGCGACATCATCGAGCTGAGCAACGGCGACATCATCGGTGCCGGCGAGGTAACAGAGGACGTCGCCGAAGACCAGAAGCGGCGCATCCAGATCCGCGAGGTCATCCGCGCCCACCTCGCCAAGGAACGCGAGCTGTTCGCGCAGGGAATCAAGACGCTCTCGTTGTTCTTCATCGACGAAGTCGCCAAGTACCGCGACTACGAGCGAGACGACACCCTCGGCGAGTATGCCCGAGCGTTCGAGGAAGAGTACGCGGCTGTGCTCGCCGACTACCTCGGCGAACTCGACCTGGACGAAGCGGCTGAACGCTACCGGGACCACGTCCAGGCGATCCCGGTGCGCTCGACCCACGAGGGATACTTCTCGATCGACAGGAAGACCAAGCAGTTCGTAGATGGCAGGATCGCAGCCCGTGGTGACTTCGCAGGTCAATCGGATGACGTTGACGCTTATGACCTGATCCTTAAGGACAAGGAGAGGCTGCTCTCATTCGAGGAACCCGTCCGATTCATCTGGTCTCACTCCGCGCTCCGCGAGGGCTGGGACAACCCAAATGTGTTCGTGATGGGCATGCTCAAGAAGAGCGACAACACCACGACACGGCGGCAAGAGATCGGCCGTGGCCTGCGACTCGCCGTGGATCACCACGGCGAGCGGATGGATAATCCCGTCACCGTCCATGACATCAACGAGCTGACCGTCGTCACCGATGAGTCCTACACCGATTTCGTGACGGCGCTCCAGAAGGAGATCATCGAGTCGCTGTCGGCGCGGCCACGCAAAGCGAGTGTCGACTACTTCGTGGGCAAGCCGATCACGCTTGGCGATGGATCTACGAGCGCGCTCGGGAAAACGGTCGCGCAAGCGCTCTACTTCCACTTGATCAAGAACGACTACATCGACGAGTCAGGCCTGATTACGCAGGCGTACAAGGATGCGCGAGCCGACGGAACCCTCGCCACGCCGAGCTCCGAGGTACTCAAACCCGTCATCGACTTCGTCTGGCCGCTCGTCGACGCTCTGTACCTCGACGTCCCGAAGCCAACCGACGGACGGAAGCCGAAGAAGATACCGCTCAACGAAGCCAACTTCAGCAAGCGCGAGTTCCAGGAACTCTGGGGACGCATCAACCACAAGGCCGTTTACCAGGTCGACTTCGACTCCAAAGAGCTGATCGACAACTGCGTCCGCGTACTCGACACTTCTCTCAACGTCACCGTCATGCAGTACCTGGTCGAGAGCGGCAACCAAGTCGTCGGCCTCGAAGTGGAACAGCTGGAAGCCGGCACGGGCTTCAAGGTCTCCGAGACGAAGGTCGAGCATTCGGCCGTATCAGCGGGTTCAACTGTGAAGTACGACCTGTTGGGAGAGATCGCCGAGAAGACGCAGCTCACCCGCCGGACCTGCGCGGCGATCCTCACCGGCGTCCACCCCGGCACGTTCGCGAAGTTCAAGCAGAACCCCGAGCATTTCATCACCGAGACTGCCCGGCTCATCAACGAGCAGAAGGCAACCGCCATCGTCGAGCACCTCAGCTACGACCCACTCGACAACCGCTACGACTCGTCGATCTTCACGGCGAACCAGACCGCACAGGACCTGTCGAAGGCCGGCGACAAGCTGAAAAAGAGCGTCTACGAGTACGTCGTCACCGACTCCAAGGTTGAGCGATCGTTCGTCGAGAAGCTCGACGTCGCCGACGAGGTCGTTGTCTACTCGAAGCTGCCGCGCGGGTTCGTCATCCCGACACCCGTCGGCGACTACAACCCCGACTGGGCCATCGCACTTCGTGACGACGCCACGCAAATCAAGCACGTCTACTTCGTCGCTGAAACGAAGGGCTCTATGTCGACGCTCCAGCTCAAGGGGATCGAAGACGCGAAGATCGAGTGCGCCCGCAAGTTCTTTGCCTCCCTCAACGATCGGAGCGAGCGAGGCAACGTCAAGTACGACGTCGTCGACAACTACGACTCTCTGCTCCAGCTTGTCGGGACATGAGCAGCTTGTGAGTAGCTATCTGAGACGGTTAGTGGAGCGTTGATGGCACGCTGTCCAGTAGTGGTCGCGATTGGAAGTGGCCTGTTTTCTGCTGACGTCCTTGCTATTCGAGCCCGAGCTGGCGTGACAGTGGGTGATGTTCGTGTGTCGCGCGAGCACTTCGACGCCTTGTTGCGCCCGCAGCTGGGTGACGGCGTTGACTCAAGACTCGTCTTGCGGTCGGAGTATCCAATCTTGGTATTCCTATTAGGCCCACACGAAGCTTCCGCGGTGTTTGCGTCGGCGGATCCACGCGTTGTCCGGATGGGTCTAGACGAGACCGTCATGATCAAGGTCGAGTGGTCGGTGGTCGATGGCAACGCAGCAGTCGACGGCACGCTGCTTGTGATCTGGACGGCTCGAGACCGTAGGAGTGGCAAACGCCCGAACCTGTTCTGGGGTCGGTCGGCGGCAATCATCGCCAGCGCGTTTCCCGGTGATATCTCTCTTGCGCATCCCACCCTTTTGGCACCCGGTTCCCGAGTTCGTCGCGCCCGCGAACGGACCCGGTCTCGCTGGTTTTGGAGGAAGCAACAGATGGAAGTTGGCTCTCAGCGACCGCGCCTTGTGGGGCTGTCCGTCCGCGGTTTTCGGGGCTTCCGCGAAACCGCAGAGTTGCGACTCGCGATGCCCAACGGGACGCCGGGAAGCGGGCTCACGATAATCGTCGGCGCGAACAACGTCGGGAAGTCAACGCTCTGGGAATCGTTCGATGCCATTGCGCGCCGGCTCAACGCAGAGAGGTGGCCTACGTCCGATGTCTCGTTCTCGGAGGGAAAGCGCAACCGGCGCGCACCGAATGGCGTGAGGATCGCGGCGACTTTCACCGGCGGCGCGGAGTGCGCAATCGAGAGTATGGGGCCAGACACCAGCGAAACTCGGTCGGGCTGGGAAACTGATGGTTCCGAGCCCCCAACTCCGCCCACCTTTGTGGTTGTGCCGTCGCGACGGCAGTTTCAGGCGCGGTTTGGTCGCGGAGGTCAATCGTCGCCCACCTGGATGACGGCATCTGGCGAGTTCTCCCGATACCAGATGCGAGATGGCTTTAGCTCGAGACTCTTCGACCTCCACGCGGACGAGGCAAAGAAGCGTTCCTTCGACAAGTTGCTGACTGAAGTGCTCGGGACACGTCTCGAGTGGTCTATCGATCTCGCCGACGGCGACCACGGCGGCTCCTACTACCTCAAGGTCGCTGCCGGCGCCGACACCTACTACTCAAGCGAAGGATTAGGGGAGGGCATCATCAGCCTCCTCTTCATCTTGAACGCTCTGTACGACGCCACCCCAGAAACGGTCGTGGTGATCGACGAACCCGAGCTATCGCTGCACCCGCAGGCGGTCCGACGTCTTGGAGTTGTTCTGGCCCGATTCGCGTCAGATCGCCAGATCACGATCTTCA
Organism: Microbacterium sp. RD1; assembly: GCF_052220165.1. Classification (NCBI taxonomy): domain Bacteria; kingdom Bacillati; phylum Actinomycetota; class Actinomycetes; order Micrococcales; family Microbacteriaceae; genus Microbacterium; species Microbacterium sp. RD1. Next base: position 426,682 of record NZ_JBQPOL010000003.1, read on the forward strand.
CGCACTCGCCCGCACTGGTCTCGTGGGATGCGATCGCAAACGGCGCGGAAGTCGCACGAGTTTATAAGCGGGGCCATGACTCTGCGATAGCCCAAGCTGACAGGGCCGTTCTCGCCGAAATCAGCAAGCTGCGCGGGAGCTGGAACAACCCGCATGTGATCGGTTTGGACGCAAAAGAGACGCTGTTCTTGGAGGACGGCCTGATCGTCCTGGAGGGTCAGGACGACGCCGCCCTTCTGCCCCGCGTAGCGGAATTGGTCGGGGTTGAGCTCGGCGGTTCCGTCTATGGGTGGGGTGCCGGGGGCGAAGGCAACATCGAGAAGGTGCTCGCACTGTTGAAGTCTCTGGATTTCGCGCGCGTTGCAGCCGTTTTTGATAACAATGTCCCGGAAAAGGTGGAGCGGGTGCGGCGTGCCTTCCCGGGCTACCTTGTCACGACGATTCCAGCTGCTGATGTTCGCACCAAGCGGGCGGAATCTGCGCGAGAGGAGAAAGCTGGGCTCCTCGACAAGAACGCAAGACGCCTGCGCGATCCGGAGCTCGCGGAGCCGACACGGGTCGTGCTGGACGAGGTCAACGCGTATCTCAACTCACCTAACGAATAGTCAATGCACGCAGGCACCACGGGTGACGGACACCCTTTGGAAGCACTCCCCTACACATACCTGCACACCACAAAAATCCCTGGATAACAGGCAAAACGCACCCTATCCTGAGCGCATGCGCGGAGGCCTCGAACGATGGAAGCGAGGTGTCGAATCCGGAGGGGTTCGACAGGCGATCGGCTACGCGCTCAAGGGCACCTGCGATGCTCACCGGCAGCACTCCCCCGGCGTTGACGCGCTCGAAGCGTACAGTGCCGCATCGGGTTCGACCGTCTCACGGTTCATCGTCGCGAACGGCGTCATCACCTCTGACGAACTCACCGCCGGCGGCCTTCGTGTCTGGCTCACCGGCCACGACCCGGACACCGGAGAAGAGCGCGGCCATCAGCGGCTGAGCCCCGACGCCGACCTGCTGCTCGACGGATCGCTCAACCACCCGAAGTCATACAGCATCGCCGCGCTGCTCCATACCGAACTCGCCACCGAGTTCGAGGCTCTCCAAGACCGGCTGCGTGAACGCATCCTGCTCACGTGGCAGACGGAGCTCAACGCGCGGCGCGGGCACGGAGGGCTCATCCGCGAAGAGCTCACCCGCATCGAGGTCGTCGAGCTGCAGCATCGGCGCTCGCGCGCGCTCGACCCGCACATCCACCGTCACCTCTGGCTGAACATCAAGGTGCTCGGCGCGGACGGCAAGTGGTCGAACCTCGACTCGCGCGTCGCAATGAAACTGCACACCGTCGTCAATGCCGAGGGCGAGCTCGCCGCTCGCACCGATCCCGCCTGGATTGCCGCACTCTCCCGGCACGGATACACGCTCGAAGACACGGGCGAGATCGCCGAACTCGCCGGCGCCGTCCGCCCCGTCTCGCGTCGGTCGGCGCAAATCGAAGCCAACCGCGCACGCCTGATCGCGGAGTGGTCGGCGGCGCACGGAGGATCTGCGCCGAGTGCGGAGGTGCTGCAGCAGATCGATCGGCGCGCATGGGCGGTGTCGCGCCCGAACAAGCCGGCCGATCTCGATGAGGCGGCTTGGGAGGCCCGCGTCCGCGACGAGATCACAGCAATCGATGAGAGTCTGACCACCCCGCGCGCACCCATTCCCGTCACCGCAACCGATCCGGATGCCGTCGACCTGGATCTGCTCGCTGCACAGGCGGTCGTCGACTCGGACGAACGGTCCACATCGAGCGGCGGGAGGTTCAGCAGCTTCGACATCCGCGCGGGTGCAATACGCGCGCTCTCGCGCACGGGCGTCGTTGCGGAGCGCGACCAGCTCGACGGCCTAATCGCCGAGATCGCGGAGCGTGCCACGGATGCCGTCTTCCGGCTCGTCGCCGATGAGCCGCCGGCCCACGTGAAGGCGTTCATGGCGACCGAGACCGTACGCGCAAAGGTGCGTCTCGCCGGCCGCTTGGACGTGCTCGCCCGACCCGGGCGCTCCCTGCTGCCGGGCGAGTTGCACCGGTTCGCGCCGAACGAGGAGCTGTCGGCACTGGATGCATCGCAAGGCGCTGCCGCCTGCGCCATCGCCGGCACGGACGGACTCGTGACGGTGACCGGCCCCGCCGGCACGGGCAAGACGACGATGCTGCGCGCTGCGTTCGCGGCGCTCGCGTCGCAACGGCGACGGATGCTCGTTGTTGCTCCCACTCGAAAGGCGGCATCGGTGGCGTCCCGCGAGGTCGGGGCCGCGGCATCCAGTGTTCATGCGCTGCTTTTGGACCACGGCTACCGATGGGGCACCGACGAGGCGGGCGCGCAGGTGTGGACCAGGCTTATAACGGGAGAAGTCGATTCCAGCACGGGCACCGAATACGGCGGACCAACCCAGTACGTGTTGCGTTCTCGCGATCGGATCGTCGTGGACGAAGCCGGCATGGTCGATCTGCAGACGGCAAACGTCCTCGTCGAGCTCGCGATCGAACAGGGTATCGGGCTGGCCTTCGTGGGTGACACGCATCAGGCGTTGCCGGTCGGGCATGCGGGCGCGATGGGCTCTGCGATCCGGCACGCGAACGCGGCGGTCGAACTCGACACGGTGCACAGGTTCCGTGACCCCGACTACGCGGCTCTGACGCTGCGGCTCCGGGATGCGGGTGATCGCGAGAGCGCGCTGGTGGTCGCGGGCGAGCTTGCCGAACACGGTCACGTCGACCGGGTCGAACATCACGACGCCGCGCGTGCGCGGATGGTCGACGCGTACTTCGACTGGCACGCACGCGGCAAGCGGGTGACGCTGGTATCGGGCACGAATGCTGAGGCGGATGCGATCAACGACGCCATCCAGCAGCGGCGACTGGATCAGGGCGAGCTCGACGTCCGCGTCGTTGCGTGGGGAATCGGGCAGCAGCGCATCCTCGTCGGCGACACTGTCCAAACCCGTCGCAACGACCGGCTCACGGGAGTAGAGAATCGCGCGCAGTGGATCGTGCGCGCTATCCGCGACGAGTACCTGTCTCTTGTCTCCGTGAGCGACAGCGGCGAGGTGGCGCGTGTGTCCACCGAGTACGCGCGCGAGCACCTGCAGCTCGCCTACGCGACCACCGTGCACGGCGTGCAGGGCGACACCGCCGATGCGTCGGTAGTCGGGCCAGATGTGGATGCCGCGGGACTCTACGTGGGCCTCACGCGCGGCCGGGTGCACAACGTCGCGATCGTCGTCGCGCGGACGGATGTCGCGGCTCGGGAGTGCATCGCTGAGTCGATGCAGCGCGGCACGCCGGAGTTGACGATTCAGGATGCTGTGCGCGCGGCCCAGGCCGAGATGCGGCGCGCGGCGCGGAACCGGGAGACGGCGATGGCCACGGGACCGGTGGTTGGGGCGCCGAGTGCGGGGCGCGGGATGGGAATGTAACGCCGCCCGGTTCTCGGGCGCTCAGCGGCCCGGTGTGCGCCCGAGTCATTCGGGCATTGCAGGAGCCTGCATCGCGCCCCCTCGCGCACTCCTCGCCTGGTCCGCTAACGACCGGTCTCACCTACGATGTCTGACCGCCGTTCGCACAAGAGTGTTCGCACCGATACCCGACACCCCGACGAGGACTCGCGGCGCGTGCCGTTCTGCGCCGAAAACGGCGTCATAGGAGCTCGACCGGCCACCACGTGCCGCGCTCTGTACCGCTGCCTTGTGCAAGCATTGGCGTCGATAGAGATCGTTGCGCTCAGCATGCATTGGGGAACTTGTTGCCAGTTGATGATTGGGCCTACCTTGCCGGTCGGGGTGGTCAGCCAGTTGAGGACCTTATCGCCACGTTGCTTCGCAGGAAGTATCCCGACGCTTTACAGCGGGGTACCGCACAGGGCGACAAAGGTATCGACATCATTCGCAACACAGCTGACGGCGTGGTCATCTGGCAAGTGAAGAAGTTCGTCGCCGCGCTCAATGCCTCTCAATGGCGCCAGGTGGAGAAGTCCTGGCGGCGGTTCAATCGCGGCCTGGAAGCGGATGACGTGGTCGCCGCCTATTACCTGGTGACGCCATGGACGCCCAACGAGAACCGTTTGGAAGACTTCGCTGAACTCACCGCAGCCGCGGCCTTTCCAGTGCAGTGGGACGCATCGGCGTTCCTCGATGGACTGGCCGCCGAGTTCCCAGAAACGTACGAACGATTTGTCTACGGACCGGGTGCGCTCGAAAGGCAGATCAACGCGAAGGCTGTTCTGGCAGCGAGCCCGCTGGAATCGGCGGAGTCGCTCAAGTATCTCGCCGCGGTCGACGTCCGTCAGCAGGCTCTGAGAGCGCTGCGGGACCTGACGAGTGACCACTACTACATCGATGTCGGCACCACCACCGTGTCGGGCGATGATGTTGTTCCGTCGCCAGACAGCAGCAGCCCGGCGATCTACTGGCGTTACGCAGAGATCGGTGAAGGCAGATTCGAATACGAAGCGATCGTCCCTCGTACTGCTGACTCCGAGGCGCTGGACCCGATTCGGCTCGGAATCCAGTTCCATCACGAACCCGGTAGTCCCGAGGCGCACCAGGTGGAGGAATGGAAGCGTTGGGGCACGCCATTGACAGACATCGTTGCGACGACGACGACGCTCGGTGGCCCACACGACGGCGAGCGCCATGAGCGGGCCAATGTGTCGATCGCTGTCCAGCAGATGGGAAGCTTTCCAAGTTTCGAGTTGCTAGCGTTCGACTCCGCCGACAACGTCTTGATGCGCGTGCCCGTCGACTGCCTCGATCTGACCATGGGTCCCGACACGGGGTGGTCGAGGCTGGTTCTCGCGACTCCGGCGCGGGTGCTTCATGCGGAACTTCGTCTCGCTGACTCGCTGCAGGACATGAGGTGGGAGCTCCGCATCGGTGACCTCAGCGGTCAGCTGCCGACGCAGGTACGAGACGAAATGGACGAACTGTCCGAGCTCGAATCAGCGAACACCTTTGCATTCGTCGGTGGCCACGGAGTACACGTCACTGGCACTGGCTACGCGGTCCCTCGCGAGATGTTTGACTGGATTGAGGAGCTTGCATCACTCCTCCTGCGAGCCGAGCAACACTCCAACGGCTCGTTCACTATGCCTGACATCTGGAAAGTTCAGCCCGAAGAAGTCGCGGCGCTGAGCAGTCTCTTGTCGGTGCTCGACGGCGCTTTTAGAGAAGGCAGTTGGGAGACATCGCGAGTTGAGGTCCCGGCGGACGTAGACACGTTCATCGCTCAGATCGCGGCCGGGGGCCCTCTGGTGACGGAGGAGAAGCCAGAGGTAGCCGTCGGGGGTCTCGTCTATGAGTTCGACCATCGGGTCAGGATCACCCGCGCGACCGTCACTGTAGATACAGATCTCCTGTCGCTCAAACTGACACCCGGCTCGGAGGTGATGTTGACGACTGGAAAAGACGAGTCCCTCCAGATTGAGGCGGTCAGCGGTTGGGAGCGAGCGACGCGATGATCGTCGGGCCGCTGCCGTCCGCGCCGCGCGGGCGTCACCTGGATGGACTGTCCATCGGCCGCGCCGAGAGATAGATGCGAATTCGCCCTTCAGCGCAAGAGCAGCGCGCTGGACGACCGGTCTACGAGCAGCGCCTCCGAAGGCCGCCGGGCACGTGCAGGAGCAGCCCGCAGAAGTACCCCGTCGAGGGGGACGCCTTAGCCAACCGACGGAACAGACCAATCGACGATCTGTCCGCCAGCGTCCGTTATGACTAGCAGGTCGGTGTTGGAGCAGCGCCCCGCCGCCTCCATAGTGACGGCGTGCTGGTCGGTGCCACGTCGGAACGCGTTCTTACCGGACTCGGTGAACTCGGCCCAGTCTCGTGCGCGCTCCCTGACACGTCGGATCCCGATCACAGATCCAGTCCAGTTCGTATCCGCGAGGAATGCCGGATCACCACGCCTAAGCGCGGCGCCTCCGACGGAGACGAACGCGTCAAGCGCGACAGCGAACTTCACTACGTGGTCGATCGCAAGCGGTATCCATAGATTCGAAACCTGGTGAGTAGAGTGGTGCGCAGCGCGGTGCCGTTCCTGCGCAAGCTCGGAAAGGTCGGTCTGCGGATCGCCAGCCGCTATTCCAACCCGCGTGCTCAAGGCAGCCACAGCGATCCACGGCTGCTCCACGTGGAAAGATTTGAGTACCGCTGAGTAGTCGGCGGCACTCATGTTGCTACCCGACCACATCCACATGAGCGAGGACAGGTTTACCGCACCGCTGACAGCGGACAGGCTATCTCCAACACCTTGCGCAAACGCCCGAACGTCACCCACAGGCATGCGGCGAACTCTCGCGCTCGCCACATCCAGGAGATTTCGCGTCGCTTGCCTTTGGACTCGCTCTGGCAGGTCGGCGAAGTGAAGGTGGCCCTGGTTGATGTGGGTAGTGACCTCGAGCAGCCGACCCTCGATGAACGTTTCGAGAAGGTTGAACGCGGTCACCGCAACCCCCCGGCGGAGAATCTCGCCGGCCGGATCGGCAGCGCGGACGGCCGTGGCAAGCGACGCGGTGCGTAGCCCCTCGACGCCTTGGGTTAGAGCAGCGCGTGCCGGAGAGGTCACGCCCGTTCGCCGATTTCCCGTGCGATCGCATCGCGAAGCTGTTCAACTCGGTACCGAAGTCGAGTCGGCGTGTTGGTGGCCTGACGGACAGCCTCCTCGAACTCATCCTCGGCGAACAACCCGTCAGTTCTCGCCCGAATCCCGTGAGCAGCGGCGACCATCTCGCGCTGTCGTCCGCTGCCGATTTCGGCGATCGCGATCATCTGGGCATCAAAGAGTCCCGCGAGCGCCTGGTCCCGTCCCGGCCACTTGTAGGCCGCAGGTCCCCAAATCGCCTCTGACACAGTGATCGAGTTGTCAAATGTGTTCTTCAGCCGCTGAAGCTCCGCATCGCTCGGGCTCCGATTGTCCGCCATATACGCATCTAGGGTCAGCCGGATGTCCCCGCTGAACCTCTTCCATCGGTTGGCGAGGGCGAAGAATCGCAGCACAAACTCTGCGTCGGTCATCTTCCTGTATGCGGGGCTCGAGGGCGGCACCACTTTGAATTGCGCGCGGAGGAATGCGTTCTCGGCAAGTTCGTACACCAAGTCGTTCAAGGGACCCCGGTAGGCAACGTTTCTGATCTCCTGAGCGTTGAGAACTTCCCCGCCGGTATTGAGGCGGAGAAAGACCTCGTGCTTGAGGCCCTCGTCAGACTGCCGTAACAACGTTGTGACGCGCAGGTTCTTCATCCCGAGTGAGTTGCGCACTCCCTCCGGCATGGTGGAGTAGCGGAGCCCGTTCAACGACTCAAGCCGCGAGAGGTTCCGGAGTACCAGGCGGTCAGAGAAAAACGCCTCTATAGCGGTCAATCGCTGTTTCCCATCGATTACCGCATATCGACCGATCCTCCCTTCGTCTTCGGCTAGGTAAACAGGGGGAACAGGGATGTTCACGAGGAAAGACTCAATCAACGAGGACTGCTTGTCTGGGGTCCACCGATCTCGCCGCTGAAACTTCGGAGAGACGTCAATCGCGCCCGATTGGACCAGTTGGGACAGCGACACGAGACCCTGATCTGCGATCTCAAGCACGGCTGCTCGTTGCGCCGCGAGGTACTCGGTCTCCAGCTCACCAGCAGTTGCCATCTACGCCTCCGATACCTGCTTACATGCAATTTCGGAGCATATCGCGACAACAGCCCTCGTCATCAAAGCCGCGGTTTCCCGGCACGCAAGACGCTCGAGGGCTTCGGCTCGGAGGCGCAACCCAGTACCAGTGGCGGGTCGCACATCTAGCCTCGGGCAGGTTCCTGTCGAAGGGCAGATCGCGGCCCTCCTTGGCCCATCCCGGAACCGGGAGAACGCACCTGCCGACCGCGATCGCGATCGTCGCCGCCCGGCGCGGCGACCCAGAAGAGAACGTGAACCGTAGAGCCGCGCGGTTGAGTCGTGAAGCGGCTGCGCAACCACCCCAGTTGAGCCCTCCGTCACTCGTCCAACTCCTGAAGGCGCACCGCGGCGCGGTCCCCGGCCGCCGCGAGCCCGTCGACGATGCGGTGATACTGAGCGCGTGTGGAACCCGCCAGCAGCCCGGTCTTCCGTAGCTCCGTGATCCACTCTTCCAAGTACCACAGCTGGTTCGCGACTCGGTCGAACCGATCGTCGATGAGCTGTTCTATCCAATTCAGTGCGCCGCTTGATTGCCACGCGTATGACGCGCTCCGGGCGAACTTGACCACTGCGTCGACCGCTTTCGGCTCGCCGCGCGAAAGTGCGATCCAGCGATCAGCGAGCGCATCGAGCGCTTCGGGCTGGAGCCACGTCCGCCGAGCGCGCTGGAACAAACTATCGATGTCGGACTCGCTGGGGCGGGCAGTCGGTGTCGGGAGCAGGGCGGCAACCATGTAGTCAAACCAACGATCTTCGGCGCGTAGTTGGCGCCCGTCGCCTAGTGCGTCGAGCGCGATACGGAGGGCCCATGGCCAGAAGGTGGGAAGGTGCGGGCGAAGGCTCGCGTCGTAGGTGAACGCTCTCGAAAATCCGTCGAAGAGCAACTGGAGAGCATTGGCGTTCTGGGCGAAAGTGCGAATGTAGGCCGCAAGGATGTCCCTGTCCCCTTCGGACCAGGTCGCGATCATCCGGCCGGCGATCGGCTCGTGGGTGCGATGTGCATGCCGGTCGTAGCCTCCGGACCAAGAGTGGAGCAGCCCTCGACGATAGGTGTCCCAGAGCGGAGACCACATTCGAGCGACCGGTTGTGCCAAGCAGGGTACCTGGCGCACATCCACCATCACCTCCAGTGGCGGCCGCAAATACTCGACGAGGATCTCGTCTTCGGAAACCGTCGGGAGGGTCGCGTGATATGGAGGCTGCAGGGGGTCGATGAGACGACGCCCGTGCTCGGAACTCCATTGCCCCAGTCGAGCGGCAGAGAGGCCTGCCATGGCTGCGTCCCACGCAGGCCAGTGTCGGAAGCACAAGTCGGTGTCCGCGCTAATCTCGCAAGTCACGTGCCATACGGGCTCGAGCCCGGTGACCAGGATTGCTCGGACTTCGTCGGTTCCGCTCCGGGCGAGGGCTTGTAGCGCATCATGCACCAAACGGCGATCGACGAGGCTATCGAATGGCTTCAGCAGGAGTAGGGGAACTGAGGCGGCGGCAGCACGATCGGCGCCCATAACGAACATCGACCCGCTGTAGTTTCCGAACCCGTCGTCCGGTGGCTTGAGCGCCGCGGACAAGATTGCGTCGATGGCCCATGCGAGGTCGTCTGCGTCGAACGCCGCCGCTCCCATGGCGTGCGCCCGCACGGCCGCCCCTGCGACCGCCGCCAGAGCGTTCTCGTGGCCGTAGTGGTCAGGCGGGACGGCGTCACCCACTTGCAGCTCGCGGGCAACCGCCAAGTCCTCCACCAGGGTGTTGATGGGCCATTCCTGTGGGGAGTCGTTGTGTATTGCGTACAGATGTTGGAGGCGGTACATCGCCTGGACCGACTGAAGTTCGCGATTCCCGGGAGCAAGCACTCTTTCGATCTCGGGCGGCCGCTCGAACTGGATCAGGAGGCCGTCCTCAGTCGCCGTTGCGCTGTAGTTGTCGAAGCGAAATTGTGAAGCCCACCCTTCGACGACTGCAATCCATTCGCCGTCCGGATCTCCACCCGCGGCCTGCGTACGAGCCCTCTCTAGGAGTTTCGCTCCGACGTCTGAGAGCCTGGTGAGTCGCGCATCGTCGTTACGCAAACGCGCCTGGATGACCATCTCCGCGACCGTCTGATGAGGCGTAAGAGACCGGCGGTCCTTCCCCGTGAGGAGATCGGCGTCCGGATCCCGAACAGAGAAGTGCTCAGACGCAACGCGGCCGGTTTCGAGTTGCCAAACGTCGGGGTGCTCCAAGAACGAGTCGAGCAGGCCGCCCGCCTGTTCTGTATGTCGGACGAGGAATCCGTACACCAGTCCGGGCACAGAAAGGTTGTTTGCAGTGCGCAGCAGAGCTTCAGCGATCGCTCGTATTGGCAGATGCAATCCCTCAAGAAGATGGTCGCTGAAGCGCTCGAGAGCCAAAAGCGCGCTCATGCATGCGTACGGACCGACAGTGGAACCTCGGTACCAAGACCAGACGTGCGAGTCTCCGACATAATGCCGCTCACCCAATCCAAGTAGATCAAGGTCGACTCCTTGAGGCTTATCGTTGCGCGCTTCATTATCGGCGTACCGCTCGGGCTTCCGGACCCGAACGTTTGCCGCATGATCGAGCATTCGATTGATGAATGCCATCGCATCAGCTGGGATAGTGTTCAGCAGTCTGAAGAACGGTCCGTAGTACCAGGCAGCGCCGGGGGACCCGAAGCCGAAGCCTGACCCGTGCTGGAAGTCGCGGATTCCGTCGTCCATCGGGTCGTACCCGTACCACCCGGCCTCTGGATTCGGTTGCTCGATGTAGTAGGCTTCTGCGATTTGCAGGAGCAGTTGCGGCTTGGCGAGCGACATGCTCACGGCGACGGCGGCCGACTCGACGGCTCGGCTGAGGTGTGATGGTCTCTGTGCCGCCACTTGGCGGAGCCAGGCTTCGCTTGCCTCGTTGAGATCTGGACCCAGTAGTGCAAGGGCCTCGACAGCGAACTCGTCGTGCAACGCCGGATCGTTGGCAAGGATGGTGTCCCTGACGGCCTGGCGCAGTGCGTTCGGGTCGGGGATCTTGGTTGCGGCGCCACGGAGCCACGCCAGAACCAGGTCGCGGACAATCTCGCCTCCCCGCCGGTGTCCGCGAACCATGCCAGGTGGCGTTGAGCGTGCCTCGCAGAATACGACCTGGGTGATCGGTGCCAGCGCGAACGGATCTCCGACAGAGCTGCGGATGTACCGGGTTTCAGCCAGGCCGATGAGCATGGTTAGCGCTCTTCCGTTTCCCGATGCGAGCTGCGGCCATAGTTCACGCAGGGCGGCCTCCGCGTCGCCCCGTGTCAGGAGCGCTTCGAGCGGGACTTCGCGCCACCGCTCGCCGAACGTCGCGGCTATTGCATCGAAGGTCTCGGTCAGACGCACCCAGGCCGCCGCACGCTCGGTCCCCATTAGCGAAACCTGCGCGGCCAATCGAGCCGATCGGATGGCCCAGCGGGGGGCGCCCACCTCGAAGAGCGATTGCCATCCATCGACCGTGAACTGGCGACACAACGCAAAATCTCGGAATAGGTCCGAAGCGAACTGATCGCCGTTCGATGCGGCCGGGCTGCGAGGAGCGACAAGAAGTCCGTCCGAACGGAGTTCGCCGAGGGAGGTGCCGGTCGCATTGCCGGTTCGCAGCCCAAGCACTCTACGAGCAACTTCGAGGGCGGCGTGTTCGCGGTCGTCCGGTGACGCCGCGCCCGACGGCTGGCCCTCATTCCGGCGAACCAAGCTATTCCACACCGCCTCATAGACGTCGGCTTCGCAGAGCAGCTCGCCGGCTGCAAAATCGCGACCCGTGCGCAGGACGGCATCGACCAGCCCAATTCTGCCAAGGAGCCACCGGGATTTCGCATCGCCACTCAAACGGGCGAGCGCCGAAAAACGCATCGGTAGGGCAGCGATCTCATCCTGCGAAAGGGGCGCGACACCGTGGTCGACGAGTGATCCCGTGGTCCCTGAAAGCTCGGAGGCCCTCATCAGTTCCTGGCGAACTTGTTTCGCTCCGTCGGTGCGAGTTACAGCGACGACGCCGATACCCGCTTTGAGGGCGGCATTCGCGAGCGACCTAAAGACCTGCGCTTTGTCATGGAGTACAGCTTCGGCCCCATCAATCAGCAGGAGCCGTGTGGGTCGAGTTTCGCTAGCAGCAAGGATGTCATCAACCCCGCCGCCCAGCTCCGATTCAAACTCCGTGACTCTGCGGGGAAGATCCCCTAGGGACAGGCAGGTCACCGAGGCTCCCTCGATGGCAAGTTGCTCCACGGCGCGCAGCGCGAGCGCGGACTTTCCGAGATCCGGGTCGCCGGTCACGACAACGATGCCTGCAGAAGAGCCCGCCGATCTGAGAACATCCTTGAGGCGCTCCCGCTCGGTAGACCTCTCGAACTCGAGCGCTACAGGGCCCACGCGGAGTTCCGGTCGCACCGACTCACGGAGCCGAACTCCGAGTCGGTCGAAGACAGGCCATGCTGCGGCGAACCTGGCAGAGCGGGACAGGCGTGTATCACCGAGCGAGCGCCGGACGACTGCTTGAGTCAACACTGCACCCTGAGACGCCCACTCGCCAACGAGCTCCTCAAGTCGTGAGAACAGCGCGTCTGCTGCCGCTGGTGTCCCCTCAGATATCGCGCGCTGCAACGCTGTCACCGCCTGTGTGCGGTCGGCGCGGTCGGTGCGCTCGAAGCGCAGCTGACGAACAGAAAGGCTCGACAGTAGCCGCCATGTCAACTCGACGTCACCGATTTCCCTGTTCGGTTCCAGGTCGAGTGATGCCTGCCGGACCAGCTTCTTGATGTTTCCATACCGGTCGCGCACATATTGATTTGTGCGTCCCGCCTGAGCAAGTCGCCTCTCCAGCTCGGCTCCGCTCGGCAGGGATGCCGCGAGGTTGCACAGCTCCTGAAGTTGTGTGATCGCGTTCGCATTGCTCGACACGGCCAGCGTCAGGCGCCAAATGCCGACCGAAGCTTCCGCCCAATGATCGGTTACAACGCGGAGGAAGCTGCGGAACAAGGGCACAGACGACGTGTCGCTCGCAGCCAGGGCCGGCGCCCTGCGTACCGAGATCGATGTGCGATGGGTGGTGCCGCCTTCGTCCACGCCCTCGAGAACGATGTCATCGACGGGGCTCACATCGCTCGCCTGCAGTCTGACGGTGTCGGGCACCATGCTGTCGCTGAACTCCCCGATCGGTTCACCTGCCAGGAACCTGGCGATCAGGCTGGCCGCGTATGCGTGCTCAAGCCGTACCCCTCCACCGCCTGTCGAGTAGGGGCTCGAGCCCGCGCTCTCCCGGTTCAAACGGGCCGCGATCTCGGCGAGCCATGCGCTAATCATGGGATTCTCAGTCGTAAGCGTCCACATGATCGCCCGTCCCACTGCGCGAGACTCCGCGAAACCGGCGTTACGGAGCGTGGCGAGTGCGTCGTTGGCCGTGGTCGGGGACACCCCCAGTGCGGCCGCAACCTTGCGACCTGACAGCGGCGCACTGCTTCGCGAAAGGACCTCAAGTGAGGCGAACTCGTTCTCGCTGAGCGTGGCACTTAAGACGTCTTCGGCGTTTGCCATGGGCCGAGCCTACCAGGCGTGTCCAGAAATCCTGGACATAGAAACCTCGTTCGACTTCGGCATAGTCGGGCTGGGACGTGGGATCCCCGCTTCCCGAGGGAGGCCTTCCAGGTCGTCGTCAACCCCTCGGCGCGCTCAGCCGAAACGGCGACCCAGATGTGCCGAGGCTGCGGGTTCGGCCAGGCACCGGGCAGGGCGGCTACGTCCAACCGTGGCTCAGCGAGCAATGGTGCCCGGCGAGCGATCTTGAACTGGCGTCCAGATTCCTACGATCGACCGCTGGCGTTCAGGCGTCGACGCCGAAGGCGCGCAGCAACGGGATGCGAGGGATCATCCGGCGCTGGCCTAGTTGGACCGTGGGGATGGTCCCGCTCTCGATGCCGAGCTTGATCGTGCGGTAGTCGACGCCGACCAGCTTCGCGGCGTCCTTCATCGTCAGCGCCAGGGAATCCTGTGTCCGGGTCATGGTTCTACCTTTCTGTGAGCCAGCAGTGTCAGTCTCCTTTCGTCGGAAGGTAGCACACACGTGAGCCAAGATCGACAGTCTTCTTCGCGAATTGGCGGGGACCTGGAATAGTGGACTAAATGGCAGACGTCGAAGCGTATGACTTCAGCGATGAACGCATTGATCTCGGCAGCGGGGTGACGCTGCCGAGGTCCTGGCGCGCGCGTGTGTCGGGCGAGCAGGACGTACCCGGCACGATCACCGTGCGCGTGGAGTGGGATGACGCGCTCGGCCGCACGGCCGTCGCCTTCGCTGCCCTCGAACGCCAAGCGAAGGGCGTCGACATCACGAGTCAGGTGCTCCGCGAGGTGCGGACGCACTGGATCATGACGAGGTCAGCTCTGGATGTCGTCACAGTCGACGTCGACGCTGAGGATGGCGGCGAGCGCGACCGAGTATCGGTGCGCGAGTATCTCAGTTTCGTGCGCGCGCAAGAAGGCCGGGAACCCATGGAGTCCCTCCACGCCGCGATAGCCGTCTATCGCGTCGCGACAGCGATCAGCTATCCCCCGCTCAAGCTCGTCGCCGACACTCTCCAGATCAGCCAGAGCACCGCGACCCGCCTCATGAGTCGCGCACGCGACTCTGGTCTGGCCCCCGAAGTCCGCATTCAGGAGCCGCGGCGCGCGCCGGCGGTCGACCCCTACAACCCGGGCGAGTCCTACGACCCCACTGCGCCCCACCACGGGCCGTCCCAGCCCGGAGGGCCTTCGATCGGCCGCTGAGAGACGCGGTGGAGACGCCGTCCGTTCGCACGGTGCCGTTAACGCGCCGCGGGGCGCTGCTTCAACATGTTGCTAAATGATGATCGATGCTTTGAGCAGAGTGCCCAAAATGAGCACATCCGGATAGTGATCAAAGGAGGCCTGCGCGAGGATGTTCGCCGCGTCGGCCGGAATCACGCCCATCGGCGGCCGATTTTTGCCCGCATTTTGCCCGCATTCCATTTGCGACTGGCTGTTTTCGGACGTCGCTCGATGTCGCTCGACCCTCGAAAATCCGCGTAATTCCGCGGAAGTTGTCGATTCATGTCGCCATGCAAAATGCTCAAAACGTGTTCGAGTCCCTCCAGGGGTCTCTACGTCATTGCTGCCCCGACCTGAGCCCGGAAACGGGCGACGCCCGGCAGCCGCAGGACCACCGGGCGTCGCTCTCACTCTTACTTGAACGCGTCCTTGACGTTCTCGCCGGCCTTCTTGAGGTTGGCCTTCGTCTGGTCGGCCTGCCCCTCGGCTTCGAGGTTCTCGTTGTCGGTGTGCTTGCCGACCGCCTCTTTCGCCTTGCCGGAGACGTCTTCAGCGGCGTTCTTGATCTTGTCGTCGAGTCCCATGGTGTGGTGCTCCTTCCGATCGTGTTTCGCGGAATATCCCTCCACGGTACGGATCGAAACGCCGATCGACGGGGCCTGGCGCGTGAGGCTGTCTTCCGCTAGCGCGTCCACGATCTACGCGTAGATCACGCTAGAGCGAGGAAGCCCACGATCGCGCTCGCGGTAGTCAAGACGGCCACGGGCGCGGCGGGAAGCGGGCGTTCATGCCGCCGGACGTGGACGATCGTGCCACCGATCATCACGATAGTGAGTCCGATCGCGGCGACCGGGGCAAGGATGGGCACAACGTTGACCAGGATCGGCAGAATCAGTCCTGCCGCCCCGAGCACTTCCACGACGCCGATCAGCCGCACCGACACGGCGGAGAAGTCGTCGACCCAGTGCAGCCCACTGGCCGCCAGAGCGGTCTTCGAACGGAAGATCTTGGTGGCGCCCGAGTAAAGGAAGAAGAGCGCAAGGACGGCGTTCAGGACCCACAGCGCGACGATCACGGTGCCCTCGTCTCGGCCAGCGCGAGGCTCGCCTCAACGGCTGTCCGCAGCGTCAGGTCGCGATCCACCTCCGCGGCGCGCCACTGCTCGAGAACGGCGAGGTATCCGATCGGGCCCCGGCCGTATTGGCCGCCCTGCGTCGTCGGACGGATGTCGTCGGCCTTGCCCTCGTTGTTCCAGTAGCTGGGCGTGCACTCCGCCTCGTACCGCGACATGTCCACGTGCACACGAGCCAGCTCGTCGGCCCACCGCTGCTCTGCATCCGGTGTCGCCTCGGCGACCACCACGCCATCGCCCACGAAGCGCGAGACCAGCGCTGCGATGTGCACCGCCTGGCGGGAAGCCACGTGCGGGAGGTTGATCGAGATCGCCGCCTGCTCGACGCCGCCGATGAGGAAGAGGTTGGGGAACGCTGTCGTCATCATTCCGTGCAGGCTGTGCATCCCGTTTCGCCAGTGATCGGCGAGAGACACGCCGTCGCGACCCCGCAGCTCGTACCCACCCGCGTCGTAGGTGTACGCCTGCGCCTGGAAGCCGGTGCTGTAGATGATCACGTCGACGTCGAACTCGGCCCCGGCGACGACGACACCCCGTTCGGTGATGCGCTCGACCCCCTTGCCGTCGGTGTCGATCAGCGTCACGTTGCCGCGGTTGAACGTCGGATAGTAGTCGTCGCTGTAGAGCGGGCGCTTGCACAGGTAGTCGTACCAGGGCATGAGCGCCGCAGCCGTCGCCGCGTCTTCGACGTTGTCACGCACCCACTGGCGCGCCTCTTCCATGACCTCGAAGTCCATCGCCTGCATGGCGGCCGGGTTCGGTCCGCCGGGCCCGCTCATCGCCTTCGCGAAACGCTGCCGATTGTTGGTCCCCACATCATTGACGAGGTTCTCGACGGGGAGGCCCGCCATGACCTCGACGAAGTTGTCCATGCGCTTGCGCTGCCATCCGGGCTCGAGGCCCCGGAACCACTCCGGATCGGTCGGCCGGTTGTTGCGGGGGAACACCGCGCCCGGGGTGCGCTGGAAGACGTACACATGCTCTGCGCTCTCGGCGACGGGCGGCAGGATCTGGATGCTGGTGGCACCGGTGCCGATGAGAGCGACCCGCTTGCCGGCGAGCTTGTCGAGGTTGCCCGACCAATCGCCTCCCGTGATGTCGTAGTCCCAGCGACTCGAATGGAAGGCCTGGCCCTGGAACGTCTCGATGCCCGGGATGCCGGGGAGCTTCGGCCGATTCAGCGGGCCCGTTCCGATCACGAGGAAGCGGGCGTCGATGACGTCCCCGCGGTTCGTGCGGACGGCCCAGCGCGAGCGGGATTCGTTCCACTCCACGCGCGTCACCTTCGTGCCCAGCAGCGCGCGCGAGTACAGGTCGTAGTGACGTCCGAGCGCACGGGCGTGCTCGAGCATCTCCGGTCCCCCGGCGTACTTCTCCGACGGGATGGTGCCGACCTCCTCCAGGAGCGGCATGTAGATGTACGACTCGATGTCGCAGCGCACGCCGGGATACCGGTTCCAGTACCAGACGCCGCCGAAGTCGCCCGCCTCGTCGATGATGAGGAAGTCGTCCGCGCCGGCCTCATCGAGCCGCACGGCCATCTGCAGACCCGCCCACCCGCCGCCCAGCACCACGGTGTCGACGTCGACGGTGCGCGGCTCGCGCGGCTGTCCGCCCGGACTCTGTGCCAGATACGGGTCGGAGGCGAAGCCCTCATATGTGCCGCTGACGTCGATGTACTGCATCCGTCCGTCGGGTCGGATGCGCTTGTCGCGCTCCTCGCGGTATTTCCGGCGCAGCTCGGCGGGGTCGATCACCCGGGGCGAACTCTGGTCCGTGATGTCGCTCATGCGTGCCATCTCCTTTGACTGCGTTCTTGTTGTCACGAAGTGACGTCACGCTAGCAGTCATGTCACGGCGTGACAACAGCCAGCACTCGCTTGTTGTCACGCCGCGACATAGCTGCTAGCGTCCATGTCACGCCATGACATAGATCCCTCATCCGACGAAGGAGCCGAGAGTGAGTACGGAACAACGAACGCGGATCGACGCCGCACTGCGCGCGCCCCGCCCCACCCCGCAGAACATCTCGGAGATGCGAGCGGGGTTCGCCGCCGGGCAGGGGATGAACATCGTTCCCGACACGATCGTCACCACGGAGACGTCGCTGGGCGGGCTCCGGGCGCTTCTGGTCGAGCCCGCCGGCCCGAGGCGCCCGGGGACGATCCTCTACTTCCACGGCGGCGCCTGGTCTCTCGGCGCGCCCGAGACGTCGCTCGCCGTAACGGGCAACCTCGTCGCTCGATCGGGCATAAGCGCCCTGTCGGTCGAGTACCAGCTGGCTCCGGAGAACCCCTTCCCTGCCGCGATCGAGGACGGCCTCACCGCCTACCGTGCGCTGCTCGACGAGAACGTGGATCCCGCGCACATCGTCCTCGCCGGCGACTCGGCGGGCGGGAGCCTCGCCCTCACCACGCTTCTGAAGGCCCGCGATGCCGGATTGCCCCTCCCCGCCGCCGTCACCGCCTTCTCCCCCGCGCTCGACCTCACCTTCAGCGGCGAGAGCATGGATGCCAAGAGCGGCATCGATCCGATCTTCACGCGGGAGTCGCTCACGCCTGCTATGCGGATGTACGTCGGCAGCGCGGATGCGCGCGACCCGCTGCTCAGCCCCGCCCTCTTCGCAGACCTGACGGGAGTCCCCCCGATGCTGCTCCAGGTCGGGGGCAACGAAGTCTTGCTCGACGACTCCGCGCGCATGGCCGCGCGAGCCGTCGCGGCCGGTGTCGACGTCGTGCTCGACGTCACGGCCGACGTGCCGCACGTCTTCCAGGCCTTCGCAGGCCGGCTCGACGAGGCGGATGCTGCCCTCGACCGAGCCGCGCTGTTCCTACAGCAGCACGTCGCCGGGGCCTGAGCGAGCCCGCCGCATCCGGCTCACCAGCACGCATCCGATAGGGAGGAAGAACCGATGTTGAGCACCATGCAAGACGAGCCGCTCTCGCTGGCGACACTGCTGCGATACGCGTCGAGCTTTCACGCAGACGCGACAGTGACCACCTGGGAAGGCGACGGAGCGCGCACGACCACCTTCGCGGAGATGGGTACGCAGGCCGCCCGTCTGGCGAACGCGCTGTCGTCGCTCGGCGTCGTCGAGGGCGACCGGGTCGCGACCTTCATGTGGAACAACACCGAGCACCAGATCGCCTACATCGGCGTGCCGGCGATGGGCGCAGTGCTCCACGCCCTCAACATCCGCCTCCCCATCGACCAGGTGACCTACGTGGCGACGCACGCCGAAGACCGGGTGCTCATCGTCGACGGATCACTTCTCCCGCTCGTGCAGCAGTACCTGCCGCGGATGCCGACGGTCCGCCACGTGATCGTCGCCAACGGCGACGCCTCGGCGCTCGAGGTGCCCGCGGGAGTGTCCGTGCATGCCTGGGACGAGTTTCTCGCGGCACAGCCGACCACGTACGACTTCCCTGTGCTCGACGAGCGTTCGGCGGCGGCGATGTGTTACACCTCCGGCACGACGGGTGACCCGAAGGGCGTCGTCTATTCGCACCGATCGAACTGGCTGCACGCGATGCAGGTGCTGAGTCCGCTGGGCATGCGCATCGAGGGAGACGACTCGATTCTCGCGATCGTGCCGATGTTCCACGCGAACGCGTGGGGCCTGCCGTACGCGGCGCTGATGGCCGGCACCTCTCTCGTCATGCCGGATCGCTTCCTGCAGCCCGCGCCGCTCCTGGAGATCATGGCCACCCTTCGGCCCACGTTCGCAGCCGCCGTCCCGACGGTGTGGAACGGGGTGCTCACGCAGCTCGCAAGCGCTCCGCAGGACATCAGTCACCTGCGCAAGGTGATCATCGGCGGATCGGCGGTGCCTCCCGCGATGATCCGGGCCTTCGAAGAGCGCCACGGCGTGGACATCGTGCATGCGTGGGGCATGACCGAGACCTCTCCCCTGGGCACTGTCGCGAATCCGCCCGCGGGTGTGAGCGGCGACGACGCCTGGCCGTACCGGGTCACCCAGGGGCGCTTCTCCGCCGGGGTCCAAGCGCGGCTCATCGGTGACGACGGCGCGGTGGTGCCGAACGACGGGCACTCGCCCGGCGAGCTGGAAGTGCGCGGCCCCTGGATCACCGCCGGCTACTACTCCCCCTCCGGCACCGACGACAACGCCGACGCCTTCCACGACGGATGGCTGCGGACCGGCGACGTCGGGCACATCTCCCCCGATGGCTACCTGACGATCCTCGATCGCTCGAAAGACGTCATCAAGTCAGGTGGCGAGTGGATCTCGTCGATCAACCTGGAGAATCTCATCGCCTCGCACCCGGCCGTGGCGGAGGTCGCCGTCGTGGGTGTTCCCGATTCGCGCTGGGACGAGCGTCCGCTCGCGTCGGTCGTCCTGCGGCCGGATCAGTCAGCATCCGCGGCCGACCTCCACCGGTTCGTCTCGGAGTCGGTCGCGCGATGGCAGGTGCCGGAGCGCTGGACGTTCATCGCGGAGGTGCCGAAGACCAGTGTCGGCAAATTCGACAAGAAGCTGCTGCGTGCCCGCTACGACGAGGGCATCCTGCCGGTCGAGACGATTGCGGCCGACAGGGCGGTCTGACGGACAACCCCTCCATGTTGTCACGGTGTGACGTCAACCGGGATATACTGGACGGCATGCCACGGTGGGAAGCGGGGAGCAAGGAGCGGCTGCAGCGCATCGCCCTGCAGCTGTTCGCCGAGCAGGGGTATGAGAACACCAGCGCGGTCGAGATCTCCAAGCGCGCCGGTGTCACCACGCGCACTTTCTTCCGGTACTTCGCCGACAAGCGCGAGGTGCTGTTCAGCCAGGCCGACGGCCTGCGCGCAGCCCTGGTGGAGGATGTGCTCCGCGCCCCCGACGTCGATGAGCCGTTCCGCGTCGTCCTGTCCGTCCTCGCGGCATACGACTGGGAGACCGAGGGGCCGCGCGACGACCAGCGCCTGCGCTCCGAGGTGATCGCGGCCAATCCCGAGCTGCTCGAGCGTCAGCTCATGAAGCAGCACACGATCGCGCTGGCGATGGCGGATGCGCTGGCTCAGCGCGGCGTGGACGAAGATCTCGCGCGACTGGCGACGCATCTGGGCGTCCAGGTGTTCCTGGAGGAGTACGCGCGGTGGCTGGCGGCGAGTGACGACACGGACCTGGGGATGATCAGCGAGAAGGTGCTGGCGCTTCTCAGCGCGATGATCCCGCAGGCAGCGCCCACCCGCTAGAGCCGCGCCTCCCCTCAGCGGGTGGTGACGATCAGTTTGCCTCCGCGCGAGCCGCCGAGGTTCTCGAACTCGGCCAGCGCGGGGATGGCCTCCGCGAGAGGTACCGTCCGAGCGATCGGCTGACGCAGCATCCCGGCTTCAGCTGCCCGGGCCAGCTCCCCGATCACCTCTCGGCTGGGGAGGGAGTTGAACGTGTACGGCCCGGGGAGCACGGCCCTCAGCATCTTGCCGAGCGTGGGCTTGATGTCGATGATGCGGCCACCCGGCTTCACGAGCGTCTGCGCCGCCGTGATGGGCAGTACGCCGGAGGTGTCGAAGACGACATCGAACCGGCCTTGCAGCGGCGCAGGGTCGAAATCGAAGTCGACGACCGGGTCGATCCCGAGGTCGCGTGCCTCCTGCGCGGCAGTGGAACGGCAGCTGCCGCCCACTGCGACGCCGCGGTTCCGAGCGATCTCCGTCGCCGCGCGCCCCACTCCGCCGAGGCATCCGGTGACGAACAGCGATTGACCCGCTCGGAGCTTTGCGATGTTTACCACGGCATGGTAAGCCGTGCCACCCACGATGGTGATGGCGGCGGCCTCCTCGAACGACAGGTTCGCCGGCTTCTGCGTGACCCACCGCTCGTTGGCGATCACAGACTCCCCGAACGCGCCCGGCGTGAGCGTCGCGCCGAAGACCTCGTCGCCGACCTTCACGCGCGTGACCCTGTCGCCGACGGCGACGACGAGCCCCGCGAAGTCGTGGCCCAGCCCTCGCGGGAAGCGCCAGCCGGTGAGAAACCTCATCGCGCCGCTGCGGATCATCCAGTCCATCGGATTGGATGCTGCCGCGTAGACACGCACGAGCACCTGGCGTCCGCGGGGGCGGCGTGGTTCGAACTCCTCGAGTTGCAGAACCTCGGGCCCGCCATACCGGTGATATTGGATGCGCTTCACTGCTGTCGCTCGATTCGGCTCGGTGCTTGCCGGCCGGGCGATCAGTGGCCCGCCGGCGCGCCCACCGGTGCCGGCGTGGGAGTGACGACGCGGCGGGCGAGTCGCCAGTTGCCGGCGTGGCGCCGGACGGTGTCGCGGTGCGTCGCGCCGCCGAGCGAGCCGTCGGCCATGATCATGACGCCCTTGGACAAGACTGTCGCCTCGTCGTCGCCGACGGGCGTGATCCGGATGTTCGTTACGAAGTGCGCGAGCGGCGAATGACCGCTGGCGGCCAGCTGACCGGCGGCGACACGGATGGTGTCGATCCCTTCGAAGGCGCCGAGTCCCGCCGCGCTCAGGTCATAGACCGCGTCGGGAGTGAAGAGCTCGTCGACCCGGTCGAGCTGGTTCTCGTCGAAGAGGTAGGCGTGGAGGGCCAGCAGTTCGTGGATGTCGATGTGGTCTTGGGGTGTCAGCATGGCGGTTCCGTTCGGATGCGTCGGGAGCGGGGCTTGTTTGGTACTCAGTACCGTATCATACGCAGTCCCTTTCGCGCGCAGTTTCGGGCCGCGTCCGATCGCGTGAATCGGCAGAGGAGAGGTCGGCGAGACTGCATCGGCGCCCGAGTGACGAGCCGAGCGACGAAGCCTTCGGGTCGTGACGCTTCGTCTCGCTTCGCTCGCTCAGCACCCGGAAGACGGCGTCGGGGCCGGTCGCTGAGCGACAGCGCACCGACGAGACGAAGCGCCCCCACGACGTGACTGTTCCTCCACAACCTGTCCAGGAAAATACCTGTCCACAGGTTCTTTCCAGTGACCCGGATG
>NZ_JBQPOL010000004.1:0-372034 GCF_052220165.1 Microbacterium sp. RD1
GAACCCCCACCACCCACGAAGGGTCACACCCAGCAGCATCCCGACACGGTCGCACCGCGTATCGCGACCCCTCGCGCACGTCAGACCGATAGGCCACGGCGGCGGAGGGCGCGACGCGCCGCCTCGACGACCTCGGCATCCGTCATGTGCTTCGGGATGCGCACGACGATCCACGCCTCCTCGCTGAGTGCGTTGTAGCGCACGAGGTCGATAGCCCATTGACGGTCGTCCACACGATGATGGTCGCTGTCGTACTCGAAGAGGATGCGCAGTCCGGGGTAGGAGAGGTCGCCGTGGATGACGCGATCTCCGACGACCACGGGCGTGTTGAGCGCAGGTTCGGGGAGCCCCGCCCGCACCAGCGCGAGCCGGCATCGCGACTCGCGTGGCGAGCGTGAGCCCGGGCGGATCTCCGCCAGTGCCGCGCGCGCCCGCTTCGCGCCGCGCATGCCGCTGTGGGACGTCACCGCTGCCGCCAGCTCCGCCAGCGTGGTCAGCTCGCTGCGCCACCCGACAAGGCGGTCGCCGGCGACGATGAGTTCGTCGAGCGTGAGGAGGGGCGCCAGCGCGAGCCACGTCGTGACCGGGTCCGTCAACCGCACGCCGTCGCAGATCGAGATCGCCACTGCGCGACCGGTCTTATGGCCGACGACGCCGTCGCCCCGCGGCGCGCGGGCGGCGTCGCGGTACAGCACGTGCAGGCGGTGGTCAGCCTCGAGCCGCCGCGGGAGGGGGATGCCCCACAGTCGCGCGGCAGTGACATGGGAGAGCAGCTGCTGGGTCGGCGCCCCGGCGACGTATGCGCGGCAGCGCGCGAGCAGGTCCGTTGCATCCGCCGCTGGCATGCGCACACCGCGGAAGGGCGTCGCCAGGTCCTTCGCCCGCAGTCGGCCCCGCGGGATCCCGTGCGCGTCCGCCTCGGCGACGGTGAAAGCACGCCCGGACAGGGCGGGCGGAAGGGCGCGAGGGCGAGGCATGCCGGTCATCCTCCGCGCAGAGCTCCTGCACCCCCCGCCGCGAGGCATCCTTCGGTGGAGAACCCACGTGCCGAACGCGCTGTGGAGAAGGGCTCCCACCTGTCCATCCTTCCCGCGAGGGGTCGCGTCACGAGGCACGGTGCGTGCGGCAGCCCGCGTCACGCGACCCCTGGCGCGACGGATGGCGCGTGTCGCGACCCCTCGCGAAGGGACGCTCGGCGGGACACCCGGTGGTATCGTGGCGGCGTGCGGATCGCTCGCCTTCTCCTTAGCGGCCGCGACGAGACCTCGTAATCCAGGCCATCCTCGTCGCGGAGTTCGTCGCGGGCTTGATTCCCACCACGAAAGAGATCGGCAGAACATTGAGCACTCCCATCCCCGAGAACACCGTCGTCCCGGATCGCCCGCGCACCCTCGCGGAGAAGGTGTGGGACGACCACCTCGTCGTCAAGGGCGAGAACGGTGAGCCCGACCTGATCTACATCGACCTGCACCTGGTGCACGAGGTCACGAGCCCGCAGGCCTTCGACGGTCTCCGCGCCGAGGGGCGACCGGTGCGCCGGCTCGATCTCACGATCGCCACCGAGGACCACAACACGCCGACCCTCGCCATCGACAAGCCCATCGCCGACCTCACCAGTCGCACGCAGATCGAGACGCTGCGTCGCAACGCCGCGGAGTTCGGGATGCGGCTGCACTCTCTGGGTGACGCCGAGCAGGGCATCGTCCACGTCGTCGGCCCCCAGCTCGGACTGACCATGCCCGGGGTGACCGTGGTGTGCGGCGACTCGCACACCTCCACCCATGGCGCCTTCGGGGCCATGGCGTTCGGCATCGGGACGAGCGAGGTCGAGCACGTCCTCGCCACGCAGACCCTCCCGCTCAAGCCCTTCAAGACGATGGCGATCACCGTGGAGGGCGAACTGAAGCCGGGCGTGACGGCGAAGGACATCATCCTCGCGGTGATCGCGAAGATCGGCACCAACGGCGGCCAGGGCTACGTCCTGGAGTACCGCGGCAGCGCCATCCGCGCGCTGTCGATGGAAGGCCGGATGACGATCTGCAACATGTCGATCGAGGCCGGCGCGCGGGCCGGCATGGTCGCGCCGGACGAGACGACATTCGCCTATGTCAAGGACAAGCCGCACGCGCCGAAGGGTCAGGACTGGGAGGACGCCGTCGCGTATTGGCGGACGCTCCCCAGCGACGAGGGCGCGGTCTACGACGCCGAGGTGTTCCTCGACGCGAACGAATTGGAGCCGTTCGTCACGTGGGGGACGAACCCCGGGCAGGGTGTCTCCCTCGGCGAGGTGGTCCCCGACCCGGCGGCGATGACGGATCCCGACGAGAAGGCTGCCGCTGAACGTGCGCTGGAGTACATGGACCTGCAGCCGGGCACCCCGCTGAAAGATGTGCGCGTCGACGCCGTGTTCATGGGCTCGTGCACCAACAGCCGCATCGAAGACCTGCGCGCCTTCGCCTCCATCGTTCAGGGCCGCACCAAGGCGGAGGGGGTGCGCGTCATGGTCGTGCCCGGCTCGGCGCGGGTGCGACTGGAGGCCGAGGCCGAGGGACTCGACAAGATCATCGAGGACTTCGGTGCGGAGTGGCGCTTCGCCGGGTGCTCGATGTGCCTCGGGATGAACCCGGATCAACTGGCCCCGGGCGAGCGCTGCGCATCGACATCGAACCGCAACTTCGAGGGACGGCAGGGAAAGGGCGGACGCACGCACCTCGTGTCGCCGCTGGTGGCTGCGGCCACCGCGATCCGCGGCACGCTCTCGAGCCCGGCCGACCTCGAAGACGATCGGTCGCTGACGCAGGCGAAGGGTGCGGTGGCCTGACATGGAGAAGTTCGTCACCCACACGGGCGTCGTCGCCCCCTTGGAGCGCTCGGCGGTCGACACCGACCAGATCATCCCGGCCGTCTTCCTCAAGCGCGTCACCAAGACGGGGTTCGAAGACGCCCTCTTCGCAAACTGGCGCGCCGACCCTGACTTCGTGCTCAACCAGCCCGCGTTCGCCGCGGCATCCATTCTCGTCGCCGGGCCGGACTTCGGCACCGGTTCCAGCCGGGAGCACGCGGTGTGGGCCCTGCGCGACTACGGATTCAGAGTCGTTCTGAGCCCGCGGTTCGCCGACATCTTCCGCGGCAACGCCGGCAAGCAAGGTCTCCTCGCCGGCGTCGTCACCGAGGACGACGTTCGGGCCATCTGGGCGGCCGTCCGTGCCGAGCCGGGGGTCACGATGACCGTCGACCTCGAGGCGCGCGAAGCGCGACTCGGCGACCTCCGAGTCGGATTCGAGATCGACGATTACACTAGATGGCGGCTTCTCGAAGGGCTCGACGACATCGGGCTCACGCTGCGCAACGAAGACAAGATCGCGCAGTTCGAGGCCCGTCGCGAGGCATGGCGGCCACGGACGCTCCCCGTTCCGTAAGCCACGGCGGCCCCACCAGGGCGCCGTCGCCGCCCCTCGTCCACCCCAAGTGAGGTCTCCCCGTATGCGAACACTCGTCCCCGACACCGGCACTGCCGCTTCCGGACCGTCCGGTGAATCCGGCGACGTTCTCGCCATCCGCGGTGGTCGCCCGCTGAAGGGGACGGTCGAGGTCAAGGGGGCGAAGAACCTCGTCACGAAGGCGATGGTGGCGGCGCTGCTCGGCGAGACGACTTCGGTGCTGCGCGACGTCCCCAACATCAGCGACGTGCAGGTCGTGCGGTCGCTCCTCGAGGTGCATGGCGTGCGCGTGTGGGAGGGCGAGGAAGAGGGGACCCTCCACTTCGATCCGAGCGGCGCGGTCACCGCGCACTTCGAGGAGATCGACGCGTATGCCGGCGCCTCCCGCATCCCGATCCTGTTCTGCGGCCCGCTGCTGCACCTGCTGGGTCAGGCGCTCATCCCCGACCTCGGCGGATGCCGCATCGGCGACCGCCCGATCAACTTCCACATGGACGCGCTGCGCGCGTTCGGTGCGGTGGTCGACAAGAGCTACGAGGGCATCCGGATCACGGCGCCGAACGGCCTCCACGGCGCGCAGATCGAGCTTCCCTACCCGAGCGTGGGCGCGACCGAGCAGGTGCTCCTGACCGCGGTGCGCGCGAAGGGCGTCACGGAGCTTCGCGGGGCCGCGATCGAGCCCGAGATCATGGATCTCATCGCGGTGCTGCAGAAGATGGGCGCCATCATCTCCTATGAGCCGAACCGCGTCATCCTGATCGAGGGCGTCGACTCGCTCGTCGGCTACGACCACCGCGCCATCTTCGATCGCAACGAGGCCGCGTCGTGGGCATCCGCTGCTCTGGCCACCGACGGCGACATCTTCGTCCAGGGCGCGAAGCAGCAGGACATGCTGACCTTCCTCAACATCTTCCGCAAGGCCGGCGGATGGTTCGACGTCCGTGAGGACGGCATCCAGTTCCGCCGTGGCGGCGACATCAAGCCGGTGATGGTCGAGACCGACGTGCACCCCGGGTTCATGACCGACTGGCAGCAGCCGCTCGTCGTCGCGCTCACGCAGGCGCACGGCACGTCCACCGTGCATGAGACGGTGTACGAGAACCGGCTGGGGTTCACCCAGGCGCTGAACCAGATGGGTGCCGACATCACGGTGCATCCGAAGGGGATCGACAGCACCGATCGGCGTGTCCCGCGCCGCTCGCTCGAGCAGGCGGCCGTCATCACCGGGCCGACGCCGCTCCACGGTGCGGATGTCGTCGTCCCCGACCTCCGCGGCGGCTTCAGCTACGTCATCGCCGCCCTCGCCGCCGAGGGGGAGTCCGTCGTGCGCAACATCGGCATCATCCGCCGCGGGTACGAGAAGTTCCTCGCGAAGCTGGACGCGCTCGGCGCCGACTTCGACGTCATCGGATGAGCGGCGTGCCCGCCTCTCCGGAGAAGCGTCGCCCCAGCGTCTACTGGCTGCTGGGAGGCCTCGTCGTCCCGGCGATCAGCCTGCTGGCGAAGATCGAGATCGAGGGCAAGGAGAACGTGCCCCGCAGCGGCGCGTTCGTGCTCACCCCCAACCACGTCTCCGAGCTCGACCCGCTCATCGTGGCCGTCGCCGTCTGGCGGATCGGCCGGGCCCCGACGTTCTTCGCCAAGGAGAGCCTCTTCCGCGTCCCCGTCCTCGGGGCGGCGATGCGCGCGGCGAAGATGATCCCGGTCTCGCGATCAGCGTCGAGCAGCGCAGCCCGCGAGACCATCCGCCAGGCGGAGATCGTCGCCGCGAACGGTCGCGGGATCATCGTCTACCCGGAGGGATCGCTCACGCGCGACCCCGAGATGTGGCCGATGCGCGGCAAGACCGGCGCGGTGCGTCTCGCCCTCGCCGGGGATCTTCCGGTGATCCCGGTCGCCCACTGGGGAGTGCAGGAGATCTTCCCCCGATACGGCAAGCTGCGGGTGTTCCCGCTCCGGCGGCGGGTGCGGATGGTGATCGGCGAGCCTGTCGACCTCGCGGAGTTCCGCGGCGCGCAGACCGAGCCGGCCGTCCTCTCGCGGGCCACCAGCGTCGTGATGGACCGCATCGCGGATCTCGTCTCGCGCCTGCGCGGCATCCCCGCGCCGGCTCAGCGCTGGAACCCGTCCGCGCACGGCCAGAACGAGACGGGGCGCCTTGAGCCGTAGAACGGATGCGGCCCTCCCGCGGGTCGCCGTGCTGGGCGCGGGAAACTGGGGCACGACGTTCGGCAAGGTGCTCGCCGACGGCGGCGCATTCGTGACGATGTGGAGCCGGCGGCCCGAGCTCGCCGACGAGATCCGCGGCGCCCATCGCAACACCCAGTACCTCCCCGGTGTCAACCTGCCGCGTCAGATGACCGCGACACCCCACCTCGCGGAGGCGTTGGAGGGTGCCGAGCAGATCTACCTGTCGGTGCCCAGCCAGGCGCTGCGGGAGAACCTCAAGGCGGTGAGGCCGCTCGTGGACCGCACCGATGCCCCGGTCGTGTCATTGATGAAGGGCGTCGAACGACGCACCGGGCTTCGCATGAGTCAGGTGATCGAGCAGGAGCTGCACTGCGATCCCGACCGGATCGCCGTCGCGTCGGGCCCGAACCTCGCCCTCGAGATCGCGCGCGAGCAGCCCACGGCGGCCGTCATCTCCTCGACCAGCCAGATCACGGCCGAAGCCGTGGCGCTGCGTGCGCGCAACCGCTACTTCCGCACGTTCGTGAACACCGACGTCATCGGCACGGAGTTCGGCGGCGTGCTGAAGAACCTCATCGCCGTCGCGATCGGCATCGTCGACGGCGTCGGCTACGGCGAGAACACCAAGGCCTCGATCATCACCCGGGGCCTCGTGGAGATGACCGACTTCGCCGTCGCACAGGGCGCGCATCCCGAGACGCTGCAGGGTCTCGCGGGGCTCGGCGACCTGATCGCGACCTGTCAGTCGCCGCTCAGCCGCAACAACACCGCAGGGCGACTCCTCGGCCAGGGCGTGAGCTTGGACGACGTCGTCAAGCAGATGCAGCAGACGGCGGAGGGGCTGGCGTCGGTGGCACCCGTCCTGCAGCTGGCAAAGGCCGCGGGCGTGGAGATGCCGATCGTCGAGCAGGTCAAGCGGGTGCTGGACGGCACGATGAATCCGCGCGACATCGCACCTCACCTCACGACGGACGACGACAAGCCCACGGGCGAGAGGACGCAGAATGGACAAGCCGGCGGTCGTGGTGCTCTTTGGCGGTCGCTCCAGCGAGCACTCGATCAGCTCCGCGACGGCGGGCGGCGTTCTTCGGGCGATCGATCGTGACCGTTATCGCGTGATCCCGGTCGGGATCACCCGGGAGGGGGCCTTCGTCCTCGAGGACGACGACCCCGAGAAGTTCGTCCTCGACGCCGCCCGGCTTCCCGAAGTGGTCGACAACGGCACCCGCATCCGCTGGCCCGAGTCGGCGGCGACGCGCGAGCTGACCGTCGTCGACGGCGACGGAGAGCGGTCGCTCGGCGACATCGACGCGGTGTTCCCCATCCTCCACGGCCGCTTCGGCGAGGACGGAACCATCCAGGGGATGCTCGAGCTGTTCGGCATCCCGTACGCCGGCGGTGGCGTGCTGATGTCGGCGCTCGGGATGGACAAGCACGTCGCCAAGAGCGTGCTGCGCTCCGCGGGTGTGCCGGTCGTGCCGTGGGTGGCGGTCACTCGCGCCGACCTCGCCCGCGAGCGCGACCTGTGGGAGCAGCGCATCGCGACCCTCGGGCTCCCGCTCTTCGTCAAGCCCAACCGATCGGGCTCGAGCGTAGGGGTGTCGAAGGTGCAGTCGTGGGACGAGCTCGGCCCGGCGCTGGAGATCGCGTTCGCCGAGGATGCCATGGCGCTCGTCGAGCAGGCGGTTCTCGGCCGTGAGCTGGAATGCGGCGTGCTCCCCGGCCGCAACGGCGCACCCCCGCGGGTGAGCGTCGCCGGCGAGATCGTGGTCACGGGCCGGGATTTCTACGACTTCGAGGCCAAGTACCTCGGCGCCCCCGGCATCGATCTGGTGTGCCCGGCGGACCTCCGCGAGGGCGAGCTGGCGGAGATGCAGCGGATCGCCGCGCGGGCGTTCGAGGCTCTGGGCGGGGAGGGTCTGGCGCGCGTGGACTTCTTCTTCACCGGGACGGAGTTCTTCGTCAACGAGGTCAACACGATGCCCGGCTTCACTCCGATATCGATGTTCCCGCGGTGCTGGATCGCCTCGGGCATGACCTACCCCGAGCTGCTCTCGGAACTCATCGACGACGCTCTCGCGCGCGCCTGACCGGCACTACGGAGCCGCGGTCTCCTCGGTGCCCGGCCGCGCCGTGCACACCGCGCCGGTCTCCTCCAGCTGGCGGTCGAGGATCGGGGAGAGCGCCCGCAGGACGTCCGCACTGCCGACGACCGCGTAGTCGATGTAGACCTGCACCGCGGGGGAGCGACCGAACGTCGTGAAGGTGTAGCGATCGTCGGCCGCCTCGGATTCGTCCACGAGCCAGTCGACGCCCTCGACGGGCTGACACGGCAGCTCGGAGGGGCCGGGGACTGCGACCCCGCAGGTCAGGAGCACGGATGCGGGGTTCCCCCACGCGCCCGTGGCCTGGGCATCGGTCCACCGGCGGTCCTGACCTGCGACGGTCTGGGGGAGACGCACCGACACGTCGGCGCACGCCGGGTCGCCGGCGCTCTCGGCGGGCTTCATCGAGACGGTGCCGGCACATCCGCCCATCCCGATCGCCACCAGGAGGATCCCCGCGGCAACGGGCAGGCGACGGGATCGGATCACCGTCCCAGGCTAACCCGCGCCGGCGCTCGCGCCGTGCGCCGGCCCCCGCCCGATAGCGTGGGAACGTGGAGGCCACGGTGGGACAGACAGCCGAGCGCGATGTCCTGCGCCGCATCCTCGACCGTCTCCCGGCGACCTCGGCAGTGGTCGGCCCCGGCGATGACGCTGCCGTGCTAGCCGCCCCCGACGGACGTGTGGTGGCCACGACCGACACGCTCGTCCACGGGCCGGACTTCCGCCTCGCCTGGTCATCGCCCTTCGAGCTCGGTTGGAAGGCGGCGGCGGTGAACCTCTCGGATGTCGCCGCGATGGGGGCACGTCCGACGGCTCTCCTGGTCGCCCTCGCCCTGCCCGAGGACACCCTCCTCACGTTCGTCGACGGCTTCGCCGACGGCCTCGTCGCCGCGTGCGCGGAGCTTGCACCGGACTGCGCCGTGGAGGGCGGAGACCTGACCGTATCGGAGACGCTCACGATCGCCGTCACGGCGCTCGGTTCGCTGGGCGGACGTTCGCCGGTGCTCCGCTCCGGGGCGCGGCCGGGCGACGAGGTGCGTGTCGTCGGGGAGCTGGGCGTGGCGGGGCGGGGGCTCGCCGTCCTCTTCGATCGGTTCACGGATGCGGCCGGCGCGCCGGTCCCCGTCACCCCCGCGGCGAGAGCCGCCCTTCCCGAGACCGACGCGCACGCACTCGCACGGCAGCTGGCGCCGCATCCGCCGGTATGGGCGGGCACGCAGATCGCGGACGCGGGCGCCACGGCTCTGATGGACGTCTCGGACGGCCTGGCGCTCGACGCCACGCGCCTCGCGGAGGCCTCCGGCGTCACGATCGACCTCGCGTCCGCGCTTCTCGGACCCGATCCGGCGACCGCGCTGTCCGGCGGGGAAGACCATGCGCTGCTGTTCACCGTGCCGACCGGATCGACCGACGTCGGTCGGCGGATCGGTGCCGTGCAGACGCGGGGAGCCCGGTCGCTGACAGTGGACGGAGCGCCCTTCGACGGTCACGCCGGGTGGGACCCCTACCGCGACTGGGACGCCGCGCGGGGCTGACCCCACCACATCGTCGTATCGCCGTAGGTGCGGTCGCGAAGCACCTCCATGTCGGCCTCGTCCCAGCGCGGGGCGGGGGAGCGCTTCGCCCGCTCGACGACGACCACCGCGTCGGGGTCCAGGGCCGGTGCGAGGAGCGCGAGCACGGTCGTGATCTCGCGGTCCGGCACGTCGTAGGGCGGATCGATCAGGACGAGGTCGTACGGCCCCCGGGCCGTCCGCAGGAACGGTGCGACACCGGCGCGATGCACCCGCACCTGGGCGGCGACGCGCGGTGAACGCGTGACGCGGTCGGCGTTCTTTCGTGCCACCGCAGCGGCCCGCGCGGACATCTCGACGAGGTCGACCGACGCGGCGCCCCGGCTCGCCGCCTCCAGCCCCAGTGCGCCCGACCCCGCGTAGAGGTCAGCGACCCGCGCGCCGCGGAGGAGGTCGGCGGATTCGAGCGCCCCGAACAGCGACTCGCGCACGCGGTCACTCGTGGGTCGCGTCCCCGCGTCGGGCACGTCGAGCACGGTGCCCCCGGCGCCCCCGGCGATGATGCGCGTCACCGTCCCACCCTACAAAGGCGGTCGCGAAGGCGTGTCGCCACGGCGATCTAGACTCGGAGGATGCCCGGCCTCACGCTCGCGTCGCGTCTGGATTCGGCGCTCGGCGGCAAGACCGCGACCGCGTTCGAGCGTGCGTTCGGCATGAAGACGGTGGGAGAGCTGCTCGCGCACTACCCGCGCCGCTACGCGTCTCGAGGCGAGCTGACGCCGATCGCCTCTCTTCCTCTGGGCGAGCCCGTCACGATCGTCGCCGAGGTGCTCAGCGCCGGCGAGCGACGCATGCAGAACCGCAAGGGCTCGATCCTCGAGGTCCTCATCAGCGACGGCGACGGACGGCTGTCCCTGACCTTCTTCAACCAGTCGTGGCGCATCAAGGATCTGCGCCCCGGACGCCGGGGGATCTTCTCCGGAAAGGTCGGCGAATACCGCAACACCACTCAGCTCACCCACCCCGACTACCAGCTGTTCGAAGACGTGGAAGAGGCGCGCGTCAACGCGGAGGCCTACGCGAACCTCCCCATCCCGATCTACCCGGCGACGGCCTCGCTGCCGAGCCACGTCATCCAATCGAGCGTCGCCCTCGCTCTCGACGGACTCGACGAGATCGACGACCCGCTGCCGGAGGACGTTCGCACGCGATTCGGTCTCCTCGACGCCCGCACCGCGCTGGAGCACATCCACCGCCCCGAGTCCGACGATCAGGTGGGCGCCGCGGTCGCCACGCTCCGGATGCACGAGGCGTTCGTGCTGCAGGCGGCGCTGCTCCAGCAGCGCCAGTTCGTGCGGACGCTGTCGGCCACCGGGCGCCCGGCGGTGGCAGACGGCCTGCTCGAGCGCTTCGATGCCGCTCTCCCCTTCGAGCGGACTCCCGACCAGGTCGAGGTGGGCGATCGCGTCGCCGCCGACCTTGTCGCGGACTGGCCGATGAATCGGCTCATCCAGGGTGAAGTCGGCTCGGGGAAGACCCTGGTGGCGCTGCGCGCGATGCTGCAGGTCGCCGAGTCCGGCGGCCAGTCCGCTCTCATCGCGCCGACCGAGGTGCTGGCCGCGCAGCATGTCCGCTCCATCGCGCGGATGCTGGGGCCGCAGCTGGCCCCGCAGCTCATGCCGACCCTCCTCACCGGTCAGATGCCCGCCGCCGAGCGGCGGAAGGCGGCGCTGCGGGTGGCCTCCGGGCAGGCGCTCATCGTCGTGGGAACCCATGCGCTGCTGAGCTCGACGACGACGTTCGCCGACCTCGGCCTCGTGGTCGTCGATGAGCAGCACCGCTTCGGCGTCGATCAGCGCGAGGCCCTGCGAGCGAAGGGCACCGCGCCGCACACCCTCGTTCTCACCGCGACCCCGATTCCGCGGACTGTTGCGATGACGGTGTTCGGCGACCTCGACGTTTCCACGATCCGCACCATGCCCGCGGGCCGCGCGGGGATCGAGACGTTCGTCGCGCCGGTGGCCGAGCGCCCCGCGTGGTTCGCCCGCGTATGGGAGCGCGTCGCGGAAGAGGTGGCGCAGGGCCGTCAGGCGTTCGTCGTGTGCCCCGCGATCGACGCCGAGACCGGAGCGGAGGACGACACCGGTGGCGACGAGCTCACCGGCTCCGCCGAGCCGACGCGCACGCGGTGGGGAGTCGTGCAGGTCGCCGACGTCCTGTCACGGCATCCGGCGTTCGCCGACATCCGCGTCGCGATCCTCCACGGGAAGATGCCCTCCGACGAGAAGGACGCGGTCATGCAGGCGTTCGCGCGCGGCGACGTCGACGTCCTGGTCGCCACGACCGTCGTCGAAGTCGGCGTCGACGTGCCCAACGCCTCCGCCATGGTGATCCTGGAAGCCGACCGCTTCGGCGTGTCGCAGTTGCATCAGCTGCGCGGGCGCGTCGGCCGCGGCGGGCTTCCCGGTCTCTGTCTCCTCGTCACGGAGGCGACGCCGGGGACCTCGTCGCGGGCCCGGGTCGAGGCGGTCGCGCGCACGCTCGACGGCTTCGAACTGGCGGAGGTCGACCTGGAGCTGCGCGGTGAGGGCGACGTCCTCGGGGCGGCTCAGTCGGGTGCGCGCTCGTCGCTGCGGCTGCTGCGCGTCGTCGCCGACGCCGACCTCATCGTCCGTGCCCGAGCGGAGGCGGAAAAGGTGCTCGCGGATGATCCCTCCCTGGCCGGCCACACCGGGCTCGCCGGCGCGATAGAACGCCGAGTCGGCATCGAGGAGCGGGCCGCCCTCGCGAAGGGGTGACGCACGATCGGTAGGGTGGGGGACATGAGCAACCGGATCGCCGTCGTCCCGGGATCTTTCGATCCGCCGACCCTCGGTCATCTGGATGTCATCCGTCGAGCCGCGTCGCTGTACGACCAGCTGCACGTCCTGGTCGTCCACAACCCCGGCAAGGAGGCGATGCTCCCCATCGCCCAGCGGCTCGCGCTGCTGGAGCAGTCGATCGCGGAGGGGGAGATCGAGGGCGCCGAGATCGTCGTGGCGTCATGGAGCATGGGGCTCCTCGTCGACTACGCCACCGACGTCGACGCGGGCGTGCTCGTGAAGGGCATCCGCTCGCAGGTGGACGTCGCATACGAGACGCCGATGGCGATCGTCAACCGTCATCTCGCCCACGTGGAGACGGTCTTCCTCCTCCCGGATCCCGCTCACGCGCTCGTTTCCAGTTCTCTCGTGCGACAGGTTGCGGCCCTCGGCGGCGACGTGTCGCCATTCGTGCCGCCGGCCGTGGCGCGGTTCCTCGACACGGGTGCGCGCGAACTGTAATCGACCCTCCTCCCGCGCGCTCCGGGTAAAATCGAGCGAGTGAGAACTCGATCCGGACCCTTCGCGCTGCCCGTTCGCGACATCGTCCATCGCTCGGGCGAGATGCGCGAGTTCACTCTCGACCTCCCCGCGCCCGCGAAATGGGGGGAGGGCCTCGTCTCCGTGCCGGAGGGGGAGCCGCTCGAGATCGACGCCCGCCTGGAGTCGGTTCACGAGGGGATTCTCGTCTCCGTGACAGCCGCGACGCGGTACGTCGGTGTCTGCGGGCGGTGCCTGACCGACATCGAGCAGCCCGTCGAAGTCGAGTTTCAGGAGCTTTTCGCGTATCCTGGGAAGGAAGCGGAGGACTTCGAGGTTCGCGACGACCATGTGGATCTCGAGATTCCCGTCCGGGACGCGATCGTCCTCTCGCTTCCGTTCCAACCGGTGTGTCAGCCGGATTGCCCCGGCCTCGATCCGGCCACGGGCGAGCGGCTGACCGGAAGCCCTGAGGAACGACTGCAGGAATCGGTCGATCCTCGATGGGCCGCACTGCGGCAGTACACCACAGACTCCGACGCGTAGCGCGTCGCGAAAATCCTTGATCAGTTTCGTACAGAGAAGAGTGAGCCATGGCAGGTAACCCCCCCAAGCGGAAGGTCTCCCGCTCGAACACCCGCTCGCGTCGCGCGCAGTGGAAGGCGGAGGCGCCCGCCCTCGTCAAGACGGTCGAGAATGGCAAGGTCGTCTACAGCCGCCCCCACCAGGCCAAGGTCGTCACCGACTCTCAGGGCACCGAACTGTTCCTGGAGTACAAGGGGCGCAAGGTCGCTGACGTCTGACGTCGCCGGCACAGGCGTGACCGACGCTACCGAGCGCACTGCGCTCCTCGACGAGCTCGGGGTCGATATCGACCCCGAGCTTCTGTCGCTTGCGCTCACGCATCGTTCGTTCGCTTACGAGAACGGCGGCATCGCCCATAACGAGCGGCTGGAGTTCCTGGGCGACTCGATCCTCGGGCAGGCCGTCACCGTCCGCCTGTTCACCGGTCACCCGGAGCTGGACGAAGGCGAGCTCGCGAAGCGGCGGGCGAGCGTGGTGTCCACCGTCGCCCTTGCGGAGGTGGCTCGCGCGATCGATCTCGGTGCGCACCTGCGGCTCGGTCGCGGCGAGGACCTGACGGGCGGACGGGACAAGGACTCGATCCTGGCCGACACCATGGAAGCGGTGATCGGTGCGGCCTACCTGTCGGCCGGGCACGAGGCCGCGACCTCGCTGGTGCTGCGCCTCGTCGAGCCGCTGCTCGCCGACCCGCTGCGCTACGGCGCGGCGATGGACCCCAAGACGAGCCTGCAGGAACTCGCGGCCCGTCTCGGGCTCCCCGCTCCCGCGTACGCGGTGGATGCCCGCGGACCCGATCACGACCGGCGCTTCACGGCGACCGTGAGGGTCGGCGAGCTCGCCGGGCTCGGCGAGGGCTCCAGCAAGAAGCAGGCCGAGATGGCTGCCGCGCTCACCGCGTGGCGCGAGCTCAGCGAACGTGCCTGAGCTTCCCGAAGTCGAAGTCGTCCGCTCCGGTCTGGCCCCGGCGGTCACCGGTGCGCACATCGCCGCGGTGACCGTGCGCGACGAACGAGCCCTCACCCGCCACTCCGGGTCGGCCGCCCAATTCGAGAGCGCGCTGACGGGTCTCACCATCGAGGCTGCGGTGCGCCGCGGCAAGTTCTTGTGGCTCCCGCTGGCCGAACCGGATGCCGGCCCGCGGGCCATCCTCGCCCACCTCGGCATGAGCGGGCAGCTGCTGCTGCGCTCACCGGGTTCGCCCGAGGAGAGGCACGAACGCATCCGCCTCGATCTGCAGCATCCGGACCATGGCGAGATCGCCGTGGTCTTCGCCGACCAGCGCACCTTCGGCTCCCTCGCGATCGACCCGCTCGTCGCGACCGTCGACGGGGCCGCGGGCGGACGAGGGAGCCAGCGCGCGGAGGTCCCCGCGCAGGTCACGCACATCGCCCGTGACCCGCTCGATCCTGCGTTCGACGACCGCTCATTCCGGCAGGCGCTGCGACGCAAGAACTCCGGGATCAAGCGCGTGCTGCTCGACCAGACGACAGTCAGCGGCATCGGCAACATCTACGCCGACGAGGCGCTGTGGGCCGCGCGGCTGCATCCGGAGACGCCGGCGCGCGAGCTGTCGGCGCGCGCCGCGGGCCGTCTGCTGGCAGAGGTCCGAAGCGTGCTGGAGAAGGCACTCGCCGAGGGGGGGACGAGCTTCGACGCGCAATACGTCAACGTGAACGGGCAGGCCGGATACTTCGCGCACTCGCTGAACGCGTACGGCCGCACCGGTGAGCCGTGCCCCCGATGCGGCCGCCCGCTCGTGCGGGTGTCGTTCACGAACCGCTCGAGCCACTACTGCGCGGCCTGTCAGCGGCCGCCGCGCGCGGCGGAGGCGGCCCCCAGCTCCTTCTTCCAGGCGCCGATGTAGGCGAGGGGCTCGAACCCGATGGTCTCGTTGATGTCGAGCATCGGCCGGTTCTCCTCGGCGTTGAAGGTCAGCACGCGGGGCGAGTGCGGGGCGATGTCGCGCCAGGTGCGCAGCGCCGCGCACTTGACGAGCATTCCGAGCCGGTGGCCTCGATGCTCCTTGAGCACGAGCGTGTCCTGCTGAGAAGTCGTGGCCGACCGGTCTTCTCCGATCACCAGCTCGTTGAACGCCACGGGGTCTCCGGAGTCCAGATGCACCGCGGCTGTCACCAGCATCGTGCGGTTCGCGTCGAGATACACGCGTTCGTGCCGTGCCAGACGATCGGCGTCCCAGGTCTCCTCGTCGAACTCGAGGCCCGCTGCCGGCGCATCCGTGCTCATGCGGGACTTCATCCATGCGTACCCCGGGACGAAGTCCGCCGGGGTGGGAAGCTGCCACTGCACGATGCGGTACCCGGATGCCGCGGAGGTGGCATCCTCCAGCAGACGCTCGACCCGCCCGGGGAGCGCGGGGTCGGTGAGGTCCAGAGCGCTCTTGCGATCCACCTGCTCGAGCGCATACCCGTGCCGCAGGAAGAAGCGAGCGATCCGGTCGTGCGGGATGCGGCCGAACCCGGTGGGCGGCTCGAGCTGCTGTCCGGGCGCCGTCGGGTGCTCCGCCCACGACTGCAGGACGGTGCGCCCGGCGGTGCGTGCGGTGCGCTCGACCAGCTCGTACGCGGCCGATCCGATTCCGAGGCCCTCGACGGAGCGCAGGATCTCCACCAGCCAGTAGGCGATCCGCGACCCCGGCTCCAGGGGGATGTCCACCCCGACGCGTCCCACGACCTGGTCGCGCCAGCGGACGGTCCACACCTCTCGCCGCTCCGACGGATCGGGGGCGTAGGCGGGGAGGAGCTCGGAGGGAGTGAGGCTCTCGTCGTCGTTGCCTGAGATCTCGGCGTAGATCAGATTGCGGACGCGGACCATCTCGCGGAACTCGGCGGCGTCATCGGCGTCGGCCGACGACGGCATCGTCATCGGGCGCAATTCGAGCTCGGGAAGTGAAGTGCTCATGAGGGGGCTTTCCAGGAGGGTTCGGGAGGGGACGCCGTCGGGGCCGCCGCAGCGGGCGGCCCCGACGGGTCGGGGATGCTCATGACCGCAGGTAGCGGGCGGAGCGAGCATCTTCGGCCGCTCGCTCGCGCGCCTCGAGGACACGTGCGGCGGTGACCTGCCGTATCTGCTCCTCGTGCGTGACACGTCGCTGGATGCGGCGGGTGCCTCGCAGGAGCAGCCACAGGCCGAGGCGGAGAGAAAGACGGTCCATCAGCGATGCGCGCTGATAGGTGTCCAGTTCCGCGAGGGCGGATTGTTGATGCGAGTCGAGCAGTCGGGCGGGCGTGAGGACGGTGTTCATCGGAGTCTCATTCGACAGAGGTGTCAGTACGGAGGGGCCCGGAGTCGGGCGGGAGCGCACGAGGCGGAGGAAGGCTCGCGGGAGCATGCGGCGGTCATCGCGCAGCGATGAGGCGCAGAGGTCCGTCGATAGACGGAGTTCTCCCGGGGCGGTCAGCCGGCGACGGGGGTGAAAGCGCCGAAGGAGCGGGTCACCCGACGTAGCGTGGCCGGCGTGCCGATTGGCGCCGTACCGAGAACGGTGTGCTGCATCATCATGGGTGACCTCCTTTCGACTTCAGACGCGATCTGTGACGCTAGCGGACCGGATCCCTCGGCGTCAAGCTGTTTCCCAGAAATGGCCGGTCCCCGGGCGTGTCTGCGCGGCGCCCTGTCGATCTGCTCGGCATGGCGCGCTGAGCGGGGAGGCGGCATCCGGTACCGTGAGGCGGTGGAAGAGCCGGAGCGAGAGGCGCTGCGATGCACCTGAAGAGCGTGACGCTCAAAGGCTTCAAGTCCTTCGCCCAGTCGACCACATTCGCCCTCGAGCCCGGCGTGACCTGCATCGTCGGTCCGAACGGCTCGGGGAAGTCGAACGTCGTCGACGCCCTCGCGTGGGTGATGGGCGAGCAGGGGGCCAAGACCCTGCGGGGCGGGAAGATGGAAGACGTCATCTTCGCCGGCACGTCCACGCGCGGACCGCTCGGGCGCGCCGAGGTCCAGTTGACGATCGACAACAGCGACGGCGCGCTGCCCATCGAATACACCGAGGTCACGATCAGCCGCACGCTGTTCCGCACCGGCGCCAGCGAGTACGCGATCAACGGCGAGACGTGCCGGCTGCTGGACGTGCAAGAGCTGCTCAGCGACTCCGGACTCGGGCGCGAGATGCACGTGATCATCGGTCAGGGCCGGCTCGACAGCGTGCTCCAGGCCACGCCCGAAGACCGCCGAGGATTCATCGAGGAGGCCGCGGGCATCCTCAAGCACCGACGGCGCAAGGAGAAGACGCTCCGCAAGCTGGAGGCCATGGAGGCCAACCTCACGCGACTGAGCGACCTTGCAGGCGAACTCCGCCGTCAACTGAAGCCGCTCGGCCGGCAGGCCGAGATCGCCCGAGAGGCGGCGACGATCGCCGCGGTCGTGCGCGACGCCAAGGCGCGACTGTTCGCGGACGAGCTGGTCACCCTGCGCGCCCAGCTCACCGATCACGCCCGCGCCGAGAGCGAGCGTCACACCGAGCGCCTCGTGCTGCAGGACCAGGCCGAGAACCTCCGCGGACGCATCGAACGACTCGAGAACGATCAGCGCTCAGAGGCGGTCGATTCCGCCCGCCGCGTCGCCTTCGCGCTCGAGCAGGTGCAGGAGCGGTTGCGGGGCCTCTACACCCTCGCCGGCCAGCGGCTCACGCTTCTGTCCGCGGATGACGACGACCCGTCCTCGCTCGTGGCGACGGTGTCGTCGGCCATGATCGACGACGCCCGCACCGAGATCGACGACATCGCGTCGGGACTCGGCGCCGCCCAGGATGCCGCCGTGGAGGCGGCGCGAGAGGTGACGCGCGCGCGAGCGGAGCTCGACGCGCTCGACGCCGACATCGCCGCACAGAGCGCTCTCGTCTCCGACCACGACATGCGCCTCACGGCGCTTCGCGGCTCCGCCGAGGCAGCGACCTCGACGCTCACCGCGCTCCGCGCCGGCGTGGAACGGCAGCAGCGCGCGCTGGATGCGGCCGAGACCCGGCGTGACGAGGCAGAGGCGGCGCTGGCGGATCTCGACCCAGACATGGTGCCGGAGGAGTCGGCTGCCGAGCACGCCGCCGCGTACGAGCGCGCCCAGCGTGAGGCGCAAGAGGCGGAGACGACCCTGGGGGCTCTCCGCGAGCGGCTCCACGCCGCCGAGCGCGAGGTCGAGGCGCTGACCGCGCAGACGACGGCCCTGGGACGAGCGCTCGACGTACGCAACGGTGCCGCCGAGCTGATCGCCGGGGGAGGAGCGGGGATCCGCGGCCTCGTCGCGGACGCGGTCAAGGTCGACCCCGGATACGAAGCCGCGATCGCCGCCGCGCTGGGTGCGCTGGCCGAGGGGATCCTCGTCGACACACGCGATGACGCGTTCGCCACCGCATTGCTGGCCCGCGGCGGAGACGGCGGAGTGGTCGACATCGTCACGGCCGAGATCGGCGGCCCGGATGCTCCGACGCCTGCTGCCCTTCCCGGCACCGTCCGCGCCGTCGACGTCATCTCTGCACCGCCGGGGGTACGCGGCGTGCTGTCGCGGGTCTTCGTCGCGGAGCACCTGGACGGCGCGCACTCCGCTCTCGCCGGGCTCGACGGCTCCGACCCCCTGCTGACGGTCGTCACGCGCGCGGGCGAAGTCGTCACCCCCTTCACGCTGCGGGCGGGATCCGGTGCCGGTCGCTCGCGTCTGGAGCTCGCAGCCGAGCGTGACGCCGCCGCCGACCGGCTCAGCGAGGTGACCGTCGTCGCCGATTCGCTCCGCGAGGCCCTCGCCGACGCCGTCAGCGCGCATGACACGGCCCGGGTACGAGCCCGCGACACGTTGCAGGCCCTCCGCGCTCAGGACGCCGCCCTCGCCGCACACGCGGAGAAGCTCAACCGGGCGACCGTGCGTTTCGAGTCGGCCGTCGCCGAGTGCGAGCGCCTGGCCGCGGGGCTGCATCAGGCGGAGGCTGCGGTGGGTGAGGCGGAGGACGCCGCCCGCGTCGCAGAGGAGTCGCTTGCTCGCGCGCTCGAGGCGCCGCGCCCGATCCTGGACGCGTCCGCCCGCGACGGTATGCTCGCCGCGCTTGACGCCGCGCGGGACGGCGAAATGCGTGCGCGGCTCGATGTGGAGACGCTACGGGAGCGTGTGCGAGCCGGTGAGGCGCGCGTGGTCCAGCTCGAGCGGCAGCGGGAGCGAGAGAAGGCTGCTGCGGAGGAAGCTGCGCGTCGAGCTGTCGTGCGCCGCGCACAGCGGGATATCGCCGCCGAGGTCGCCGGGCGGCTCCCGGCGCTTCTGGACTCGGTCGACCGTTCGGTGAGCCAGGCGCGGGTCGAACTCGCCGCCGCGGAGTCGGCGCGCACCGCGGTGACCGTCGAGCTCGCCGAGGCACGGACCCAGGAGAGCGGGGTGCGCCAGCGCCTGACGGCGCTCACCGAGAGTGTTCACGGACTCGAGCTGCAGATCCACGAGAAGCGCCTGCACGCGACGAGTCTGCTCGAACGCGTGCAGTCGGAGCTGGGCCTCGACGAGAATATTCTTGTTTCGGAATACGGCCCGGATCAGCCAGTCCCGCCGGATGAGCCCTCGGTGGAGGGCGATGCAGGCGCGGAGCAGACGCCGTACGACCGCGCCGCGCAGCGTCGACGGTTGACAGAGGCGGAGCGCAAGCTCGGGCAGCTCGGGCGAGTGAACCCGCTGGCGCTGGAGGAGTTCGCGGCGCTGGAGCAGCGGCACGCCTTCCTCACCGAGCAGCTCGCCGATCTCACCCAGACGCGCGCCGACCTCCTCACCATCATCGAAGAGCTCGACGAGCGGATGCAGACGATCTTCCTGTCCGCGTTCGAGGACACCCGGGTCGCATTCGGTGAGATGTTCCCGATTCTCTTCCCGGGCGGAACGGGCAGCATCTCGCTGACCGACCCCGACTCGCCGCTGACGACCGGCATAGAGGTCTCGGTGCGCCCGGTCGGAAAGAAGATCGAGCGGCTGTCTCTGCTCTCGGGTGGGGAGCGGTCCCTGGCAGCGGTGGCCTTCCTGACCGCCATCTTCAGTGCGCGTCCGAGCCCGTTCTACATCCTCGACGAGGTGGAAGCCGCTCTCGACGACGCCAACCTCGGGCGCCTGCTGGGCGTGTTCGAGCGTCTCAGGGAGAACAGCCAGCTGATCGTCATCACGCATCAGAAGCGGACCATGGAGATCGCCGACGCGCTCTACGGGGTCTCGATGCGTCAGGACGGCGTGTCGGCGGTGGTCGGCCAGCGCGTCGGCGATCGTGCATCCGCCTGAGCGCACCCGTGCCCGTCGCCGCCCCTAGGCTGGTTGCATGGCGGAGAACTCCTGGTCGCTCGGTCGCGCGCTGCGCGGCCTCTTCGTCAAGCCCACCATCGACGAGACGACGTGGGAAGACCTCGAGACCGCCCTCCTCACGGCGGACTTCGGCCCCGACATCACCGAACGCATCGTCGACGAGCTGCGCGAGAAGGTCGACCGCTTCCGCACCACCGACCCGCGGGACTTGCAGCGGATGCTGCGGGAGACGCTCGAGGAGCACTTCGCGAAGTTCGACACGACGCTGCGGCTGACCGAACGCCCAGCCGTCGTGCTGGTGGTCGGGGTCAACGGCGTCGGCAAGACGACGACGATCGGCAAGTTCGCCAAGTTCCTCCAGCGGTACGGGCGCTCCGTCGTGGTCGGCGCGGCCGACACGTTCCGCGCGGCCGCCGTCGAGCAGCTCGCCACCTGGGCGGAGCGGGGCGGCGCGGCGATCGTGAGGCCCCAGCACGAGGGCCAGGACCCGGCATCCGTCGCCTTCCAGACGATCGCGTACGCCAAGGAGACCGGCACCGAGATCGTGCTGGTGGACACCGCCGGGCGCCTGCACACCAAGGGCGGCCTGATGGACGAGCTCGGCAAGATCACGCGTGTCGTGGAGAAGCAGGCCCCGATCAGCGAGGTGCTGCTGGTGCTGGATGCCACCACCGGCCAGAACGGCGTGATGCAGGCGCAGGCCTTCCTCGAGCACGCGGGGGTCACGGGGCTGGTCATCACGAAGCTCGACGGATCGGCCAAGGGCGGGTTCATCCTCGCCGTGCAGGAGCGCACCGGGATCCCCGTGAAGCTCCTCGGTCAGGGCGAGGGGATCAACGACCTCACCGGCTTCACGCCGCACGTCTTCGCGGCCTCATTGGTGGACTGAGGGCACCCGACTTCCGAGCGGGTGCCGGGACTGGTTTCATAGGGATATGGCGATCGAGCACGACTTCTTCGGACTCCTCGAGTCCGGGCCCGACGGGTCGATCTTCTGGTCGGAGAACGTCGAGTTCGGCGACCAGACGGTGACCGTCGATCTCACGGCCCCGGACCAGGACGACGTGTCCGA
Organism: Microbacterium sp. RD1; assembly: GCF_052220165.1. NCBI lineage: Bacteria > Bacillati > Actinomycetota > Actinomycetes > Micrococcales > Microbacteriaceae > Microbacterium > Microbacterium sp. RD1. Next base: position 21,523 of record NZ_JBQPOL010000004.1, read on the forward strand.
GGCCGCGCTCGACGTCGCGGCGGCGATGGTGTCGTCGCTCGAGGCGATCGATCGTACTGCCCGCAATGCCATGGTGAGCGAGCTCGACGACCGCACCAGCGAGGTCATCGAGTACATCCTGCAGCAGCAGGAGCAGCTGGGCGACGAGCTCGAGGACCTGATGGTCGACGTGTCCGGCGACGTGCAGATCGACGTCATCCGGTCGTTGCAGCTGATGAGCATGACGATCCTCGCCGACGAGCACGGCGGCAGCGAGCCCTTCGCGGTGCTGGAGTACGCGCTCGACCCCGATGCGACCGACGACGTGCTGCTGGTGAACCTCGCCTCCGATGGTCAGGTGCAGTCCGTCACGAGCGCCGACTGACCGCGGCGTGCAGACCTTCCTTCCGTACCCGTCCTTCGCCGCGTCGGCGGCCGTGCTGGACCTGCCACGGCTCGGCAAGCAACGCGTGGAGACGTTTCAGCTGCTGCGTGCCAACACCATCCCCACGTACGGATGGCGGCACCATCCGGCCGCGAAGATGTGGGCCGGGTACCTGCCCGCACTGGTGTCTTATGGGCTGGCCATGACCGACGAATGGATAGCGAAGGGCCGCGCCGACACGGTCCGCGAGAAGCTGCTCGCCTTCGCCCCGGAGGTCGCGGGAGTCGCGCAGGACCACCTCGACCTCCCGCCGTGGCTCGGCGACGAGGCTTTCCATCTCTCGCACCGCTCGAATCTGGTGCGCAAGGACCCGGACTTCTACCGCGCCGCGTTCGGCGACATCCCCGACGACCTGCCGTATATCTGGCCCACCGTCTGACGCCGGGCGGGGCCTCACTGCGCGGCAGCGAGCGACGCCTCGCGGACGTCGGCGCGGCGGCGCGGCGCGAGGACGGCGATCACCAGCGCGCCCACCAGCGCGGGAGCGGCGATCGCGACGAACGACCACACCACCGGCGCTCCCGAGGCGACCAGGATGCCCAATGCGGTCGGGGCGAGCACCGACCCCAGTCGTCCGATGCCGAGTGACCAGCCCAGCGCCGTGCCTCGCACGCTCGTGGGAGAGGCCTTGGATACCCACGCGTTGATGAACGCCTGTGTTCCCAGCGCCCCCGCCCCGGCGAGGATCAGCAGCGCATAGAGCGCGACGGTCGGGAGCGGAATGGCCAGCAGCAGCACCGCCCCGGCGGCGACGAGGAAGGTGGAGATGACGACGCGCTTGGACTCGAACCGGTCGGCGACGTACGAGATGAGGACGAGCCCGATGATCGCACCGACGTTGTAGACGAGGAGGAATCCCAGGGCATTGCCGAGTGAGAAGCCCGCCGCCTGCATGATCCCCGGAAGCCACGTGTTGAGCCCGTAGATCATGAACAGGCACAGGAAACTCGCGATCCAGAACGCGACAGTCAGCGGAGCGAGGCCGCCGCGAAAGAGCGCGGCGACGGAGCCACGGGTCGCCCGCACCGCGGGGACCTCGGGCAGGGCGAACCCGTGCTTGTCGGCGAGGGCCTGGGCGCGGAGCGTCGCGCCTCTGGCGACGAGGAAGGCCGCAGACTCCGGCAGCAGGGCGATCGCGACGGGCACGATGAACACGAGGCCGGCGAATCCGAGCGCGAACATCCCGCGCCATCCGAAGGCCGGGATCACGACGAGGCCGGCCAGCGCAGCCAGGATGCCGCCGAGGGGGAAGCCCGACCACATGATGCCGTACACCAGATTGCGCTGCCGTTCCGAGGAGTACTCGGCAGTCAGCGCGCTCGCGGTGGGCATGACGCCCCCCAGGGCGACCCCGGCCACGAAGCGCAGGAGGCCGAGCACCTCCGGGGTGGGGGCGAAGGCGCACAGGCCGGTGAAGACGGAGAACCAGGCGACCGACGCGATGAGCATCCACCGACGCCCGAACCTGTCGGTGAGGGTGCCCGACAGGAGGGATCCGATGAACATCCCGATGATGGCCATCGAGCCCAGTAGCCCCAGGCTCGCCGGGTTCAGGCCGAGGTCCTGGTCGGCCAGGAGCGTGGGCACGACGGCGCCGAAGACGACGACGTCAAAGCCGTCGGCGATGACGACCGCCCAGCACAGGGCAAGGACGATCGCGGTCAGTCGCGGCGTCGTGCCGAGGGGCCGGGTCGCAGGGGAGGAGGACATCGAGGGCTCCTTTGCCGTCGGGACGTCCGGCGTCGGTGCGCCGGTCCCCCGAAGGTAGGGGGCGCCCCGGGTCCACGCGACGTCTCGTCCCACTCAGCGGGAGCGGCGACCTCAGACCGCCTGTGCGAAGGTGTGGTCGCCGGCGGCGATGTCGGCCGCGAGGTGCGCGAGGTCGACCGGGATGTCACGGCCCTTGGAGATCATCGACTGGGCCCAGAGGCGCCCGGCGCGGTACGACGAGCGGACCAGCGGCCCCGCCAGCACGCCGAGGAAGCCGATGCGCTCGGCCTCCTCCTTGAACTCGACGAACTCCTGCGGCTTCACCCACCGCGCGACGGGGAGGTGTCGCGGCGAGGGGCGCAGGTACTGCGTGATCGTGATGATGTCGGTCCCGGCCTCGCGCAGGTCGTGAAGGGCCTGGACCACCTCCTCGGGCTCCTCGCCCATGCCGAGGATGAGGTTGGACTTCGTGATCAGACCGGCGTCGCGCGCCATCGTGAGGACGCCGAGGGAGCGCTCGTACCGGAAGGCCGGGCGGATGCGCTTGAAGATGCGCGGAACCGTCTCGACGTTGTGGGCGAACACCTCCGGGCGGGAGTCGAAGACCTCGCCGAGGAGATCGGGGTTGCCCGAGAAGTCGGTGGCGAGGATCTCGACCCCGGTTCCGGGATTGTCGGCGTGGATGCGCCGCACCGTCTCGGCGTGGAGCCACGCACCCTCATCCGGCAGGTCGTCGCGAGCGACACCTGTCACGGTGGCGTAGCGCAGGCGCATGCGCGACACGCTCTCGGCGACTCGGCGCGGCTCGTCGGTGTCGTACTCGGCGGGTTTGCCGGTGTCGATCTGACAGAAGTCGCACCGGCGCGTGCACTGCGAGCCGCCGATGAGGAACGTCGCCTCGCGATCCTCCCAGCACTCGAAGATGTTGGGGCAGCCCGCCTCCTGGCACACCGTGTGCAGGTCCTCGGTCTTCACGAGTGACTGCAGCTCCGTGTACTCGGGGCCCATCTTCGCGCGCGTCTTGATCCACTCCGGCTTGCGCTCGATGGGGGTCTGGGCGTTGCGGACCTCGAGGCGGAGGAGCTTGCGCCCCTCGGGGACGGCGGTCGTCATGCGGGCACCCCCGCGAGCTCCGCTGTGAACACCCGCGCAACGGTCTCCGCGGCGGCCGCGGGAGACGTGATCACGCCGCTCGCCTCGCTCACCGTCGTGACCCCGGCATCCGTGATGCCGCACGGGATGATCCCGCTGAACCCGCCGAGGGTGTTGTCGCAGTTGATCGCGAACCCGTGCATCGTCACGCCCTTCTCGACGCGCACGCCGATCGCGGCGACCTTGTCTTCGGACAGCGGCCGGCGTACCCAGACACCGCTGCGCCCGGCGACCTGATAGCCGTCGACGCCGTGATCGGCCAGAACCTCGATCAGCAGCCGCTCCAAGCGGCGCACGTAGGCGACGACGTCGATCGGGTCGGGGAGGCGGAGGATCGGGTAACCGACGAGCTGCCCCGGCCCGTGCCAGGTGATCTTGCCTCCGCGGTCGACGTCGATGACCGGCGTCCCGTCGGTCGGGCGCTCGTGCGCCTCGGTGCGCTTACCGGCCGTGTAGACCGCCTCGTGCTCGAGGAGGAGCAGGGTGTCGGGCCGGGTGCCGGCGACGACGTCGGCGTGCATGCGGCGCTGGAGGGCCCAGCCGTCGGCGTAGGGCACGAAGTCGGGATCCAGTCCCGCCGTCACGATGTCCAGCATCCCGCCACACCCTTTCTTGGATTGCGTCCAAGAATATACCCCTCCGGCTCGGCAGCGCATAGCCTGGGGGCATGTCGGAGATCCGCAGCGGCCGCCCGCGCGCCTCGTCGCGGGAGACTCTCGCCGAGGCGGCGGGGGAGCTGTTCCTCGAGCAGGGCTATCACGCCACATCCGTCTCGGACATCACCACCCGCGCGGGCGTGAGTCGATCGAGCTTCTTCAACTACTTCGCCACCAAGGGCGACGTGTTCTGGGCCGCGCTCGACGAGCGCATCGCGGCGCTCGGTGAGCGGCTGCGCGACGACCGCTCAGCGGATGCGGATGCCGCCGTGCGGGCGGCGGTCGCATCCGTCGCCGCGGACTTCTTCCCCGACAGCCTCGCCCTGGCGATCGGACAGGTCGAGGCGATGGGCATCCGCGATGAACTGCAGCGCGAGGCGGGAGTACGGCGATCGCGTATCGCGGACGCGGTAGCCGAGCGCCTTCGCCGCGGCGGCGTGAGTGCTCTCACGGCGGACGTGCTCGGCGCCGCCTACGGTGGCGCCGTTCTCGCGGCGATCACCCGCTGGGCCGAGCCGGGCCCCGGACGCACCCCACTGGCCGAGGTGCTCGCCGACGCCCTCGCCGTCGTGCCGCCGGTGCGAGATGACCGACGGGGCACGGGCGCGCTCGCGTAAACTTGCCGCATCATGGCTACCTTCGGCACGCTCTCCGATCGGCTCACCGAGACCTTCCGCAACCTCCGCAAGAAGGGTCAGCTGACCCCTGCCGACGTCGACGGCACCGTGCGGGAGATCCGTCGCGCGCTGCTGGAGGCCGACGTGGCGCTGCCCGTCGTGAAGGAGTTCACCGCCGCCGTGCGCGAGCGTGCCCTCGGCGACGAGGTCAACCGCGCGTTGAATCCGGCGCAGCAGGTCGTGCAGATCGTCAACGAGGAGCTCGTCGGCATCCTGGGCGGTCAGCAGCGCCGACTGCAGTTCGCGAAGAACCCGCCGACGGTGATCATGCTGGCGGGGCTTCAGGGTTCGGGCAAGACCACCTTCGCGGGCAAGCTCGCGAAGCTCCTCGAGAAGGACGGGCACACCCCGCTCCTCATCGCCGCCGACCTGCAGCGCCCCAACGCCGTGAACCAGCTGCAGGTGGTCGCTGAGCGCGCGGGCGCCGCCATCTACGCTCCGGAGCCCGGCAACGGCGTCGGCGACCCCGTCCGCGTCGCGCGCGACGGCGTCGAGTACGCCCGCCGCCAGCAGCACGACATCGTGATCATCGACACGGCGGGCCGCCTCGGTGTCGACGCCGAGCTCATGAAGCAGGCCGCCGACATCCGCAAGGCCACGTCGCCCGACGAGGTGCTGTTCGTCATCGACGCGATGATCGGTCAGGACGCAGTCAACACGGCCAAGGCCTTCCAGGAGGGCGTGGACTTCACCGGCGTCGTGCTGTCCAAGCTCGACGGCGATGCGCGCGGCGGCGCCGCGCTGTCGGTCGCCTCCGTCACCGGGCGCCCGATCATCTACGCCTCCACGGGCGAGGGACTCGACGACCTCGAGCCGTTCCACCCCGACCGGATGGCCTCGCGCATTCTCGATCTCGGCGACATCCTGACCCTCATCGAGCAGGCCCAGCAGGCCTTCGACGAGGAAGAGGCGATGAAGGTCGCCGAGAAGCTCGCGACGGAGACCTTCACGCTCGAGGACTTCCTCGAGCAGATGCAGCAGATGAAGAAGATGGGGTCGATGAAGAAGATGCTCGGGATGCTCCCGGGCATGGGCTCTATGAAGCAGCAGCTGGAGAACTTCGACGAGAAGGAGATCGACCGCACCGAGGCGATCATCCGTTCGATGACTCCGGCGGAGCGGCGCAACCCCAAGCTGCTCAACGGCTCACGGCGCCTGCGCATCGCCCGCGGATCGGGGATGACGGTGACCGACGTGAACTCCCTTGTGCAGCGATTCGATCAGGCCGCGAAGATGATGAAGACGATGGCGCGCGGCGGCGTTCCGAACATCCCCGGCATGGGTCCGGTTCCCGGTGCGGGGCGGCCCGGCGCATCCGCCAAGCGCGGCAAGCAGCAGAAGGCGAAGGGGTCGCGGTCGGGGAACCCCGCCAAGCGCGCCGCGGAGAACGCCGGCATCGCCGCATCCGCCCCCGCTGCGCCCTCGGGATCGGGCTTCGGTCTCGGCGGCGCCAAGCCGGGCGCCGCGGCGCCGAGCGAGGCCGACCTCGCCGAGCTGCAGAAGATGCTCGGTCGCGGCTGACCCGTCGCGGCGTGAGAGCCATCGACTTCGCCCGTGTGGTCGATATCGGCGCCCTTTTTCGACCGTACGACGCAAGTCGATGAGTCAACGCGCGTTCAGCAGCCGACGGATGCGAGCGACCAGCTCGCCGCGGTGCCGGTAGAGGTCGTCGGCGGTCACGCGAACGACACGCCAACCCGCCGCCTCGAGCATTTCCCGGCGCCGCAGGTCGAGGCGCCACTGACCCTGATCGGTGCGATGGCCGTCGCCTTCGTACTCGATGGCGAGGCGCGCTGCGGGATAGACGAGGTCGGGGTGAAGCACCAGACCCCCCTCCACAGCTACGGGGTGAGCGATCACGGGCTCGGGGAGCCCGGCCTCGATCAGGGCGAGACGCAGATGGGTCTCCGGCCTGGAAGCGACGCCGGCGCGGACTTTCGGCAGCGCAGCATCCCGTCGCTTGGTGCCGCGCGAGCCGCGATGGCGGCGGGCGGCGTCTCGAAGATCCTCCAGGGTGCACAGCGGTGGGTGCCGCTCGCCCTCGATGATCCGCTCGGAGACGAGGTAATCGCCGGCAGCGACGAGATCCTCCTCACACAGCTGCATCGCCAAGTCGCACCAGGTGTCGGCGGGCCGGGAGACGGGGAGATCACCGACGCGCACAGGAACGAGATCGGTGTGCCGCACCGAATGGCCGATGATGCCGGGTCGCCTGGGCGCGCTGCGAGGGGCCTGGACCGAGATGTGCGGCGTGAGGAGATCGAGGTCGCGGGGGAGCGGAATGCCGATCAGTGCGGCAGCGGTGACGTGCGTGTACACCTGCCCCGGCAGCCGGACGGCCTCGTACGCGCGACAGGCGCCGGCCGTGTCGGTGATCTCGGCGCCGATCAGTGCGACGCCGCGATGCGGTGAGGCGATGTCGGCGCGCCGTCGGCGAGAGCGCGATATGCCCCAGAGGTCAGCATCCGCGGTACGCAGCGCCGAGGTGTCGCCGGTCGTCGGGAGTGGCGTTCGCTTTCTGCCCATGCGCCCACGATGGCGCGGGTGGACCGGTGCCGTGCGCGTTCTCCACAACCCCGATCGAGTTGTGTCGTGTGGTCGATATAGCGGTCAGATTTCGACCACACGACACAAGTCGAGCCGCGCGCGGCGGCGCAGGGGTCAGGAGCGCAGAGCGGCGAGGTGCTCGCGCAGCGTCGGGCCGCTGCGGAACTCCCGGATGAGGTGCTGCACGACCTCGCGGAGATCGCCGTCGGCGGCCTCCGCGAGCGCCACCTGCCGGGCTGAGCTGCCGCCGGTCGCGAGGATCGTTTCGAGTCCGGCGAACTCGGCCGCGCAGTGGAGCTCCGCCGCGATGTCGACGATCTCGGACATCGTCTCGCGGAGGTGGTCCACGACCGGCGCCTGGCGGCCATCGGCGTCGACGATGATGCGGGCGCCGAGACCGTACCGGGCTGCCCGCCACTTGTTCTCCCGGATGAACCACGGGGGGATGCGGGGGATCGGGCGGCCTTCGTCGAGGTCGCGGGAGAACTTCTCGACGAGGGTCTGCACGAGAGCGGCCACGGCGGCCAGCTCCGGAAGCGTCGACATCCCGTCGCACGCGCGCACCTCGATGGTGCCCCAGCGCGGGGCGGGCCGGATGTCCCACCGCACCTCGCTCGCGTCTGCCATGACGCCCGTACGCACCATGTCGTCGAGGTACTTCTCGAACTGGCTCCAGTTCTCCAGCTGCCACGGCAGCCCGGCGGTGGGCAGCTGCTGGAAGACCAGCGCCCGATTGGAGGCGTAGCCGGTGCGCTCACCCGCCCAGTAGGGGCTGGATGCCGACAGTGCCTGCAGATGCGGCAGGTAGACCGACAGCGCGTCGATGAGAGGGAAGACCTTGTTGACGTCGTCGACGCCGACGTGCACGTGGATGCCCCAGATCATCATGTTGCGTCCCCACCACTGGGTGCGCTCCACGAGCTTGTGGTAGCGGGTCTTGTCGGTGACCTGCTGGTCGTACCACTGGGCGAACGGATGGCTTCCCGCGCACAGCATCTCGATCTCGCGGGGTTCGGTCTCGGCACGCACCGTCGCGATCGCATCCGCGATGTCGTCGACGGCCGCCGCGACGGTCCCGCCGATGCCGCTGGTGAGCTCGATCGTGTTGGTCAGAAGCTCCTGCGTCACCGTGAAACGTTCGAGCCTGGTGTGCTCCTCGAGAGCCTCGATGACCTCGGGGGCGCGGGGGGCCAGATCCCCCGTCTGTCGATCGGCGAGCATGAGCTCCCACTCGATGCCGACCGTCGAACGCTCGGAGGGCGCGAAGGACACCGTCATGCGTTCAGTCTGGCAGAGGACGCGCCGCACCCCGGCGTGACGCAGCATGCCGAGTTCTCTGGCAGAATAGAGGGTCGGACCGGTCGCTCGACCCTCTATCCAGCGATGGTCCACTTCTTTGAGCTTCCGCCGGGTGTGCACCCCACGCTCCAGGCGTTCGGTTCGTTCATTCCCACACATTCAGGAGAATCGTGGCTGTCAAGATCCGCCTCAAGCGCCTCGGCAAGATCCGTGCGCCGTACTACCGCGTCGTCGTGGCCGACTCGCGCACCAAGCGCGACGGTCGTGTCATCGAAGAGATCGGCAAGTACCACCCCACCGAGGAGCCCTCGTTCATCGAGATCGACTCCGACCGCGCCCAGTACTGGCTCGGTGTCGGCGCGCAGCCGACCGAGCAGGTCGCCGTGCTGCTGAAGCTGACGGGTGACTGGGCCAAGTTCACGGGCGAAGGCGACACCGAGTCCAAGGTCCGCACCGCCGAGACGAAGGCCGCATACGAGCCCGACTCGTCGAAGAAGTCCGTCATCAAGCCCAAGGCGGACAAGAAGGCCGACGCGCCCGTCGCCGCCGACGCGCCCGCCGAAGACGCCGACGCCGCTGCGGCGGCCGACGCCGAGTAATCCGTTGCTGGCCGCCGCGCTCGAGCACGTCGTCAAGGGGATCGTCGATCACCCGGATGATGTGAGCATCCGCTCCAGCACCTCGCCCCGGGGCGACGTGCTGGAAGTGCACGTGCACCCCGACGACCGGGGACGCGTCATCGGGCGCGGCGGACGCACCGCCAAGGCGCTGCGCACCGTCATCACGGCTCTCGCCGATGGTCGTCGCGTTCGCGTCGACGTCGCCGACGACTGATGGTGGCCGCAGCACAGTCTCCCGCCCCCAAGCCTTCGCGCACGCAGTTGCGCGTGGGCCGGTTGGTGAAGGCACACGGGCTCAAGGGCGCCCTCAAGCTCGAGCTGTACACCGACGACCCCGACGGGCGCTTCAGACCCGGTGCAACGTTCACCCTGCAGGTGCCCACGTCGTCTCCATGGCACGGCAAGCCGCTGACCGTCCGCGAGTTCAAGTGGATGAACAGCCACCCCGTCGCCTTCTTCGAGGGCGTGGACGATCGCAACGCCGCCGAAGAGCTCGTGCGGGCCATCCTCTGGGTCGACGAGGACGCGACCTCCACTCCCGCCGAGGAAGACGCCTGGTACGACCACCAGCTCGTCGGCCTCGACGTCGTGCGCGACGGTGAGGTCATCGGGCGCGTGGCGCGTGTGGATCACTTCCCGGCGCAGGACCTCCTGATCGTCGAGGCGGGGGAGCGCGAGATCCTCGTCCCGTTCGTCAAGGCGATCGTGCCGCAGGTCGACATCGAGGCGGGTCGCGTCGTCGTCACACCGCCACCGGGTCTCTTCGAAGATCTGCCGGGCTCGGCGGACGAGCCGGAGCCGGGCGTCACCGCCGGCGACGGCGAGGGCGCCGACCGGGAGGATTGACGTGCGCATCGACGTCGTCTCGATCTTCCCCGGGTTCTTCGACGCGCTCGAAGTCTCCCTCCTCGGCAAGGCACGCGGATCGGGTCTCCTCGACATCCGCGTACACGACCTTCGCGACTGGACGCACGACCGTCACCGCACCGTGGACGACACGCCCTACGGCGGCGGTGCCGGCATGGTGATGAAGCCCGAACCGTGGGGCGAGGCGCTCGACGACATCACCGCCACCGCATCCGGGCGCCCTGTCGTCGTCTTCCCCTCGCCGGCCGGCGAGGTCTTCCGCCAATCCACCGCCCGCGAGCTCGCGACGCGCGAGCACCTGGTCTTCGGATGCGGGCGCTACGAGGGCATCGACGAACGGGTGTTCGAGGAGGCCGATGCGCTCGGCGAGGTGCGCCTCATCAGCCTCGGAGACTACGTGCTCAACGGCGGGGAGATCGCTGCGATGGCGATGATCGAGGCGATCGGACGCCTCGTCCCCGGTGTCGTCGGCAACCCCGAGAGCCTCGTCGAGGAATCGCACGAGGACGGGCTGCTGGAGTATCCGTCGTACACCAAGCCCGCTTCCTGGCGGGGTCGCGAGGTGCCGCCCGTCCTCCTCAGCGGCAACCACGGTGCCATCGCGGCGTGGCGCCGGGAGCAGCAGCTGATGCGCACCCGCACGCGGCGCCCCGACCTCCTGGCCGACTGAGCGCCACTACCGTGAGGACGTGCCCTTCGCCCTCGCGCTGACCGTCGTGCTCGCCGCCCTCGCCGTCTTCCAGATCGCGCTGGCCCTCGGTGCGCCGCTCGGAGTCTTCGCGTGGGGCGGGCAGAACCGAGTCCTGCCGCTACACCTGCGTGTCGGTAGCCTCGTGTCGGTCGTCGTGTACGCCCTGATCGTCGTCCTGGCCTGGGCTCGAGTGGGCGTCTGGCTGACGATCCCCGATGTCGTCGGCACCGTGGGCATGTGGGTCGTGTTCGCTTACTTCTGCCTCGGCATCCTGATGAACGCCATGTCGCGCAGCCGCCCGGAGCGATTCACGATGGTGCCGCTCACCGTCGTCCTGGCGGTGCTCAGCCTGCTGATCGCGCTCGGCTACGGCCGCCTCGCGATGGCTGCCTGACCCCGCCTCGCGGGACGAGGGTCAGTCGACGCCGAGGAACGACCGGTCCGTGAGGATGATCGGGCCGTCGGCAGTGATGGCGACCGTGTGCTCCGAATGGGCTCCCCGCGAACCGTCGGCGCTGCGCAGCGTCCAGCCGTCCGGGTCGGTCACGAGCCGGTCGGTGCTCGCCAGGAACCACGGCTCCAGAGCGAGGACCAGCCCGTCGCGAAGCGGGTAGCCCCGTCCTGCCTTGCCGTCATTGGCCACATGCGGGTCGCCGTGCATCGTGTGGCCGACACCGTGGCCGCCGAAGTCGGTGTTGATCGAGTAGCCGTCGCCGTGTGCCACGGCGGCGATCGCGGCGGAGATGTCGCCGATTCGATTGCCGACGACGGCAGCGCGGATGGCAGCGTCCAGGGCCTGCTCGGTCGTGTCGATGAGGGCGAGATCCTCGTCGCGCGGCGTCCCCACGACGAAGGAGACGGCGGAGTCGGCCACCCACCCGTCGATCGACACCGCGAAGTCCAGCGAAACCAGGTCGCCGTCGCGCAGTGTGTAATCGAAGGGCAGGCCGTGCAGAACGGCGTCGTTCACCGACGTGCAGATGACCTTCCCGAAGGGACTGGCCCCGAACGAGGGGTGGTAGTCGATGTAGCAGGACTCGGCGCCGGCGCGGCGCAGCAGATCGTGAGCACGGCGGTCGATCGTGAGAAGGTTCGTGCCGACCTTCGTCTCGTCGCGCAGCGTCGCCAGCGCCTCGGCCACGAAACGCCCTGCCGGGCGCATCGCTTCGATCTCCGCAGGGGTGCGCAACTCGATCATCGGGTGTCCTTCCGTCTCGACCATTCTCCCGGACGCGCAGCCGAGAGGATGCCGAGCAAAGCGCGGCCGCCGCGATCGCGTGCGTCGGCGCGGCGTAGCATCGGCAGCATGTGGCTGCGACGAGCGTTCTTCTGGTGGCTCTTCCCTGCCGCCGTCGTGCTCCCGCTGTGGCTGCTGGCGGGGTGGATCATCTTCAATGCGAACGGGTGGGCGCTGCTGTGGGTGCTCCTGCTCGCGATGCCCTCGGTCTTCTTCGGGCAGATCGTGCTCAGCCTGCTCGTGCGTGCGCGAGGCACGGTGCGCGCGCAGCGGGCGGTGTCCTGGCCGGACGTCGCGGGTTTCACGGTGTGGCACGCCCTGATCGTGGCGACGGGCTTCTTCTCTGCGCAATGGTTCGCGCCTGTGCTCGTGCTCGCCATCGCGGCGGCGCTCGGGCTGTTCTGGCTCAGCCTCTGGCAGCTGTGGGCGCAGGCGCGCTCGGGCGCACGCACCTATCTGCGCACGGCGGATGCCACGGGCTTCATCCCTTCCATGCGCCCGACATCGTCCGACGCCCGTGCCGATGTCATCGTCGTGAGCGAGCGCCGCTCCGACGCCTGACGGTTTGGGGGCGCACCGCTTCCATGGCAGAATGGTTGTTTGTGCCCTGACCGACTCTGCCTCAGGGGAGTCCGCCGCCTCGTTGCGGCCTCGGGCATGCTCCTACCTTTCCCATTCATCATGCGGTCGACCTGTGGCGGCCGCAGGAAGAGAAGATCATGCAGATCCTCGATGCTGTCGACGCGGCCTCGCTCCGCACCGACATCCCCGACTTCGCCCCCGGTGACACCGTCAAGGTGCACGTCAACATCACGGAGGGCACCCGCTCACGTATCCAGGTCTTCCAGGGCGTGGTCATCGGCCGCTCCGGTGACGGCGTGCGCGAGACGTTCACCGTCCGAAAGATCAGCTTCCAGGTGGGCGTCGAGCGCACCTTCCCGGTGCACAGCCCGGTGATCGACCACATCGAGGTCGTCACGCGAGGCGATGTGCGCCGCGCGAAGCTCTACTACCTGCGTGCCCTGCGAGGCAAGAAGGCCAAGATCAAGGAGAAGCGCGACCGCTGATCCTCGAACGAATGCCCCGGCTCCGGCCGGGGCATTCGTCGTCGAAGCAGCCGATCGCGGCGAAACCCCGGATGCGATTGCTCCCGCAGGCGCCGAGTATGCGACGCTGGGACCTGCGGTTCGCGGTGTCGTTGCGAGCCCGGTGAAGGATCCCCATGAGCAGCGAGCAGGCCGCATCCGCTCCCGCGACCGAGCAACCGCGCCCGGCCGAAGAGGGCCGGCGTCGTGGGTGGCTGGTGTTCCTCCGCGATGTCGTGATCATCGTCGTGATCGCCCTGCTGGTGTCGTTCCTGGTGAAGACGTTCCTCGTCCGGTCGTTCTACATCCCTTCGGCCTCCATGGCGCAGACGCTGATCGTGCAGGACCGCATCCTCGTCGACGAGATCACCCCCCGCTTCGGCGCTTATGAACGCGGAGACGTCGTCGTCTTCCGTGACCCGGGCGGCTGGCTCCCGCCGTCGACGGCTCCCGCCCGGCCGGCGATCGTTGAGGCCTTCGACTGGGTGCTGTCGCTCGTCGGACTGTCGGCGCCCGACAGCGACGACCACCTCATCAAGCGGGTGATCGGGCTCCCCGGAGATCACGTCGTCTGCTGCAACGCCCTCGGTCAGGTGACGGTCAACGGCGTCCCGCTCGACGAGACCGGCTACCTGAACCTCCCGCCCGGGCGCACGGCACCCGAGCCGGTGACCTACGACGTCGTCGTCCCCGACGGCTCCCTGTGGGTGCTCGGCGACAACCGCGACAGCTCGCGCGACTCCCGCTACAACCAGGATCAGCCCGGTGGCGGTTTCGTGCCGCTGGACAACGTCGTGGGTCGCGCCTTCCTCGTCACCTGGCCGTTCGACCGGTTCGGCACGATCGACTTCCACCACGACGTCTTCGCCGGCGTCCCGGAGGCGGAGAGGCAGTGACCGTCGTCGAACCTCGCCTGACGCTCGAGCGGCGGCTGCTCAAGGAGCATCCGTTGATCATCGCGTGTGATGAGGTCGGCCGAGGTGCCCTGGCGGGCCCGGTCGCGGTCGGCGCCGCCGTGATCGACCCCGAACGATCCCGCAAGCGCATCCCCGCAGGACTACGCGATTCGAAACTCGTCCCCGAGCACAAGCGCGCCGAGGTGGCCTCCCGCGCGGCGTCGTGGGTGGCGGCGAGCGCGGTGGGGTGGTCGAGCTCCGCCGAGATCGACGAGGTCGGCATCATGCGCGCTCTCGGCCTGGCCGCCATCCGCGCGATCGCCGACCTGCGCGCACACGGCGTCGCAGCGGAATCGGCGCTGGTGATCCTCGACGGGAACTACGACTACATCACGGCTGCGGGGGCGTCGGATCTGCGCGTGACGCCGGTCATCAAGGCAGACCGCGACTGCGCCAGCGCGGCCGCCGCATCCGTCATCGCCAAGGTCGCACGCGACGCGGTGATGACGGGGCTTCACGACGAGCTGCCCGCCTATCGGTGGGCGCGAAACAAGGGATATGCCAGTCCCGATCATCGGGAGGCCATCCGCGAGCACGGGATGAGCGCGCACCACCGTCAGTCGTGGGCCATCGCCGACGCGCCCACCCTGTTCTGATCCCCTGCCCGGCGCCGGGTGCACCGGCACGCCTAGGATGGAGGCACCATGGATGACGATGTCTTCGAGGATTACGACCGTGAGCTGGAGCTCGCCCTCTATCGCGAGTACCGCGACGTCGTCTCGCAGTTCCAGTACGTGATCGAGACGGAACGGCGCTTCTACCTCGCGAACGAGGTGAACGTCGTACGACGTGACACCGAGCACGACTTCTACTTCGAGATCTCGATGACGGATGTGTGGGTGTGGGACATCTATCGTGCCGACCGCTTCGTGAAATCGGTGCGGGTGCTCACGTTCAAGGACGTCAACGTCGAGGAGCTGTCCCGCCGCGACTTCCAGCTGCCTGAGGAGCTGTCGCTCGACGGCTGAGCAGGATCCACTCCTCCTCCCCAGGCGCGCGGCGCGGATCGGAGTCCACCGTTCCGACTCCGGCGTGACAGCGCGACCCGCCGCCGCGCGAGTCTGTCGGCATGGCAGCGAAAGACGATCTCGGCAGAGCCGGTGAGGAGCGCGCCGCAGCGCATCTGCGCGCGCAGGGCTACACGATCGTCGACCGCAACTGGCGGTGTCCGCAGGGCGAGCTCGACATCGTGGCGGTCACGCGAAGCGAGCTCGTCGTGGTGGAGGTCAAGACCCGGCGCTCCGACCTGTTCGGCCACCCGCTCGAGGCGGTCGATGCGCGCAAGGCCGCGCGTCTGTGGCGACTCGCGATGGCATGGATCGCCGCGCATCCGGATGCTGCCCGCGGTCGCCGCCTGCGTCTGGACGCCATCGCGCTCACGGGGCCCGACCCCGCAGACGCCGTGCTCGAGCACCTCGAGGGTGCGCTGTGACCACCGCCCGAACGCTCTCCGTCGCCCTGGCAGGTCTGGAGGGATCCGTCGTCGAGGTGGAGGCAGACCTCAGCAACTCGACCCCCGGCTTTCGCATCATCGGCTTGCCCGACAAGGCCATCGGCGAGGCCACCCAGCGCGTGGCGAACGCGTGCGCGAACCGCGGGATGCCACTCCCGCGGCGCCGGCTGACGGTGAATCTCTCCCCGGCGAGCCTCCCGAAGCAGGGGTCCGGCTTCGACGTGGCGATCGCCGTAGCGGCTCTGGGAACCGAGCTTTCCCTGGACGCGGCCCGCGTGGCATCGACGGTCCACATCGGCGAGCTCGGCCTCGACGGGCGGCTCAGGCCGCTTCCCGGCGTACTTCCGGCGGTGCTCTCCGCTGCCCGCGCGGGGGTGGCGCGCGTCGTCGTCCCGTATGCCAACCGCGCGGAGGCCGAACTGGTGACGGGCATCGAGGTCCACGCCGCAGTGTGCCTGGCCGACGTGCTGCGACTCCATGGCGCAGCCGTGGACGCCCCCGACCTCGACCCCGTGCCCGCGGTCGATCCACCGCGTCCGTCCGCCGCGGCCGAGGCGCTGGATCTCGCCGACGTGATCGGTCAGCCCGAGGCGGTCGAGGCGCTCGTCGTCGCGGCCGCGGGCGGCCATCATCTGCTGCTGAGCGGTCCTCCGGGCGCCGGGAAGACCATGCTCGCCCGACGCCTGCCCGGCATCCTGCCGCCTCTCGATGATGAGGCGGCGCTCACGGCGGCCTGTGTGCGATCGCTCAGCGGGGAGGCGGTGATCGGTCTGCATCGCGAGCCGCCGTGGGAGGCGCCTCATCACAGCGCGAGCGTCGGCGCACTCGTGGGCGGTGGCTCTCGCGTTGTCCGCCCCGGCGCGATCGCCCGCGCCAGCGGCGGGGTGCTCTTCCTCGACGAGGCGGGCGAGTTCGCGGCGTCCGCCCTGGACGCGCTGCGGCAGCCGCTGGAGACGGGACGCATCCACATCCACCGCGCCGCCGCTCACGCCGCGTACCCCGCGCGATTCCAGCTCGTTCTCGCGACCAATCCGTGCCCGTGCGGCCAGTACGGGGTTCCGGGCGGCGCGTGCGTGTGCGCGCCGCAGGCGATCCGCCGCTATCTCGCTCGGCTGTCGGGGCCGCTCCTGGATCGCATCGACATCGAGCTCGCGCTGCGCCGCGTGTCGGTCGCGCATCGGGAATCGTCGCCGGCGGTGACCGAGACGACCGCGGGTGCGCGCCGGCGTGTGCTCGAGGCCCGTCGATGCACAGCGGAGCGGCTCCGCGGGACGCCGTGGACGCGGAACGCGGATGTTCCGGGCACCTGGCTGAGGCAGGGGCCCCAGGCTCCTCCGCCGTCCGTCCGCCGGCCGCTCGACGCGGCTCTTTCCCGCGGTGCGCTCACACTCCGCGGCTACGACCGCGTGCTGCGCGTGGCCTGGACCCTCGCCGACATCGCCGGACGCGCCGCCCTCGACCTCGGCGACGTCGGCAGGGCGCTGTTCCTCAAGCGCGGTGTGGCGACACTATGACCGGCGCATTCTTCAGCACGACCGCGGCGTCCCGGGTGCTCGCCGGCGTGCGCCCGGCGGATGCGGCCACCCCCGATGCCCTGGCCCGCACGGCGTGGAGTGTCGTGACGGAACCCGGCGATGGGGTGGCCGGTCGCCTGCTGGCCGCATACGGCGCGGTCGAGGCTGCCGACCGGATGTTCCGCGGCGCGCTCACGGCCGTCCCGGGGGTGACCCCCGCCGAGCTTCGTGCCGCCCAGGAGAGGTGGGAGCCGCGCGTGGAGCCGGACGCCGTCCGCACCGCCGTCGACCGTGCGCGCCGCAGCGGCGTCCGCGTGATCGTGCCCGGCGATCCCGAGTGGCCCGCACGTGTGGACGACCTGGGGGAGCACGCTCCGCACGCGCTGTGGGCACGGGGTCGGCTCGAAGGACTCGACGACGCCCCGGCGGTCGCGATCGTCGGCGCGCGGGCGGCCACGGGCTACGGCGATCACGTGACCGCGGAGCTGGCCGCCGAACTGGCGGCTGACGGCATCACGATCGTCTCGGGGGCGGCCTACGGCATCGACGGGGTCGCGCACCGGAGCACACTCGCTGCCGGCGGGCGCACGGTCGCGCTTCTGGCCGGCGGCATCGACCGGCCCTACCCCTCCGGTCACGCCGAGCTCCTCGATCGCATCGGCAGAGAGGGTGCCGTCGTGGGGGAGACGCCGTGCGGGACGAGTCCGACGAAATGGCGGTTCCTCGCGCGCAACCGGCTGATCGCCGCTCTCGCCGATGCCACGGTCGTGGTCGAGGCGGGGCTGCGCAGCGGCTCCCTCAACACCGCCGCGCACGCGGCGAGCCTCGGACGCGGCCTGGGTGCTGTCCCGGGCCCGGTCACCAGCGCCGCCTCGGCCGGATGCCACCGCATCCTGCGATCCTTCGATGGCGTGTGCGTCACCGGCGCCGACGACGTCCGCGAGATGCTGGGCCTGGCGAGCGGGCCCCCCGAGACCGGTCCGGCAGGCCCATCGCGTGAGCTCCTGCGGCTGCTCGACGCCGCGAGTACGCGCGTGCCCCGGGATGCGCGGGAGCTCGCGCGCCTGAGCGGGCTGGGACTGACCGAGGTGGAAGCGCTGATCGGCATCGCGCAGCTGGAAGGGTCGCTGCGTGCGGACGGACGGAGCGGATACCGGCGGGCGCCGACCCGGTGACGCGCCGACGCCGCGGACAGCACGGCCCGGCGGACGGGGCATTCTGGGGGCATGCAGTTGAGCGCCGCGATCGAGGCGTATCTCCGCGAACTGGCGGAGGTCCGTCGGCTCGCCCCCGCCACCGTGCGCGCCTATCGATCCGATCTCGCCGACCTCGTGACGGCGATCGGCGATCTGTCTCCGGCGGAGGTCGACATCGAACACCTGCGCGAGTGGTCGTGGGCCGGTGCCCAGCAGGGGCTGGCCCGCAGCACCCTCGCCCGCCGCACGGCCGCGGTGCGGGGGCTCTTCCGGTGGGCGACGGAGGAGGCGATCATCCCGGCCGACCCGAGCCTGCGCCTGGTCACTCCCAAGCGAGGCCGCACGCTGCCGCACGTCGCCTCAACCGACGCGCTGCGCATCGTCCTGGATGATCTGGCGGAGCGCGCATCGGGCGGCGACGCCGTCGGCCTCCGGGACTCCGCCGTCCTGGAGCTTCTGTACGGCGCCGGCTTGCGGGTATCGGAGCTGTGCGGATTGGACGTCGACGACCTCGATCCCGCGCGTCGCACCGCGCGCGTGCTGGGCAAGGGATCGAAGGAGCGGGTCGTGCCGTACGGAGGGGCGGCAGCGCGCGCGGTGGAGGCCTATCTCGTGCGCGGTCGACCGACGCTGTCGGCACGCGCGTCCGATGCCGGCGCTGCCCTGTTCCTCGGCACGCGCGGGCGACGCCTCGGCCCGCGGAGCGTCTACGACCTGGTCGCCCGCACCGTCGGCCCTGTGGTCGGCTCCGCGGCGGTCGGCCCGCACGCGCTGCGCCACTCCGCAGCTACCCATCTGCTGGACGGCGGGGCGGATCTCCGTGCGGTCCAGGAGCTGCTCGGGCACGCCAGCCTCGGGACGACGCAGATCTACACGCACGTCTCGAGCGAGCGTCTCAAGGAGACCTACCGTGTCGCTCATCCGCGCGCGTGAGCACCGATAGCGTGAGGAGATGAGAACCCCGCGACGACTCGCCTTCAGCATCGTCCTCGTCGCGGCCACGACCCTCGTCGCCTGTGCCTTCGTGCCGGAGACCCGCGTGACCAGGCTCCCCACCGACAACCCGCGCACCACCGCGTCGGCGTCGCCCTCGGTGACCGAGACTCCCGCCTCGCCCACCCCGGCGGTCCGGACGACGGCGCCGGTGCCGCAGCCCGAGCCGGTGGCCGACTGCGGCGGTCAGCCGATCGTTCTCGACGCCAGTTCTCCGACCTGGACGATCTCGGGGACCTGTCCCGACGTACAGATCCACGGCAGCGAGCTCGTCATCGACGCCGAGCAGGCGGACGCGGGGGTCGTCGTCGTCGCCGGTGACCGCATCAGCGTGCGGATGGGCGCCGCCGGTTCGGTGACCGTTCAGGGCAACGACGTCTTCGTGGACGCCGACGGCATCTCCTCCCTGACGATACGGGGCGACCGCAACACGATCGAGACGCGGAGCGGCGTCGGCGGCGTGCTCCTCCAGGGCAACGACAACGTCGTGCGGGGGAGCGTGGGACAGGTGGCGGACGAGGGCGAACGCAACGCCGTGGGCTGAATCAGCAGCACGGCAGAAGGACGGCGCGCGGCACACCGCCGAGAAAGCGGAGCGGATTGACGTACGCGCCGTCCACACGGGCGCCCAGATGAAGGGTGCCCGGCGGGGCGTGGCCACCGCCGACGACCACGCCGACCGTCTGACCGCGCGTGACCGCAGCGCCGGACGACAGCTCGCTGCGCACGGGCTCCAGCGTGCTCACGACCCCGCCACCGTGATCGATCGTGAGCACAGGCCGGTCGACGACGGTCCCCACGAACGCGACCACACCGTCATCGGGCGCGCGGACGGTTCCGATCGCGGCCACATCGATCCCGCGATGGCCGGGCGCATAAGCGTGCGCCGGGGCGACGTAGGGTTCGACGACCCGGACGGGCGAGGCCGGCCAATCCCAAGATGGCGGGGCAGCCGACGGGGCGGCGGTGACGGCGAGAGTCGCCGCGAGCAGTAGGCGCAGCATCCGTCCACCTTGCCGGTGCGCCTCCGCCCCGCGCGGCGCGGCAAGCCGAACGGGGGACAACCTCCCGCGGCGGGCGGCTGGGGAGGGCGGACTGGTACACTGGAAGGGCATCCCGTTCCACGGGGTGACTCCGCGTGCCCACAGCGCACCGCGACCCAACCGGATCGCACCGCGCGGCATCCCACATCCAACGGTCTGCTTGCTCCGGCAAGCAGCGGATGCGTGCCGGGCACCAGGCTCGCCGCCTTTCGGTCGGCGCAGATCAACCGCAACCATGGCGCAACGCGCCAAGAGAAGGAGAACGGCCATGGCCGTCGTCACCATCCGCCAGCTGCTCGACAGCGGCGTGCACTTCGGACACCAGACCCGCCGGTGGAATCCGAAAGTCAAGCGCTTCATCCTCACCGAGCGCAGCGGCATCCACATCATCGACCTGCAGCAGTCCCTGTCGTACATCGACAAGGCGTACGAGTTCGTCAAGGAGACCGTGGCCCACGGCGGCACGATCCTCTTCGTGGGCACGAAGAAGCAGGCGCAGGAAGTGCTCGCCGAGCAGGCGACGCGCGTCGGCCAGCCCTACGTCAACCAGCGGTGGCTCGGCGGTCTCCTCACCAACTTCCAGACGGTCTCCAAGCGCCTCGCGCGCATGAAGGAGCTCGAGGAGCTCGACTACGACAACCCTGCCGACAGCGGCTTCACGAAGAAGGAGCTCCTGCTCAAGAAGCGTGAGCTCGACAAGCTGCACAAGTCGCTCGGTGGCATCCGGAACCTCCAGAAGACGCCGTCCGCGATCTGGGTCGTCGACGCCAAGCGCGAGCACCTCGCGGTGGACGAGGCCAAGAAGCTCGGCATCCCCGTGATCGGCATCCTCGACACCAACGCCGACCCGGATGAGTTCCAGTACCCCATCCCCGGCAACGACGACGCGATCCGCTCGGTGAGCCTGCTCACCCGCATCATCGCCGACGCGGCCGCCGAAGGGCTCATCCAGCGCCACCAGCCGGCCGGTGAGACGGCCGAGGCCGCGGAGCCCCTCGCCGAATGGGAGCGCGAACTGCTCGAGTCCGGTGCGCCGGCCCAGTCGTCCGCCGAGACGGAGAAGGTCGCCGACCTCGCTGAGGCGCAGGCCGAGGCGAACGAGATCATCGCCGGGGAGCAGGTCGCCGAGGGTGAGGCCGCCACCGAGTCCGCCGCCGACGCCGAGGGCGCCGCCGCTCACGACGAGGCGATCGCCGACGCGTCGGGGGAGACCTCGGACGAGATCGCCGCGGCCGAGGTCTCCCCCGACGCGAAGTAATCCGCCGCATCCAACGAATTCCGTGAGCGGGGCCGTCCAGCGCGGCCTCGCTCACGTACCCCTGAGAACTCACCAGAACTAGGAGCCGCTACATGGCAAACTTCACGATCGCCGACATCAAGTCGCTGCGCGAGCAGCTGGGAACCGGCATGGTCGACACGAAGAAGGCGCTCGAGGAGGCCGACGGCGACGTCGAGAAGGCCGTTGAGATCCTGCGCCTGAAGGGCGCGAAGGGCAACGCCAAGCGCGCCGACCGCTCCACGAGCGAAGGCCTCGTGGTCGCCCGCGAGCAGGGTGGCAAGGTCACGCTGCTCGAGCTGGCCTGCGAGACCGACTTCGTCGCGAAGAACGACCGCTTCATCGCCCTCGCCGACAAGGTCGTCGAGGCCGCTGCCGCTGCCGGAGCCGACTCGGTCGAGGCCGCCCTCGCGGCCGACGCTGACGGCAAGAGCGTCGAGCAGCTGATCTCCGACGAGGCCGCGATCATCGGCGAGAAGGTCGAGCTGCGTCGCGTTCGCACGCTCTCGGGCGATCACCTCGAGGTCTACCTGCACAAGACCAGCAAGGACCTGCCGCCGCAGATCGGCGTCGTCCTCGCCTACTCGGGCGACGACGCGGAGACGGCTCGCAGCATCGCGCAGCACATCTCGTTCGCGAACCCGTCCTACCTCTCCCGCGACGAGGTGCCCGAGGCCGATGTCGAGAAGGAGCGCGAGATCGTCACCGAGATCTCGCGCAACGAGGGCAAGCCCGAGGCGGCGCTGCCGAAGATCGTCGAGGGACGCGTCAACGCGTTCTTCAAGCAGGTCGCCCTGCTCGACCAGGACTACGCCAAGGACAACAAGCAGTCCGTCGCGCAGGTGGCCAAGAACGCCGGCCTGACCCTCACCGACTTCGCCCGCTTCAAGGTCGGCGCATAGTCTTCGACAGGCTCACGCCCACCGGTCGACCGGCTCAGCGAGGCGGCCCGGGATGCATCGCGTCCCGGGCCTTCTCTCTGCCCGCCGGGACGATAGGTTGAGATCCGACGAGAGGGAAGACACGTGATCGATGAAGCGACGGGGCGCCGCCGCGTCCTGCTGAAGCTCTCCGGGGAGGCTTTCGGTGGCGGCCAGCTCGGGGTCAACCCGGACGTCGTGAGCCAGATCGCGCGAGAGATCGCCGCGGCGGTCGATCGCGTCGAGATCGCCGTCGTCGTCGGCGGTGGCAACTTCTTCCGCGGCGCCGAGCTCAGCCAGCGCGGGATGGATCGCGGACGAGCCGATTACATGGGCATGCTCGGCACCGTGATGAACGCCCTCGCGCTGCAGGACTTCCTCGAGCAGGCCGGCGCCGCCACGCGCGTACAGTCGGCCATCTCGATGACGCAGGTCGCGGAGCCGTACATCCCACGCCGCGCCGAGCGCCACATGGAGAAAGGGCGCGTCGTGATCTTCGGCGCCGGTGCCGGCCTGCCGTACTTCTCCACCGACACCGTCGCAGCGCAGCGCGCACTCGAGATCGGGGCCACCGAGGTGCTCGTGGCCAAGAACGGCGTGGACGGCGTGTACACCGCCGATCCGCACAAGGACCCGACAGCGGTCCGCATCGACAGCATCACCTACATGGATGCGCTCCAGGGAGGGCTGAAAGTGGTCGACTCCACCGCCTTCAGTCTCTGCATGGACAACGGCATGGACATGCGGGTGTTCGGGATGGAACCGGCCGGCAACGTCACCCGCGCACTGCTGGGAGAGTCGATCGGCACGCTCGTCAGCGTCTGATCCCGGCTCGTCGTCCGCGGACGAGGGGGTGCCGATGTCTAGACTGGGGGGTCGAGCCCTACGAATGGAGTTGCCGTGATCGCCGATGTTCTGGCCGACGCCGAAGCGCGCATGGACCGAGCCGTCGAGGCGGCCAAGGAGGATTTCGCCACCGTCCGCACCGGTCGCGCCAACCCCCAGCTGTTCCAGAAGGTGATGGTCGACTACTACGGCTCTCCGACGCCCCTCTCCCAGCTCGCCTCGCTGAACAACCCCGAGGCGCGCTCGCTCATCGTCACCCCGTACGACAAGTCGGCTCTGAAGGCCATCGAGCAGGCGATCCGCGACATGCCGAACCTGGGCGCCAACCCCTCGAACGACGGGAACATCGTGCGCGTCACGCTCCCCGAGCTGACCGCGGACCGTCGCAAGGAGTTCGTGAAGCTCGTGCGCACGAAGGGCGAGGACGCGAAGGTGCACGTCCGCGGCATCCGCCGGAAGTCGAAGGACGAGCTGGATGCGCTGAAATCCGACGTCGGAGAGGACGAGCTCAACCGCGCGGAAAAGGAGCTGGACGCGCTGACCAAGGCCCACGTCGACGCCATCGACGAGGCGCTCAAGCGCAAAGAGGCGGAGCTGCTCGAGGTCTGAGATGCCCGACACTTCCGGACCGGACGGCGCTGCGCCGCTCGATACGCCGCCCACCCGGCGTGAGGCGGCGCGTGCTCGTCGCGCGCAGAGCGCTGCGGATGCGGGGCCGACTTTCCAGACGCAGATACGCGCCGCGCGGAGCGAGTTCGAGAGTCAGGTGGCGCACGCCCGCGCCGAGTTCGAGGAGGCCAACGCCCGGCTGAAACAACGGACCGGCCGCGACATCGTGCTTGCGATCGTCATCGGTCTCGCCGCCGGCGTTCTGGTGCTGGCATCGCTGTTGTTCCTGAAGTGGATCTTCTTGCTGTTCGCGCTCGCGGCGGCATCGCTGGGCGTCTTCGAGTTCACGCGTGCTCTCCAGGCCGCTGGTCGCCGGGTCGACCTGATCCCGCAACTCATCGCAGGCGCCCTGCTGCTGGTTTCCGGCTACTTCGCGGAACTGTGGTTGCACTGGGTCGCCACCCTCGCCGCCGTGGCTTTCGTCGTCGTCTGGCGTCTTCTCGGCCAGATGTTCGCGCGCGACGGCCGCACGTACGGTGCCGTGCTCTCGGATGTGATCATCTCCGGGTTCGTGCAGCTGTACGTGCCGTTCCTCGCCAGCCTCGCGCTGGTGCTCCTCAGCCAGGACGGCGGGGAGTGGTGGGTTCTCGCCTTCCTGATCGTCACCGTCGTCGCTGACACCGGCGCCTACGCGTCCGGTCTCGCGTTCGGTCGGGGCGGGCGGCACCCGATGGCTCCGCGCATCAGCCCGAAGAAGACGTGGGAAGGGTTCGCGGGGGCGACTGTCGTGGCGCTGGCGGCCGGCGTGCTGCTGGCGCTCTACATGCTGGGGCTTCCCTGGTGGGCGGGCCTCATCTTCGGCGCGGTCATCCTCGGGACCGCCACCGCCGGTGACCTCGGCGAGTCCATGATCAAGCGCGATCTGGGCATCAAGGACATGAGCTCGTGGCTGCCCGGGCACGGCGGTGTCCTCGACCGGCTCGACTCGATCCTGCCGTCGGCGACGGCGGCCCTCGCCCTGTTCTATCTCCTGAGCCCCCTGGCGGTGAGATGAGTCTCGATACCGAGCAGACCGACGATACGGGCCACACCCCGTTCCCCGACGCCCCCGGGCGTTCGAAGGGTTACGAGAAGCGCGCGGTCGACGCCTTCCTCGCCCAGGCGCGCTCCGCCTTCGAAGCCGACGACGCCGAAGCGCTGCGGTCGGTCGAGGTGCGCTCGGCGGCGTTCCCCCTCGTCCGACGCGGATACGCCATCGACGCGGTGGACGCGGCGCTCGGACGCATCGAAGACGCTTTCGCGGCACGTGAGCGCGAGCAGGCCATGAGCCGGCGGGGTGCCCGGGCCTGGGTGGCGGAATCGCGCGAGACGGCCCAGGTCGTCCTCGACCGCCTGCTCCGCCCGCGCGGCCGCCGGTTCGAGCGTGTCGGATTCCTCCGGTACGGCTACCGAGTCGACGAAGTGGACCTCGTCGGCGACAAGATCGCGCGCTACCTCGCGTCCGGTGAGCCGTTGACGGTGGAGCAGGTGCGCTCGGTCGCGTTCCGGATGCAGCGGGGCGGCTACCGTGAAGTGCAGGTCGATGCTGTGCTCGACGCGGTGGTCGAGGTCGTCCTCGCCGTCGGCTGATGATCCGCGCGGGGGAGATGGCACGCCCGATGTCGCGAGGCTAGAATCGGACGCATTGTGACCTCCGGTACCGAGATGACGCGCGCCACCTCCGGACGGATCGTCCGCAGGACACCCCCCGGTGCCGTCGACGTCGTTCCGCCTCCCACCGCGCCCCGCCGGGCTCCGCGGTGGTCTCGCCGCCGCGGTGTGCTGGCGGGTTTCGCGGCGTTCGCCGCGCTCGGGTTCGTCGCTGCCTACGTGGGCCCCACCGGGGCGGCCCTGGCCGAGGTCGAGACCGCCTCCGTAAGCATGTACAAGTGGTCCGAGGGGGATGCGCAGACGTGGTCGTCCGTCGTCGCCGAACGTGAGGGCGCAGCCTCCCTCGATCGAGCGGGCTACTCGGTGTACGTCACCCCCAAGCCCACGCCGACACCGACCGCCAAGGCTACAAGTGGCGGCGCGGGCTCCGCGCCATCCCGCCCGCAGTACACCGGCGGCGGGTCGCCGGCGGAATGGATGGCGGCGGCAGGCATCCCCGAGAGCGATTGGGGATACGTCGACTACATCGCCAAGCGCGAGAGCGGCTGGAACCCCAACGCGACCAATAAGTCCTCCGGAGCCTGCGGTCTGATCCAGGCCTACCCGTGCAGCAAGGTGCCGGGCAACGGATACGACCCGGTCGACAACCTCCGCTGGGCGAACGGGTATGCGAACGGCCGGTACGGAAGCTGGGCGAGCGCCTACGACTTCTGGACCCGAAACCACTGGTGGTGACGATAACCCGTCGTGCCCCGTTCACACCGCAGACGCCCTGAGCCCGAGGGCGAGGACTCCTTCGCGCGGCTCCTGGCCGGATGGAAGCGCACGGAGACGCGTCGCGGCGTGGAGTGGACCGTGCAGCCGGTGTCGGCGCCATCGGCGCAGAAGCCCTACACCTGTCCCGGCTGCGCACGCACGATCGAGCCCGGGGTCGCCCACGTCGTCGCGTGGCGCTCCGACGGCGTGCTCGGCGACGCCGCCGATCTCGCCGGCCGCCGTCATTGGCACACCCACTGCTGGAGGATCAGTTGAGCACAGAAATCCGTGGCCCCATCGTTCTGCCTGCGCGCCGAGAAGAGGTCGACCTGGTCACCGACGACGGTCTGACGCTGGTGGGGGAGTTGGCGCTGCCGGCGGACAGAGACCCTGTCGCGACGCTGGTGACACTTCATCCGCTTCCCACGGCGGGCGGTTTCATGGATTCGCACATCCTGCGCAAGGCCGCGGCGCGGCTTCCCGCCCTCGCTGACCTCGCCGTGCTGCGGTTCAACACGCGGGGCACGTCGTCTCCGCGAGGCACGAGCGAGGGGACGTTCGACGGTGGCGAGGCGGAGCAGCACGACGTGGCAGCGGCGGTGCGGTTCGCCGCCGAGCGCGGCCTGCCCCGGCAGTGGCTCGTCGGATGGTCTTTTGGCACCGAGCTCGCCGTGAAATACGGCCTCGACCACGAGATCGAGGGCGCCATCCTGCTCTCCCCGCCACTGCATCGCGCGACGCCCGAGGAAGTGGCCGCGTGGGCGGGGGACCGACGACGCCTCATCGCGCTCATCCCGGAGTTCGACGACTATCTGCGCCCCGCCGAGGCGGCGGCACGGTTCGAGAGCGTCCCCGACGCGACGCTGATCGCCGTGGAGGGCGGCCGCCACCTGTGGGTGGGGGAGAGCCAGACCCGACGGGTGCTCGAGGAGATCGTGTCCGTGGTGAATCCGTCGGCGCTGCCGCTGCCCGTCGAATGGGACGGACCGTCGGCGGCGGCGTAGGCCTATCGCTCGTTCTGCCGTGGGATCAGCACTTGGCGGTAGATGATGAGGATGCTGGCGGCGACGGGGATGGCCACGAGCGCCCCGAGGAGCCCGAGCAGCGAACCGCCCGCCAGCGCGGCGATGACGACGACGGCGCCGGGGATCGAGACTGCACGATTCATGATGCGCGGGGAGATCACGTACGCCTCGATCTGCATGTAGATCAGGTAGTAGATCGCGGCGATGAGAGCGGTCGTCGGGGATCCGACCCCCGGGATGAGGCACGTCAGGACGATGATCGCCGAACCCGTCAGAGTTCCGACAAGAGGGATGAGCGAGAAGCAGAACGCAACGACGGCCAGTACCGCGGGGAACGGCGCCCGGACGATCGAGAGGAAAATGAAGCTCAGCACACCGTTGATGACGCCGAGGCTCAGCTGCCCGATGACGTAGTAGCCGACGGAGTCGGTGATCTGCTCGGCCAGGTCGATGAAGTGGGCCCGCTTGGAGGCGGGAACGAGCTGGTAGACGGCGGCCTTGAGCGATGGCGTTGAGGCGGTGAAGTAGATCGTCAGAATGAGGATGATGAAGGCGCCGCCGAGCCCGGCGGCGACCGCCCCACCCACGACGAGGATGCCCTCCCCGACGTTCCCCGAGATCGTGCCGAAGTCGAGTGTGCCCCACCAGTCCTCGAGATAGCTCCAGGCGAGGTCGATGTCGAGCGCAGGGAAGACGCCCTCCAGCCATTCGCGCACGTTCTGAAGCAGCGCCGGCCATCCCGTCTCCTGGATGAGATCGTCGATCTGTTCGACCAGCTGCGCGATCTGACTGGCGATCACCGGGACGATCGTCAGGATGATGCCGGCGAAGACGCCGAGCACCCCCACGATCGTGACCAGCACGGCCGCCCAGCGCGGAAGCTTCCGGCGCTCGAGCCAGGAGATGACCGGATCCAGACCGAGCGAGAGGAACAACGCGGTTCCGACGTACAGGAGGATCGTGGAGAGCGTCTGGACGCTGTTGATCAGCAGGAGTCCGACGCCCACGCCGAGGGTCGCGACCAGCGCGACGCGGAACGGATTGTGGATCTTCACGCCTGCTCCTGTTCCCGCGCCGAGGGTGGCGCATCCGGTTCCTCAGGATAAGGGCGAGCGCGCCCCCACCCCGTCACCGACCCCCTCCTGGGCAACTTTCAGGTCGATTTCGCTAGTCTGAAATGTCGTGTGTACGGCTCGACCCGACGAGCCGGCGCGGGAAGGTGTGAATTCGTGCGTTTCGTGTGGGCCGTGGCGGCGTTCGTCGTGGCCGCGTTGATGATCGGCCTGGGGATCGCCCAGCGCACGATCTTCCAGGCTCCGCCCGCGGCGAGCACAGCGGTGCCCGTCGGCGAGGACGAGGCGTACACCGTCATCGACGGTGAGGTGCTGAACCTGTTCCCGGGCGCACAGACCCTGACGGCCGAGGGCGACGGGACGGTCTTCGCCGCCTACGGGAGGACCGCCGACGTGCAGGCGTGGCTCGCAGACGTCCCCTACAACCTCGTCACCGTCGGGTCCGAGGGCGCTCTGCGCACCGAGGTGATCGAGCCGGAGACCGACGGCGATGCCGGCACGGATGCCACGGCCACCCCCGCGCCTCCCGACGCGGCCGCACCGACCGAGCCCGCCCCCGCGGGCGAGGAGGCCGACGCGGCCGCGCGCACACCCGTCGGCTCCGATCTGTGGCTCGACGAGTTCCAGCAGGAACGGCGGCTGTCGACCCCGCTGAAGCTGCCCGACACGATGAGCGTCCTCGTCGCTGCCGATGGCGCCGAGCCGGCGCCCAGCGAGATCGCCCTGACCTGGCCGGTGGACCGGAGCACGCCGTGGGCCGGACCGCTCATCGTCGGCGGGGGCGTGATCCTGGTGGTCGGCGTCGTGCTGTACATCCTGGGCATCCGTCACGTGCGCCGCTCACGAGGGCCGCGCCGGAAGGGCCTCCCGCTCGCGGTGACCGAGCCGATCGACCTGGCGGTCGAGGGCTCCGACAAGGGCGTCATCAGTGCGGGCGCCCCTTCGCGTCGTCGAGGCCTCCCCGGCCGCCGGACGCTCGTCGCGCTCCCCGCGGTCGCGGTGTCGGGTCTGCTGTTCGTCGGCTGCTCGTCCGAGGCCTGGCCGCAGCTGCCGGCCTCGGAGACCCCGTCGCCGACGGCGACGGTCATCGTTCCGGAGGGTCAGCAGCCTCCCGCGGTGACCGAGTCGCAGGCCAAGCGCATCGTGACGCGCATCTCGGAGTCGGTCGCGGAGGCCGATGCCGCGATGGACCCCGCGGCCGCCGGCATCCGTCTGGGCGGCACCGCCCTGGCCGAGCGTGAGACGAACTATGCGCTGCGCGGGGCGCTTCCCGACCTCGCGCCGCTTCCGGTGATCCCCGACAGCCCGGTCGAGATCGTGCTGCCGCAGCAGTTCGAGGGCTGGCCGCGTTCGTTCATGACGGTCGTCGAGGATGCGGACGACTCCACTGTCGCCCCGACGATCATGCTGATGACGCAGGACGACCCCTGGTCGGAGTACAAGGCCACGTTCATCGCGAGCCTCGAGGCCGCCACCCTCCTTCCCGACCTTCCCGCGACGTACGTCGGAGCGCCGATGGCCCCGCCCGACTCGCCCTTCCTGCGCATCCAGCCCGACCAGCTCGCCGCGGCCTACGCCGACATCATCGACAACGGGCAGAACAGCCCGTACTGGGGCGATTTCGACGTCGAGGGCGACCTGCTCCTGCCGAGCATCGCGCAGAACCGGCAGCAGCGCCTCGACGAGTTCAACCAGACCGGCTCGAGCACGGCGAGCCTGTCGTTCCAAGCCACCGCGGGGAACTCCGCGCCCATGGCCCTCACGACGCTTGACGGCGGGGCCATCGTCGCCGTCGACGTCTTCGAGAATGACACCGTCAAGCCCACGAACCCCGATGCGGTGATCCGCCTCGACGGCAACGCCCAGGTCAAGACCCTGACCGGCCTCGAGCAGTCGGCGAAGGGGTTCGCGACGACCTACGTCGACCAGCTGTTCTTCTACGTGCCGCTGGAGGGGAGCAACGATCCCATCCGGCTGCTCGGGTACCGGTCCAACATCCTGCAATCCAAGGAGATCGAGTGAGCACTCCTCCCCCCGGAGCCGTTATGCGCGGCGCCGTCGACCTGTCCTCCCTGCGCAACCGTCCGCAGCCTCCCGCTCCGGGCGAGCAGCCCGCTCCCGCGGGCGGCGGCGCGGTGCCGTCGCTGGTGATGGATGTCACCGACGCGACGTTCGGTGCCGTGCTCGAGCTGTCGCGCACCGTCCCCGTGGTCGTGGATCTCTGGGCGGAATGGTGCGGCCCCTGCAAGCAGCTCAGTCCGATCCTGGAGAAGGTCGTTCTCGAGCTCGGCGGGCGTCTCGTCTTGGCCAAGGTCGACGTGGACGCGAACCCGCAGCTCGCGCAGGGTTTCCGCGCGCAGTCGATCCCGATGGTCGTCGCTCTCGTGGCGGGCCAGCCGGTGCCGATGTTCACCGGTGCGGTGCCCGAGCAGCAGGTCCGCGACGTCTTCTCGCAGCTCCTGCAGCTCGCGGCGCAGAACGGTGTGACCGGAACGGTCGCCGTCGACGGTGCCGAGCCCGAGGCGGAGCCGGCGGAACCGCCGCTTCCGCCGCTGCACGCGGAGGCCTTCGAGGCGATCGAAGCGGGCGACTATCGGCGCGCGATCACGGCGTACGAGAACGCCCTCGCCGAGAATCCCCGTGACGCCGACGCCCGCGCGGGGCTCGGTCAGGTGCGCCTGCTCGACCGTGTGCAAGGCGCCGATCTTCAGGCTGCCAGGGACGCGGCGGCGGCAGCACCCACCGATCTCGACGCGCAGTTCCTCGTCGCCGACCTCGATCTGGCGGGCGGGCATGTGGAGGACGCGTTCGATCGCCTGCTCGACCTGTTCTCGATCCTCCCGGCCGACGAGCGAGCGCCGGTGCGCGAGCGCCTGCTGGAGCTGTTCGGACTCATCGGCGATGCCGATCCCCGCGTCCTGGCCGCCCGGGGCCGGCTCTCCTCGCTGCTCTTCTGACCATTTGCGTGAATCGGCTGCTATATCGCGCGATATAGCAGCCGATTCACGCAAGCGGACGGGGCCTTAGCCCTTGCCCGGCGCGGGGAGCCGGGCGGCGTCCTTACGGTGATGCAGCCACAGGGTGCCCAGCGGCGGCAGGGTGAAGACGGCACGGCCGCTGTCGTCCGCGCGGACGACTCCGAGATTGCCGACACCGGAGCCGCCGTAGGCCTCCGCGTCGGTGTTGAGGATCTCGGTCCAGACCCCGCGCTCCGGGAGCGTGAGCTCGTACGCGTTGATCGGCGCGCCCGAGAAGTTGCACACGACCACCACGGTGTTGCCGTGCCAGTCGCGACGGGCGAAGGCGAGCACGTTCGTGTTCCAGGACGGGCCTCCCAGGCGTGAGAAGGCGCTCCCATCGCTGTCGCGCGACCACAGCGCGGCCTGGTCGACGTAGACGTGATTCATCGCCGCGACGAAGTCGTGCAGCTGTGCGTGCGAAGGCTGCTCCAGCATCCACCAGTCCAGGCCACGGCCCTCGGACCACTCGGACATCTGGCCGAACTCCTGCCCCATGAACAGCAGCTGCTTGCCCGGGTGCCCCCACATGTAGGCGAGATAGGCGCGCATGTTCGCGAGCTTCTGCCAGTGGTCACCCGGCATACGGCCGAACAGGCTCCCCTTGCCGTGCACGACCTCGTCGTGGCTGACCGGAAGGATGTAGTTCTCGCTGAACGCGTACACGAACGAGAACGACAGCTCGCCCTCGTGGTGCGAGCGGTAGAGCGGATCGCGCGAGATGTACTGCAGCGAATCGTTCATCCAGCCCATGTTCCACTTCAAGCCGAAGCCGAGGCCGGCGTGGTCGGTGGGCGCGGTCACCCCCGGGAAGCTGGTGGACTCCTCCGCGATGATCGCGATGCCCGGGTAGCGCTTGTACGCCGTCCCGTTGACCTCCTGCAGAAACCGGATGGCTTCGAGGTTCTCGCGCCCGCCGTACTGGTTGGGCGCCCATTCGCCGTCCTGGCGCGAATAATCCAGGTACAGCATCGACGCGACCGCATCGACGCGCAGGCCATCGACGTGGAACTCCTCGAGCCAGTACAACGCGTTCGCGACGAGGAAGTTGCGCACCTCGTTGCGACCGTAGTCGAAGATCAGCGTCCCCCAGTCCTTGTGCTCCCCGCGGCGGGGGTCGGGGTGCTCGTAGAGCGGCTCGCCGTCGAAGCGGGCCAGCGCGAAGGCGTCCTTGGGGAAGTGCCCGGGGACCCAGTCCATGATCACGCCGATGCCGGCCTGGTGGAGCCGGTCGATGAGGTAGCGCAGATCGTCGGGGGAGCCGAAGCGGCTGGTCGGGGCGTAGTAGCCGGTGACCTGATAGCCCCACGATCCGCCGAAGGGGTGCTCGGCCAGGGGGAGGAACTCGACGTGGGTGAACCCCTGCGCCGTCACGTACTCCACGAGCGGATCGGCGGCGTCGCGGTACGACAGTCCGGGCCGCCACGACCCGAGATGGATCTCGTAGATCGACATCGGTCCCGACAGGGGCTGCGTGCGCGCGCGCCGCCGCATCCATTCGGCGTCCTCCCACTGGTAGGACGAGTCGGTGACGACGGATGCGGTGGCCGGCGGCACCTCGGCGAACCGGGCCATCGGGTCGGCCTTGAAGATCCACTCGCCGGAGCGTGTGAGGATCTCGAACTTGTACGTCATACCGGCGCTCAGGCCCGGGATGAACAACTCCCACACGCCCGTCCCGCCCATCGACCGCATGGCGTGCGGCTGGCCGTCCCAGTTGTTGAACTCGCCGGCCACGCGCACGGCGCGCGCGTCCGGAGCCCACACGGTGAACGCGACGCCGGAGGAACCGTCCATCGTCCGCACGTGCGCGCCCAGCACGCGCCACAGCTCCTCGTGCCGCCCTTCGCCGATGAGATGCAGGTCGAGCTCACCGACGGACGGAAGGTGCCGGTACGGATCGTCGGTGGTGTGATCGGGGGCGCCCTCATAGGTCGCCGTGACCGTGTAGCGCCGGGGCTGCCGGGGGACCGCTGCCTCCCAGATGCCCGCGCGCACGTGCTCGAACCGCACCGCGTTGCCGTCGTCCAGAACGGCCGTCACGGTCGTGGCGAGCGGCCGTCGCACGCGGATGCGCCACGTGCCGTCATCCGCCGCGTGAAGCCCCAGGACGGCGTGGGGGTCGTGGTGGCTGCCCGCGGCGACCGCGTCGAGCAGGCCGGCATCGGGGACGGTGGCGGGTGTCATCGTGACTCCTTCACGGCGAGGATGTGCACGGGCTCGCCGAACGCGTCGAGCCGTACGAAATTGTGGTCGGTCCAGGTCCACTCGGCCCCGGTGACCAGGTCCTGCACCTGGTAGGGCTGCCCCGGCTCCACGCCCCACACGCGCGTGTCGAGATGCACCATGGTCTGGCGGGCGGAGTGAGGATCGACGTTGGCGACGACGATCACGGTGTCGGACGTCCCGGTCCCGGTGAGCGCGGCGTCGAGGTGCTTCGAGTAGACCAGGATGGCGTCATCGTCGCTCCAGTGCACCAGCAGATTCCTCAGCTGCAGGAGGGCCGGGTGCGCGCGGCGCGCCGCGTTCAGCATCCGCAGGTATGGCGCGAGCGACTCGCCGCGCTCCTCGGCACCCTGCCAGTCGCGGAGCTTGTACTCGTACTTCTCGTTGTCGAGGTTCTCCTCCGACCCGGGGCGGGCGACGTTCTCGAAGAGCTCGTACCCGGCGTACACGCCGTACGTCGGCGCGGCCGTGGCCGCCAGCGCCGCGCGCACCTTGTACGCGGGGCGCCCGCCGTACTGCAGGTATTCGGTGAGGATATCGGGGGTGTTGACGAAGAGATTCGGCCGCAGGTAATCGTCCGTCTCGGTGGCGAGGCCGGTGAAGAACTCCTCGAGCTCCTCCTTGGTGTTGCGCCAGGTGAAGTAGGTGTAGCTCTGCTGGAACCCTGCCATCGCGAGACCCCGGAGCGGCGCGGGGCGCGTGAAGGCCTCGGCCAGGAACACGACGTCCGGGTGCTCCGCGCTGACGGTGGCGATCAGCCACTCCCAGAACTGCAGCGGCTTGGTGTGCGGATTGTCGACGCGGAAGATCAACACGCCCTGCGCGATCCAATGGCGGACGATGCGCAGCACCTCGGCGCGGATCCCTTCGGGATCGTTGTCGAAGTTGATCGGGTAGATGTCCTGGTACTTCTTGGGCGGATTCTCCGCGTACGCGATCGATCCGTCGGGAAGGGTCGTGAACCACTCCGGGTGCTCCGTCACCCACGGATGGTCCGGGGCGGCCTGGAGCGCGAGATCCAGGGCGATCTCCAGCCCCTCGGCGCGCGCGGCGCGGACGAAGGCGCGGAAGTCGGTCAGGGTTCCGAGATCGGGGTGGACAGCGTCGTGGCCGCCCGCGGCCGATCCGATCGCCCAGGGCGACCCCGGGTCGCCCGGCTGCGGGTCGAGGGTGTTGTTGCGGCCCTTGCGGTTGCGTTCGCCGATCGGGTGGATGGGCGGCAGATACAGAACATCGAAACCCATCTCGGCGACCGCGGAGAGCCGCCGTGTTGCGGTGCGGAAATTGCCGCTGCGGATCGTGCCGTCCTTGAACAGGCGTGCGCCCTCGGAGCGCGGGAAGAACTCGTACCACGCACCGACACCGGCGCGGCGTCGCTCGACCAGCATCTCGAGGTCGCCGCCGACGCTTCCGAGCGTCGTGAGCGGACGGTCGGCGAAGAACGCGGCGATCGCGGTGTCGCGAACGATCCCGAGTGCGGCTTCGTCGGCGACGGCGGCGTCGCGAAGCACGGCGGCCGCCCCCTCGAGGGTCATCCGCTCCGCCCGCGGGCGCGTCTTGTCGGCGATGGCACGCTCGAACAGCTGCGCGCCGATCTCCCTCATCAGCGCGGGGTCCACCCCGGCGGCGATCTTCAGCTCGGCGGCGTGCTGCCACGTGGCGAAGTCGTCCGAGAACGCCTCGAAGCGGTATCGCCAGATGCCCTGCTCCAGGGGCACCACCAGGGTGCTCCAGCGGTCGAAGCCGTCGCCCAGCGCGCTCAGACGATGCAGGGCCTCGTCCCCGGACGGCGAGAACACACGCACGTGCACGCCGATGAGATCATGCCCCTCGCGAAATGCCGTCACGGTGAACGGGACCGCTTCCTCGACATACGCGGACGGTCGGAATCTGCCGCCCGGAACGGACGGGCGCGGGAGGGCCAGCGGGATCCGCGGCGTCACCGTCTCGCTCGGTGTCGCCGTCGCCGGGCGCACGGGGATGGAGGCGGCGCTGCGCCACGGGCGGGGGGTGGAGAGTCGCGTCGGAGGTGCCACGATCCGAACCTACCCCGCACCCCTCGGCGGGCACACGAACGCCTGCGACCGTTGACAACGGCCGGAAAGCTCGATCACTCGACGCGGAACAGGTGCATCGAGGTGGGAGCCAGGGCGACGACGTCCCCGGCGACGTAGCCGACCTCGCCGTCGCGGGGCCGCTCATCCGCGCTGGACCACAGCGACACGAAGCGCACCGCGTCGGGGAGCTCGGGGAGCGTGACGTCGATGGGCGTCTCGTCGCCGTGGATCATCAGGAGGATGCGGTTGAACGCCTCCTCTTCCGGCGTCGACGAGGCCACGTACTGCAGGGTGCGGTGCGCGGGGTTCGTCCACAACTCGCTCGACATGGTGCGTCCGTCGTGATCGAACCACTCCATCACCGATGCCGACGGGGTGTGCTCGCCCAGGCGCGCGAAGCGGATGGGGCGCAGCGCCGGGTTCTCGCGCCGAAGCTGCAGAAGACGTCGCACGTGCGCCAGGAGATCTTTCTGCCACGGCGCATGCTCCCAGGACAACCACGTGAGCGCGGAATCGTGGCAGTAGGCGTTGTTGTTGCCGCGCTGCGTGCGCCCGAACTCGTCGCCTGCCGTGAGCATCGGGATCCCCGCGCTCAGCAGCAGCGTTCCCAGGAGATTCCGCATGGCCTTGCGGCGTGCGGCGAGGATGCGCTCGTCGTCGGTCTTGCCCTCGATGCCGTGGTTGAACGAGCGGTTGGTGTCGGCGCCGTCACGGCCCTGCTCGCCGTTCCCGAGGTTGTGCTTGACGTCGTAGGACACGAGGTCACGGAGGGTGAAGCCATCGTGCGCGGTGACGAAATTCACCCCGGCGAGCGGGCCGCGCTCGGCGCTGAAGGTGTTGGACGAACCGGCCAGGCGCGTGGCGAACCCGCCGATCCCCACCGGCGCGGTGTCGGCGCGTCGCGCGTAGTCGATGTCGCTCAACCAGAAGTTGCGGACGCGGTCGCGGTAGCGGTCGTTCCACTCCATCCATCCGGTGCCGAAGTTCCCGGTCTGCCATCCGCCCATCCCGACGTCCCACGGCTCGGCGATCTTCTTGGCGCCGGCCAGCTGCGGGTCGTCGAGGATCGCCCGCAGGAGGGGATGCTGCGGGGTGAACGTGTGCGCGGCGTCGCGACCGAGCGTCGCGGCGAGGTCGAAACGGAATCCGTCGATCTGCACATCGTTCGCCCAGTACCGCAGCGAATCGATGACGAGGCGGGCAGCCGCATCCGATGCGGTGTTCACGCTGTTGCCGCATCCGGTGACGTCGATGTAGGCGCCCTCGTCGGTCTGTCGGTAGTACCCGCGGTTGTCGAGGCCGCGAAGGCTCGTGCGCGGGCCGCCGAGTCCCTCCTCGGCAGTGTGGTTGTAGACGACGTCGAGGATGACCTCCAGCCCCGCTTCGTGAAGCAGGCGCACCATGCCTTTGAACTCGCGCAGCACCGCCTCCGGCCCCCCGCGCCGGCTGTCTTCGGTGGCGTAGGCGGCGTGAGGGGAGAAGAAGTTGAGTGTGTTGTAGCCCCAGTAGTTGGTCAGTCCGAGTTGGAGCAGGCGCGGCTCGGTCGCGAAGGCATGGACGGGGAGGAGCTCGATGCTCGTGATTCCCAGGCTCAGGAAGTGCTCGATCATCGCGGGGTGGGCGAGGCCCGCATACGTGCCATGGAGGGCCGGCGGGACACCGGGATGACGCTTGGAGAGGCCTTTGACGTGCCCCTCGTAGACGACGGTGCGATCGAGCGGGATGGCGGGCTTGCCGACCCCGCCCCAGTCGAAGCCGCCGTCGACGACGACCGCCCGGTGATCTCCGAACCCGCTGGTGACCAGACCGCGGGCGTACGGATCGAGCAGGAGGCTCTCACGGTTGAAGGTGTTGCCGGGCGCGTGGGGGCCGTCGGCGCGGACCGCGTACCGTGCTCCCGGACGCAGGAGCGGTGTGGTGACCGACCATACGTCCCCCTCGCCGCGGACGAGGGGGAGACGCTCGATCGCCCAGTCCAGGTCGACGTCGTCGAAGACGACGAGCTCGATCGCGTCGGCGCTTCCCGACCACACCCGCAGCGTGCCGCCGTCGGGGCCCATCCGCACGCCGAGGTCGTCCAGGCGCGAGTCGAGCAGCCCCCCGGCCGGGGCGAGCACGGAACTGAGATCCGGTCCAGCCATGCGCTCTACAGTAGTTAGGCCATGTGACGGACACGTCACGGGAGGAGTGTCATGGCGGTGTACCTCGACCATGCGGCCACGACGCCGCTGCGGGATGAGGCGCGCGACGCCTGGCTCGAGGCGGCGGCCGTCGGGGCGAACGCCTCGTCGATCCACGGCGGCGGACAAGCGGCGCGGCGGGTGCTCGAGGACGCGCGCGAGCGGCTCGCGGCGGTCCTCGGATGCGACGCCCCCGAGGTCGTCTTCACCTCCGGCGGGACGGAGTCCATCAACACCGCGGTGACGGGACTGTGGTCGGCGCGGTGCGCCGGTACGGCAGACGTCGTTCTGCCCGACGGCGAGCACCATGCCACCCTCGATGCCGTGGCAGCCCTCGCTGCGCGGGAAGGAGCGGGTGTCCGCGAGGTTCCGCTCGACGCGACCGGGCGCATCGACCCGGAGGCGTTCGCCGCGGCGGCGCGCGGCGCGGCCCTGGCGACCGCCCTGATCGCGAACAACGAGGTCGGGACCGTGCAGGACGCCGCGGCGCTGGCGGCGGGGGCGGCGGGGGCGGGAACCCCGCTCCATTTCGATGCGGTATCGGCATTCGGCCACGTCTCGGTGGACTTCGCGCGGTGGCGCGCCGACGCGTCACCCGGCGCCGGTCTCGTGGCGCTGAGCGTCTCCGCCCACAAGGTGGGAGGCCCCGTCGGGGTAGGCGCCCTCGTCGTGGCACGCACCGCCCGTCTGTCCCCGCTCCTGCACGGCGGTGGGCAGCAGCGAGGCCTCCGCGCCGGCACGCAGGACATCGCGGGGGCGAGCGCATTCGCCGTGGCGGCCGAGCTGGCGGAGACCGAACGGGCGGGTGAGGCAGCCCGCCTCTCGGCACTGCGCGACGCGCTGCTGCGGGGCATCCGAGATGTGGTGCCCGGCGCCGAGATCCTCGGCGACCCCGTCGACCGCCTCCCCGGCAACGTGCACGTGCTGTTCCCGGACGCGGCGGGGGAGACGCTGCTGTTCCTCCTCGACCAGGCCGGGATCTCCGTGTCGACCGGGTCGGCGTGCCAGGCCGGCGTTCCGGAGCCGTCCCACGTCGTGCTCGCCCTGGGGCGCACCGAGCGCGAAGCGCGCTCGGTGCTGCGACTGACGCTCGGACGCACGTCGACGGCCGCCGACGTCGCGGCGTTCCTCGCGGCGCTTCCCGACGCGTATGCCCGAGCCGCGGCGTCCGCCCGCCGTTGACGGCACCGGCCCGTAGCGTACTCACGGCATCGGCCCGTACCGTACTCAGTCCGAGCCGCCGGATCCGCCCACCGTTGACGGCTCCGGCCCATACCGTACTCAGTCTGAGCGGACTATCCCGTCCACTCCGCCCGCCGAATCACGCGGGCATGCGTTCGGCTCATCCGCGCGCAGACTGAATACGGTACGCGGGCATGCGTTCGGCTCGTCCGCGCGCAGACTGAATACGGCGGGTGAGGACTGGAGCTGGGCGGACCGGGCGCCGTGAGCGACTCGTAGACTGGCACGATGCGGATTCTGGCGGCGATGAGCGGCGGCGTGGACTCCGCCGTCGCGGCAGCGCGCGCCGTGGAGGCGGGCCATGACGTCGTCGGCGTGCACCTCGCCCTCTCCCGCGCCGGCGGCACGCTCCGCACCGGGAGCCGCGGATGCTGCACCATCGAGGACGCGATGGACGCGCGTCGCGCGGCTGATCGCCTCGGCATCCCGTTCTACGTCTGGGACTTCTCCGAGCGGTTCCGCGACGACGTCATCGACGACTTCATCGCCGAGTATCGGGCGGGCCGCACACCCAACCCCTGCATGCGGTGCAACGAGAAGATCAAGTTCGCCGCGCTCTTGGAGCGGTCCCTCGAGCTCGGTTTCGACGCGGTCTGCACCGGGCACTACGCGAGCCTGGTCGACACTCCGGACGGGCGGGAGCTGCACCGCGCGAGCGACCAGGCCAAGGACCAGTCGTATGTGCTGGGCGTCCTCACGGCGGACCAGCTCGCGCACACCTATTTCCCGCTGGGCGCCACGCCCTCGAAGGCGCTCGTCCGCGCAGAGGCCGAAGCGCGCGGGCTGACCGTCGCGCACAAGCCCGACAGCCACGACATCTGCTTCATCCCCGACGGCGACACGCGCGGCTGGCTGGCCGAGAAGGTCGGCGCCGAGCAGGGGCCCATCATCGACCGCGCCGGCGAGGTCGTCGGGTCTCACGAGGGCGCCCATGCCTACACGGTCGGCCAGCGGCGCGGCCTGCAGCTCGGCGTCCCCGCCCCCGACGGCAAGCCGCGTTTCGTGCTCGAGGTGCGCCCCGTCTCCAACACCGTCGTCGTCGGCCCCAAGGAGGCGCTCGCCACCGCCGAGATCGCGGGGGCGCGGTTCACGTGGACGGGGCGCGCCCCGGATGCGACGGAGTTCGCGTGCGACGTGCAGATCCGCGCGCACGCCGACCCGGTGCCCGCCGTCGCGCGGGTCGCCGACGGCATCGTGACTGTCGTGCCGGAGGTGCCGTTCGACGGCGTCGCGCCCGGACAGACGGCGGTGCTCTACGACGGCACGCGAGTCCTCGGGCAGTTCACGATCGACCGGACGGTGTCGGCGGTGCCGGTTTCCGCGGGATAGTCCAGCCCCCGGGGGCTGTCGGGAGCGGTCTCTAAACTGACCGTGTGGCGAACGGCGACGAACTTCCCGACCTGACCCTCGACGAGGCCCGCGCCGAGGTCGACGACCTGACGACGCGGATCGTCGGAGCGCGCGACGCCTACTACGGGCGCGACGCCGAGATCGTCGACGACGCCACCTACGACGGCTGGATGCATCGCCTCGAGGCTCTCGAACGGCTCTATCCCGAGCTGCAGGGGCAGGACAGCCCGACTCTCTCGGTGGGGGCGGCGGAGAGCACGATGTTCGCGCCGGTGGAGCACGCCGAGCGGATGCTGAGCCTCGACAACGTCTTCAGCGTCGACGAGCTGCGCGAATGGTGCGCGCGGGCCGAAGCCTCCGCCGGCCGGCGTGTGCGGTGGCTGACCGAGCTGAAGATCGACGGGCTCGCGATCAGCCTGCGGTACGAGAACGGCGTCCTCACCTCCGCGGCGACCCGTGGCGACGGGCGCGTCGGAGAAGACGTCACCGCGAACGCGATCCGCGTGAGCGGCATCCCGCAGCGCCTGTCGGGGACGGGGCATCCGCCGATCGTCGAGGTACGCGGGGAGGTGTTCATCCCGGTCGCGGCGTTCGACGAGCTCAATGCCCTGCAGGCGCGACTGCGCGAGCGCGTGGTGGCGGAGTCTCAGGCGCGCGGCGTGGACGAGGAGAAGGCCACGCGCAGCGCCGCGCGGCGGTTCCCCGCCTTCGCCAATCCGCGCAACGCCGCCAGCGGAGGGCTGCGCCAGCAGCTGGAGAAGAAGAGCGGGATGGAGCTGGACGCAGGTCAGGCGCGGCTGGAATCGCTACGGCTGTTCGTCCACGGCATCGGTGCGTGGCAGGCTCCGCCGGTGTCGTCGCAGAGCGAGGTCTATGCGCTCCTGGCGGAGTGGGGCCTGCCGACGAGCCCGTATTTCCGTACCTCCGACGATATCGACGGCGTCCTCGCGTTCGTCCAGCACTACGGTGAGCACCGCCACACGGTCGAGCACGAGATCGACGGTGTGGTCGTCAAGGTCGACGAGCTCGCGCTCCACGACGAGCTGGGGGCGACCAGTCGCGCACCGCGATGGGCCATCGCCTACAAGTACCCTCCCGAGCAGGTCAACACCAAGCTCCTCGACATCGTCGTGTCGGTGGGTCGCACGGGCCGCGCGACACCGTTCGCCGTCATGGCGCCGGCGCGGGTGGCCGGGAGCGTCGTCAGGCAGGCGACGCTCCACAACCAGGAGGTCGTCAAGGCCAAGGGCGTGCTCATCGGCGACACCGTCGTGCTGCGCAAGGCCGGCGACGTCATCCCCGAGGTCCTCGGCCCGGTGGTGGAGCTGCGCGACGGCAGCGAGCGGGCATTCGTCATGCCGACGGAGTGCCCAGAGTGCGGCTTCCCGCTCGCCCCCGCCAAGGAGGGCGACATCGACCTGCGCTGCCCGAACACCCGGGCCTGCCCCGCCCAGGTGCGCGGTCGCGTCGAGCACATCGGATCGCGCGGCGCCCTCGACATCGAGGCTCTCGGTGAGGTGACCGCGGCAGCGCTGACGCAGCCCAGCGTTCCGGAGCATCCGCCGTTGGAGACCGAGGCCGGCCTCTTCGAGCTGACCCTCGACGAGCTCGTGCCGATCGAGGTGATCGTCCGCGATGCCGAAACGGGTGAGCCGCGCCTGGATCCCAAGACCGGAGAGGTCGTGCGCCGGGCGCCGTTCCGGCGCAACCCGAGCGGGGCGGAGAAGAAGGCGGGCCTCACCGGTCCGCAGCCGTCGGCGCAGGCGATCACGCTGCTCGACGAGCTCGAGAAGGCCAAGACGAAGGATCTCTACCGCTTTCTCGTCGCCCTCAGCATCCGGCATGTCGGACCGGTCGCGGCGCGTGCGCTCGCACAGTGGTTCGGCTCGCTCGACGCGATCCGCGCCGCCTCGCGCGACGAGCTCGCCGCCGTGGAAGGTGTCGGCGGAATCATCGCGGATGCCGTCATCGAGTGGTTCGCGGTCGATTGGCACCGTGAGATCGTCGACCGCTGGGTGGCCGCCGGCGCTCGACTGGCGATCCCCGGTCATCCGGGTCCGGGCGCGGCGAACGCCGGCGGGGGCGTGCTCGACGGCGTGACCGTGGTGGCGACCGGGTCTCTCGAGGGCTACACGCGGGAGGGCGCCCAGGAGGCGATCATCCGTGCCGGCGGCAAGGCCGCCTCCAGCGTGTCGAAGAAGACCGACTTCGTCGCCGCCGGTCCCGGCGCCGGCTCCAAGCTCGGCAAGGCCGAGGAACTGGGCCTGCGCATCATCGATGCGCAGCAGTTCCATCTTCTCGTGACCGAGGGCCCGGCGGCTCTCGACGCGATCGCCCCCGACGCCGGCTGACGGCGCTCCCTGCCGTTTCCGCGGCTCAGCGTCGAACATCCTCGCATGCCGGTGCGGGTACCCCGACCCGACGTGGTCAGTCGCCGGAGGTCAGCGCGAGGAGTCTCTCCTGCACCTGCTTGCGCAGCACCTTGCCGATGAGCGAGCGGGGCAGTTCGTCCACCACGAAGATGCGCCGCGGCACCTTGTACGGCGTGAGGATGCTCCGCGCAAAGGTTCGGATGTCCTCGACATCGACGTCGCCCGCCCCGTCGGGGATGATCGCGGCGACGACCTCCTCGCCGGAGTGCCCGCTGGGAAGGCCGACCACCGCGACGTCCACGACACGCGGATGCTGGCGGAGGACACTCTCCACCTCGGTCGGGGCGACGTTGAACCCGCCGGTGATGATGAGCTCTTTGATGCGGTCGACGATACGGACGAAACCGTCCTCATCGATCGTCACGATGTCGCCGGTGCGGAACCAGCCGTCGACGAACACCTCTTCGGTCGCCTCCGGCTTGCCGTAGTAGCCGCTGAACACCTGCGGCCCCCGCACGACCAGCTCGCCGCGCTCACCCGGCGCGACGTCGACGGTCGGGTCGTCCGGGTTCACGACCCGGCACTCCGTGCCCGGGAGGGGAAGCCCGACGGTCCCGGGGACGCGGTTGCCGGCCACCGGATTCGCCATGAGGACGGGGGAGCACTCGCTCAGGCCGTAGCCCTCCACGAGATAACCGCCGCTGGCCTCCTCGAACGGCACGACGAGCTCGTGCGGGAGCGCCATCGCCCCGGAGATGGCGATCTGCGTGCCGGCAAGGGAGATGCCGGTCTCCCGCGACGCCGTGAGGAGCCGCTCCGCGATCGGCGGCACGAGCGGAAGGAAGGTCGCCGGATGCTTCTTGACCACCGCGAGCACGAGGTCGGGGTCGAACCGCGGGAAGAGCACGAGGCGTGCGCCCATCGACATGGCGAAGGTCAGGCACAGCGTGAGTCCGTACGCGTGGAACATCGGCAGCACGGCATAGACGACGCATCCCTCACCCGGGGTGATCTGCGGCACCCACGCGCGGGCCTGGGCGGCGTTGGAGAGGAGGTTGCGGTGCGTCAGCGACGCGCCTTTGGGAGTGCCTGTCGTGCCGCTGGTGTACTGGATGATCGCGAGGTCGTCGGTGCGCGGGCGCGGGTAGGTGTCCGCCAGCCGGTCGCCGCGGAGGAGGTCCTCCCAGGCGATTGCGCCGCTCACGCGCTCGTGGAGAGCGGTGCGTGCCTCGCGCGCCCGCGCGAGAGGCAACCGGAGTGCGAGCCGGGTCTTCAGGGGCATCGCGCGGGTGACGTCGACGGAGAC
This sequence comes from Microbacterium sp. RD1, assembly GCF_052220165.1. NCBI lineage: Bacteria > Bacillati > Actinomycetota > Actinomycetes > Micrococcales > Microbacteriaceae > Microbacterium > Microbacterium sp. RD1. Next base: position 65,548 of record NZ_JBQPOL010000004.1, read on the forward strand.
CAGGGTCTTCACCTGCAGGTCGGCGGGGAACTCCTGAAGAGTGCGCACCACCTTGCTCCACACGATCGCGTGCTGGGCGCCGTGATCCTCGAACTGCTTGCGCATCTCGCGGGGCGTGTAGAGCGGGTTGTGCTCGACGACGATCCCCCCGACCCGGAGCACCGCATAGAACGCGACGATGTGCTGCGGGGAGTTGGGCAGCACGATCGCGACCGGGTCGCCGGCGCGCACGCCGCGTGACCGCAGACCCTCCGCGGCATGGGCGATCTGATCCTCGAGCTGCGCGTACGTCGTCGTGCGGGCGAAGAACTCCAACGCCGGAGCATCCGGATGCTTCCGGGCCGACGTCGTCACGATGTCCACGAGCGAGCCGGACACGGGATCCAGGTCTTCGGGCACCCCGTCGGCGTAGCTGCGGATCCAGGGGCGCGGCGGGTCGAAGGCAGTCACTCAGCCACCCTATTTCCTGCCCGCGGCCGCAACGGCGGGCAGCCGCGCGGAAACTAGACTGGTCGGGTGTCTGAAATCACCCCCGATCTCGTGCGCCATCTCGGCGTGCTCGCCCGGATCCAGCTGAGCGACGAGGAGGTGGACCGCCTCACCGGACAGCTCGACGTCATCGTCGACAACATCGCCAAGGTGTCGGAGGTCGCCACCCCCGACGTGGTGGCCACGAGTCATCCGATCCCGCTGACGAACGTTTTCCGCGCCGATGAACCCGGAGAGGTCCTCACGCTCGAGCAGGCGTTGCACAACGCGCCGGATGCGGCGGATGACCGGTTCCGCGTGACGGCGATCCTGGGGGAGGAGCAGTGAGCGACGACCTCACGCGGCTGAGTGCGGCCGATCTCGCCGCGCGACTCTCCGCCGGTGATGTGTCCAGCGTCGAGGCCACGCAGGCGCACCTCGACAGGATCGCCGCCGTCGACGGCGATCTCCACGCCTTCCTCCACGTCAACGCTCGCGCCCTCGAGGTGGCCGCCGACATCGACCGCCGGCGCGCCGCCGGGGAGGACCTCGGGCCCGTCGCCGGCGTGCCGCTGGCCATCAAGGACGTGCTGGTGACCACCGATATGCCGTCCACGAGCGGATCGAAGATCCTCGAGGGCTACCTCTCGCCGTACGACGCCACCGTCGTCGCGCGCTCGCGCGCAGCCGGCCTGGTGCCGCTGGGCAAGACGAACATGGACGAGTTCGCGATGGGCTCCTCGACCGAGCACTCCGCGTACGGACCGACCCGCAACCCGTGGGATCGCGACCGGATCCCGGGAGGCTCGGGCGGTGGGTCCGCCGCGGCGGTCGCCGCATTCGAGGCGCCCCTGGCTCTGGGCTCCGACACCGGCGGCTCGATCCGCCAGCCGGCGCACGTCACCGGCACCGTCGGCATGAAGCCGACATACGGCGGCGTGAGCCGGTACGGCGCCATCGCGCTGGCGTCGAGCCTTGATCAGGTCGGGCCGGTGACACGGACGGTGCTGGACGCCGGGCTCCTCCACGACGTCATCGCCGGGCACGACCCGCACGACGCCACGTCACTCACCGACGCGTGGCCGTCGTTCGCGGATGCGGCGCGGGACGGGGCATCCGGCGCGGTGCTCCGAGGCCTCAAGGTCGGCGTCATCCGCGAACTCGACGCGTCCGGATTCCAGCCGGGTGTCTCGGCCTCGTTCCGGGCCGCCCTTGCGGCCCTCGAGGCGCAAGGCGCCGAGATCGTCGAGGTCAGCGCGCCCCACTTCGAGTACGGCGTCGCCGCCTACTACCTGATCCTCCCGGCGGAGGCATCGAGCAACCTCGCCAAGTTCGACTCCGTCCGCTTCGGGATGCGCGTGACGCCGCACCCCGGCGCGACGGTCGAAGACGTCATGGCCGCCACGCGCGAGGCCGGATTCGGCGACGAGGTCAAGCGCCGCATCATCCTCGGCACCTACGCCCTGTCGGCCGGATACTACGACGCCTACTACGGCAGTGCGCAGAAGGTGCGGACGCTCATCCAGGCGGACTTCGACGCCGCCTTCGCGCAGGTCGACGTCCTCGCGACCCCGTCGGCACCCACCACGGCTTTCCGGCTGGGTGAGAAGCTCGATGACCCGCTGCAGATGTACCTCAACGACGTCACCACCATCCCGGCGAACCTCGCCGGCGTCCCCGGCATCTCCATCCCCTCGGGACTGGCAGAAGAAGACGGGCTGCCCGTCGGCATCCAGTTCCTCGCGCCGGCTCGAGAAGACGCTCGCCTCTACCGCGTGGGGGCGGCCACCGAGGCGGTGCTCGTCGACGGATGGGGCGGGCCGCTCTTGGACCGGCTGCCCGCCCTCCCGCAGGCTCAGGGATCGACAGGAGGGGTGCGCTGATGGCCAAGGACGAGCTGATGGACTTCGACGAAGCGCTCGAGCTGTTCGAACCGGTACTCGGCTTCGAGGTGCACGTCGAGCTGAACACGCGGACGAAGATGTTCTCCGCAGCCCCCAACCCCGCGCATCCCGACAACCACGGCGCGGCGCCGAACACGCTGGTCGCGCCGGTCGACATGGGGCTTCCGGGCGCGCTGCCGGTGGTGAACGAGCAGGCCGTCCGGTCGTCCATCAGCCTGGGCCTCGCCCTCGGCTGCTCGATCGCGCCGTCGAGCCGATTCGCCCGGAAGAACTACTTCTACCCCGATCTCGGCAAGAACTACCAGATCTCCCAGTACGACGAGCCGATCGCCTTCGAGGGTTCCGTCGAAGTCGAGCTCGAAGACGGCACCGTGGTCACCGTGCCCATCGAGCGTGCGCACATGGAGGAGGACGCCGGCAAGCTCACGCACGTCGGCGGGTCGACCGGCCGCATTCAGGGCGCGGAGTACTCCCTCGTGGACTACAACCGCGCCGGTGTGCCGCTCGTCGAGATCGTCACGAAGCCGATCTTCGGCGCCGAGCACCACGCACCCGACATCGCGAAGGCCTACGTCCAGACCATCCGCGACATCGTCCGCGGCCTCGGCATCTCCGAGGCGCGGATGGAGCGGGGCAACCTGCGCTGCGACGCGAACGTGTCGCTGCGCCCGCGCGGGCAGGAGAAGCTGGGCACGCGCACCGAGACCAAGAACGTGAACTCCATGCGCTCGGTGGAGCGGGCGGTCCGCTACGAGATCCAGCGCCAAGCGGCGATCCTCGCCGCCGGCGGCACGATCACGCAGGAGACGCGACACTGGCATGAAGACACCGGCACCACATCTCCTGGCCGGCCGAAGTCGGACGCGGATGACTACCGCTACTTCCCCGAGCCCGATCTGCTGCCGGTCGCGCCGGCGGAGTCGCTGATCGAGGAACTGCGGGCCGCCCTCCCCGAACCGCCGGCCGCGCGTCGGCGTCGCCTCAAGGCGGATTGGGGCTTCGCCGACATCGACTTCCAGGGCGTGGTGAACGCCGGTCTGCTCAGCGAGGTGGAGGCCACGGTCGCCGCAGGCGCCTCGCCATCCGCTGCCCGCAAGTGGTGGATGAGTGAGATCAGCCGCGTCGCGAACGCCGACGGTCGCGACGCAGCCGATCTGGTGTCCCCGGAGAACGTCGCGGCACTGCAGCACCTCGTCGACGCCGGCACACTCACCGACAAGCTGGCGCGCCAGGTGCTCGAGGGGGTCATCGCGGGGGAGGGGACGCCGCAGGAGGTCGTCGACGCGCGCGGGCTCGCCGTCGTCTCCGACGACGGTGCGCTCCTCGCCGCGATCGACGACGCGCTGGCGTCGCAGCCCGATGTGCTCGCCAAGATCCGCGACGGCAAGGTGCAGGCCGCCGGCGCCGTCATCGGCGCCGTGATGAAGGCGATGAGAGGCCAGGCCGACGCGGCACGCGTGCGCGAGCTGGTCCTGGAGCGCGCCGCGCAGTAGCCCTCCCGTCGAGTTGTGTCTTGTGGTCGATATTCCGCCCGAATTTCGACCACAAGGCGCAACTCGATGAGCGTGCTCCGTCGTCGTGTCGGTGGGGCCGGGGAGAATGGACGCATGGGACGCGGCGACGGCACGGGACGACTGGTGTCGGCCGCCGGCGCCGATGACACCGGCACCGGCATCCTGCACGTCGACATGGACGCGTTCTATGCCTCGGTCGAGGTGCTCGACGATCCGTCCCTTCGCGGGAAACCGATCATCGTGGGTGCACCGGAGGGGCGCGGTGTCGTCTCCAGCGCCTCGTACGAGGCGCGCAGGTTCGGCGTGCGCTCGGCGATGCCGGTCTCGCAGGCGCTGCGCCTGTGCCCGACGGCGATCGTCGTCATGCCCCACTTCGACCGATACGTCGAGCTGTCCCGGCAGGTCATGGCGATCTTCGCCGACTACACACCGCTGGTGGAGCCGCTCTCCATCGACGAGGCATTCCTCGACGTGCGCGGTGCGCGACGTCTGTGGGGGAGCCCCGGGGTGATCGCGCGGATGCTGCGGGAGCGGGTGCTCGCCGAGACGGGTCTCACGTGCAGCATCGGCGTCGCCGCCACCAAGCACGTCGCGAAGATGGCCTCCACCATCAGCAAGCCCGATGGTCTCCTCATCATCGCGGAGGCCGATACTGCGTCGTTCCTGGCCGCGCGATCCGTCCGCGCGCTGTGGGGAGTCGGGCCCAAGGCGGCCGAGGCACTCGAATCCCGAGGCATCCGCACCGTCGCCGACATCCTCGCCGCTCCACAGTCGGTTCTCGATCGCGTGCTGGGCCCCGCCATGGGCGAGCGCGTCGCTCACCTGTCCCGCGGCATCGACGCCCGCGAGGTGCACACCGAGCGGGTCGAGAAGAGCATCGGCCACGAGGAGACGTTCTCCGAGGACATCGCCGACACGCGCGTACTCCACGTCGAGCTGCGGCGACTGGCCGACCGGGTCGGTGCGCGCCTGCGCCGGCATGGCGTGGAAGCTGCCACGGTCTCGATCAAGGTGCGCATGTCCGACTTCACCACCCTCAGTCGCTCTCGCACCCTCGCCGAACCGACAGCGGTCGGTCAGCGGATCGGAGACGCGGCGATCGAGATGTTCGACGGCATCTCACGCAGCCTCCCGATCCGCCTGATCGGCGTGCGCGGCGAGAAGCTCCGCGCGGCCGTCGGGCCGCTGGGTCTGTGGGACGACGACGAGGAGTGGCGCGCGGTCGAGGACGCGCTCGACGGCGCGTCGGAGCGGTTCGGACGCGGCGTCGTAACTCGCGCCGCTCTTCTCGGCCCTCGTCGCGACGACGGGGTGCTGCCGTCGAATCCGCTGCCGACCCACGAGCCCTGAGCCTGGGCAGCGCCGTGCCCGCAGAGTACGGTGGGTGCATGCCCAACATCGCACTGGAACTCGGCAAACAGGCCGCACAGCTCGGCGTCAACGCCGCGTACGGAGAGCAGCAGGACGTCGACGGCGTGCGGCTCATTCCGGTCGCTCTCACATGGTCGGGGTACGGCGGGGGCTCCGACGAGGCCGGCAACAACGGCGGCGGTGGCGGGGCGTACAGCGTTCCCGTGGGCGCGTACATCCGCCGCGGCGACGACATCCGGTTCGAGCCCAACATCGTGTCGTTCCTCGCCGTCGCGATCCCGTTCGTGTGGGTGGCCGGTCGGGCGCTCAGCCGTGTCATCCGCGCCCTCAAGAAGTAACCCCGACCCGTTCACCCGCGCTCTGGACGCCGCCGTGAATGCGGCGGTGTCAGCGGTGCGCGCGGTGGCCGCTGCGAACCCGGTCGTCCTCGTCGACGGGCGAAGCGGCGCGGGCAAGACGACGTTCGCGCGAGAGCTGGCCGCGCGGTGGCCGCAGCGCGGGCGTGTGCAACTTGTCGCGCTCGATGACGTGTATCCGGGGTGGGACGGCCTCCGCGACGGGGTCGATTACGCCTGCTCCACGATCCTGGCGCCCCACGCGCGCGGTGTGGTCGGGGTATGGGAGCGGTGGGACTGGAGCACGTCGGAGCGGGCGGAGGCGCATGCGATCGACCCGTCGCTTCCGCTCATCGTCGAGGGGTCCGGCCTCCTGACGCCCGTCACCGCGCGCCTAGCGGACGTGCGGGTGTGGCTGGATGCTCCCGTCGCCAGCCGACGGGCGAGGGCGCTGACCCGCGACGGCGACGCGTATCGGCCGCACTGGGAGCGGTGGGCTGCGCAGGAGGATCGCCATGTCGCCGACGACGAGCCCCTGTCGCACGCGAGTCTGACGGTCGCCCTGCCCTGATCAGAGCGCGTCGAGCGCCTGATCGACGATCTCCGACTCCAGGGCCGTGCCGTTGAGCTCGAGGTAGAGGCGTCGCTCGGTCACCGACACGGTGAGGGCGTTTCGTCGTTCGATGAACGCGGCGGCGCGGTCGAGGAATCCCGGATCGAAACTGTGGAGGGCGATGTCCGCAGCGTCGTGGATCCGCTTGCCCGTCCAGGTGGCCACGAGCTTCACCGGATCGCGGTGCGTGTACACGGCCGTCCTGTCCGCCAGCCGGCTTCCGTAGTGCAATCTCTCGGCATCCGGGGCCCCGACCTCGATCCACGCGGTCAGTCTCCCGGTGTCGTCCCGTACGAGCACGGCCGGCTCGTCGGTGGTCGAGATGCCCTCGCTGAACGTGATGCCGGTCTCGTACTCGAGGCAGTACGCGAGCACGCGGGTGAGCATGAACGCGCCGGTCTCGGACGGGTGGCGGGCGACGCGCAGCGAGAGCTGCTCGTAGACGCCGCGGTCGATGTCGGCAAGTTCGACGTCGAATGTGTGCATCGTCGCGCCGGCAGCCATAGCTCTCGAGCCTACTGAGCTTCCATACTGAGTCCATGCACCGCGTGCCCGCCGCAGTCGTCCTTGCCGCCGCCGCCGTCCTCGTTCTCGTCGGATGTTCCGCGCCGGAGTCTGACCCCGAGGCCACCCCCACGCCACCGACGCCCGCCGACGTGCCCGAAGACGACTTCACGCCGGTCATCGCGCGGGTGCTCAGCGTTCCGCGGGGGGTGCCGACGACGGACGGCCGCGTGCACATCGCCTATGAGCTCGCCCTGAGCAACGTCACCTCGCAGACGGCGACCATCGAGTCGATAGACGTGCTCGACGGGAGCGGTTCGTCCCTGGAGCGTCTCGACGGTGATGCGATCGTCCCCTGGGTGGCCGTCTCGGGCGCGCCCGAGCCCGGTCGTGTCCTGGGTCCCGGGCAGGGGGCCCTGGTGTGGCTGGACGTCGTGGTCGATTCCATGGCGGAGCTCCCCGAGGTCCTGGCACACGACGTGACCTTCGGATTCGAGCCCGGCGCGCTCCCGGTCATCAGCGACGAGATGACCGAACGCCTGGCCGTGACGGAGGTGGATCCGGCACCGCCTGTCGTCATCAGCCCCCCGCTGGCGGGCGACGGCTGGCTCAACGGCAACAGCTGCTGCGCCGTCACCCCCCATCGCGGGGCGGTGAACCCGATCGACGGGGCGTACCATGCGCCCGAGCGCTACGCGATCGACTACGTGCAACTCGACGCCGATGGCGCGTTCGTCACGGGGCCCGTCGACGAGCTGGCGAGCTATCCCTATTTCGGCTCCGACATCCTCGCGGTCGGCGACGGTCCGATCGTGTCGATGCGATTCGACCTCCCCGAGCAGACGCCGGGGGCGAACCCGACCGGGCTCACGCTCGACGAGTACGGCGGCAACCACATCGTTCAGGACCTCGGCGACGGGGTGTACGCGTTCTACGCGCATCTGCAGCCCGACAACCCGATGAGGGTCGAGGTCGGTCAGGAGCTGGAGCGCGGTCAGGCGATCGCCCTGCTGGGCAACACCGGCAACACCGACTCCCCGCACCTGCACTTCCACCTCATGGATTCGCCCAGTCCACTCGGGTCCAACGGCATCCCCTTCGTCTACGACGCGTTCGAGCTGGCGGGGGAGATCACCGCCGACGACCTCTTCGCTCACCTGTCGGATGGGGGTCCGTTCACCGTCTCCGCCAGCGAATCGGGGAAACGTGAGGACCTGTACCCGTTGTGGCTCACCGTCACCGACTACCCCGGATGACGCGACGAGGGCCTCAGCCGTCGACGGCCTGGAGCAGCCCCTCGAGCCGTTGACCGAGCCAGTCGTACAGAAGGTATCGGGAATCGTCGTCGCGGCGGTCGTCTTCGTCGTCGATCCCGAGGCGCGAAGCCAGCACGAGGCGCATGGCCGCCAATGCGCGCAGCCACGCGGCGGTCTGCTCCCCGTCGAGCGTGACGAGCCGCGGCGTGAGAGCACGCGCCTCGTCGAGGTCTTCCGGTGCGGGGAGATCACCGGTCGCGCTCAGGGTCGACAGCATCGTTCGGGCATCGGCGGCGCGGCGACCCAGGAGGTCGTCGCCGGTGAGTCGCCGGAACTCTTCGGATGCCGGGGGGTCATCGGGGTACGCATCGGGAACGAGGCGGTGGACGGCGGGGTCGCGCGGCGCCGCCGCGCCGGTGTTCTCGACCAGTTCGAGGAACTGGGTCGTCAGCGCGGAGAGATGAGCGGCTTCGATGGTCGTGATCTCGAGGAGGAGTCGCGTTCCGTCGCTCATTCGCCGGCCCTCCGTACGGTCGCCCAGAGCCCGTAGTCGTGCATCGCCCGCGTGTGCAGCTCCATCTGCTCGCGCGCACCCTCGGCCACGATCGCCGAGCCCTTCTCGTGCACGAGCATCATCAACCGAGTGGCCTCGGGCGAGGAGTATCCGAAGTACTCGCGGAAGACGTGCACGACGTAGCTCATGAGGTTCACCGGATCGTTCCAGACCACCGTCTGCCAGGGCCGGTCCACGAGCGCGACGTCGTCGAGCTCTACATCGTCCTTCGTGAGCGTGGCGGTCATGCCCATCCCAGTTCGTGAAGCCGCGCGTCGTCGATGCCGTAGAAGTGGGCGATCTCGTGCACGAGCGTCGTATGGATCTCGTCTTGCAGCTGCGGCAGGGTGTCGCACGCCGCCAGGTGCGGTTCGCGGTACACGATGATGCGATCGGGGAGTTCCCCGGCGCTGCCGTACCGGTCGCGCTCGGTCAGGGCCCAGCCGTCGTACAGGCCGAAGAGGTCGAGCGAACCGTCTTCGGGTCGGTCCTCCACCACGAAAACGACGTTGTCCAGGCCCGCCACCATGTCATCGGGCAGGCGGTCGAGCTCCTCGATCACGAGCTGCTCGAATGCCGCCGCATCCAGATCGGCCGGGCGCCGACCCGGAATATCGGTGTCACTCATCTTGGGGTGAGTAACGGGACTTGAACCCGCGACCCCCTGGACCACAACCAGGTGCTCTACCGACTGAGCTATACCCACCATGTGCCCGTCGAACGGGACAACCTCATGATTCTCTCATACCGCGAAGGGGTATGACGACACCGCGCCGGCGGCCGCGGCGCGCGCGCCGTCGCTGGTAGGACCCGGCTCGGGGACGAACACGGCAGACCGGTAGTACGCCAGCTCGCGGATGGATTCGTGGATGTCGGCGAGCGCTCGGTGGCCGCCGTTCTTGGCCGGCGCGTGGATGTACGCGCGGGGGAACCACCGCCGGGAGAGCTCTTTGATGCTCGATACGTCCACGTTGCGGTAGTGCAGCCACCGGTCGACGCGCGGCATGTATTTCGCCAGGAACATGCGATCGGTGCCGATCGTGTTGCCCGCCAGCGGCGCCTTGGCCTCGAGCGGGACGAATCGCTGGATGTACTCCAGGGCCTGAAACTCCGCATCGGCGACGCTGACGCCCCCGGGGATCTCGTCGAGGAGGCCCGAGGTGCGGTGCATCCCGGTCACGAACTCGCTCATGTTCGCCAGCGCCGAGTCGTCGGGTTTGATCACCACCTGGAATCCCGGGTCGAGCACCTGCAGCTCGAAGTCGGTGATCACGACAGCGATCTCGACGAGTTCGTCGACCGCGAGGTCGAGTCCGGTCATCTCGCAGTCGATCCATACGAGGCGGTCGTTTGCGGAAGGCCCCACCATGCCGCCCATCCTATCGACGGCCCCGACACGGGAAGGCCGGGCCGGCGAATGGAAGTCTCCCCAGACACGATCCGAGAAGTCCCCCAGACACGATTCGAACGTGTGACCGGCGGATTAGAAGGCCGCTGCTCTATCCACTGAGCTACTGGGGGTCGGCATCCAGCGTACCGACGCCACGCCGTCACGCGCACTGGCATCGGGGCCGGATGCGGCGTAGCGTCGAGAACGCACCGCGGAAGGAGTCGAAGATGACTGAGACCACGACCCGCCGCCTCTGGGTGGCTTACGGGCCGATCGGCGCCGTCGGCAAGATCCAGAAGGACGGCGACGGGTACACCGTGCAGATGGCCGGCGCGCCGGAGCCGCTGGGCACCTATCCTTCGATGGATATCGCCAAGCGAGCGCTGCAGTCTCATCTGAAGCCCGGGGCCGAGGCACCCGAGTACCGCGAGCACTGACTCAGCGGAGAACCCGGACGCGGGCCGCAGCCAGCTCCGCGGCGACCGTCCGGGAGCGCACCGGGACGTCGAACAGCGGCAGCGCGACGTGGACGAGCGGACCGATGCAGACGGCGAAGACCACCGTGCCGATGCCCACGGTTCCGCCGAGCCACCATCCGATCACGAGCACGGTGCCCTCGACCGTCAGACGGCAGAGCCAGATCGGGGCGCCGAGTCGGGCGTGAAGACCCGTCATGAGGCCGTCGCGCGGGCCCGGTCCGAAATGCGCGCCGATGTAGAGCCCCGAGGCGATGGCCACGAGCACCACTCCCGAGGCCAGCATCGAGGCCTGGCCGACGATCGTGTCAGGCCTCGGCAGCACGGCGAGGGTGGCCTGCATGCTCGTGCCGACCAGCGCGATGTTCGCGACGGTTCCGACTCTCGGATGCTGACGCAGCGGTAGCCAGGCGAGGAGGACGGCCGCTCCGAGCAGGTTCGTGACCCAGCCGACTCCGAGTCCGACCCGCTCGCTCAGCCCCTCGGCGAGCACGGTCCAGGGATCGACGCCGAGTCCCGCCTGCAGCGTGAAGGCGGTTCCGGCGCCGTACAGGATCAGCCCGACGAGGAGCTGGGTGACGCGGCGGGGCATGCTGCCATTCCACCGCAGAATTGGACCACTGGCCAAATGCCAATACCGATAGACTGGCCTGCGTGGATTCCCGAATCAGCGCGCGCGCGCTGGCCGCGGCGCTCGGCGGCTGGCGCAGCAGCGAGCCGGTGTATGAGGCGCTGGCCGACGCCATCCGGCTCCTCTGCCTGGACAATCGCCTCCCCGCCCACACGGCCCTGCCGGCGGAGCGCGAACTCGCCGCGGCACTGGATCTGAGCAGGACGACCGTCGCAGCGGCCTATCGCAGTCTCCGTGACACCTCTCACATCCGCAGCGTCCGCGGGTCGGGGAGCGTGACTCTTCCCCTCGCGCGTCGCGACCCCGGCACGCGGCGGGCGATGGCCGACGCGATCGATCTCCAGCAGGCCTCGCCGCCCGCCTGGCCGGGGCTCGCCGGCGTGTTCGGCGAGGTCGCGACCCGTGCCGCGTCGCTCGTCGCGCGATCGGGGTACGACGTCGTCGGTCAGCGGGCGCTCCGAGAGGCCGTCGCCGAGCGGTACCGGGAGCGGGGGATCCCGACCGACGCCGACGAGGTGCTCATCACCTCGGGGGCGCAGAGCGCGATCCACCTGATCGCGTCGGTGATGCTCGGACGCGCCGACCGCGTACTCATCGAGACGCCGACCTACCCGCACGCGGCAGACGCGTTCCGGCAGGCGGGCGGTCGCCTGGTCGCCGTCCCCGTGACGACAGAGGAGGGCTGGGACCTCGATCGAGCGGAGCAGGCGTTCGCGCGGACTCTCCCCGTCCTCGCCTACCTCATGCCCGTCTTCCAGAATCCGACCGGGCGCACGATGACGCCGCACGAGGCGGATGTCGTCGCCCGGGCGGCCGAACGCGCCGGCACGGTGCTCGTGATCGATGAGACGACCGGCGAACTCGCCATCGACGGAGGCGGTGCGGAGGCCTTCGCCGATCACGACGACGTCATCCGGCTCGGTTCGCTGGGCAAGACGGTCTGGGGCGGGCTCCGGGTCGGGTGGGTGCGGGGTCCGCGGGAGGTTCTGCAACGCCTTGCCGCGGCCAGACCGGTGCACGACCTCGGAACGGCCGAGTTCGAGCAGGCGGTGGCGTTGGCGCTCCTTCCTCGCATGACGGAGATCATCGCTCAGCGCGCCGGTCACCTGCGGACGGGGCGCGACGCGCTCGTGACGGCCCTCGCCCGCACGCTGCCGTCGTGGACCGTGCCGACGGTGGAGGGCGGGCTGTCGCTGTGGGTGGAGCTGGACGCTCCGCTCAGCTCGCCGCTGGTGATCGCCGCCCGAGCCCGCGGGCTCTACCTCTCCGCGGGTGCGCGGTTCGCGGTCGAAGGCGGACACGACCGGCACCTGAGGCTGCCCTTCACCGCGCCGGCCGACGAGCTCGTCCGCGCCGTCGATGTGCTGGCCGATGTCTGGCCCGGTGTGCTCGCGGCGGCGCCGCTCTCCCGTCTGGAGCGCCTGGACGCGCTGGTGTGATCATCGGGCGTAGCGCAGGCAGTCGCACGCCTCCTCGGGCGTCCAGAATTCGCCCAGGGGGAGGAACGTGCCCGTCGATGCGTGGAAGCGCTCGGCGGCATAGCGCCACCCCGCGTCGGTGTGCACGGCGTGGACGTGTCCTGCGATGCGACCGGCGCGATCGGTGACGCGCCACCGTCCCCGTGCCACCCGTGAGAGGCGCGCCCACCCGGGAGCGACGATTTCGGGGCCTTCGGTGAGGAGCATGCCCTCACGCTACGAGGGGGGTCCGACATCGGACGCGGCGTAGGCTCGAAGTGCGACGGGAGGGAAACCATGGAGACATATGTCGTGGCCGGCGGCTGCTTCTGGTGTTTGGACGCGGCGTATCGCGCGCTCCGCGGGGTGACCTCGGTGGTGTCCGGCTATACCGGCGGCCAGGTCGAGGATCCTTCGTATGAGGCGGTCTGCACCGGCGGTACCGGGCACGCCGAGGCCGTCGCTGTCACGTTCGATCCCGAAGTCATCCCGGCGGAGATCATCCTCGACGCGTTCTTCACGATGCACGATCCCCGGCAGCTGAACCGGCAGGGCAACGACGTCGGAACCCAGTACCGCAGCGCCATGTTCCCTGCCGACGACGCCCAGCGCGAGGCGTTCGAGCGCGCACGAGACCGCGCGACCGAGTGGTGGGACGGCAGTGTCGTGACGACGATCGAACCGCTCGGCGTGTACTACCCGGCCGAGGACTACCACCAGGACTTCTTCGCGAAGAACCCCACGCAGGGGTACTGCCTGGCCGTCGCCGTTCCCAAAGTTTCCAAGGTGCGCGCGCGGTTCGCTGAGTACGTCTCCGCCTGACCTTTCCTCCCCAGGCCTGCCCCGAAGCGGGTTCTCCCCAGACGGCCGGGCGCAGCCGCGCTGCTGCGCGCGGCGTGGTCACCATGGGCTGAGCTCCGGTGACCGACGGGCACGCGGTCGCCGGAGCCTTCGAGGAAGGAATGTGTCATGACCGAGATCATCACGGTGACGGGCAACCTCACCGCCGACCCGGAGCAACGACCGTTGGGCAACGGAACGAACGTCACCTCGTTCCGTGTGGCCGCGCCGCATCGTCGCTTCGACCGCGGGACGGGGCAGTGGGTCGACCAATACACGAATTTCTTCTCGGTGTCGGCGTTCCGCTCCTTAGGCGCGCACGCTCTGACCTCGCTGAAGAAGGGCGATCGAGTGATCGTCGTGGGGCGCCTCCACCTGCGTGCGTGGGACAACGGCACCCGCAGCGGCACGAGCGCCGACATCGACGCCGATGCGATCGGGCACGACCTGTTGTTCGGGAGCACCACGTACCATCCCGACGGCCGTCGCGAACCCGCGGCGACCACGGCCGACGAGACCACGGCGCGCGACAGCGGTGGCCGGGACGCCGACGGCTGGACGATCCCCGCCGGCGCACTCGTCGGCGTCGGCGGAGAAGAGGTCGACGCCGCCGAGCCGGATCCGACCCCGTTCTGAAGCCCCCGTAGACTCGACGTGTGGCCCGAACGCTCGTGACCCTGTCCGGCCGTGCGCGCCCGTGGGGGCGCGCCGCAGCGATTCTCCTGGTGCTCGCTCTCGCAACGGGGTGCGCCCCGTCAGAACCCGCGCCGTCCCCGACGACTGCGAGCGCGAGCCAGACGGCGACACCCACTCCCACGTCGACCGAACCGGCGTTCATGCGCGAAGGCACCGCGCAGGAGAACCTGCCCTACTTCGCATCGGTGGTCCGATCGGTGTGGATTGGGCCTGAGCCGGTGGCCGGCCGCGCATACGTCGACGCCCTCGCGGCCGCCGGGTTCGACAAGGCGGCCATGCAGGTGACGGCGGACGAGTCCACGGTGGGCAACCCCGCCGAGAGCATCCAGTTCTCCGTGCGCTGGGGCGACGAGTGCCTCGTGGGTCAGGTGGGCCCCGCCACCGGTGAGCCGGTGGCGACGGTGCTCCCCGGTCTGGAAGACGGCGGCTGCCTCATCGGCACCACCCGCACGATCGACTGGTGAGGCGTCGGCCCTCCGGGGCCTCACCGTAGACTGGGAGCGCTATGGCCGAATATATCTACTCGATGGTGCGCGCCCGGAAGTCCGTGGGCGACAAGGTTATTCTCGACGACGTCACGATGGCGTTCCTCCCCGGCGCGAAGATCGGCATGGTGGGTCCGAACGGGGCGGGTAAGTCGACCATCCTGAAGATCATGGCGGGGCTGGACACCCCCTCCAACGGAGAGGCGAAGCTCAGCCCGGGTTTCAGCGTCGGTATCCTGCTGCAGGAGCCCGAGCTCGACGAGTCCAAGACGGTTCTCGAGAACATCCAGGACGGCGTGGCCATCAAGGCCAAGCTCGATCGCTTCAACGAGATCTCCGCACTCATGGCCGACCCCGACGCCGATTTCGACGCGCTCCTGGCGGAGATGGGGACGCTGCAGGAGGAGATCGACGCCGCAGACGGCTGGGACCTCGATTCTCAACTCGAGCAGGCGATGGACGCCCTCCGGACGCCGCCCGCCGATGCCGCCATCGGACCTCTCTCCGGTGGTGAGAAGCGCCGCGTGGCGCTGGCGAAGCTGCTCTTGCAGAAACCCGACCTCCTGCTGCTGGACGAGCCCACGAACCACCTCGACGCGGAAAGCGTCCTCTGGCTCGAGCAGCACCTGCAGGCGTACAAGGGTGCCGTCATCGCCGTCACGCACGACCGGTACTTCCTCGACCACGTCGCCGAATGGATTGCCGAGGTGGATCGCGGACGGCTCATCGGCTACGAAGGCAACTACTCGACCTACCTGGAGAAGAAGGCCGAGCGCCTCGACGTCCAGGGCAAGAAGGACGCCAAGCTGGCCAAGCGTCTCAAGGACGAGCTGGAATGGGTGCGCAGCAGCGCCAAGGGACGCCAGACGAAGTCCAAGGCGCGACTGGCGCGTTATGAGGAGATGGCAGCGGAGGCCGAGCGCACCCGCAAGCTCGACTTCGAGGAGATCCAGATTCCCGCCGGTCCGCGTCTGGGCAACGTCGTCATCGAGGCGAAGAAGCTGAAGAAGGGCTTCGACGGCCGGTCCCTCATCGACGGACTGAGCTTCAGCCTGCCGCCGAACGGCATCGTGGGCGTCATCGGTCCCAACGGTGTCGGAAAGACGACGCTGTTCAAGACCATCGTCGGGCTGGAGCCCCTCGACGGTGGCGAGCTGAAGATCGGCGAGACCGTCAAGATCAGCTACGTCGACCAGTCGCGGGCGAACATCGACCCGACCAAGACGTTGTGGGAGGTCGTCTCCGACGGGCTCGACATCATCACGGTCGGAAAGATCGAGATCCCCTCGCGCGCATACGTCTCGAAGTTCGGCTTCAAGGGACCCGACCAGCAGAAGAAGGCGGGCGTCCTCTCCGGTGGCGAGCGCAACCGGCTGAACCTCGCGCTGACCCTCAAGGAGGGCGGCAACCTGCTGCTGCTGGACGAGCCGACCAACGACCTCGACGTCGAGACCCTGTCCAGCCTGGAGAACGCGCTCCTCGAGTTCCCCGGTTGCGCCGTGGTCATCACGCATGACCGGTGGTTCCTCGACCGCATCGCCACGCACATCCTCGCGTACGAAGGGACTGCGGAGAAGCCGGACCAGTGGTACTGGTTCGAGGGGAACTTCGAGGCGTACGAGCAGAACAAGATCGAGCGTCTGGGTCCGGATGCGGCCAACCCGTCGAAGTCGACGTACCGCAAGTTGACCCGTGACTGAGTACACCGCGCGCGTCGAGCCGGTGGCCACCGGCCGGAGGCTCCACATTCCGATCCCGCTTCGGTGGGGCGATCTCGACGCGTACAACCACGTCAACAACACCGCCATGCTCCAGTTGCTGGAGGAGTCGCGCGTGCGCGCATTCTGGCAGGCTCTTCCGGGGGAGACCGCACCGCCCACCGCCGTCCTTCGTCCGGGTCTCGACACCGGGGTGCTCACCCTCGTGGCCCGGCAGGAGGTCGAGTATCTCGCTCCGGTGCCGTACGGCCGCTACCCCCTCGACGTGCAGCTGTGGTTCGGCAAACTCGGGGGCTCGAGCGTCGAGGTCTGCTATGAGGTGTGCAGTCCTCCGGAGACCGCCGGTGACGGCGGCCAGGTCGTCTACGCTCGCGCGTCAACCGTCGTCGTGAAGGTGGACGCCGCGTCGGGAAAGCCCCTTCGTCTCAGCGCCGAAGAGCGCGCCGCGTGGGAGCCGTTCCTCGACGAGCCGATCGCCTATTCGCACCGACGCTGAACCGCGTCCTCACCCACCGGCGGGATCGTCGGGTACGCGCACCATGATCTCCTGCGCGACGCTCGCGGCCAGCACGCCGTCCCGGGAGTAGATGCGGCCGGTCGCGAGGCCCCTCCCGCCCCGCGCACTGGGCGACTCCTGCACGTAGAGCAGCCACTCATCCACGCGGGCGTCGCGATGCCACCACATGGCGTGATCGAGGCTGGCGACTTTCAGTCCCGGGTGCGACCACGCCACACCGTGCGCCCGCAGAATGGACTCCTGGATCGTCAGGTCGCTCAGGTACGCCAGCGCAGCGCGGTGCAGGAGCAGATCGTCGGGCATGGCGCTGCGCGCCCGCATCCACACGGCCTGCCGCGGCACCGATTCGCCCTCGACGCGCTCGTAGAGCGGCGAGGGGATGTGACGGAGGTCGACCGGGCGATCGGCGAAGAGGCGCTGCGTCATCGGATGCTGCGCCGCTGCCCCCATCTCGAGATCGGGGATGTCCTCCGGCGCAGGCACGTCGGGCATCGGCTCCGCATGATCCAGTCCGCCGTCGTCGTCCTGGAACGAGGCGATCATGGAGAAGATCGGCAGGCCCTCCTGGAACGCCTGCGTGCGACGCGTGGAGAACGACCGGCCGTCATGGATACGGTCGACGGCGAAGGTGATGGGGGAGGCGACGTCCCCGGCGCGCAGGAAATACCCGTGCATGGAATGCACGCGGCGCTCGGGCGGAAGCGTGCGGGAAGCGGCGACCAGCGACTGCGCCAGGACCTGGCCGCCGTACACGCGCCGAGTGGGCATCGGATGGGAGATACCGGTGAAGATGTCTTCGCTCGTTCGTGCTCCGGCGTCGCGCAGACTCAGAACCCCGAGCAATGCCTGCACCGGATCGATCGCGTCCGACACGTGTCCTCCAGACCGGCGGCGGTCCGCCCCTTGGTAGTTTAGGGCGGGTGCCCGAGCGCTTGAGATTCCCCGACGCAGACGCCGCCGCAGACCTGCTCACCTTCGCCGGTCGGGCGGTGCGGCTCGGCGACGGCGCAGTGAGGCTGCAGGGCGGGAGCGGCGCTCTCGTGATCACGACGGCGCCGCTGGCGCCCCAGACGCTTCTGGATTCCACTCCGACGGTGCTGGGTATGCGCATCTTGCCGATCGATCCCGAGCTCCAGTGCGACGTCGTGGTGTCAGCGGAAACCCTCGCCCTGGCGCCCGACGACCGCACCGCGGTCGTCCTTCCGGACAGTGCGGTCTCCGCACCCTGGGCGGGGATCTCCCCGCCGCGGCGCGGGTGGGAGCTCGCGGGCGGGCTCAGCGCGTCCGTGCTCGCGGCGCGCTCGCAGTGGGGGATCGCGGCGGTGGCGGATCAGCTGCCCGCGGATGCCGGCGAAGAAGTGGTGCACGCCGTCCGCTCGCACGTGTGGGGGGAGGCCGACGAAGCTCTGGGCGGCCTGCCGCTCGGGGTCGCGTTCGCGGCGTTCGCTCTCGGGTTCATCGCGGGCGAGGAGGATGCTGCGGTGCGGACGGTCGGATCCTGGACGCGGCTCACCCTTTCACGGGGACACGTGCTGACCCGCACGACCGTGCGCGCCGGTCTGACCCCGGTACGGCGAACGGGAAGCGGCGGATAAGAGGAGTCGCGGCCACGCCGACGCGGGCGCCGAGGTCACGACCCTGCCGCTGCGGCCCGCCCCGCCGCGCGGCCCGAGAAGAGGCATCCGCCGAGGAAGGTTCCCTCGAGGGCGCGGTATCCGTGGACGCCGCCCCCGCCGAACCCGCTCGCCTCTCCCGCCGCGTAGAAGCCGGGGACGGGCTCGCCGCCGGCGCCCAGCACGCGCGCCGACAGGTCGGTTTCGAGCCCGCCGAGAGACTTGCGGGTGAGCACGTGGAGCTTCACCGCGATGAGGGGCCCTGCCGAGGGGTCGAGGATGCGGTGGGGGAAGGCCGTGCGGATGATCCGGTCGCCGCGGAACGCCCGCGCCGACCGGAGCATCGCGATCTGCGCGTCCTTGGTGAAGTCGTTCGCCATCTCACGGTCGCGCGCGACGAGCTCCGTGCGGACGCGTCCGACATCGAGCAGGTCGCCGCCGGGGAGCGCTGCCATCCCCTTGAGCAGCTCGTCGAGGCTGTCGCGCACCACGAAGTCGTCGCCGTGGTCCAGGAACGCTTGTACGGGGCCCGCCGCTCCCTTTCCGAGCCGCGAGCGCACCAGCAGCCCGAGGTCCTTGCCGGTGAGGTCGGGGTTCTGTTCGCTGCCTGAGAGGGTGAACTCCTTCTCCACGATGCGCGAGGACAGCACGAACCACGAGTGGTCGTGCCCGGTGCCGCGGAGATGCGCCAGCGTGCCCAGCGTGTCGAACCCCGGGAACAGCGGAGAAGGCAGCCGCCGCCCTGTCGCGTCGAGCCACACGGAAGAGGGTCCCGGAAGGATGCGGATGCCGTGGCCGGGCCAGACCGGATCCCAGTTGCGGATGCCCTCGACGTAGTGCCACATCCGGTCTCCGTTGATGAGGCGCCCGCCCGCCGACGACGCCACGGCGAGCATCGACCCGTCGACGTAGGCGGGGACGCCGGAGAGCATGGCTGCCGGCGGCGCGCCCAAGCGCGCGGGCCATTGCGCGCGCACGAGATCATGGTTGCCGCCGATGCCGCCGGAGGCGACCACCGTGGCCGAGGCGGTGATGCGGAAGTTGCGGAGCACCTCCCGCGACGACGCCGCCCCGCGCGGGGCTCCGCTGGGGGCGAGTACATCGCCGGCGGCTCCCGTCACGACGCCGTCGGAGAGCAGCAGCTCGCTGACGCGGTGGCGGGGGAGGATCGTCAGCCTGCCCGTGCGTTCCCCTTCTTCGACCGCTGCCTGGAACGGCGCCACGACACCGGGTCCGGTGCCCCACGTGATGTGGAAGCGCGGCACGGAGTTTCCGGGCCCGGTGGCGGTGTACCCGCCGCGCTCGGCCCATCCGACGATCGGGAAGAAGCCCATCCCGAGCTCCCGGAGCCATGATCGCTTCTCGCCGGCTGCGAACTCGAGATATGCCTCCGCCCACTGACGCGGCCAGTGATCCTCCGCGCGGTCGAACTCCGCCGTTCCCATCCAGTCCTGGCGAGCGAGGTCGAGGGAGTCGGTGATCCCCAGGCGGCGCTGCTCGGGCGAGTCGACGAAGAAGAGGCCGCCGAACGACCACCACGCCTGCCCGCCGAGGTTGGTGCGCGGTTCCTGGTCGACGAGCACGACGCGCTTGCCGGCGCGCAGGACCTCGGCGGCGGCGACGAGGCCGGCCAGCCCCCATCCGATGACCAGGACGTCGGTCTGCGTGGTCTGATCGGTCATGGCGACTCCTTCGTCGTCGTGTCGGTCAGCGGTTGTCGTCGCCGGTCATGGGGAGCGTCTGGCGAGCGCCGGCCGCACCCGGCGACATGGTGTTCACCATGGCATACGCGGCGCGGGACAGGTAGTCCCACAGGGTCTCTTCGTGCAGGGGCGCGAGGTGGAGCTCGTCGACCGCCGTGCGCATGCAGCGCAGCCATCGATCCCGCGCGTCGGGATCGACGGTGAACGGGAGGTGCCGCATCCGCAGTCGCGGATGACCACGCTGATCGCTGTATGTGGTCGGCCCGCCCCAGTACTGCATGAGGAAGAGGGTGAGCCGCTCCTCCGCGGGCCCCAGATCCTCTTCCGGGTACATCGGCTTGAGCACCGGATCGGCGGCCACCTCGCGGTAGAAGGTGCGGACGAGCCGACGGAACGTGGGCTCGCCGCCGATCTCCTCGAAGAACGTGATCGGCTCGCTCATGCGGGGGACTCCTCGGGCGGCTGCGTCGGCTTCTTGGGCGCGCGTTTGGCCGCCGGCGTCTTCGGCCCGGGCGGGGTCTCCGGCGCGTCGCCCGCGGCCGGCGGGGCACCCTCGGCAGGGTCCGGTTCCGCCGCGCGCTTGCGGCGCGGCTTCCAGACCGGGCGCTCGGGGACGGGAACCGGCGTGGGCTTGGTCTTCGGCGGGTTGGCGCCCTTGATCCGCGCGGCTCCCTCGAGCCCCGTGAGCATGATCGAGTTCAGCTGGGGGAGTTTCAGCCCGAGTTCGTCGATGGCGTTCTTCAGCCGCATCCGCAGTTCGCGGGCGACGTCGTCTTTCGCGTTGGCGCGCGTCTTCATGACGAGCCGGATAACGAGGGCGTCGCCGGTGACCGACTCCAGGCCCCACACCTCCGGCTGCTCGATCACGCGCGTGCGCCACTTGGGGTCCTTCGCCAGGGACTGCGCGGCGGTGAGCATCGACGACTCCACCTCTTTGATGTCGGCGTCGACGGGCACGGCCAGGTCGATGATGACGCGCGACCAGCCCTGCGACATGTTGCCGATGCGGGTGATCTCCCCGTTGCGGACGTACCAGAGCGTGCCGTTGACGTCGCGCACGTGGGTGATGCGGATGCTGACGTACTCCACGACGCCGGTGGCGAGGCCGAGGTCCACGACGTCGCCGATGCCGATCTGGTCCTCCGCGACGAGGAAGATGCCGTTGAGGACGTCCTTGACGATGTTCTGGGCGCCGAAGCCCAGGCCGGCGCCGATGGCGGCCGTGAGGAGTGTCAGCGACGCCAGGATGTCGGGCGCGACGATTCCCGCGATGAGCACGAGCGCGACGATGACGATGGCGACATTGACGATGTTCTGCAGGATCGATCCGAGCGTGCGCGTGCGCTGCACGAGCCGCACGGCGGCGATCGGAGACCGGTCGAGCGCCTGCGTGTCGTCGACGCGCGCCTTGTTCTTCGCGCCGTTCACGATGCGCCCCACGACGCGGCGGATGACGAATCGCAGCGCCCACGCCAACAGCACGCTGACGGCGATGACCACGACGACGTTGAGCGCCTTCAAGCCGATGTCCAGCGACAGCTCGCCGAACCAACCCCAGAAGTCCGGATCCGTCACGGCGGGGGGTTCGATCGGGGTCTCGGTCACAGCGAACATCGCTTCCATGCTAACGATGCGTGCCTCCGTGCCGCCTGTGCGCCGCCACGCCCTCTCTTGCGTGAATCGGCTGCGAAAACGGGCGTTTTCGCAGCCGATTCACGCAAGTGGGTCAGTCCTCGGCGTCGCGCTCCTGCGCCGACAACGCGCGCTCCACTCCCGCGAGGTTCTCGTTCACGAGCCGGCGCAGCGCGGGGGCGGCGTCGGGGTGCTCGGCCAGCCACGTGCGCGTCGCGTCGCGCAGCTCACGGTTCGCCAGAGCGGCCGGATACAGCCCGACGATGAGGTACTGCGCGATCTGATACGACCGCGACTCCCAGATCGGCAGCAGCATGTCGAAATACGGCCGGACGTACGCGGCGAGAGCGCCGACGGTGGCCGGATGCACGAAGCCGGCCGCGGCGGCGCGGACGATCGTGTTCGGGGCGTCGTCGCGCGTGATGAGCGAGTCCCACGCGGCGAGCTTGGCCTCGGCATCCGGAAGCGCAGCCTTGGCCTGCGCGGCGAACTCGCCGCCCTTGGCGGTGTTGTCCTCCGCCAGGGCGCGGTCGATGTCGGCCGTGGTCACGCGGCCGCCTGCCGCGAGGGACACCAGCAGCTGCCACGACAGGTCGGTGTCGATCGCGAGGCCGCCGAGAACCGTCGTGCCGTCGCGGAGGTCGCGCACACGCTGCCACTGCGCGTCGGTCGAGGCCGCGCTGGCGAACGCGGTGACGAACTGCAACTGGCTGTCGCTCCCGGCCTCGGCGGCGACGGCGAGCTCCCACAGGCCGTCGGCCACGCGCCGGCGCGTCGCGTCCCGATCGGCGGGGGTCACGTAAGCGTTCGCGGCCAGCTGCAGCTGGGCGAGAGTCGTGCGGACCGTGGTCGACTCGGTCTCCGACCCGATGTTGCGAAGCACCAGATCGATGTAGTCGCGCGCGGGGGCTTCGGCATCCCGGGTCTGGTCCCACGCGGCGCCCCACACGAGCGACCGCGCGAGCGGGTCGCGGATGTCCTTGAGGTGCGCGATCGCGGTCTTCAGCGAACGGTCGTCGAGTCGGATCTTGGCGTACGCGAGGTCCCGGTCGTTCAGCAGCACCAGGTCGGGTCGCTTCAGCCCCTTCAGCTCGGCGACATCCGTTCGATCTCCGTCGACGTCGAGTTCGAGGTAGTGCACACGCTCGAGTCCGCCGCCGGAGAGAGCGTAGAACCCGATTCCCAGGCGATGGGGCCGGATGGTCGGGTAATCGGCCGGGGCCGTCTGCACCACCGCGAACCGGGAGATGGTGCCGTCCGACGCCTCATCCAGAAGCGGCGAAAGCGTGTTCACGCCGGCCGTTTCCAGCCACTTCTTCGACCACGCCCCGAGATCGCGACCGCTCGTGGCCTCCAGTTCGGCGAGCAGGTCGCCGAGCTCGGTGTTCGACCACTCGTTCTTGGCGAAGTAGGCCGCGACGCCGGCGAAGAACTGCTCGATGCCGACCCAGGCCGCGAGCTGCTTGAGCACCGACCCGCCCTTGGCGTATGTGATGCCGTCGAAGTTGACCTGCACGTCCTCCAGGTCATTGATCTCGGCGACGACCGGATGCGTCGAAGGCAGCTGATCCTGGCGGTACGCCCAGGTCTTCTCCATCGCGTTGAAAGTCGTCCACGCCTCGGTCCACTCGGTGGCCTCGGCCGTCGCGATCGTGGAGGCCCACTCCGCGAACGACTCGTTCAGCCACAGGTCGTTCCACCACTTCATGGTGACGAGGTCGCCGAACCACATGTGCGCGAGCTCGTGCAGGATCGTGACCACCCGGCGTTCCTTGATGGCGTCGGTCACCTTGCTGCGGAAGACGTAGGTCTCGGTGAACGTCACCGCGCCGGCGTTCTCCATCGCCCCGGCGTTGAACTCCGGGACGAAGAGCTGGTCGTACTTGGCGAACGGGTAGGGGTAGTCGAACTTCTCCTCGTAGTACGCGAAGCCCTGACGCGTCTTCTCGAAGACGTAGTCGCTGTCCAGGTACTGCCACAGGCTCTTACGCGCGTAGACGCCCAGCGGAACGACCCGCCCGGAGGCGCTCGTCAACTCCGAGAACGTGGACTGGTACGGGCCGGCGATGAGGGCCGTGATGTACGACGAGATCGGCGGGGTCGGCTCGAACGTCCAGGTCGCGGTCGCGTCGCCGTGGCGCTTCGGTTCCGGGGTGGGGGAGTTGGAGACGACAGCCCACGGCTCCGGCGCCGTCACCGTGAACTGGAACGTCGCTTTGAGGTCGGGCTGCTCGAACACCGCGTACATCCGCCGGGAGTCGGGAACCTCGAACTGCGAGTACAGGTAGACCTCGCCGTCGACGGGGTCGACGAAGCGGTGGAGCCCCTCACCGGTGTTGGTGTAGAGGCAGTCGGCGTCGATCACCAACTCGTTCTCCCGCTCGAGACCGGCCAGCGTGATCCGCGAGTCGGCGAAGGCCTCCGTGGGCACGGCACGACCGTTCAGGGTGATCTCGCGAACCTCGCGCGCGATCAGGTCGATGAACGTGTCCGCGCCCGCGGTCGCGGCGAAGCGCACCGTGGTCCGCGAGCCGAACACCTCGTCGCCGCGAGTGAGGTCGAGGGCGACCTCGTATTCGATCCCGTGGGTGGTGTCGATGACGGCGCGACGCTCCTGCGCCTCGATGCGGGTGAGGTTCTCTCCAGGCACGTGCTCGCTCCCAGGGTTTCAGGACGGGGACGCCGCGGCGCTGCTGGCGCCGACGGCAACCGTCTCAGCCTAGACCCGGGGATGACCCCGCGAACGCGATGAGAGGATGACTGTGTGCCGTTCGATTCCCCGCGTGAGAACCTCCCCGCCGAAGAACCCGTCCCCTACGCGAGCGCCGCCGCGCGGCCCGGGCGTCCGTGGGTCGAAGAGGCCGTGGCCTACGACGGCGTCCTCCTGGCCGGCTTCGGCGGCCCGGAGGGACAGGACGATGTGATCCCGTTCCTGCGCAACGTCACCCGCGGCCGGGGGATCCCCGACGAGCGGCTGGAGGAGGTGGCGCACCACTATCGCCACTTCGACGGCATCAGCCCGATCAACGCGCAGAATCGCGCGCTGAAGCAGGCGATCGAAGCCGAGATCGCGCGCCGTGGCATCGGGCTGCCGGTGTATTGGGGCAACCGCAACTGGGAGCCCTACCTCGAGGGCGCCGTGCAGGAGGCCGCGGATGCGGGGCACACCACGCTCCTCGCGCTCGCCACCAGCGCGTACAGCTCGTTCTCCAGCTGCCGCCAATACCGCGAGGACTTCGCGCGGGTGCTGGAGAGCACCGGTCTCGCGGGCACGGTCACGATCGACAAGATCCGTCAGTTCTTCGACGTCCCCGGCTTCGTGGCGCCCTTCGTCGACGGCGTGCGTGCGGCCGTCGCCGGGTTCCGTCGGCAGGGCATCGCGTCGGGGGCGATCCGCGTGCTCTTCTCCACTCACTCGATCCCGCTCGCCGACGCCGAGCGGTCCGGCCCCCGCGACGTCGATTTCGGAGACGGCGGCGCCTACGCCGCGCAGCACCGCGCGGTCGCGGAGGTCGTGATGGCCGCCGTCGACGACGACGTCGCGTGGGAGCTGGTGTACCAGTCCCGCTCCGGCCCGCCCAGCCAGCCCTGGCTCGAGCCCGACGTGAACGATGCGATCGCCGCCCTCCCGGCGCAGGGAGTCGAGGCGGTCGCCATCGTTCCCCTCGGGTTCGTCAGCGACCACATGGAGGTGCTGTGGGACCTCGACACCGAGGCGCTTCAGGCCGCCGAAGAAGCGGGGCTGACGGCCGTGCGCACACCGACGCCCGGCGTCGACCCCTCTTACGTGTCCGGCCTGGTCGATCTCATCGAAGAGCGGCTGCGCGGCACGCCCGTCGCGGAGAGGCCGCACGAGACGGCCCTCGGGCCGTGGTTCGACGTCTGCCGGCCCGGATGCTGCGAGAACGTCCGCGCGGGGTTCAAGCCGGCCGCCGCGGGTGTTGCTCCCTAGGATGAGGCGCATGCGCATCCACATCGCCACCGATCACGCGGGCCTGGATTTCTCCACGCAGCTGCAGCAGCACCTCGCCGAGCAGGGTCACGAGGTGATCGACCACGGGCCGCTCGAGTACGACCCCGTCGATGACTATCCGGCCTTCTGCATCCGCGCGGCTCAGGCGGTCGTGCGCGACCAGGCCGCCGGCATCGAGACGCTCGGGGTGGTGTTCGGGGGCTCCGGAAACGGGGAGCAGATCTCCGCCAACAAGGTGCGCGGCGTTCGGGCGGCGCTGGTGTGGAACATCCCCACCGCCGAGCTGGCGCGACAGCACAACGACGCCAACGTGATCGCGATCGGTGCGCGCCAGCACACCTTCGAGGAGGCGGTGACGTTCATCGATCGGTTCATCGCCACCCCGTTCTCGGCCGAGGAGCGTCACGCGCGCCGAATCTCGCAGATCGCGGTGTTCGAGGAGAGTGGCGCGCTGCTGCCGGACCCTCGCGCGACGACCGCCGGGCCCGATGTGCTCGACGCGAGCGACTCCTTCGACCCTGAGGCGGGCTGATGCCCGCCGCAAGATCTTTCGATGCTCTCCTCGTTCCGGGGGCGGGCTGATGCCCGAAGGACATTCCGTCCACCGCATCGCCCGCCAATTCGAGAGGAACTTCGTCGGCCGCGAGGTCGCCGCCTCCAGCCCGCAGGGGCGCTTCGCCGAGGGCGCTGCGCTGCTGAGCGGACGCGAGCTGCGTGAGGCGCGCGCCGTCGGCAAGCAGATGTTCGTCGCCTTCGACGGGGATCTGTGGTTGCGCGTGCATCTGGGGCTCTACGGCGCGTGGGACTTCGCGGGCGACATCCTCGTCGATCCGACCATCGCCTCGGCGAACGGCCGGATGGGACAGACCAACCAGCGCGGCACGATGCTCGACGAGGAACCGATCCTGGATGCGGCGGGGGAGAACTCGCTCTCCTCCATCGGCGCGCCGCGGCGGGCCCGGGGCCGGGTGCGGATGTCGGAGCAGACCACCGGACTGCAGGAGGAGACGGAGTGGCCGCCGCCCGTGGTCGGCCAGGTGCGGCTGCGGCTCCTCACGGAGCGCACCTGCGCAGATCTGCGCGGACCGACGGCATGCGTGCTGCAGTCGCCCGACGAGGTGGTGGCCACGATCGCCAAGCTCGGACCCGATCCGCTCGTGGACGACCCGACGCTCGGCGAGGAGCGCTTCGTCGCCGCCGTGCGTCGCAAAGCCACGCCGATCGGCGTGCTCCTGATGGACCAGGCGGTCGTCAGCGGCATCGGGAACGTCTACCGGGCCGAGCTTCTCTTCCGGGCACGGCTGAATCCACATGTCCCCGGACGCGACGTGCCCGAGGAGGTCCTCCGGCAGCTGTGGGCCGACTGGTCGAGGCTGCTGCGGATCGGCGTCGACACCGGCCAGATGATGACCATGGACGACCTCGACGCCGACGCCTACCGTCGGGCGATGGCATCCCGTGACGACCGGCACTGGGTGTACCACCGTGCGGGGCTCCCGTGCCGCGTCTGCGGCACCACGATCGTCGTGGAGGAGGCCGCCGGCCGCAAGCTCTACTGGTGCCCTCGTTGCCAGGCGTGAGCGCCGCCCGCCCCCGTAGGCTGACGTCATGAGGCAGAACCCGAGTTTCGCGATGACCGACGTGGGCGAACTGCGACGCCTGGTCGCGCAGAACCCCTGGGTCACCCTCGTCAGCGACGGCGACGAGGGCCTCGTCGCCTCCCACTACGCCGTGCTCCTCGACGAGGGGCACGAAGACCTCACGATCGTGGGACATGTCGGAAAGCCCGACGACCTCGTTCACGGCCTCGGCCGGCGCGAACTGCTCGTCGTGGTGCAGGGGCCGCACGGGTACATCTCGCCCGGATGGTACGGCGACGTCGCCTCGGTCCCGACGTGGAACTTCGTCTCGGCGCACCTGTCCGGAGTCCCCGAGCTCCTCACCCCCGAAGAGAACCTCCGTGTGCTCGACCGCCTCGTCGCGCACTTCGAGGAGCGTCGAGACGCGCCCCGCCTGATGTGGGAGCGACCGAATGATCCGGACTTCATCGAACGCCTGGAGAAGGGCACGGTGGGTTTCAGGCTCACCCCCTCCCGCCTGGTTGCCAAGCGCAAGCTGAGTCAGAACAAGACGGCCGACGTCGTCGAGACGATCATCGGCGAGCTCTCCGGCGACGGGGTCTACGCGAATCCTCGTCTCGCCGCCGAGATGCGGCGCGCGGCGGACGCGCGCGCACGGGCGACACGGTGATCGGAACGATCCGCGCCGTCCGCATCGCCGGCGCCGGGCGCGAGATGCTGCCGACCGACGAGCCGGTCGACGTCTTCCTCGCCGACGGACGTATCGCCGACATCGCCCCCGCCGGCGCCTTGCCGCCATCGGGCGAGGTCCTCGAGGGTCAGGGCGGATGGCTCGTCCCGGGGCTCTGGGACCATCACGTGCACGTGATGCAAGCGGCTCTCGTCGCCGATCGCATCGCGCTCGGAGACGCGCGCTCTGCTGCGGAGGCCGCGGCCATGATCGCCGCATCCGCCCCCCTCGACGGCCGGCGGGTGGGCAGCGGCTTCCGCGACGCCTTCTGGTCGGATACTCCGACCCTCGCGCTCCTGGATGCGGTCACCGGCGACATCCCGACATACCTGATCAACGCCGATGTGCACAGCGTGTGGGTGAACTCCGCCGCCCTGGCCCGCGAGCGCATTCTCGAGCACGACGACGGCATCCTCCGCGAGGAAGACGCGTTCGAGATCTCTCGGCGCCTCAACGCCGTCGACCCGACGGCCGCCGACCGACGCGTGCAGGCGCTCGCACGCTCAGCGGCGGCCCGTGGCGTGGTCGGCCTGGTCGATCTCGACATGGGATGGAACGCCGAGGGGTGGAGTCGTCGCGCTGCCGAGGGGTTCGACACGCTGCGGATCGCCTTTGGGGTTTACCCCGAACACCTCGATCGAGCGATCGCCGAGGGGCTCCGCACCGGCGAGCCGGTGCCCGGGGACACGCACGGACTCGTCCGCGTGGGCGGGCTGAAGGTGATCACCGACGGGTCGCTCGGGACCCGCACCGCCGCCTGCTCCCACGCCTACCCCGAGGGGGGCCACGGCCTTCTCACGGTGGGCGGGGCGACGCTGCTGGACCTGATGACGCGTGCCACCGGCGCGGGCCTGTCGTGCGCGATCCACGCCATCGGCGACGTCGCGAACACGGCGGCACTCGACGCGTTCGCGGCGACCGGAGCGACCGGCACCATCGAACACGCGCAACTGGTCTCCCGCACCGACCTGCCCCGCTTCGCACGCCTCGGTGTCGCCGCGAGCGTACAGCCCGAGCACGCTCTCGATGACCGTGACCTCACCGACTCCGTGTGGCGCGCACAGATCGCGCAGCCCTATCCGTTGCGCTCTCTCGCCGACGCCGGTGCCAACCTGCTGTTCGGCTCGGACGCCCCCGTGTCGGCGCTGGACCCGTGGGCGGCGATGGCAGGGGCCGTGTTCCGCACGCGTGACGGCCGCGAGCCCTGGCAGCCCCAGGAGCGCGTCGATCTCGACACGGCGCTGGCCGCGTCCACCGCGGGCGGGTCCACCGCCGGCGCGCGCATCGAGCCCGGCGCGACGGCAGACCTCGTGCTCTGCGAGTCCGACCCGCGGGCAGCCGACGAGGGCGGACTCCGCGGCATGCGCGTGGCGGCCACGCTGCTCGGCGGTCGCGCGACGTTCGCCGCCTGATCCGCACAGACAACGACGCCCCCACGGTGAGCGGGGGCGTCGTGCGGAAGCCGTGATTACGCGGCGAGGTGTGCGAACAGGAACCAGCGGTCCTTGTCCAGGCCCCGCTTGATCTCGATGGCGACGTCCTGGCTCGACAGATCGAACTCGTCCAACCCGTCGATGGCGGCCTGAAGCTCCACCAGGACGGCGTCGATATCGGCGATCACCGCGCGGATGATGACGTCCGACGGTGCGAAGCCGGCCGGGACGGCGGTTTCCTTCGCCTTGCCGGCGACAGTGGACAACCGCGAGTCGATGGGAAGACCGAGCGCCACGATCCGCTCAGCGGCGAGATCGGCCCAGTCCTGCGCGTGCGCGACGATCGTGTCGAGTAGCTCGTGCACGCCGACGAAGTTGGATCCGCGCACATGCCAGTGCGCCTGCTTCCCGTTGACGACGAGGGCCTCGAGACCGAGGACCACGGGGGAGAGGAACTGCGCGGTCGCTGCCGCCGTCGTGGAGTCGGCGGTGGTGGCGGTCGGGGTCTCTACGTTGCTCATGTCTCCTCCTCGTGAACGCCGAACGCGCTCATGTAGTGCAACGGTACTCAGCCGCCGGCATTCCGCAAGCAAGCGAAGGCTGGGCTTACACCGCCGGAAAGACGGGCAAATCCCGGGCTCGGCGCCGACGTCGACTACCGTCGAGGGGTGCCCTCCGCCGATCAGCTCTCCGGTCCTCAGAACCTCGGCGAACCGTCGCGCACCCAGCGTCGCCTGCGGCGCGATCGTTCACCCGAGCACGCCGAGCCATCCCGTTTCCTGCCGCACGTTCAGGGATTGCGAGCCATCGCCGTCCTGTTCGTCGTGCTCTATCACTTCTGGCCGGCGCGGCTGCCCGGCGGCTACGTCGGCGTCGACATCTTCTTCGTCATCTCCGGCTTCCTCATCACCGCCCACCTCATGCGGGAGCTCACCGCCACGGGAACCGTGCGGCTGGGCCAGTTCTGGGCACGTCGCGCGCGGAGGCTGCTCCCCGCGTCGCTTCTGGTCCTGCTGTTCTGCGCGCTCGTGGCGATGTCGCCCTATCTCACGCCCACTTCGGCCCTGCCCAACGAGGTGCGGGAGATCATCGCGTCGACCTTCTACGTCGAGAACTGGTTCCTCGCACTGAACTCGGCGGACTACCTCGGTCACGGCGGCGAACCGACCACCGTGCAGCACTATTGGTCGCTGTCGCTCGAAGAGCAGTTCTATGTGGTCTGGCCCCTGCTGATGCTGTTGGCGGCGTGGATGGCGATGAAGTGGTTCCGCGGGAGCACTCGCCGAACAGTTCTCGTGACTCTCGGGGTCGTCTCGGTCGCGTCCTTCGTGTTCTGCGTGATCTTCACCCTGACCAACCCCGCACCGGCCTACTTCGTCACCTTCGGCCGGATGTGGCAGTTCGGTGTGGGCGCGGCGATCGCGCTCGTCCCGGCGCTGCGTGTGCAGCATCCGATCGTGAGCTTCGTCCTCGGATGGGGCGGCGTCCTTGTCCTCCTCTTCGTCGCCTTCCGCTTCGACGGTCAGACGCCGTTTCCCGGCTACGCCGCCGCGCTGCCCACGCTGGGCGCTGCGGCGATCATCGCTGCCTCGAACACGCGCCGATGGTGGTATCCCACCCGGATCCTCGCCATCCGGCCCATGCAGTTCGTGGGGAACATCTCCTATTCGCTGTACCTCTGGCATTGGCCGCTCATCGTCATCGCCCCGTCGGTGCCGTTCTGGGGGCTCACCATCTACCACCGCGTGGCGCTGCTCGTGCTCTGCTTCGTGCTGGCCTGGCTCACGAAGCGGTTCGTCGAAGACCCGGTGCGGTCGTGGCGCGCGCTCACGTCTCGCCCCGCACGCGTGACGCTGTGGTCGTCGCTGGTGGCCATGCTGGTCGTCGCGGGTACCGCCGGCGCTGCCTGGGCGATCAATGCCCCCGCCTACCAGGCCGGCGTGCAGGCGATCGCGCAGCTGCGGGAGAACCCGCCGCCGTGCTTCGGCGCTGCGACCGTGCTGGACGAGTCCTGCGCGGGCACGGCGAAGGCCGACACCATCCTGCCCGCACCGGGTTTCGCGGGGGTCGATCGGCCTGCCGACGAGCAGTGCTTCGTGCAGCTCAACGACGCGCGGCCGGTGTCGTGCGAGTTCGGCTCCGACGACCCCGAGGCGCCCCGTGTGGTCCTCATCGGCGACAGCCACGCCTACCAGCTGCTCTCGACCTTCCAGCGGATGGCGGATGCCGAGGGATGGCATCTGACCACGTTCTTCAAGGGCGCGTGCCCGTGGAGCACGACGCCGCTGTCGACGCCGGGGGCCTTCGGCCAGGCGTGCACCGCGTGGCGCGAAGGTGTCGCCGATCAGCTCGCCGAACGCGACGTCGATGCCGTCTTCACCGCCGCCATCGCGACGACCCCGTACGCCTCCGCAGGGTTCGACACCGCCTATGACGCCGCCGTCGCCGGATACCGGGACGCCTGGTCATCCATGACCGATCGGGGGATACCGGTTGTGACAGTCGTCGACAATCCGGTGTGGGAGACGGATCCCAACAAGTGCCTGCGCACGCGGGACACGGCATCCTGTGACGGACCGCGCGCCGATGTGCTCGTCGCCGAGGACCCGGTACGGGCGGCCGCGGACGGTCAGGACGGGGTCACGCTGCTCGATTTCACCGACGTGTACTGCGAGGGGGAGACATGCGCCCCGGTGGTGGGTGGGGCGAACATCTACCGCGACCAGGACCATCTCACCGTCACGTTCGCGGATTCGCTCGCGCCGCAGCTGACCGCGGCGCTTTCCGACGCCCTCGCGACCCGTCGATAGGCTCGGCCCATGACCATTGCCGACGATGCCACCGTCCTCGCCCTTCCGAACGCCGCCCCGACGATCGACGAGACAGCGTTCGTCGCTCCGGGAGCCCGCATCGTGGGAGCCGTGAGCCTGGCCGCCGAGTCGAGCGTCTGGTACAACGCCGTCCTCCGCGCCGACGGCGCTCCGATCTCCATAGGCGCGGGGACCAACCTGCAGGACAACGTCTCGGTCCACGTCGACGCCGGTCATCCGGTCGTGCTCGGCGAGAACGTCTCGGTCGGACACAACGCCGTCGTGCACGGCTGCACCGTCGGCGACGGTTCGCTCATCGGGATGGGGAGCGTCATCCTCTCGGGGGCGGTCATCGGCAAGGGGTGCCTGATCGCCGGGGGAGCGGTGGTGCTGGAGGGGATGCAGGTGCCGGACGGCTCGCTCGTGGCAGGCGTTCCCGCGAAGGTCCGCCGGGAACTCACCGACGAGGAGCGCCGGGGCCTGCAGGCCAATGCCGACATCTACCGCGACCACCTGCGCACGCATGCGGCCGCCGTCAGCGGCGGCTGACGGATGACGCAGTTTCGGAGAATCGCCGCGGATTCGGAGCCTGGGGGTCGCCCGATCCGAATCCGGCGTCATTCTCCGAATCCGATGCGGCGTGATCGGACGGCTTCGCGCGCAGCGGCGCGGTTCGGCGCCGAGCGGGGCCTTCTCGCCCTGGCAGCGAGTCGCGCATGACGTCGTCGGTCGGCCATCCGCGCGCCGCGTACTGGATCGAGCACCTCGGGCTGGAGGTCCTCGAAGGGGAGTCCGGCTGGTGGACGGGTCGCTTCCGCTCCGCCGTCGACGTCAACGGGGCGGGCGGGCCGAGCGTCGCGTGCAACGCCATCTACTACCTGCTCGAGCCGAGCCGCCCCATCAACGCCTGGCACTGGCTCGCCAGCGACGACACGCACGTCCTCATCGAGGGCGGACCGGTCGAGTACATCGTGGCGGCTGCGGACGGCGTGGTCTCACGGTCCGTCGTGAACGGCGGCGCGAATCCGATGATCTCCATCCCCGCGGGCTCTCACAAGGCGCTGCGGCTCACGGCGCCGGACTCTTTCGCGCTGATCGGTTCCGTCGTCGCGCCCGCCTGGACCCCCGAGCGCGTGCGTGTCGAACCGCCCGCGCTGCGGGAGCGCCCCCCGTGGCTGACCGACGATCTCATGCGACGGCTGACCACGGGCGCCTGACTCAGCGTTCGGCTCCGACCTCGATGACGATACGGCCACCGGTGATCAGGCCGAGGAGCGGCCCCTCGCCGGGAGTCGGGATCGGGGCGGGCAACTCCTGCCTCGCCTGCCATTCCAACCGCGCGTCGTGCGCGGAGGGATGGAAGAGGGCGAAGATGTCCATGACTCCGACGCTACGGGGAGCCCATGCGGGCGCACATCCCCCCGGCGGATGATGATGGAAGTCTCACGAAGGTCTTGTGGAGGGGATGACGGGAATCGAACCCGCACCATCAGTTTGGAAGACTGAGGCTCTACCATTGAGCTACATCCCCGCAGCGGCTCGCACCGCAGCATCCCGAGTCTAACGGAAGCTCGGAGCGCCTCCCGACCCGACATGATCGGCGGTCACGGTGAAGGCCCCGGCAGATCGACTAGACTTTGCGGGGCCGTTCGTCGTGCGCGCACGAGCGCACCGCCCGGGGCGTAGCTCAGCTTGGTAGAGCGCCCGCTTTGGGAGCGGGAGGCCGCAGGTTCAAATCCTGTCGCCCCGACGTCGCAATCCCCACAGACCCTTAAACCGCGCTCGCGCGCGGACCGAACGAGGAGAACGAAAAGGCATGGTCAACAGCACCGTCGAGAAGCTCAGCCCCACGCGGGTCAAGCTGCACATCACGGTCTCGCCGGACGAGCTCAAGCCGAGCATCACCCACGCGTACGAGCACATCGCGCAGGACGTGCAGATCCCCGGCTTCCGCAAGGGCAAGGTCCCGGCGCCCATCATCGACCAGCGCATCGGCCGCGGGGCGGTCATGGAGCACGCCGTCAACGAGGGACTGGACAAGTTCTACCGCGAGGCCGTGGAGGCGCAGAACCTCCGCGTTCTCGGCCGTCCGAACGCGGAGGTCGTCGAGCTGCCCGAGCTGAAGGACTTCTCCGGCGACCTGGTCGTCGACGTCGAGGTCGACGTGCGCCCCGAGTTCGACCTGCCGAAGTACGAGGGCATCACGATCACGGTGGATGCCGCGGAGGTCGACGAGGCGGCGATCGACGAGGAGCTCGACCGCCTGCGCGGCCGCTTCGGCACGCTCGTCACCGTCGACCGCCCGGCCGCGACCGGCGACTTCGTCGAGCTCGATCTCGTCGCCACGATCGACGGCACCGAGATCGACCGCGCCGAGGGCGTCTCCTACGAGATCGGCTCGGGCGAGCTGCTCGAGGGCATCGACGAGGCCATCGAGTCGCTCACCGCGGGCGAGGACACCACGTTCCGCTCGAAGCTGATCGGCGGCGACCACGCCGGCGAGGAGGCCGAGGTCTCGGTCTCGATCAAGGCCGTCAAGGAGCGAGAGCTCCCCGAGGCCGACGACGACTTCGCTCAGATCGCCAGCGAGTTCGACACGATCGCCGAGCTCCGCGAGAGCCTGAAGGACCGCGTCGGACAGCAGTCGACGTTCACGCAGGGCTCCGCCGCGCGCGACAAGCTCGTCGAGGAGCTCCTCGCTCAGGTCGAGATCCCCGTTCCGCCGCAGCTCATCGAGGACGAGGTGCACACCCACCTCGAAAACGAGAACCGGCTCGAGGACGACGTGCACCGCGCAGAGGTGGCCGAGGCCAGCGAGAAGCAGTTCCGCACGCAGATGCTCCTGGACAAGATCGCCGAGGAGACCGACGTGCAGGTCTCGCAGGACGAGCTCACCCAGTACCTCATCCAGTCGGCTGCCCAGTACGGCATGGCGCCGCAGGAGTTCGTCGACGCGCTGCAGCAGGGCAACCAGCTGCCTTCGCTGGTCGGTGAGGTCGCCCGCAACAAGGCCCTCGCGGTGGCGCTGGGCAAGGTCACGGTCGTCGACACCAACGGCAACCCCGTCGACCTCAGCGGCTTCGTCGCCGAAGAGACCGAGGAAGAAGAGGTCGTCGAGGAGGCGCAGGAGATCGCGGATGCAGCCGCCGATGCCGACGCGGTGATCGAGGCCGAGGAGGCCCCGGCCGCCGACGAGAAGCCCAAGAAGGCTTCTGCCAAGAAGCGTGCTCCGGCCAAGAAGAAGGCCGACGCCGCCGAGTAAGGGCGGATGACGTGACGGAGGGCGGATGCTGCGGCATCCGCCCTCCGGTCGTGAAGAGGACGAGATGACAGATACGTGGAGCGCGAGGATCGCGGCGGTGTGGGACGACCCGGCGCTCTCGGATTCCGGCCGCATCGCGGCGATCGACGCGCTGGCAGCCGAGCGCGGCCCCGAAGATGCGGTGGCGCTCTATGAGCGCGCCGGCGCGCGGGACTCCGCCGGCGAGGAGGCCGAGGCCGAGCCGCTGTATCGGGCGGCGATCCGAGCCGGGCTGCCGGACGAGCTCCGCACGCCCGCGACGATCCAGCTGGCGAGCACGCTGCGCAATCTGGGGCGCACCGCCGAGGCGCTCGCGATGCTGACCGCCGAGGCCGATCGGGTGCGCGGGACGGAGTGGTCCGACGCGGTGGCGGCCTTCCTGGCACTCGCGCTGGTCTCGGCGGGGCGCCCCGAAACCGCCGTGGCCATCGCCCTGCAGGCCCTCGCGCCGCACCTCCCGCGATACACCCGATCGGTCGCGGCCTACGCGCAGGAGATCGCGGACCGCCACGCCTGATCTGCCGACGGCGAACACGGGCAACCCCCTCCGAGGGCGCCGGTAGATTCATTGCAGATCGAACGGAAAACAGGAGCACACATGCCCGAACCCCTGGTCGCTACGAGCGTTTTCGACCGCCTGCTGAAGGACCGCATCATCTGGCTCGGCTCAGAGGTGCGTGACGACAACGCCAACGAGATCTGCGCAAAGATCCTCCTCCTCGCCGCGGAGGACTCGCAGAAGGACATCTACCTCTACATCAACTCGCCCGGCGGATCCATCACGGCCGGCATGGCGATCTACGACACGATGCAGTTCGTGCCGAACGACATCGTCACCGTCGGCATCGGCATGGCCGCTTCCATGGGTCAGCTGCTGCTGACCGCCGGCACCAAGGGCAAGCGCTACATCACGCCCAACGCCCGCGTGCTGCTGCACCAGCCCCACGGCGGCTTCGGCGGCACGGCGAGCGACATCCAGACCCAGGCGCAGCTCATCCTCGACATGAAGCGCCGCCTCGCGGAGATCACCGCCGCGCAGACCGGCAAGTCGGTCGAGCAGATCAACGCCGACGGTGACCGCGACCGCTGGTTCGGGGCAGAGGAAGCCCTCGAGTACGGCTTCGTCGACCACATCCGCGAATCGGCCACCGACGTCATCGGCGGCGGCGGAACCGCGGCCTGAGACACGCGTCGAGAGAGAAGGACATCGATATGCAGACCCCCACTTTCGGCGGCGTGGCCCCGCAGGCGCTCCAGGCACCCGGCAGCCGGTACGTGCTCCCGCAGTTCGAGGAGCGCACCGCCTACGGCTACAAGCGCCAGGACCCGTACAACAAGCTGTTCGAAGACCGCGTGATCTTCCTGGGCGTGCAGGTCGACGACGCGTCGGCCGATGACGTCATGGCGCAGCTGCTGGTCCTGGAGAGTCAGGACCCCGACCGCGACATCATCATGTACATCAACTCGCCCGGCGGCTCGTTCACGGCCATGACGGCGATCTACGACACGATGCAGTACGTCTCGCCGCAGATCCAGACGGTCGTGCTCGGCCAGGCGGCTTCCGCGGCGGCCGTGCTCCTCGCCGCCGGCGCGCCGGGCAAGCGCCTCGCGCTGCCGAACGCCCGCATCCTCATCCACCAGCCCGCGATGGGTCAGGCCGGCCACGGTCAGGCCTCCGACATCGAGATCCAGGCGCAGGAGATCCTGCGTATGCGCACCTGGCTCGAGGAGACGCTGGCCAAGCACTCCAACAAGACGGTGGAAGAAGTGAACAGGGACATCGACCGGGACAAGATCCTCTCCGCCGAGGAGAGCGTCGCGTACGGGCTGGTCGACCAGGTCCTGACCACCCGCAAGCGCACACCCGCCGCGCTGACGAAGTAATCGCCTCCGGAGCCCCCGCCCTCGCCGGCGGGGGCTCCGTCATCTCCCGGCCGCGCGCGGCGGCGCAATCCACTCGGATGTCGCTCCCAGCGGTTAGGCTCGATACACCCCGGGGGCACCAGCCCCCACCGCAACGAGGAGGAGCCGGATGGCACGCATCGGTGAGAGTGCCGACCTCTTCAAGTGCTCCTTCTGCGGAAAGAGCCAGAAGCAGGTTCAGCAACTGATCGCCGGCCCCGGCGTCTACATCTGCGACGAGTGCGTCGAGCTGTGCAACGAGATCATCGAAGAACGGATGGCGGAATCCTCCGCCGGAGTCGTCTCCGATTTCGATCTGCCCAAGCCCCGCGAGATCTTCTCGTTCCTCGAGGAGTACGTCGTCGGTCAGGAACCGGCCAAGCGCGCGCTGGCCGTCGCGGTCTACAACCACTACAAGCGCATCCGCGCCCACGGCACGCTGCAGCCGGCCGAGCAACGCGCCGACGAGATCGACATCGCCAAGAGCAACATCCTGCTGCTCGGCCCGACCGGCTGCGGCAAGACCTACCTTGCGCAGACCCTTGCCAAGCGGCTGAACGTGCCGTTCGCCGTCGCGGACGCGACGGCGCTGACCGAGGCGGGGTACGTCGGCGAAGACGTCGAGAACATCCTGCTGAAGCTCCTGCAGGCCGCCGACTTCGACACCAAACGCGCCGAGACCGGCATCATCTACATCGACGAGGTCGACAAGATCGCCCGCAAGGCGGAGAACCCCTCGATCACGCGCGACGTGTCGGGGGAGGGCGTGCAGCAGGCGCTCCTGAAGATCCTCGAGGGCACCGTCGCCTCGGTACCGCCGCAGGGCGGCCGCAAGCACCCGCATCAGGAGTTCATCCAGATCGACACGACGAACGTGCTGTTCATCGTGGCGGGGGCGTTCGCCGGGCTCGAGGAGATCATCTCCTCGCGCGTCGGAAAGCACGGCGTCGGATTCGGCGCCCCGCTGCACGACAAGGGCGAAGACCTCAACCTCTTCAGCGAGGTGCTCCCCGAAGACCTGCACAAGTTCGGTCTGATCCCGGAGTTCATCGGGCGCCTGCCGGTCGTGGCCTCGGTGTCGCCGCTGGATCAGGACGCGCTCATGGAGATCCTGACGGAGCCGAAGAACGCCCTGGTCAAGCAGTACCAGCGCATGTTCGAGATCGACGGCGTGCAGCTCGAGTTCGAAAACGATGCCCTGCGTGCCGTCGCCGACCTCGCCGTCGCGCGAAAGACCGGGGCGCGCGGACTGCGCGCGATCCTCGAAGACGTGCTCGGGCCGATCATGTTCGACATCCCGTCGGCGGAAGACGTGGCGAAGGTCGTCGTGACGCGTGCCGCCGTCGAGGACGGCGCAGCACCCACTCTCGTGCTGAACCAGAAGCGGAAGAGCGCCTGACGTCGCACCCCGCGCGTACCGTCGCGGTATGTCCGTCATCCAGCCGTATCGCATCGACGTCGACGACGCCGTCCTGACCGACCTCCGCGCACGTCTGGCTGCCACGCGCTTGCTGCCCGACTCACCGCGGCGCCCGCCGTCCGGCATGACGTCGTCGTACCTCGCCGATCTCGTCGAGTCGTGGATCGCCTTCGACTGGCGAAAGCGCGAGCGGTGGCTCAATCGGCATCCGCAGTTCCTCGTCGATCTGCACGGCTCTCGGATGCATGTCGTCCACCGGCGGTCGGAGAACCCCGGGGCACCGGCCCTTCTCATCATGCACGGATGGCCGCACACGTTCGCGATGCAGCTGGATTTCGCCGACCTGCTCGATGACGTGCACGTCGTCGTCCCGAGCTTCCCGGGCTTCGGCTTCTCCACGCCGTACGCCGACGCACCCATGACCGAGGACCAGCTGGCGCGCAGCATGCAGGCGCTCATGACCGATGTGCTCGGCTACGAGCGGTACTTCACCTACGGCGAAGACGTGTCCGCGAACATCAACGATCTGCTCGCCGCCACCTATCCGCGGTCGGTGCGCGGTGTGATCGCGACCCACGCGCATTTCGGCACCGCGAGGGAGCGCGCCGACCCCGAGGTGACAGCGTTCTTCGCACGTCTGGCCGCGGATCACACCGCGAACGGGGCATACGGTCACGTGCAGGCGACGCGTCCCGACACCCTCGCTGCCCCTCTCAACGACTCGCCGGCGGGGCTTCTGGCGTGGCTGGTGGAGAAGTTCGCGGAATGGAGCGATACCGGTCCGGATGCGGATCCGCGGGCCGTCGAGACGAGGATCGGCCGTGATCGCCTCCTCACCGAGGCGACCCTCTACTGGGTCACCCAGTCGATCGGCACATCCTTCCGCCCGTATTACGAGGGCGCCGATCAGCCGGCGCCGATGCCGCCCGCCGACGTGCCCGCTGCGGTGTTCATCCAGCGCCACGAGCATGACTATCCCGAAGTGCTCGCTCGCCGCTTCTACCGCGATCTACGCGTTTTCGAACGACTCGACGAGGGCGGGCACTTCACCGTCGCCGAGATCCCGGATGCGATGGCCGCCCGGGTCCGCGCCTTCCTGGCCAGCGTCTAGTCCCTCCCCGCGCCGTCACTCGGCGAGGCCGCGCCGATCCAGGAGTGGTCGGATGTCGGCGTCCCGCCCCCGGAAGTCCCGGTAGGCCTCGAGCGGGTCCTTCGCCCCGCCGACGCCGAGGAGACGTTCGCGGAACTGCAGTCCGTTGGCGCGGTCGAGTCCGCCGTTCTCACGGAACCACTCCACCGTGTCGGCGTCGAGCACTTCGCTCCAGATGTACGAGTAGTACCCCGCGCTGTATCCGCCGGAGAAGACATGGGCGAAGTACGTCGACGCGTACCGCGGCGGTACAACCGGGTTGTCGAGACCGATGTCGGCCAGCGCTGCAGCCTCGAACCCGGCCACGTCGATCTCCTCGCGGGCCTCAGTGGCCGAGAGACCGTGCCACGCCTGGTCGATCCAGGACGCCGCGAGATACTCGCTTGTCGCGAACCCCTGGTTGAAGGTCTCCGATGCGCGGAGCCGGTCGATGACGTCGCGGGGGAGAGGCTCCCCGGTGTCGACGTGCCGGGCGTAGGAGTCGAGGATCTCGGGTTCGAAAATCCACATCTCGTTCACCTGGCTGGGGAACTCCACGAAATCGCGGAACACCGCGGTGCCACTGAAATGCGGGTACGTCACGCGTGCGAAAAGGCCGTGGAGAGCGTGCCCGAACTCGTGGAACAGCGTCGTGACCTCGTCGAGCGTCAGCAGGGTGGGCGTTCCCGGGGCCGGGCGGACGACGTTAAGGTTGTTGACGACGATCGGACTCGTTCCGCGCAGCGTCGACTGCGTCACGATCGAGTTCATCCAGGCGCCGCCGCGCTTCGTGTCGCGCGTGTAGAGGTCGAGGATGAAGAGCCCGAGCGACGAGCCATCGGGCTCGAAGACCTCGAAGACGCGGGCATCCGGGTGATAGGCGGAAAGGTCTGTGCGCTCGTCGATACGGATTCCGTACAGTCGCTCGGCCGCGTAGAAGACGCCGTCGCGGAGCACCCGTTCGGCCTCGAACCAGGGCCGCAGGGCGGCGCGATCCAGGTCGTACTGCGCAGCGCGGACCTTCTCGGTGTAGTACGCCCAGTCGTGCGCCGCGAGGCGGAACGGCCGCGATTCGCCGTCGATGAGAGCCTGCAGCGCGGCCTGTTCGCGCTGTGCGTTCCGCGCTGCGGGGACGGCGAGCCGGCGGAGGAGCGTGCGCGCCGCCTCGTCCGACCCGGCGGTCTGGTCCGACAGGACGTAGTCCGCGTGGCTGGCGTGCCCGAGCAGCTCCGCGCGCTCCGCGCGCAGCCGCACGATCTCGCGGAGAACGACGGTGTTGTCGTGGGCGTTGCCCCGCGCGCCGCGCGACCGCGACGCTTCGAGCAGCCGGCGCCGGCTCTCGCGGCTCTCCAGACTCGCCAGGTACGGATGCCCCGTGAACAGCGTCAGCGTGACGACGAAACGCCCGTCGAGGCCGCGGTCGGCGGCGGCGCGGGCGGCGGCGGACAGTTCACCCGGAGACAGTCCGGCGAGTTCGCCGGCGTCGTCGAAGACGACGGCGAGGTCGTTCGTATCGGCGAGGAGATTCTTCTCGAACGTCGTTGTCAGCGTGGAGAGGCGCTGGTTGAGCTCCACGAGGCGAGCCTTGGCGGTCTGGTCGAGACCGGCGCCGGCGCGCGTCATCTCCCGGAACCGTCGCTCGATGAGGTAGCGCTGCTCGCTCGAGAGATCGAGGGCGTCTCGATCCGCATGCAGGCGTGAGACCCGGGCGTAGAGCGCAGGGTCGAGCTGGACGGCGTCGGAGTGGGCGGAGAGCACGGGGGCGAGAGCCTCCTCGATCTGCTGGATCTCGTCCGTCGCGTCGGCAGATGACACCGTGTAGAAGGTGCGGGCGACGCGGTCGAGCAGCTCGCCGCTGTCTTCGAGGGCCCGCATCGTGTTGTCGAAGGTCGGCGCGGCCTCCTGTGCGGTCAGGGCGTCGACCGCGCGGCGCTGGGCCGCCATCGCCGCCTCGAATGCCGGCATGTAGTGCGCGGGTCGGATTGCTGCGTAGTCGGGGAGACCGGAGGCAAGGGTGCGAGCGGCGAGCAACGGGTTGGCCGAATCCATTCGGCCAGCGTAATTGCGCAGCGTGCCCGCGGTGCAAAGTTCTGGATGCAAAGGAACTGTTGCGAAGATACCTCTGCAAAGGTAACTTTGTAACCATGACCCCCGCGGAGAGTTCGTCGAGTGCCCGCCGGCAGGACCGCGTCCTCGATGCGGGTGCGCTCCGAGCGCTGGCGCATCCGCTGCGGGTGCAGATGTTCGACATCCTCAGCCAGTACGGGCCGCAGACGGCCAGTACGCTCGCGTCGCTGACCGGGGAGTCGACAGGGGCGACGAGCTACCACCTGCGCGCCCTCGCGCGCCAGGACCTCATTCGTGAGGTCGAGGGACGGGGAAGCGGGCGAGAGCGGTGGTGGGAGCGTCCGGCTGGCGGCATCGAGCTGTCGGCTCCCGAGTCGGCCCGCACGCCCGCCGGTCGCGCCGCGATGCAGGTGGTCATGACCGAGACGCTCAATCGACGGCATCAGCAACTGATGGAGTACGTCTCGCGGTCGCTGTCCGAGACCGACGACTGGCGGGAGGGCTCGATCATCTCGACCGGAACCGCGCGACTCACCGCCGAGCAGATGACCGAGATGACGCAGAGACTGCAGGCGATCATCGACGAGACGGTTCTGCGCTACCGCGATCAGCAGGGAGAAGGCGTCCGCCCCGTCACGATGCGGGCCGACGTCTTCCCGCTCCCGCCGGAAGGACACTGACATGACCGCCCTCGCCCCGCGCTCGTCCGCGTCTTCGCTCGACCGGCTCCTCCTCCGGCTGTCGGCCCGTCTCGAGGCCCTCGCCGTGCGTCGGATGCAGCGGCGCGCTCCCGCGGCCTTGCCGCCGCGCGTCGTTCGCCGTCACGCCCCCAGTGGGCGAGCGGATGCGGCGGCCGTGCACATGGGCTTGTTGCCCCGGTGACCGGCGGGCACGCGCCACCATCGCCGCTGGGCCCCGCGTTCGCTCGACTGTGGACGGCCTCCGCATTCAGCAACCTGGCGGACGGCGTGGGCCGTATCGCGGTGCCCCTCGCCGCGACCGTGCTCACGGACGACCCCTTCGTCATCTCGGTCGTGGGCGCGCTGGCGTTCGTGCCGTGGCTGCTCTTCGGGCTGCCGGCGGGCATGCTGGTGGACCGCTTCGATCGACGGCTCCTCATGGCGCTGGCCAACGGCATGCGAGCGGCCGTGGCGGTAGGGCTGGCGGTCCTCGCGTCCGTGGACGCGCTCGGGCTCCCCGCCCTGCTCGTCGGCGCGCTGCTGTTCGGCGTCGGCGAGACCGTCTTCGACAACGCGACCAACGCCGTCGTACCCGCCCTCGTCGCCCGCGCGGCCCTCGATCGTGCCAACGGGTGGATCCAGGGTG
Source organism: Microbacterium sp. RD1 (assembly GCF_052220165.1). Taxonomy (NCBI): domain Bacteria; kingdom Bacillati; phylum Actinomycetota; class Actinomycetes; order Micrococcales; family Microbacteriaceae; genus Microbacterium; species Microbacterium sp. RD1. Next base: position 108,895 of record NZ_JBQPOL010000004.1, read on the forward strand.
CCCAGGTCGCGATCGACAACTTCGTGGCCGCGCCCATCGGCGGTGTGCTCTTCGCCCTCGGCGTAGCCGTTCCGCTGTGGAGCGGGGGCGCCGCCTACGTCATCCCCGTCGTCCTCGTGCTGCTGCTCCCCCTCGCCGCGGCCCGTCCGACCCGACCCGAGGTCATGCCCGGCGAGTCCGGCTCCGCCCCCGTCGGTCGAGTCCCGGCTCGAGAAGCGCTGGCGTATCTGTGGCGACACCGGTACCTGCGAGCGATGGTCGTCTTCACCTCGGTGGTGGGGTCGGCGCTCAGCTTCGCGCAGGCCACCATGGTGCTCTACTTCCTCGACGTCCAGCACGTCCCGGTTGCGGCATTCGGTTTCGTCACCGCGGGGATCGGGGCCGGCGCGCTGGCCGGTTCGCTCGTCTCGGCGCGGGTGGTGACGCGGTTCGGGCGCGGCCCCGTGATGCTCGCGGCCAACGGAGTGTGTGCGCTGGGGATGGGCCTCACCTGGATCGCGCCTCACGCGGTACTCGCCGTCCTCGCCTACGCCGTCTTCGCGTTCGCGGTCTCGGCCTGGAACGTCCCGTGGGGAGCCCTCCGCCAGCAGATCGTGCCGGCCGCTCTGTTCGGACGGGTACTCGGGATCATCCGGACGCTGACGTGGGGCCTCTTCCCGCTGGCCACCGTCGCGGGCGGCCTCGTCTCTCGAGTCGACCTGCGCCAGCCCTTCGGCATCGGCGCGTGCGTTGTGCTCGTTGCAGCGCTCGTCGGCGTGCGGCTGCTTCTGCGCGGCACGCGTCTGGCGGGAGCGGAGTCCGCCGTCAGCTGATCCCCGTGTCATCGTCCTTGCGGACCACCGCCTCGCCGTCGGCATCCAGCGACACGATCACGCCGGTGTCCAGCTCGGCGATCGGTCGCCCCTCCAGCCACGTCAGCGTCCACCGAGGTGTCGGCTGGTGAGCGAGCTGGTCGGCGGGGAGAAGGCGGTCGACGGCCGCGATCTGCGCGCGCAGGGCCGCCGGGACGGCGGCGGGGGGCTCGTCTCCCGAGCTCCAGCGTGTTCCGAGCTGCATCAGTCCTCCTGGGGGGCGAATTCGATCGAGGAGACCGCCGTCGCGTCGCCCTCGACGAGAGTGAGAGCGGCGATGCGGCCCACCGCCCGCAGGTCTGCCTCCGCCAAGCGGAGCGCAGCGGCGTGCGGTGACGCGAGGGTCAGCGAGGCGACGGGGGTCTTCTGCGAGACCTTCGCCTCTGTCTTGGCGCGCCGGACGACGATGAGGGCTTCTCCCACCGCGGCCAGCACGGAAGCGTCGCCGGTGATTCCGGCAGGCTCGGGCCACGCGGCGGCGTGCACCGACCCTTCGTTGAACCACGACCATGTCTCCTCGGCGGCGAAGGCGAGCACCGGGGCGAACAGACGCACGAGCGTGGACAGCGCGGTGCGCAGGGCCAGCGCAGCGGAGGCCTGCCCTTCATCGGAGCGATCGTAGGCGCGCTCCTTGACGAGCTCGAGGTAGTCATCGCAGAACGTCCAGAAGAACGTCTCGGTGACTTCGAGCGCTCGGGCATGGTCGTACGACTCGAGGGCCTTCGTGGCATCCGCGACGACCGCGTCCAGGCCCGCCAGCATCGACGCGTCCAGCGCGTGGGTGACCGTGGCGCCCTCCGGAATGGGGAAGGAGAGCACGAACTTCGCGGCGTTGAGCAGTTTGATCGCAAGACGCCGGCCGATCTTGATCTGCGTCGGATTCTGCGGGTCGAACGCGGCATCGGTTCCCAGGCGGCTGGATGCGGCCCAATACCGGACGGCGTCCGAACCGTGCTGGGCGAGGATGTCGGCGGGCGTGACGACATTCCCCTTGGACTTCGACATCTTCTTGCGGTCGGGGTCGACGATGAACCCGGAGATCGCCGCATCCGACCAGGGGGCCCGCCCGTCCTCGAGCGTGCTGCGCAGCAGTGTGGAGAAGAGCCACGTGCGGATGATGTCCTGGCCCTGTGGCCGAAGATCGAACGGCGCCACGACGCTCCACAGCTCCGGGTCCCGCTCCCACCCGCCGGCCAGCTGCGGCGTGAGCGACGAGGTCGCCCACGTGTCGAAGACGTCGCGTTCGGCGTCGAATCCGCCCGGGACGCCGCGCTGGTCGGCCGAGTAGCCGGCGGGCACGTCGATGGTGGGATCGACGGGCAGCGACGCGGCGTCGGGGGTCAGGACTCGGTCGTAATCGCGTTCGCCGTTCTCGTCCAGCGCGTACCAGAGCGGGATCGGGACGCCGAAGAAGCGCTGTCGCGAGACGAGCCAGTCGCCGGTGAGGCCGTTCGTCCAGTTCTCATAGCGCACGCGCATGAAGTCCGGGTGCCAGGAGATCTGTTGTCCGAGGGCGATGAGCCTGTCGCGCAGTTCGGCCTCCCGGGCGCCGTTGCGCAGGTACCACTGGCGGGTCGAGACGATCTCGAGCGGCCGGTCGCCTTTCTCGAAGAACTTCACGGCATGCGTGAAGGGCCTCGGGTCGCCGATCATCTCGCCGGATTCTTGCAGCAGCTCGACGATGCGCTTCTTGGCGCTGAAGACGGTCTTGCCTGCCAGCTCCGCGTAAGCGGCCCGCGAGGCCTCGCCGGTGAGGACGTCGGGTGCGTCGGCGAGCACGCGGCCATCGTGGCCGAGGATCGTGCGGTTGGGCAGATCCAGCTCGCGCCACCAGATGATGTCGGTGACATCGCCGAAGGTGCAGATCATCGCGATACCGGAGCCCTTGTCCGGCTGGGCGAGCGGATGAGCGAGGACCGGCACCTCGACGTCGAACAGCGGCGTGCGCACCGTCGAGCCGAAGAGCGGCTGGTAGCGCTCGTCATCGGGGTGGGCGACGAGCGCCACGCACGCCGGGAGCAACTCCGGACGAGTGGTCTCGATGAAGACGTCGCCGCCGGCGCCGTGGAACGCCAGTCGGTGGTACGCCGCCGGCTGGTCGCGGTCCTCGAGTTCGGCTTGGGCGATCGCGGAGCGGAAGTCGATGTCCCACAGCGTCGGGGCCAGCGCCTGGTACGCCTCGCCTCGCTGCAGGTTGCGCAGGAACGCCAGCTGGCTGATGCGGATCGTGTCGTCGGAGATGGTGCGGTAGGTCTGCGTCCAGTCGACGCTCAGCCCGAGCGCGCGCCAGACGGTCTCGAAGGCCTTCTCGTCTTCGACGGTGAGCCGCTCACACAGTTCGATGAAGTTGCGCCGGCTGATGGGCACCTGGTCGGCGGCCTTGCTGGACTTGCCCTCGCCGCCCTCGAACGGCGGGGCGAAGTCGGCGTCGTAGGGCAGCGAGGGGTCGCACCGCACGCCGTAGTAGTTCTGCACGCGACGCTCCGTGGGCAGGCCGTTGTCGTCCCACCCCATCGGGTAGAAGACCGTCTTCCCCCGCATGCGCTCGAAGCGCACCTTGACGTCGGTGTGGGTGTAGCTGAACACGTGGCCGATGTGGAGGCTGCCCGAGGCGGTGGGCGGGGGAGTGTCGACCGAGAAAACGCCGCCGCGACCCGCCCGCACAGCGCGTTCGCGGTCGAACAGATACGTGCCCTGCGCGCTCCACGCCGCGTCCCACTTGTGCTCGAGACCTTCCAGGGCGGGCTTGTCGGGAATTCGCGCGTCGGCCATGGGTCTCCTCGATATATGCGGCACCGTGTGTGCGTGCCTGAGTGTGGGAACTGCCCCTATTCTATCCTGCGCGCGATCGGCCCCACCGTCGGCGGAGGACGGGAATGCCCCGGTCGCTGGCGCGGTTTGATCGACTGCGTCCAAGAATCCGCTACGGTGGACGCGATCCCGCTTCTCGATCCGAGGTTCGTCATGCCCTTCCGCACCACACGCCGGCTCCTGACCGCTGCCGCACTCACCCTCGCCGCCGCTGTGACGCTCAGTGCGTGCGCCGGCGCGGGTGCCGAATCCGAAGGTGGCGGCGAGGTGGTCTGGGCCATCGAGGGTGCGAACCTCTCGGCCGGTCACATGGACCCGCAGGTGAGCCAGCTCGATGTCTCCGCCATGGTGCAGCGAGTGGTGCTGGACTCGCTGGTGTACCAGGAGGCGGATGGCTCGTTCTCGCCGTGGCTCGCCGAATCGTGGGAGATCGAGGACGACGGCGCGGCATACCTGTTCACCCTTCGAGACGACGTGACCTTCCACGACGGCGAGCCTTTCGACGCCGCCGCGGTGAAGGCGAACTTCGACCGCATCGCCGACCCCGAGACCGCCTCCGCGCAGGCGGCCAGCATGCTCGGCGGTGATTTCTACGCGGGCACCGAGGTGATCGATGACCACACGGTCCGCGTCAGCTTCACCCAGCCGTACGCGCCGTTCCTGCAGGCCGCGAGCACCGCGTTGCTGGGGTTCTATTCGCCCGCGGTCCTGGAGAGCTCGGCCGACCAGCTCAAGGCCGGCGGCCCGGACATCACGGTCGGGACGGGCCCCTTCGTGCTGACGGAGTACACCCCCGATCAGGAGATCGTGTACACCCGCAACGAGGACTACGCATGGGGCCCGCACAGTGAGGAGGCGCCGCAGTTCGAGACGCTGCGCGTGGAGATCCTTCCTGAGGCCGCCGTCCGCGCGGGCGTCGTCGAGAGCGGCGAGGCCGATCTCGCCAGCAACATCCCGCCGAACCTCGCCGCCGAGCTCCCCGATTCCGTCGCGGTCGACTCGAAGGCCTACCCGGGCCTGCCGTACTCGCTGTATCTCAACGAGGCCTACGGGGTCTTCGCCGATGAGCCGGTGCGCCAGGCGTTCTCGCGCGCGATCGACATCGACTCCGCCGTCGAGGAGATCTTCTCCGGTCAGTTCCCGCGAGCGTGGAGCGTCCTCGGCGCCACCACCCCGGGCTATGACGCCTCGCTCGAAGACTCCTGGCCGTACGACCCCGCCGTGGCGAACCGGCTGCTGGACGAGGCCGGCTGGACCGAGCGGGATGCCGACGGGTACCGCGTGAAAGACGGCCAACGGCTGTCGGCGCGGTGGATCGCCTGGACGCCCGTACCCGATGACCGCGTGGCACTGGCGAACGCCATCCAGTCGGACCTCAAGGCCGTCGGCTTCGAGGTCGTGCGCGAGGTACTCGAGCCGGGCGCCTACAACGAGCAGTACGAACCCAAGACCTTCGACCTCACGGACTGGGGGTTCTCGGGGGTCGACCCGGATCTCCTCCGCAGCCACCTGCACACCGAGGGCTTCCAGAACGCCTCGCAGGTCAGCGATCCGGAAGTGGACGCGCTCCTCGAGCAGGGCGTGGCCGCCACCGACCAGCAGGTCCGCAACGACATCTACTCCCAGCTGCAGCAGTGGAACGCGCAGCACGTCGCCATCGTGCCGCTGTACAGCCCGTCGCTCATCACGGCGCTCGGGGAGAACGTGTCCGGTCTCGCCTACGATCTGTACGGGCGCCCCTTGTTCTACGACGTGACAGTCGGCTGACACGGGCGCACCCGTTGTCGGCGGGACGCGCGGAGGGTGCATGACGAGGGCGAGCCGGGCGCGCACGATCGTTCTGCGCCTGGCCGGCATGGCCCTGTCAGTGGCGGTCGTCCTGTGGGGTGCGGCGACGCTCGCGTTCCTCGCCTTCCGGGTGATCCCCGGCGATCCCGTGGACGTGATGCTCGGCCCGCAGGCGCAGGTCAGCGATGCGGTGAAGGACGCGATCCGCGCCGAACTGGGCGTGGACAGGCCTCCGTTGGAGCAGTACATCGGCTATCTCGCCGCGCTGACGCGGGGGGATCTCGGTCAGTCGTACCAACTGCGGATGCCGGTGGGAGAGGTGATCGGCCGTCAGCTCGGCGCGACGCTGCAGTTGACGGCCGCGGCACTCGTGATCGCGGTGGTCGTCGCGCTCGCTGTCGCGGTGCTCGCCCGCGGCCCGCGGTCGCGTGGCGCGGTCGCCGGGGCGGAGCTGATCATCCTCTCCTCGCCGGTGTTCTGGATCGGTCTGGTGCTGCTGAGCGTCTTCGCGTTCGGACTCGGCTGGTTCCCGGTATCGGGATCACGCAATCCCGCCACGATCGTGCTCCCCGCGGTCACGCTCGCCCTCCCCGTCGCCGCGCTTCTCGGGCAGGTGCTGCGTGACGGCATCGAAGCGGCGGAGCGCCAGCCCTTCGCCACGACCGTGCGAGCCCGCGGCGCGGATGCGACGTGGCTCACCATCCACCACACGCTCCGGCACGGGGCGACGGGGGCGGTGACACTCGCGGCGTACTTCGTCGGCTCGTTGCTCGGGGGAGCGGTGCTCGTGGAGACTGTCTTCGCCCGGCCGGGGCTCGGGCGGGTCACCCTCGCCGCGATCACCGACCGCGACCTGCCGGTGATCACCGGCATCATCCTCTTCAGCGCCCTGGTCTTCGTGGTCGTGAACCTCATCGTCGAGCTGCTGTATCCGGTGCTCGACCCGCGGCTGCGCGATGCGCGGACGACGGCCGCACGCACGCGGAGCGTGGCCTGATGGTCGGGCGGCGGATACTGGCGGGCGGCGCCATCCTGGTGCTGCTGATCATCGGTCTCATGGCGGTCCTTCCCGGCGTCTTCGCCACGCAGGATCCCCTGCAGACGGACGTCGCGCAGGCGCTCCTCCCCCCGAGCGCGGAGCACCTGTTCGGAACGGATCAGAGCGGTCGCGACGTGTACTCCCGGGTCGTCCATGGCGCGTCGCGCTCGGTGGGCATCGGGCTGCTCGCCACGGGCCTGGCCCTCGTCGTCGGACTCGTCCTCGGGTCGCTGTCGGGAATCGCCCCCCGTGTGCTCGACCTCGCCGCGATGCGCGCGACCGATGTGCTGCTCGCCTTTCCGGAATTCCTCATCGCCCTCGTGGTGGTCGCCATCCTGGGCCCCGGCCCGGTGAATGTGGCCGTGGCTGTGACGCTCGCCGCCATCCCCGTGTACGTCCGGTTGGCGCGGGCGCAGACCCGCACCCTCCGCACGGCGGAACACGTCGAAGCCGCGCGGATCCTCGGGGTCCCCGCCACGCCCGCGTTCGTCCGCCACGTCGTCCCCGGAGTGCTCGGCGCCCTCAGCGTGCTCGCCACGATCGGGATCGGCTCCAGCATCCTGGCCGCGGCGGGACTCAGCTTCCTCGGACTGGGTCCGACCGAGCCGACGCCGGAGTGGGGGCTCATGCTCGCCGGTGGACGCAACGTCCTGGGACAGGCATGGTGGATCGCCGTCTTCCCGGGGATCGCGATCACCGTCACGGTCGTGGCCGCGACGATCCTCGGGCGGATGGCACGGGCCCGCGCAGACCGAGGCGCCTCATGAGCGGCCTCTCCGTGCGCGGCCTGCGCGTGACGATCGCCGGGTCGCCGCTCGTCGACGGGGTGGATCTCGACGTCGCCCCGGGCGAGTGCCTGGCGATCGTCGGCGAGTCCGGAGCCGGCAAGTCGCTGACGGCGCGGGCGCTGCTCGGTCTGTCACCGGCGGGGGCGACAGTCGGGGCGGACGTGCTGGAGGTCGACGGGGTCGACGCCCGACGTCTCGGCGAGCGAGGCTGGCGACGGCTGCGCGGCGCGCGCATCGGCCTCGTCTCCCAGGACGCCCTCGTGTCGCTCGACCCGCTCCGCAGGGTCGGTGCCGAGGTGGAGGAGCCGCTGCGGCTTCACGAACGGCGGATGCCGCGGCGACACCGCCGTTCCCGAGCCCTGGAGCTGCTCGCCGATGTCGCCCTGCCCGACCCGGAGCGTCGCGCCCGTCAGTACCCTCACGAACTCTCCGGGGGGCAGCGTCAGCGCGCGCTCATCGCGTCCGCCCTCGCCGCGGGCCCGGCCGTCCTCGTCGCGGACGAGCCGACGACCGCGCTCGACGCGACGGTGCAGGCTCGCGTGCTCGACCTGCTCCGGACCATCGCCGGACGCGGCGTGGCCGTCGTCCTCATCACTCACGATCTGGCGGCGGTCCGCCGTGTCGCCGACCGCATCGCCGTGATGCGCGACGGTGTGTTCGTGGAGGCTGGGGCCGCGGACGCTGTCCTGACCGCGCCGCAGCATCCGTACACCCAGCGACTGCTGGCCTCGGCCGCGCACGCGCCGCGGTCGCAAGGCGCCCCTGCGGGGGCCGCTCTCCTCACCGTCGACGCCGTCTCGAAGCGCTTCGACCGGCCCGCCGTCCGTCAGGTCAGCCTCGAGCTGGCATCCGGCCGCACGCTGGCCGTCGTGGGGGAATCGGGGTCGGGGAAGACCACCCTCGCGCGCATGATCGTCGGGGTCACCCGGCCCGACAGCGGCGAGATCCGCATCGGCGGTCTCGCATGGGGAAGCGGCGCCGATGCCGCACTCCGGCGGCGCGTGCAGCTGGTGCATCAGAACCCCCTCGGTGCACTGGATCCCCGCTGGACCATCGGGCGGTCCCTCCGCGAGGCGCTGGAGGCCGGCGGTCGCCCCCGCGCACAGCGCTCCGCCGGCGTCGCCGATCTCCTGGCGGAGGTGGAGCTGGCCCCGGACCTGGCGCGGCGGCGGCCCGCGCAGCTGTCGGGCGGACAACGCCAGCGCGCCGCGATCGCCCGCGCTCTCGCGGTCGGTCCCGATCTGCTCGTGCTCGACGAACCGGTGTCGGCCCTGGACCCCACCGTGCGCGAGCACGTGCTGGCAGTTCTGTCGCGGTTGCAGCGAGAGCGAGGGCTAAGCATGATCTTCGTCTCGCACGACCTCGGCGTCGTCGCCTCGGTCGCCGACGAGGTCGTCGTCATGAAGGACGGGGCGGTGGTCGAATCGGGGCCGACGGCGGAGGTCTTCACCGACCCCCGCCATCCGTTCACACGGGAACTGCTGGCCGCGAGCTCGCACGGTGCCGGTAGACTGAACGGCACGAGCATCGATCCGGCCATCACCGGGGAGCTCTCGGAAGAACGGGATCACGCGTCCTCAGTAGAACCGAGCGGGGCAGGCCCGTCACAGCCGCAGTGAGAGAGGGCGAACCCCAGCGGTTCGCCACGCGGGGTGGTACCGCGGCTCGCACGAGTCGTCCTCGCAGGCCCATCCGACCTGCTGGAGTGACATGACCTACCCGAAGTCTTCGTTCGGACCCGCCGAACCCACCGGTGATCGCGGCGACGCCGTCGTCCCGAGCCCGCGGTTCCCCGCCATCGAGGCGGACACCCTCGCGTTCTGGAAGGACGACGACACCTTCCGCGCGTCGATCGCGCAGCGGGAGGGATCGGAGGAATGGGTCTTCTACGACGGTCCGCCCTTCGCGAACGGCCTGCCGCACTACGGGCACCTCCTCACGGGCTACGCGAAGGACGTCTTCCCGCGGTTCCAGACGATGCGCGGTAAGAAGGTCGACCGGGTGTTCGGGTGGGACACCCACGGCCTCCCCGCGGAGCTCGAGGCGATGAAGCAGCTCGGGATCACCGAGAAGAACGAGATCGAACGCATGGGCGTCGCGACCTTCAACGCCAAGGCCCGCTCGTCGGTTCTCGAGTACACCGAGGAGTGGCAGGAGTACGTCACGCGCCAAGCCCGCTGGGTCGACTTCGAACGCGGATACAAGACACTCCACACGACCTACATGGAGTCCGTGCTGTGGGCGTTCAAGTCCCTGCACGACAAGGGCCTCGCGTACGAGGGGTACCGCGTCCTTCCCTACTGCTGGCGCGACGAGACCCCGCTGTCCAGTCACGAGCTGCGCATGGACGACGACGTCTACAAGATGCGTCAGGATCCGTCGGTCACCGTGACGTTCCCGCTCGTGGGCGCGAAGGCCGAGGTGCTCGGGCTGACCGGCGTGCGAGCCCTCGCGTGGACGACGACGCCGTGGACGCTTCCCACCAACCTGGCTCTGGCCGTCGGCCCCGGCATCCGGTACGTCGTGCTTCCCGGTGGCCCTCACGGCGCCGCCGATGTGCGGGCGACTCCGGGAAGCGACGCGGATGACGCGGTCGAGACGAGCGCACATCGGTACCTCCTCGCCGAAGACCTGCTCGCCGGCTATGCGAAGGACCTCGGATACGACTCGCCGGAGGAGGCCGCCGCCGCCGTCGATCAGAGCGTCCTGGGCGCCGACCTCGCCGGGGTCGCCTACGACCGGCTCTTCGACTACTACGCCGACGCCGACGAATGGGGGACGCGGGACGCGTGGCACATCCTCGTGGACGACTACGTCACCACGACCGACGGCACGGGCATCGTCCACCAGGCACCCGCCTACGGTGAGGACGACAAGCGCCTCGCAGACGCGGCAGGTCTGCCCACGATCCTCTCGCTCGACGACGGAGGGCGCTTCCTCCCCGCCGTTTCCGACGTCGCCGGACTTCTGTGGATGGACGCGAACACGCCGCTCATCCGGCTCCTGCGCTCCCGCGGTCGGCTCGTGCGGGAGGCGAGCTACGAGCACTCCTATCCTCACTGCTGGCGCTGCCGGAACCCTCTCATCTACAAGGCGGTGTCGAGCTGGTTCGTGCGGGTCACCGAGATCAAGGACCGGCTCCTGGAGAACAACGCCGAGATCACCTGGGTCCCCGAGAACGTCAAGGAGGGTCAGTTCGGCAAGTGGCTCGAGGGCGCCCGCGACTGGTCCATCAGCCGCAATCGCTACTGGGGCTCGCCGATCCCGGTCTGGAAGAGCGACGACCCCGCCTACCCCCGCGTCGACGTCTATGGCTCGCTCGCCGAGCTCGAGGCCGACTTCGGCCGACTCCCCGTGAACGCCCACGGCGAGGTGGACCTTCATCGCCCGTACATCGACGACCTGACGCGGCCCAACCCCGACGACCCGACCGGTCGGAGCACGATGCGCCGCATCGAGGACGTGCTGGATGTGTGGTTCGACTCGGGGTCGATGCCGTTCGCCCAGGTGCACTACCCGTTCGAGAACGCGCAGTGGTTCGACGAGCATGCCCCCGCCGATTTCATCGTGGAGTACATCGGGCAGACGCGTGGCTGGTTCTACGTCATGCACGTGCTGTCCACCGCGCTGTTCGACCGCCCCGCCTACACCGGCGTCTCGTGCCACGGCATCGTGCTGGGAAGCGACGGACAGAAGATGTCGAAGTCCCTCCGCAACTATCCGGACGTGCGAGAGGTGTTCGACCGCGACGGCTCCGACGCGATGCGGTGGTTCCTCATGTCGAGCTCGGTCCTTCGCGGCGGCAATCTCGTGGTGACCGAGGAGGGCATCAGAAGCGGCGTGCGGGAGTTCCTCCTCCCGCTGTGGAACGCGTGGTACTTCTTCGCCACGTATGCCAACGCCGCCACCTCGACCGGGTACGAAGCGCGGTGGCGCACCGACTCGACCGACGTGCTCGACCGCTACATCCTCGCCCTCACCGGCGAGCTCGTGCGCGAGGTCGCCGGCGACCTCGAAGGCCTCGACTCCACCACCGCGGCCGAGCGCCTCCGCGACTTCGCCGAGGTGCTGACCAACTGGTACATCCGCCGCTCACGCGACCGGTTCTGGGTCGGTGTGCGCGAGGACGACCACACCACGACTCAGGCGTTCGACACGCTGTACACGGTGCTCGAGACCGTCACGCGAGTGGCGGCACCCCTCATCCCGCTGGTGGCCGAGCGCGTCTGGCAGGGGCTCACGGGTGGTCGCAGCGTCCACCTGACCGACTGGCCGGATGCGACGGCCTTCGACTCCGCCGCGGACATCCGGGTGGCGATGGACGCCGTCCGAGAGGTCTCCAGTGTCGCGAACGGGCTGCGCAAGCGCGAAGGGAAGCGCGTGCGGCTCCCGCTGCCGCGCCTGACCGTCGTCGTCCCCCAGGCCTCGGGGCTGGAGAGGTTCGAGGACATCCTGAGCGATGAGCTGAACGTCAAACGGGTCGAGTTCGTCGAGCTCGCCGAAGGGACTGCCGCGCAGTACGGCATCACGCACCGTCTGACCGTCAATGCGCGCGCGGCAGGACCCCGCCTCGGCAAGCAGGTGCAGCAGGCGATCGGCGCGGCCCGCTCGGGGGAGTGGGCCGAGGTCGACGGCACCATCGTCGCCGGCGGGATCCCGCTGGTCGACGGCGAGTACGACCTCGTCGTCGAGACGACAGGGCGTCCGGAGGGTGAGGCGCTCGCCACGCTGGGCGGCGACGGCTTCGTGGTGCTGGACACCAACACGAACGAGGCGCTGGAGGCCGAGGGCCTCGCCCGCGACGTCATCCGCGCGGTGCAGGACACCCGCAAGGCCGCCGGCTTCGATGTGAGCGACCGCATCCGGCTGGTGCTGACCTTCACCGACGCCGCGGACGCCGCGGCCGTCGTCGCCGCGTTCGATGTCGCCGAGGTGGCCGGGGAGACTCTCGCGCGCGAGGTGAGCGTCGTCGACGGGTCAGGTTCCACGCTGCTCGCCCGTGAGACCCTGCGCGCCACCGCTCAAGAGGTGGCCGATCACACCGCGGAGTTCGCGGCAGGCGCGCTGGCGAACGCCGGGGCCTTCACGGTCTCGGTGTCGAGACTCACGACGGAGGGAGCGGCCGCGTGAGCGATCGCACACGAGCGGACGCGGTGTACGCCGCGCTGTTGCAGCGTCAGGGTGAGCAGTGGGTGCAGCCGCGCGTCGAGCGCACCCGGCGCGTGCTGGAGCTGCTCGACGACCCGCAGCGCACCTACCGCGTCATCCACGTCACGGGGACCAACGGCAAGACCTCCACGAGCCGCATCATCGAGAGCCTGGTGCGCGCTCTGGGATTGCGCACGGCGCTGTTCACGAGCCCGCACCTCGAGCGCTTCACCGAGCGCATCCTGATCGACGGCGAGCCGGTGCCCGATGCTGCCGTCGCCGACGCGTGGGACGAGATCACGCCGTTCGTCGACCTGGTCGACGCCGAGCTGGCGGCAGCGGGTGACGCGCCGCTGACGTTCTTCGAGATGCTCACCGTCCTCGCCTTCGTCGTGGCCGCCGACGCTCCCGTGGACGTGCTCGTGCTCGAAGTGGGCATGGGGGGCTCATGGGACTCGACGAACACCGCGGACGGGGACGTGGCAGTCTTCACCCCTGTCGCCCTGGACCACACCGACCGCCTCGGAGGCACGCTCACCGAGATCGCCCGCGTGAAGTCGGGCATCATCAAGGACGGCGCCGCCGTCGTCTCGGCACAGCAGGAGCAGACGGTGGCGACGGTCCTCCGCGAGGCGGCAGCCGCCCGCGGTGCGAGCATCGCCTTCGAGGGCGACGAGTTCGCTCTCACGGAGCAGCGCCTGGCCGTCGGCGGCCAGCTCATCTCGGTGCGCGGGCTCGCCGGGGAATACCGCGAGGAGTACCTGCCGCTGTACGGCGCACACCAGGGGGCGAACGCGACCCTCGCTCTCGCGGCGGTCGAGTCGCTCATCGCCGGCGCCTCTCAGCCGCTGGCGCCCGACGTCGTCGCCGACGGGCTCGGGCAGGCGACGTCCCCGGGACGGCTGCAACTGGTCGGGGCCCACCCCACGGTGCTCGTCGACGCCGCCCACAACCCGCACGGCGCCGCTGCGCTCGTCGCCGCGTTGAAGGAATCGTTCGACATCGACGAGTGGGGCGTCGTCCTGGGCGTCCTCTCCGACAAGGACGCCGGCGGGATCGTCGCGACCCTTGCTCCGATCGCCGCGCACGTCTTCGCCACCGCACCCGACTCCGAACGCGCATCCGACCCCGACACACTCGCCGATCTGGCCGAAGCCGCGGACCTTCCCGTGACGGTGCATCCGGGCATCGAAGATGCCGCCGACGCGGCCCGCGAGTGGGCCTCCGTCTCGGACCGGCGCGCTGTCGTGATCGCCGGGTCGGTGGTGCTGGCGGGCGAGGCGTTGCGTGTGGCCGACGTCGAGGGGTGGAAGGACGGGTGGGAGCAATGACCGCCCGTGAACGCCGTCGCCGCGGCGCGGCCGAGTCGCTCGGGTCTGTCGTGCTCGGATTCGAGTCGATCGTCGTCTTCCTCGGCGGCCTCGTCGTGTACGGGCTCAACGCGCTTCCCGACGGGATCGAGTCGTGGTGGGGCATCGTCGGCGGCGTCGTGCTCGCGATCCTGATGATCCTCATCGCCGGGATGCTGCGGCATCGCTGGGCGATCGTGCTCGGGTGGGTGCTGCAGCTCCTCCTCGCGCTCGGCGGATTCGTCGTCGGCACGCTGTTGCTGGTCGCTCTCATTTTCGGCGGCATGTACGCGTATGCGACGATCAAGGGGGCCGCCCTCGACCGCCGCAATGCGCAGGCGCCCGCCCCGTCAGAACCCTCGAACGGAGATTGACCATGCCGACCGAAGAGACCCTCGTCCTGGTGAAGCCGGACGGAGTGGCCCGCGGCCTGACCGGCGCCATCCTCGCCCGCATCGAGGCGAAGGGCTACGCCCTCGTCGACATCCGGCTCGTCGAGCCGGACCGCGAGCGGCTGGAGCGCCACTACGCCGAGCATGAGGGAAAGCCCTTCTACGAGCCGTTGTTGGAGTTCATGATGTCGGGGCCGTCCGTCGCGATCCGGCTCGCCGGAAACCGGGTGATCGAGGGCTTCCGCTCGGTCGCGGGAACGACCGATCCCACCACCGCGGCGCCGGGGACGATCCGAGGAGATTTCGGCCGGGATTGGGGTCTCAAGGTGCAGCAGAATCTCGTGCACGGCAGCGACAGCCCCGAATCCGCCACGCGCGAGCTCGACATCTGGTTCGCCTGAGCGGCAGTCCGCCTCCTCCACCGGACGTGGATTCGGAGGATGCACGCCGATTCGGACGAGCTGGGCGTCAGCATCCGAGCCCGGCGGCCCTCTCCGAATCTGCTGTGGTGCCGGTCGGGGGGTTGCTCAGTGGCGGACGTCGAAGGTGACGGATGCGGCGGCGCAGCTCGCGCCCTCGGCGCACTTCGCGTACTCCCCGTAGTTCGAGATGTGGGCGATCGCGGGGCCTGGTGCGATCGTCGGCGGCACCGTGATGCTCACCGCGAACGATCCGTCCGCATGCGGGCGCACGAACGCACGGGCGAGCGGGATGCGCTCGTCGGCGGGCTGGATACGTACCTCCCAGCGCGCTCCCTCCGGGAGATCGACCGGGCAGGCATGCGTCGTCTCGACCGTGACGATGCGACCCGGGCGGGGGTCCTCCGGAGTGACCGACAGCTCGGGAACGCACGTCCGGCCCGGAGGCAGGGGCCCGCAACCGACGAGCGGAGCGGTCAGGGCGACGACCGCGACGCAGAGGTACGCCCGCGCGCGGCGCACGGTCAGAGCGACCCGATCACGTCGAGCCGCAGCTGCGCGAGGACGGCGATGATGGCGTAGCTGACGACCGCGAGCACGGGCAGCCATCCCATGAGCGCTCCGGCGGCTCGCCGTACCGGACGGGGCGAGGGGACGATGCCGGTGCGCAGCACGTGGAGCAGCACGGCGTAGAACGACGGGATCGTCACGACCCACGTCACCATGCACCACGGGCACAGCGTGGCGAGCTCGTAGATGCTCTGCGAGATGAGCCAGAGCACGAAGGCGAAGGCACCCGTCATCCCCAGGGCGAACAGCCACCAGAACCACCGAGCGAAGCGGGCGCCGGCGAGGATCGCCATCCCCACGACGATGGGCGCCATCCATCCGATGAGTCCCAGGATCGGATTGGGGAATCCCAACAGGCTGCCCTGCCAGGAATCGAGGTTCTTCCCGCACTGGATCAGGACGCTGAAGTCGCACGACGCGGATTCTCCGGGGTGCGCCAGCAGGTACAGCCGCTCCGAGGTCAGCGAGAACGCCGCCCATTCGCCCACCACTCCGGCGAGGATCAGCCACACAGCCAGCGCGGTGGGACGGGACGGGGCGCCGAGAGGAGTGCTCACGCCCCGGATTATGGCATCGCGGCCTATGCGTGGGCCGCATCCGCCCCGTCGTCGGGAAGCGATCGCGCGGCGAACCTGCGGACTCGGGAAGGAAGTGCGATACTAGACGTCGATGCATTGCGGCCGCGCCGCATCGGCATCACGACAGACTTCGGGCGATGGACGCCCTATGCAGCTCGAGCTTCGGGCCGGCTGCAGGCCGAGAGAGTACGTGGCATCGCCGGGTGCGGCGCCGCATGAGTTTCGGGTGACGCGCGGTGTCGCCCACGAGGAGTACGCCAGAGATGGCCGATGCAACAGTTGACCAGCCGGACAACCGGGACGAATCGACCGCCGTCGACACCACTGTCGCCGTCCAGGAGGCGGAAGCCGTCGTCGAGGCCGTCTCGCTGACGGAAGGCGACGAGGGTGCGCCGTCACCGTCGGCAGAGACGTCGGACGGTGCCGCCGCCGACCCTGTCGTGGAGGCTCGTCCCTCCGCCGGCGAGGACGGTCGCTTCGTCGAGGAGCCGGCGAACGCCGCGCCGGCGCCGGAGCCGGAGCCCGAGCAGGTGCCGGAGCCCGAGCAGGCGCCGGAGCCGGACCAGACGGCCGACACCGCGCCTGGAGAACCGGCGGGGCCCGTCACTGCCGTGTCCCTCGGGCTCCTGCCGGAGGTGTTCGTCTCGTCCGTGACCACAGAGCTGCACTTCTACGCTCCCGAGGTCGTGCCCCTCCCGCCGCGGCCGGTCGAGGAGGAGCCGAGCGTTCCGTCGTCGCGGCGCCGCAACCGCCGCCGCGGCGCGTCATCGGACGACGCCGGCGAGCAGGACGCCCCGCCCCCGCGCCAGCGCGCCGTCGAGTACATCACCGAGCCGCAGCGCATCAAGGGCTCGACGCGGCTCGAAGCGAAGAAGCAGCGCCGGCGGGACGGACGCGAGGCGGGCCGTCGCCGGCCCGTTGTGACCGAGGCCGAATTCCTCGCGCGCCGTGAGGCTGTCGACCGCGTCATGGTCGTGCGGTCCAAGAACAACCGCGTGCAGATCGCCGTCCTCGAAGACAACGTGCTCGTCGAGCACTACGTCGCACGCAATCAGGACGCGTCCCTCATCGGCAACGTCTACCTCGGTCGGGTCCAGAACGTCCTGCCCAGCATGGAGGCGGCGTTCGTGGACATCGGGCGTGGCCGCAACGCCGTGCTGTACTCCGGCGAGGTCGACTGGGACGCCGTGGAGACGGGCAATCAGCCGCGTCGCATCGAGCTCGCCTTGAAGTCGGGTGACCGCGTGCTCGTCCAGGTCACCAAGGACCCCGTGGGTCACAAGGGCGCACGCCTCACCAGCCAGATCTCCCTTCCGGGTCGCTACCTCGTGTACGTCCCCGGAGGTGCCATGAACGGCATCTCCCGCAAGCTCCCCGACACCGAGCGGGCCCGCCTGAAGAAGATCCTCAAGGAGGTGCTCCCCGAGTCCTCGGGCGTCATCGTGCGCACCGCCGCCGAGGGGGCCACCGAGGACCAGCTCACGCGCGACGTGCAGCGCCTCACCTCGCAGTGGGAGCACATCTCCGCGCAGGTGGAGTCCATCCAGGCTCCCGCCCTCCTGCACTCCGAACCGGATCTCCTCGTCAAGATCGTGCGCGACGTCTTCAACGAGGACTTCACGCGGATGCTGATCCAGGGCGAGGACGCCCAGCAGACCATCTCCGCGTACCTCGCCGGCGTCGCACCCGACCTGCTCGAGCGCGTGGAGAGCTACGAAGGCGACGGCGATCCGTTCGACGACTTCCGCATCACGGAGCAGATCGAGAAGGCACTCGACCGGAAGGTCTGGCTGCCCTCCGGGGGTTCGCTGGTCATCGACCGCACCGAGGCGATGACGGTGGTCGACGTCAACACCGGCAAGTTCGTCGGCTCGGGCGGCAACCTCGAGGAGACGGTCACCAAGAACAACCTCGAGGCGGCCGAGGAGATCGTCCGCCAGCTGCGCCTGCGCGACATCGGCGGCATCATCGTCGTGGACTTCATCGACATGGTGCTGGAGTCCAACCGTGACCTGGTCCTGCGCCGCTTGGTGGAGTGCCTCAGCCGCGACCGCACGAAGCACCAGGTCGCGGAGGTCACCTCGCTCGGACTCGTGCAGATGACGCGCAAGAAGCTCGGCCTCGGGCTGCTGGAGACCTTCAGCGAGCCGTGCGAGGTGTGCGCGGGGCGCGGCGTGATCGTGCACCACGACCCGGTCGTGAAGCACCGTTCCTCCGGCGCCGGAGCCTCACAGCCCCGTCGCGGACGCGGGGGCAACGGCAACGGCAACGGTGGCGCGAACCCGACCTCCGGCACGCACGTCATCACCGAGGGTGTGAAGTCCGCACTCGCTCAGATCGCGGCGTCCACGATTCACTCCACCGCCGGATCGGCCGAGGAGGAGGCATTGGTCGAGGAAGCGGTCGCCGAGGCGGTGGAAGCCGTCGAGGCAGCGGTCGAGCCGGCGCGCAAGCCTCGCAAGAAGCGCGCCGAGGCGAAGGCACCGCGCACCGAGAAGGACCTCCTGCTGGATTCGGTCCTCAACGCCCTGCCAGAGCCGAAAGCCCCGGGTCAGGGACGTTCACGTCGACGCGTCACCACGGCGGCGCTCAGCGGAACCCCCGTGCAGCCGTCGCCGGCCGAGGGCTCCTGAGCTCAGCGCCGGTCGCGCGCGCGCACGCGCAGGCCCGAGGCGATGAGTCGTCGCACGAGCTCGTGGCCGGTGACGTGGTGCGCTCCGGCGGCGACGAGTCGCGCGTGCGCCTCATCCGGGACGTCGTAGTGGTCGAGGTCGAATCCGCGGCGGGGGATCCCATTCGCTGCGGCGAAGGCGTGGAGCTCTCCCAGGTCACTGTCGCTGACCAGATGAGCCCAGTGGCGCCCATGCGCCGGCCACACCGCGTCGTCAATGAGAATGGCCACGTCCGCGATCTTATGCGGCCCCGAGACACGCGGGGCCGAGCCGCTTTGCCCATCCCTCCGGCATCGGGTAAACTCGATCCTTGGTGCGCCGCGTCGGAAGACCAGCGGCACCCGACCGTGACCTCCGAAGGACTGCGCGTCGGGAACTCGCACCGAGACTTTCCGTCATCAGACAACGGAGCCGTCCGCTCCAGAATGAAACAGGTGTGAAGTGGTTTACGCAGTTGTGCGCGCCGGGGGCCGGCAGGAAAAGGTCGAGGTCGGCACGATCGTCGTCCTGGACCGCCAGGCGGCCTCGATCGGCGACACGATCCAGCTTCCCGCCGTCCTGCACGTCGACGGCGACACCGTCACGACCGATGCCGACAAGCTGGCGAAGGTGACCGTGACCGCCGAGGTGCTCGGCGAGGAGCGCGGCCCGAAGATCGTGATCCAGAAGTTCAAGAACAAGACCGGCTACAAGAAGCGTCAGGGGCACCGCCAGGACCTCACGCGCGTCAAGATCACCGGCATCAAGTAAGCCAGGGAGACGTAGACATGGCACACAAAAAGGGCGCAAGCTCCACCCGCAACGGTCGCGACTCCAACGCCCAGCGACTGGGCGTGAAGCGTTTCGGCGGCCAGGTCGTCGGCGCCGGCGAGATCATCGTCCGCCAGCGCGGCACGCACTTCCACCCGGGCGCCAACGTCGGTCGCGGCGGGGACGACACCCTGTTCGCGCTCTCTGCCGGCGCGGTGCAGTTCGGCACGAAGGGCGGCCGCAAGGTCGTCAACATCGTCGCCGCCGCGGAGTAATCCCGGCGAAGCACGGCTTTCCGAGGGGGTGGGCGAACGCCTGCCCCCTCGTTCGTTTTCCCGCGGCATCCGCCGCCCCGACTCGCAGGAAGGACCGCGAATGGTCACATTCGTCGACCGCGTGACGCTGCACCTGCGCGCCGGTAAGGGAGGCAACGGCTGCGTGTCCGTGCGCCGCGAGAAGTTCAAGCCGCTCGCCGGTCCCGACGGGGGAAACGGCGGTCACGGGGGCGACGTCGTCCTCGTCGCCGATCCGCAGGTGACGACGCTGCTGTCGTACCACCACTCCCCGCACCGCTCCGCGGGCAACGGCGGCTTCGGCATGGGCGATCACCGCTCCGGTGCCGCCGGAGAGTCACTGGAGCTGCCGGTACCGGTAGGCACGGTGGTGAAGGACCCGCAGGGGGACACGCTCGTCGACCTCATCGAGCCCGGGATGCGTTTCGTCGCCGCCCCCGGCGGCCAGGGAGGGCTCGGCAACGCCGCTCTCGCGTCACCCAAGCGCAAGGCCCCCGGCTTCGCCCTGCTGGGCACACCGGGCTGGGAGGGCGACGTCCTCCTCGAGCTGAAGACCGTCGCCGATGTCGCGCTCGTCGGGTTCCCGTCTGCGGGCAAGTCGAGCCTCATCGCGGCCGTCTCCGCCGCCCGGCCGAAGATCGCCGACTACCCCTTCACGACCCTGCATCCGAATCTCGGTGTGGTGCAGGCCGGCGATGTGCGGTTCACGATCGCCGACGTCCCCGGGCTCATCGAAGGAGCCAGTGAAGGACGAGGCCTCGGTCTGGAGTTCCTCCGCCATGTGGAACGCTGCACGGCCCTGGTCCATGTCCTCGATTGCGCGACGCTGGACCCCGGTCGCGATCCGCTGACCGACCTCGACGTGATCCTCGCGGAGCTCGCCGCATACCCCGTTCCCGAGGGACAGGTGCCGCTCCTGGAACGCCCGCAGCTGGTCGCGCTCAACAAGGTCGACGTGCCCGAGGCGAAGGATCTGGCGGAGCTGGTGCGACCGGAGCTGGAAGCGCGCGGCTTTCGCGTGTTCGAGATCTCCACCGTCAGCCGCGCGGGACTCCGCGAGCTCGACTTCGCTCTCGCCGACATCGTGGAGCGCGCTCGCGCGGAGGCGGCAGCCGCCCCCGCGCCCGAGCGGATCGTGATCCGTCCGCGCGGTGCGGAGCGGGACTTCAGCGTCCGCGTCGACGGTGGCACGTACGGTCCGGTCTACCGGATCCTCGGCGACAAGCCGGTGCGGTGGGTGCAGCAGACCGATTTCCAGAACGATGAGGCGGTGGGCTACCTCGCCGACCGGCTCGAGCGCCTGGGAGTGGAGGACGAGCTCTTCCGCGTCGGCGCCACACCGGGCGCGACGGTCGTCATCGGCGAGGGTGACGGCATCATCTTCGACTGGCAGCCGTCGCTGAGCTCGGCCGCCGAGCTGATGGTCGCGCCGCGAGGCACCGATCCCCGCCTCGACGGATCGGGTCGCCGCACCACGAATCAGCGCCGCGAGCAGTACTACGAGCGGATGGATGCGAAGGCGGACGCCCGCGCAGAGCTCGAAGCCGAGCGCCTCGCCGACCGGACCCCCGAGCGGAGCGAGGGCGACGCGTGAGCGCCGTGAGCCGCGCCGGCATCCCCGGCGCGGACCGCGTCGTCGTGAAGGTCGGATCCTCGTCGATCAGCGGTGACAACGCGCACCGCATCGACACGATCGTGGAAGCCCTCGCCGCCGCGCACGCCCGAGGGACCGAGATCGTGCTGGTCTCCTCCGGTGCCATCGCCACGGCTCTGCCGTTCCTCGACCTTGCCGGACGCCCGAGTGACCTCGCGACGCAGCAGGCGGCGGCTGCCGTCGGGCAGAACGTGCTCATGTGGCGCTACCAGACGTCCCTCGACCGCTTCGGTTTGCTGGCGGGCCAGGTGCTGCTGACGGCGGGCGACCTCGAGCATGCCACGCCCCGTTCGAACGCGCGCCGCGCCATGGAGCGACTGCTGGGTCTTCGTATCCTGCCGATCGTGAATGAGAACGACACCGTCGCGACCCACGAGATCCGCTTCGGCGACAACGACCGGCTGGCCGCGCTCGTGGCGCAGCTGGTCGGCGCCGACGCCCTCATCCTCCTGAGCGATATCGAGAGTCTGTACACCGCGCCCCCCACCGAGCCCGGCTCGCTACCCATTCACGACGTGCCGTTCGCGGGAGACCTCTCCGGCTTCCAGTTCGGCAGCGTCGTGGTCAACAGCGTGGGCACCGGGGGAGCGGCCACCAAGGTCTCCGCGGCACGCTTGGCCGCCGCATCCGGAGTGGGCGTTCTCGTCACCAGCGCCGACCTCGTGGGCGAGGCGCTTCGTGGTGAGGACATCGGCACCTGGTTCGAGCCCGACGTCACTGCGGGCCGACCGGCATCGACCGGGCCGGTCGGAACGATACCGACCACCCCTCGATAGACTGGCGGGATGACTCTCGTGGCCACCTCAGCGCGCGAGCGGATGCTGCGCGCCCGGGACGCCGCCCGCTCGGTGGGGCTTCTCGACTCCGCGGCGAAAGAGCGTGCGCTCCGTGCCATCGCTGACGGTCTCGACGCGGACGCCGCGGCGATCATCGCCGCCAACGCCGAGGATCTCACCCGCGGTCGGGAAAGCGGTATCGGCGACGCGCTCCTGGACCGGCTCCGTCTTGACGCGCCGCGCGTCGCCGCTCTCGCCGCCGCGGTGCGGGAAGTGGCCGTACTGCCCGACCCGGTCGGACGCGTCCTCGATGAGCGGACGCTCCCGAACGGCCTCCGTCTGCAGAAGGTCGCCGTTCCGTTCGGGGTCGTCGGATCGATCTACGAGGCCAGGCCGAACGTCACCGTCGACATCGCGGCGCTCGCGCTGCGCTCCGGGAACGCCGTCGTCCTCCGCGGTGGCACCGCCGCCGAGCGCTCGAACGCGGCGCTGGTGGCCAGTATGCGTGCCGCGCTGTCCGCCGTCGGCGTCGACCCGGAGGCCGTGCAGACCGTCGACGACTACGGGCGCGAGGGCGCGCGGGAACTGATGCAGGCGCGCGGCATCGTCGACGTCCTCGTCCCCCGCGGAAGTGCCCAGCTCATCGAGACCGTGGTCACGGAGTCGCTCGTCCCGGTCATCGAGACCGGCGCCGGGATCGTGCACATCGTGCTCGACGAGACCGCGCGCGAAGACTGGGCGCGCGACATCGTCGTCAACGCCAAGACGCAGCGCCCGAGCGTCTGCAACGCGGTCGAGACGGTGCTCGTGCACCGCGGCGCCGCAGACCGGGTGCTTCCCGGCGTCCTGCGCGCGCTCGACGAGGCCGGCGTGACAGTGCACGGTGACGACGCCGTCGTCCGTCTCCATCCGCGGGCCGTTCCAGCCACCGAGGAAGACTGGGCGACGGAGTATCTCAGCCTGGACATCGCCGTGCGCATCATCGACGACCTCGATGATGCCCTCGACCACATCCGGCGGTATTCCACGCACCACACCGAGTCGATCGTGACGGATGACGCGGCGAACGCGGAGCGCTTCCTGGCGGAGGTCGATTCCGCTGTCGTCATGGTGAACGCCTCCACCCGCTTCACCGACGGCGGTGAGTTCGGCTTCGGAGCCGAGGTGGGCATCTCTACTCAGAAACTGCACGCCCGCGGCCCGATGGGCCTCGCCGAACTCACCAGCTCCAAATGGCTGGCGCGCGGCGACGGGCAGGTGCGGGCCTGACCGCCTAAAATGGCAGTGCGCGTCCGTCGCGCAGACCCGAAACGGAGACCCGATGACCACCGCCGCCACGCTGATCGCTCTTGCTGCTGAGGAAGCGGAGCACCACGGCAACGTCGCGCTCGAAACCGTCTGGTACGGGATTGTGGCACTCGTCGTCTTCGCCGGACTCGGCCTCGTGACCCTGTCGTACCGCAACGTGGCCAACCGTCACGCCCACAAGGCCGAGGCGTACGCCCGCACGCACCCTGCGCCCACGCACGAGGGGCACGGCCACTAGGCCCACTGGATGTCGGGGGAGCGAGCTCCGCGGATCGGGGTCATGGGCGGGACTTTCGATCCCGTCCACCATGGGCACCTGGTGGCCGCCAGCGAGGTCGCGCAGAGCTTCGACCTCGACGAGGTCGTGTTCGTCCCCACCGGTCAGCCCTGGCACAAGGAACGGGTCTCCTCCAGCGAGCACCGCTACCTCATGACGGTCATCGCGACAGCCTCGAACCCGCAGTTCACGGTCAGCCGGGTGGACATCGATCGCGGCGGCATCACGTACACGATCGACACGCTGCGCGATCTGAAGCGCCAGCGACCGGATGCGGAGCTCTTCTTCATCACCGGTGCGGATGCCGTGGCGCAGATTCTCAGTTGGAGGGACCATGATGAGTTGTGGGACCTCGCCCACTTCGTCGCGGTGTCACGACCGGGACATGTCCTCACCTCCGAGGGCCTGCCCACCGACGACGTGAGTCTGCTCGAGATCCCCGCCCTGGCGATCTCGTCGACCGACTGCCGAGACCGCGTCCGCCAGGGGAATCCCGTGTGGTACCTCGTCCCGGACGGGGTCGTCCAGTACATCGAGAAGCACCACCTCTATCGGAGCAAGGCATGAGCACACCAGATCAGCCCGAATCCTCTCCGCTGACCCGACGCCGCCTGCGCGAGATCCGCGCCACCGGCGCGACGCCGGTCATCCTGCCCGCCGAGGACACCGAGGCGGTCGCGCCTCCGGCCCCGGAGCCGACGCCGGCCCCGACGCCGCTGCCGCGCCCGGCCGAGCCCGTGTCGGTCGGTCCGGCGCCGCTGGCCGACGCCTCCGTCGACCTCGGCGTCTCGCCGCTCACGCGCCGTCAGGCGCGCGCGCAGGAGCGCATCCGCACCGCATCCGTGCCTGTCATCCAGCCCGATGCCATCCCGGCCGGGGCTCCCGTCGTGACGCCGGCAGCCGAGGAACCCGCGGTCGACGTGGAGCCGCTGTCCGACGATCGCGAGAAGGCGGCGGACGCGTCGCCCGGGGCACCCACCGCCGGCGCGCGCGACGCTGAATCCGAGGTGCTGACCCCTTCGGCCGACGCCGAGGAGGAGTCGCACCCCCCGGCGGTCGTGAATCCGGAACTCGGCTCCGACCTGCTCGTCGGTGACGCCCCGCCGGTGTCGCTTCCCCCCTCGTTCGATCAGCTCATCGCCCGCGGTTCGTCGGCGACGGGCTCCGTCGCCACCCCGAATGCCCTCATCCTGTCGCAGACGCCGACCGCGACGCCGCTCGCTCCGATCACCGCCACGGGCGAGGTGCTCATCACCGGGTCCTTCGACCTTCCCGAGGGGCTGGGGTCGGTCGGCCACGCCCATGGCACCACCGACGGCAAGGACGTCGATGCCACCCTCATCGACGGTGAGCTCCCTGCGTCGTCTTCTCCCACCCCTATCGCTGCCAGCGCCGCCATCAGCACCGCTCGTCACGCCGGCGAGGAGATCATCCGTCCTCCCGCTCCCGAGAAGGGCAACAAGCTCATGCTCGCCCTGGTCATCACGGCCGGCGTGCTGGCGCTGGCCCTCGTGGGCGTTCTCATCCTCGCCGTGACGACGGGCGTCTTCGCATGACCGCGTCGGAATCATGTCGCGAGCAGCTCGCGATCGCCGCTCGCGCGGCCGACGCGAAGGGCGGCGAAGACCTCGTCGCGCTCGACGTCTCCGAACCGCTTCCGCTCGTAGACATCTTCCTCCTCGTCACCGGCCGCAACGAGCGCAACGTCGCCGCGATCGCGGACGAAGTGGAGGAGAAGCTGCTCGAGGCCGGTCACAAGCGCCTCCGCCGTGAGGGCCGTCAGGAGTCGCGCTGGATCCTTCTGGACTTCGGCGACCTGGTCGTGCACGTCTTCCACGAGCAGGAACGCACCTTCTACGGCCTTGAGCGGCTCTGGAAGGACTGCCCCATCGTTCCGATCGACCTCCCGGCGCACGCCGAGTAGGGCCGGCAGCTCACTGCAGGCAGAACTCGTTCCCTTCGGGATCTCGGAGCTGCCAGTAGCGCTCCGGCCACGGTCCCCACGACTGCTCGACGAGGCGCACGACCTCCGCGCCGAGGGCGACGAGCCTGTCCTTCTCGGCATCCAGGTCGGCGGGATCGATCACGTGACCGCCGTCGCGCCGGTCGGCCGTCACGTCGATGTGCACGCGGTTGCGCCCGGTCTTGCGGCCGTCGGCATGGTGGAAGAACAGACGCGGCCCGCGCCCGGACGGATCTTCGGCGAGGCCGCGAAGGGCGAGATCCCGCTCTGTGAGGCCGGCGTCGAGGAGGCTCTGTTTCAGCTCGCCCTCGAACTCGGTGTGAGGGTAGCCGAAGACGTCCGACCAGAAGCGTGCGAGGCGCGGCGGGTCGTCGGCGTAGATGACGATGTTCCCGAGTTTCGGCATCGGTTCTCCTTTCCGAGGGCAACGCTACGCGGGGGCTCCGACGCCGTCCGCGTTTCGAGGCGGCCCGTCGGATGTAGTAGTCTTGGGGGGTTGCCTCCTCGGGCAGCAGGAGGGCCTGTGGCGCAGCTGGTAGCGCACCTGCATGGCATGCAGGGGGTCAGGGGTTCGAGTCCCCTCAGGTCCACCAATCGC
Source organism: Microbacterium sp. RD1 (assembly GCF_052220165.1). Classification (NCBI taxonomy): domain Bacteria; kingdom Bacillati; phylum Actinomycetota; class Actinomycetes; order Micrococcales; family Microbacteriaceae; genus Microbacterium; species Microbacterium sp. RD1. Next base: position 134,919 of record NZ_JBQPOL010000004.1, read on the forward strand.
TCGAAGTCTTAACCCTGCCCCCCGGTATCGGTGGGCGGGGTTGAGCTGTCCTACGCGGTCGATGTCGGACTGGAGCTCCGTCAGGTCGCCGGAGGCTGCTCCCCGGCCGGATCGATGGCGAAGTTGTCGCGGAAGAGCCCGGTGGGATCCCACCGGCGCTTGAGGTCGCGGAGTCGTTGCAGGTGCGCGGGTGGGAAGGCACGCGCCACGACGTCGCGGCCGGTGTCGGTTTCGAAGCTGAGATACATGCCGTCGAAGTGCGAGCGGAGCCCCGCCCAACGTTCCTCGAAGTCCGTCGAGCCGCCGCCGAGGGTGGCGATGAGGAAGTTCGCCTCTCGCCAGGCGTAGGCGGTGGCCTCTGCCGGGAGGTCGCCGGCAGCGCCGCCCGCGGAGCGGATCGAGAGGATGAAGGAATCGCGGGAGGCGAGGAGCTCACCGAGACCCTCGGCGACTTCGGCGTCGAGATGTCGTGCAAGGCCGGAGTGTCCGGATGGCTCGCCCTGTCCGTGCTGGATCTCGCCTCCGGCGGGAAGTTCGAGCAGAGCCGCATACGGCACGAGCTGAACGGACTGGTTTCCGAGCGGGGCGAGGTCGGCCAGCGGTTGGAGCCGATTCACGATGGTGTCGGGGTCGTCGGAGTCGACGACGATGAGCGCCTGCACCACGACAGGTGCGCCGGGACCGCTGGGGCTCATCATGAGCGTGCCGGTCACGCTCGGGTGCGCCGATTCGATGGCGGCTCCCCATCCGCGGAGGAACCCGGCGATGTCCGCGGGCGTGTACACCAGCATCGCGAAGCCGACCTGCTCGCCGATCGGGTCCGTGTCGAACTCGAAGGAGACGGCAACGCCGAAGTTCGCGCCGGCACCGCGCATCGCCCAGAAGAGGCCGGGGTTCTCCTCGGCGCTGGCGTGCACGAGCTCCCCGTCCGCGGTCACGACATCGACCGAACGGAGATGATCGATCGTCAGCCCGTTCTCGCGCACCAGCCAGCCGATGCCGCCCGCTGTGGCGAGTCCGCCCACTCCGACGCCGCCGTAGTCTCCTGCCGTCAGAGCGCGCCCATGCGGCGCAAGGGCGCGGGCGACGTCACCCCAGCGGGCTCCCGGCCCGATGCGCACACGCCCTTCGTCGAGGATGGTGATGTCGTCGAGCGCATCGACGGCGAGGACGATGCCGCCGTTGTTCAGCGACCGACCGGAGAGGCCGTGACCGCCGCTGAAGATCCCCAGTGGGACATCGCGGTGGCGGCGGGCGTACCGCACCGCTTCCTGAACCTCGCCCGTGGTCTCGGGTCGCAGCACGAGCGCGGGACGCGCCCCGCGGAAGTAACCTGACGTGTACCGGATGTATCCCCGCTCGAGCGGGGTCAGGGTATGGTCGGCCAACGGGAGCGGCACGGGATCACCGTCGAGCGCCGGAGCACGGCGCGGCTGGGGTGAAGCGACCTCCCCTGACGACGCCGAGCGCGCCTCGGCCACGCGCTCGCGGATCTCGGGCGCGAGAACCTCGGCGAACTGGCGCAGCGCGGCGGGGTCGTCGGTGCCCATGATGAAGACGCTCACGCCGTCCTCGATCGCCAGCCTCGCGAGTTCCCTCGCGGAATACTGCGGAACGAGGTTCATCAGCCTGACGATCGCCTTCGGATCGCGCCCGGCCGCGCGCGCCGCCTTATCGATCACCGCGTTCCCGCGTGCGACGTCGCCCGGCTTCATCCAGGGCAGGCTCGGCAGCCAGCCGTCGGCTTTGCGGCCGATCATGCGCTGCATGCGCGGCTTGTACGCGCCCACCCAGATCGGGATGTCATGGGCCGGCTTGGGTCCGCGCTGAGCCCCCTTGGCCTGATGGAAGACGCCATCCACGAACAAGGGCGCCGGGTTCTCGACGGCCCATATGCCCCGGATGATGTCCAGCGCCTCATCCAGACCCGACACCGCCTCCGCCGGGGTGAGCAGCGGCGCGCCCATGGTGGCCATCGCGTCGAAGTAGCCCCCCGTTCCGATCCCGAGCTCCACCCGGCCGTTGCTGAGCAGATCGAGGCTCGCCAGACCCCGCGCAAGCACGGTCGGGCGACGCAGCGGAAGATTCAGCACGTTCCCGGACACATGGATGCGCGAGGTCCTGGCGGCCACCCAGCTCAGCAGCGTCCATGTGTCGTGAAAAGCCGCCTGATAGGGGTGATCCTGGAATGTCGCCAGGTCCAGCCCCACATCCTCACTCATCATCGCCAGGTCCACGGCATGCTGGGCGGGCTGGCTGAGAGGTGTGATGAAGCTGCCGAAGCGCAGCGGGTGACCGTAATCAGGCATGCGTCCCATGCTCGGGAGTCGTTGTGCCCCGCGCAATGCGCAAGTAACCGAGTTACTATTGGTAAGTGATCAGGCGAAACGACAGCTCGACAGACCCTCACCGGACGGCGTGGAGCCACACCGACGAAGCGGAGTGCCGACATGCGAGCCGAGTCTTGGAGGTCGTGGGGCAGCGCTGGTCTCCGAGCATCCTGCTCAGTCTCGGGCGCGGTGCCGAACGCTTCAGCGACATCATCGCCGCGACCCCGGGCATGTCCGCACGTATGCTCACCCTCCGGCTCACGCAGCTCGAAGCCGCGCACCTCGTCGAGCGTGTCGTCATCCCCACGACGCCGGTCACCGTGCGCTACCGGCTCACCTCCCAAGGTGCTGACCTGATCGAGGCGCTTCATCCGATCGCCGGCTACGTGCAGCGATGGGAAGGCTCTGCGGATGGCGTGTCCCGCGATCGCCAAACGACGCACGGGGCGTGAGCCAGCGCGCCTGCTTTTCCGCGCCGTCCGCGTAGGCTGATGCGATGAGCCGCCGGATGCTGACCGCCGCCGGTGTGACGGTCACTGTCATGCTCGCGCTGTCGCCGCACGCTGCCGCAGCGGCCCCGGCTCAGTCGGCCGACGCGGAGGTCACCGTCGTCGCGGCGACTCTGGATCCTGCCGATGCGCGTTCGCGTGCGACCGAACGGGTGCGCGCCATGACGCTGCCCGAGAAGGCGGCGAGCGTCGTGATGGGCCATATCCCGACGACCGATGCCGCCACCGCTGCCTCGTACATGGTCGCGAATGGTCTGGGCGGATTCATCCTCATGGGCGCCAACGTGCCACGCGACGAACCGGCGCTGCGGGCGCTCACCGCGGCGCTGACGCCGGATCCCCGCTTCCCGCCCCTCCTCGCGATCGACCAGGAGGGCGGAGACGTCTCACGGCTGCCGTGGGACGCGTTCCCCGCCGCGAGAACCCTGAAGGACGCACCGGCCGACGCGGTCCGCGACGCGTTCGCGGGTCGCGGAGCGCTCGTTGATCGGGCGGGCATCGGAGTCAACTTCGGTGTCGTCGCCGACGTGACCGGCGACCGGTCGATGTTCATCTTCCGACGGGCGCTGGGAGTGGATCCGGTCGGCGCCGCGGAGCGTGTGGCTGCTGCCGTGGCGGGGGAGGGCGGGCAGGTCGCGTCGACGCTGAAGCACTTCCCGGGGCACGGTGCGGCGCCGGGTGACTCGCACGCGGGGATCCCCGAGACGGCCATGACGAGGGATCAATGGCGTGCCACAGATGCGGCGCCCTTTCTCGCCGGCATCGACGCCGGCGCTCCGCTGCTGATGTTCGGGCACTTGCGCTACACCGCTGTCGACTCCGCCCCCGCGTCGCTGTCGGCCGAGTGGCACCGGATCGCCCGCGAAGAGCTCGGGTTCGAGGGCGTCGCGGTGACGGACGACCTCGGGATGCTGCAGGCCTCGGGTGAACCGGCCCTCGCCGACCCGGTCGCGAACGCCGTCTCCGCCCTGGCCGCCGGAAACGACCTCGTGCTGTCGGTGATGTTCACCGACGCGGGCTCGGCGAGTCGCCTCGTCGAGGGCATCGTCGCCGCCGTCGAGTCCGGGGTGCTCCCCGCGGAGCGGCTCGACGAGGCTGCGACACGCGTTGCGGAACTCCGGTTGGCGCAGGCGGACGCCGGCAGCTCCTTGGTTCCGTGTGCGGAGTGCGCGCCGGCCGGCTGATCAGTCGAGGATCGCGAGCAGCTTCCTGCGGAGTGGAGCCGCACGTGTCGTGAACCCTCGCTGCTGGCGGACATACTCCGCCTTCCCCACAGCGGTCTCGATCGGTATCGCGTCGTACCCCCACGCGGAGAGGTCGTACGGTGAGGCGCGCATGTCGAGCAGACGGAGGTCGCGGGCGAGCGTGAACGCGTCCAGCAGTACCTCGCCCGGCACGAGGGGGCCCAGCTTGATCGCCCAGCGATAGAGGTCCATGCCGGCGTGGAGGCACCCGGGCTGCTCGAACGTCGCCTGGCGGTCCCGCGAAAGGGCATCGCGGTTGCGCGGCGCGGCATCCGGAGTGAAGAAGCGGAATGCATCGAAGTGCGTGCAGCGCAGGTCATGCGCCTCGACGACGGCGTCCGTGCCTGCCGCACCCAGGCGCAGGGGCACGTCGTGCCGAACCTCGGGGGCGCGGTACGCCATCGCCCATTCGTGGAGGCCGAAGCATCCGAACGAGGCCGGTCGTGCTGCCGTGACGACGAGGAGGTTGCGGATGGCGCGCACCAACGGCGCCTTCTCGGTGCGGAAGGCGTGCGCATCGACGCGGACGCTTCCCGGCTCGGTACCCGGGAGATACCAGCGCCACGACGCCCGCTCCGGCGCATCGAGGAGCACCGTGTGCGAACCGGGATGCCACCGGTGAAGTCGGGAGGGGCGATACGAGTAGTACGTGAAGAGGAAGTCTTCGACCGGGTGCGTCTGACCGCGGGCTGCCCGTGCCCGACGCCCCGCCGTCAGGGTCTGCGCCCGGTCCTGATGCTGTCGTTCGCGCGCGCGCCATTGTCCGGGGTCGAGAACTGTCGTCTCGGTGTCGTCGAGCGGGGGCACCTCCCGAAGCCGGGCGCTCACTCGTCGACGGGCTCGATGAGCTCGGGTCCGTTGTTTCGCACGTTGCCGACGGCGCGGGAGACGGTGTGGTCTTCCAGGGCGTCGGCGATCGCCGGGGCGGCGTCGATGGCGGCATCCAGCACGTCACGCACGTTGTCGGTGCTCGGGTCCAGCCACGCGTCGGCGTGGTCGGGGTCCATGAACAGCGGCATCCGGTCGTGGATGGAGCCCAGCCGGCCGATCGAATCGCGAGTGAGGATCGTGAAGCTGAGCATCCACCGCGCCGGATCGTCATCCGGCACCGCCGGGTTCTTCCACCACTCGTACAGGCCGGCGAAGAACATTGGCTCGCCGCCGGCCGGGTGGATGAAGTGCGGGACCTTGCCGTCGTCGGTCGCCTTCCACTCGTAGTAACCGGTGGCCGGGATCACCGCGCGACGCTTCTCCAGCGCGCGACGGAACATCGGCTTGTCCTCGACCTCTTCGCTGCGCGCGTTGAACGCCCGGGCGCCGATCTTGGGATCCTTCGCCCACCCCGGGACCAGGCCCCAGCGCGCCACTTCTAGCCGACGGGTGGGCGGGTCGGTCTTCGCGGAATCCAGGACGATCGCTGCAGAGTCGGTGGGCGCGATGTTGTACGACGGGGCAGGAAGATCCTCGGCCTCGACGTCGACGCGCAGGACGCCCACGAGCTCTGACCCGACGTTGGCTACGACGAAGCGACCGCACATGTTCCCACCGTACGCCGGGGTCCCCTCACCGGTCCCGAGCGAGCCGCGACGAGGCGCGGAACGGCCGCCTGCGCAACTCCTCAAATTTCGGACCCGCGTGAGCCGGCACCCGCGCCATCGCGCGGGAGGGCGCGCGACCCGAGCGCGATCTTGAGGAGTTCCGCCGCGCGCCACGAGCGTGAGCGAGGGCGCGAGGCGGGATCCGCAGGTCAGCTCCGCGGCTCGCTGGCGACGACTCCCACGTCCTCCAGACGCTCCAGAAGGCCGGCGCCGTCGGATTCCGTCACCCAGGGCACGTTCGCGGCGGAGTGATCGTCGACCACGGTCCGCCCGCCGGCCAGAACCGCCTCGGCGGGGGACAGCCGTCTGATGGCGACGGCGGCGACCGATTCCGGATGCTCCGCGGCGAAGCCGGTGTAGATCTCATCGTCGTGCTGCCCGTCGTCACCGACGAGGAGCCAGCGGATGTGAGGGAACTCGCTCGCGAGCCGGCGGAGGTTGCTCGCCTTGTGGTCCCGACCGCTGCGGAACCAGCGGTCGTGGGTCGGGCCCCAGTCGGTGAGGAGGATCGAGCCCGGGGGGAAGAGGTGCCGCCGGAGGAAGCGGATGAGTGTGGGGGCGACGTTCCACGCGCCCGTGGACAGGTACAGCATCGGAGCGCCGGGGTTCTCGCGCGTGAGCCGCTCCAGCAGCACCGCCATCCCGGGGACCGGCTGGCGGGCGTGTTCGTCGACGACGAAGGAGTTCCACGCCGCGAGCAGCGGACGGGGGAGCGCCGTCACCATCACGGTGTCGTCGACATCCGAGACGATGCCGAATCGCACGTCGGAGGCGACGATGAACACGCGCGTCTCGACGGGATCGCTGCCCTCGACCGACATCTCCACCGTCTGCCATCCGGGTTCGAAGCGCCCGGGGACGACGGTGTCGACGACGCCGCCGCGATCGGCGACGACGTCATGGACGACGCCGTCCACCGTGATCCGCACCTGCGCGAAGCCCACCGGGACGGCCACGAAGCTCCGCCAGCCCCGCACACTCGCGTACTCGCCGGAGGAGGGCTTGCGCGCCGGCGGGGCGATCAGGACGCGGCCGACGACGCGCACCCACTCCTCGCCCCCGTATCCCGGATATCCCATGACCTGCGCGCGGAGGCCGCGGGCGCGCGCGCGACGCTCGCGCCAGGAATGGGCTCGGCGCTCCAGACGGGCGAGCCAGAGCACTTTGGTGCGAGAAGGGGGGACGGGCATCCCCCCTAGTGTTCCACGTCCTCGGAGTCGGTGCCGTCGAGCGACCGGCGCTCGAGGCGCGCGATCACCTTCTTGCCGACGTATGCCAGCACGAGGAACGCCGCGATCACGCCGACGAACACATAGCCGGCGAAGTGGATCGTCTCGCTCAGCTCCCGGTACGTGCCCGCAGCAATCGACGCCACGGAGACGTAGAGCGTTGCCCACACCACGCACGCCGGAGCCGTCCACGCCAGGAAACGCCGGTACGGGTAGTCGCTCATGCCGACGGTGAGCGGGACCAGTGAGTGCAGCACCGGCAAGAACCGCGAGAGGAAGATCGCCACACCGCCGCGGCGGCGGAGGTACCGCTCCGAACGTTCCCAGTTGCGCTCACCGATCCGCTGACCGAGCCTCGACGCCCGGATGCGAGGACCGAGGAATCGGCCGAGCCCGAAGCCGATGCTCTCGCCGATCAGCGCGCCGACGACGACCGAGACGCCCAGCGCGACCCCTTCGCCGGGCGAGGCGACCGCCGTCGCCGCGACGATGACCACCGTGTCGCCCGGGACGATCAGTCCGACGAGGATGCTCGTCTCCAGAAGGATCGCCAGCCCGGCCAGCAGCGTGCGAACGACGGGGTCAACGCTCTGCACGGCGTCGAGAAGCCCGGTCAGGATCTCGTTCACGCGCAAGAGCCTAGAGCCGCGCACCCCCTCTAGCCTGAGAAGGTGCCGCAGCAACTCGACTCCGTGCCGCTTCGCGATGGCGTCGACCCCGGGGCCGTGTTCGCCGAGCTGAGCGCGCGCCATCCCCATACGTTCTGGCTCGACGCCGGTCCGGATGCGGCGGAGGGATGGAGCTGGGTCGGCGCCGGCACGCCGGAGCCGGACGGAAGCGGCGTCCGCGCCGTGCGCGTCGACCAGCATTCCGGGAACGGGGACGTCGGCCCCTTCACCGGCGGATGGGTCGGCTGGGTGGGGTACGAAACAGGCGCGGCGGCCGCGGGTGCACCGGTCGCAACCGCCGGCGGCGGAGCCGTGCCGGCGGAGCTGTGGCTCCGCGTGGACGATCTGTACGCCTTCTCCCACGCGACAGGGCGCGCGTGGGCGCTCTCGCGCACCGGCCGGGCGCGGGAGCACGCCTCGCGAGCGGATGCCGCCCCCGCTCTCGCCGCGCCTCCCCCCGCGAGGCCCGCCCGCGCTCGAGCGCGACACCGGCCGGACGAGTACGCGGCCCTGATCGAACGATGTCGCGCGCACATCCGGGAGGGCGACGCCTATCAGCTGTGCCTGACGACCCGCTTCGAGGTGGCCGGCGCGGTCGACCCCCTCGCCGCGTACGAACGGCTCCGGGCGGCGACCTCGTCCCATCACGGCGCGATGATCCGCAGCGGCGACGCGGCGCTCCTCAGCGCCAGCCCGGAGCGCTTCCTCGAGATCTCGGGCGGCGTCGTGCGGACGCATCCGATCAAGGGCACCCGTCCACGCGGCGGGGATGCGCCGGGGGATCGCGCTCTCGTCGACGAGCTCCGCGCCGACCCGAAGGAGCGGGCGGAGAACGTCATGATCGTCGACCTGATGCGCAACGACCTCTCGCGGGTGAGCGTCCCGGGCTCGGTGCGCGCGGAACGGCTGCTCGAGGTGGAGACCTACCCGACCCTCCACCAGCTCGTCAGCACCGTCTCCGGGACGCTCAGCCCCGGCACGACGCTCGGCCACGTCCTGGGGGCGGCCTTCCCCGCCGGGAGCATGACCGGCGCGCCGAAGCTGTCGGCGATGACGATCCTGTCGGAACTGGAGGAGAGGGAGCGCGGGGTCTTCGCAGGCTGCTTCGGTTGGGTCGGCGACGACGGCGCCGCCGACCTCGCCATGGTGATCCGCAGCATCGTCACGTATCCCGGCGGCGCCTACATCGGCGCAGGAGGCGGGATCACATGGCGCTCCCGCGCCGCCGCGGAGGTCGCCGAGGTCGGTCTCAAGGCCCGGGCGCCGTTGGCCGCGGTGGGTGCGCAGGTCCCTCCCGGCTGGGACGGATGAGGGTCCGCTAACCTGGAAGACGCGCTCCGGCGCCTCTCCCGACATCCAGATTGGCTTTCCGTGTCCCAGATCAGCACGCCTTCCACCGCTGCCGACAGCGGTGGGTTCGACCCGCACGAGATCCAGCGGAAGTGGCAGGCGCTGTGGGCAGAACGCGATCCGTTCCGCGCGGGCGACGACGCCGATGCGCGGCCGCGCAAGTACGTCCTGGCGATGTTCCCCTACCCGTCGGGCGACCTGCACATGGGGCACGCCGAGAACTACCTCTACTCCGACATCGTGGCGCGGTTCTGGCGTCACCGCGGGTACAACGTGCTGCACCCGATCGGCTGGGACTCCTTCGGGCTCCCCGCCGAGAACGCCGCCATCCAGCGCGGGGCCGACCCGGTGGAATGGACCTACGGCAACATCGCGCAGCAGAAGCAGAGCCTGCACGACTACGGCGTGTCGTTCGACTGGAACCGGGTTCTGCACACCAGCGACCCCGAGTACTACCGCTGGAACCAGTGGCTGTTCCTGAAGCTCTATGAGCGTGGCCTGGCGTACCGCAAGGAGAGCCCCGTCAACTGGTGCCCGTTCGACCAGACGGTGCTCGCGAACGAGCAGGTCGTCGACGGCCGCTGCGAGCGTTGCGGCAACGAGGTCGTCAAGAAGAAGCTGACGCAGTGGTTCCTCAAGATCACCGACTACGCCGACCGCCTCCTCGACGATCTGAACCAGCTCGAGGGCTTCTGGCCGCAGAAGGTCATCCAGATGCAGCGCAACTGGATCGGGCGATCCGTGGGCGCCGACATCGAGTTCGAGATCGAGGGACGCGAGGGGACGGTCACGGTCTTCTCGACGCGGCCCGACACGCTGTACGGTGCGACCTTCTTCGTCGTGGCGCCCGATTCCGACCTCGCTGCCGAGCTCGTGGCCGGGGCGTCCGCCGAGGCCCGTGTGCGGTTCCAGGACTATCTCGATCGCGTGCAGAAGACCACCGACATCGATCGGCAGTCCACCGACCGCCCCAAGACCGGCGTCTTCCTCGAGCGCTACGCGATCAACCCCGTCAACGGCGAGCGGCTGCCGATCTGGGCTGCCGACTACGTGCTCGCCGACTACGGCCACGGCGCGGTCATGGCCGTTCCCGCGCACGACCAGCGCGACCTCGACTTCGCGCGGGCGTTCGATCTGCCGGTGCGCGTCGTCGTGGACACCACGGCGCCGGTGACCGGCGCGATCCCCGTGATCGATCTGGACGAGGACGGCGTGCCGATCGACCCGGTCGGCGACGCGCTCGACGACCTCGACCCGGTCCGCACCGGGGTGGCGCTCACCGGTGAGGGCCGGATGATCAACTCCGGGCCGCTCGACGGTCTGTCCAAGCGCAACGCGATCGCTCGGGTCATCGACCTGCTCGCCGCCAAGGGGCTCGGTCGCGCCGCGAAGACCTACCGCCTGCGCGACTGGCTCATCTCCCGGCAGCGCTTCTGGGGGACGCCCATCCCGATGATCCACACCGAGGACGGGCGCACCGTGCCCGTGCCGGAGGAGCAGCTCCCCGTGCAGCTGCCGTCCGTCGACGGACTCGACCTGTCGCCGAAGGGCGCGTCACCCCTGGGCGCGGCGGCGAGCTGGGTGCACACGACCGATCCCGAGTCGGGCGCGTCGGCGCGGCGGGACCCCGACACGATGGACACGTTCGTCGACAGCTCGTGGTATTTCCTGCGCTTCCTCTCCCCGGGCGACGAGAGCCAGCCCTTCGTCGGACGCGAGGCGGACAAGTGGGGCCCGGTCGACTTCTACATCGGCGGAGTCGAGCACGCGATCCTGCACCTGCTGTACGCGCGGTTCGTGACGAAGGCCCTGTTCGACATGGGGATGGTGGAGTTCACCGAGCCCTTCTCGAACCTCATCAACCAGGGGATGGTGATCCTCGGCGGCTCCAAGATGTCCAAGAGCAAGGGGAACCTCGTCCTCTTCCAGGAGGAGCTCGACGCCCATGGGGCCGACGCCCTTCGTGTCGCCCTGGCCTTCGCCGGGCCCGTCGAGGACGACAAGGACTGGGACGACGTCTCCACGACGGGCGCGGCGAAATTCCTCGCGCGGGCGCTGCGCGTCGCCTCCGACGTCGACAGCGACCCCGATGTGGTGTGGGCCGAAGGCGATGCCGCGCTTCGTCGCGTCACCCATCGTCTGCTCGCGGACGCCCCGGGCCTCGTGGAGCAGACCAAGTTCAACGTCGTGGTCGCGCGCCTGATGGAACTGGTGAACGCCACCCGCAAGGCGATCGACTCCGGTGCGGGCGCTGCGGACCCCGCCGTGCGTGAGGCAGCCGAGGCGACGGCGATGATCCTCGACCTGTTCGCCCCGCACACGGCCGAGGAGATGTGGCAGATCCTTGGATACGAGCCCTTCGTCGGCCTGACGACCTGGCGCTCGCCCGACCCGACGCTCCTGGTCGAAGACAGCGTCACCGCTGTGGTGCAGGTCGACGGCAAGGTGCGCGGCACCCTCGAGGTCCCGGCCCGCATCGACGCCGCCGAGCTGGAGGCGCTCGCCCGCGCCGACGCCAAGGTGCAGCGGGCCCTCGGCGACCGGGAGATCGTCCGGGCCGTCGTGCGCCCGCCGAAGGTCGTGAGCTTCGCGACGAAGTAGGCCCGTGCTCGTCCTCCCCAAGCGTCCCCGGCGGCGCCGCGTCCACAGATGAGCGGCCGCCGCCGGGAGAGGGCCGGATGCCACGCCTAGCGTGAGCGGGTGACCGAGGCGTCGGGAAAGCGGGGGGCTCGTCGGTGGGGTGCGGGCGCGGTCGTCGTCCTCGTGCTCGCGGTCTTCGCCGTCACGGTCGCCGTCGGGCTCTTCCGCGGGTCCGCCGGCAGCGCGGAACTCGTCCCTGTCACCGCGTCCCCGGCGGCATCCGGACAGCCTGCCTCTCCCGAGACCGAGGTCGCCTACGTGCACGTCGCAGGCGCGGTCGCCGCTCCGGGCCTCTATCCGCTCATGCCGGGAGCACGCGTGGCCGATGCGGTGGCGATGGCCGGCGGCTTCGCTCCCGATGCCGATCGTGCCGCGGTGAACCTCGCCCGCGCGGTTCAGGACGGCGAGCAGATCCTCGTCCCCGTCGTCGGGGCGGCGCCCGCTCCGCCCGTATCCGCCGACGCGGGGGGCGAGGGCGCGCCGCTGGACCTGAACACGGCCGACGCGGCAGCGCTCGATACTCTGCCCGGCATCGGGCCGGCGCTGTCGGGCCGGATCCTTGCGTGGCGGGAGGAGAACGGGCCGTTCGCCAGCGTCGACGATCTGCTGGCCGTGCCGGGGATCGGGGAGAAGCTCGTGGCGGGGCTTCGCGATCTCGTCCGCGTATGACGGCGGCGGTTCGCGGCGTCCGGTTGGTCCCGGTGGCGGGGGCGGCCTGGGCGACGGCGGCATTCGCCGTGCTGATTCCGGATGCGGCGGCGGCAACGGCGGCCGTCCTGTGGGGCGGAGCCGTCGTCGCGGCCGCTCTCGCCGTGCGCCGACCCGCCACCGGTGCCGTGGTGATCGCACTGACGCTCGCCGTCGCCGGCGGCGTATCCGTCCAGGTGGCCGTCGCCCAGCCGGCCCGCGCGAGCGTGTCGGACTCGGTCGGCACCGGCGGGCGCGCGGTGCAGATCACCGGCGAGGTGTCCGGACGGAGCGATCGCGCACCGTCCGGGGATGTGTGGTTCGACCTCGCCGCGCGCAGCGTCGCCATCGGCGGCCGGACGATGCACACCAGCGTGCCGGTGCGTGTGGGAGTGCCGGTCGACGGAGCCTGGGCAGCGGGCATGCCCATCGGGGCAACCGTCACGCTGCGCGGTGTCGCGTTCCCGGCGAGCCCCGGGGAGCGTGCGACCGTCGTGGTGAGGGCGGACGGGGAACCGCAGCTCCTCGTACCGCCGCCGGGCCTGTGGGGCGCTCTCGCCACCCTGCGCTCCCGGCTCGCGGATGCGGCCGCGCGCCTCCCCGGTCCGGGAGCGGCGCTCGTCCCCGGTCTGGCGGTAGGGGACACCTCCGCGGTGACCCCCGCTCTCGAGGAGTCGATGAAGGCCGCATCCCTCACGCATCTCACCGCCGTCTCCGGCGCGAACTGCGCGATCGTCGTGGGGCTGGGCTTCGGCGCCGCGGCTCTGTGTCGCGCACGGCGCGCGGTGCGGATCGGGGCGGGCCTCAGCACGCTCGGCGTGTTCGTGCTCCTCGTGACCCCGGAGCCCAGCGTCGTGCGTGCCGGCGCGATGGCTGCCGTCGCCATGGTCGGGGTCGGGGTCGGGCGCGTGGGCAGCGGCGTGGCGGTGCTCTGTGCGGCGGTGAGCGTTCTCTTCGTCCTCGATCCGTGGCTCGCGCTCAGCCTCGGATTCGCGCTGTCCACGACGGCGACGGCGTCACTCCTTGTGCTCACGCGCCCGATCGGGACCGCGCTCGGGCGCGTGATGCCGGTGCCGCTGGCGATGGCGATCGCCGTGCCGCTTGCCGCTCAGCTCGCGTGCGGGCCACTGCTCATCCTGGTCGACCCGCACGTCCCGGTCCTCGGGGTGCTGGCGAACCTCCTGGCGGCGCCGGCCGCCCCGGCTGCGACGGTCGCGGGCTTCTTCGCCTGCCTGGCCGCCCCGGTCCCCGTCATCCAGGACGCACTCGCGGCTGCGGCATGGGTGCCGTCGAGCTGGATCGCGGGCGTGGCGACGACGATCGGCGCACTTCCCGGTCAGCGCCTGGCGTGGGTCGACGGTCCGCCCGGCGCCGCGCTCCTCGCGGCGCTGGGCGTCGCCGTCGTCGTGGCGCTCCTTCCGCTGCGCGCAGCAGCCGCCCGGCGCTGGCGCGCCGTGCGGGCAGCGGCGGTCGTGGCGGTCGTGACGTCCCTCGCCGTCGGCGTCGGCCAGGTCGCCCTCATCGGCGTGGCAGCCCCCTGGACGGTGCCCACCGCGTGGCAGATCGTGGTGTGCGACGTGGGTCAGGGTGACGCAGTCCTCGTCCGCGCCGGTGACGCCACGGCTCTCATCGACACCGGCCCGGCGCCGGAGCCGGTGGCGGAGTGTCTTCGTCGATTCGGTGTGACGTCGCTGGATCTCCTCGTCCTCACCCACTTCGACGCGGATCACTCCGGCGGTGTCGACGCGGTACGCGGTCGGGTCCGAACCGTCCTGCACGGCCCGCCCGACGTCGACGGCGCTCGAGCCCTCGCACTTCTCGAGAGCGGCGGCGCCAGGCTGTCCACGGCATCCGCCGGTCAGGAAGGAAGCATCGGACCCGCACGCTGGCGTGTGCTGTGGCCGACCGACGGTGTGCGCCTTCCGGGCAACGACGCGAGCGTGGCCCTGCGGATCGACGGCTCGGAGATCCCGTCGATGCTGCTTCTCGGCGATCTGTCCGCGGAGGCGCAGATCCGCCTCCGCGCCGCCCACCCGCCCGGGCGCGTCGACGTGGTTAAGGTCGCGCACCACGGCAGCGCCGACCAGGACGACGCTCTCTACGAGATGGCGGACGCGGATCTCGCCCTCATCCCGGTCGGAGCGGACAACGACTACGGACACCCGCGCGAGACCCTGCTGTCACTGCTCCGGCACGTCGGAACGCGCATCGCGCGCTCCGACGTCGACGGGCACATCGCGGTCTGGCGCGACGGCTCCGGCCTGCACCTGTGGCGCGAGAAGAGCGTCGGGCCCGCCGGTTAGGCTGATCGCATGAGTCCGACCGCTCGCCGCAGCGCCCCCGCGAAGTCCCGGTCGGTCATCCCGCAGGTGTCCTGGCGCGCACCTCAGCCCGCGCCCGTCGTCCTCGTCTCCGGTCCTGAGGAAGTGTGCGCCGAGCGCGCCACCGCCGGGATCCGCGACTACCTGAAGGCCGAAGACCCGAGCCTCGAGGTCACCGACGTCCGGGCCGATGACTACGCCGCCGGCACCCTGCTCGCCGTCACGTCCCCGTCGCTGTTCGCAGAGCCGCGGCTCGTCCGCGTCGGCGGCGTCGAGCGCTGCTCCGACGTCTTCCTGAACGAGGCTGTCGCCTACCTCTCTCAGCCGCAGGAGGGGGCAACCGTCATCCTCCGTCACACCGGAGCCAGCGTGCGTGGCAAGAAGCTCCTCGACGCCATCCGCGCCGGTGAGGGCGGGGGAGTCGAGATCGCCTGTCCCGCCATCAAGCGGGACAGCGATCGCTACGACTTCGCCGCGGGGGAGTTCTCCACAGCTCGCAAGCGCATCGCTCCCACAGCGCTACGGGCGCTCGTGTCGGCGTTCAGCGACGACCTGACCGAGCTCGCTGCAGCGTGCCAGCAGCTCGTCGCCGACGTGCCCGGCGACGTCGACGACCGTATCGTCGAGCGTTACTACGGCGGCCGGGTCGAGACCTCCGCCTTCACCGTGGCGGACCTGGCGATCGCGGGCCGGTACGGCGACGCCCTGATCGCCCTGCGTCACGCCCTCGCGTCGGGCGCCGACCCCGTGCCGCTGGTGGCGGCTGTCGCCCTCAAACTGCGCACGATGGCTCGCGTGGCAGGCTCGCGCGAATCCTCCTCCGCCGCTGCCGCCCGCCTGGGAATGAAGGACTGGCAGGTCGATCGTGCCCGCCGGGACCTCGTCGGCTGGTCCGGGCCCACGCTCGCCCGCGCCATCCAGGCGACCGCCCGCGCCGACGCCGAGGTCAAAGGTGCCTCCCGCGACCCCGTGTTCGCTCTCGAGCGGATGATCACCGTCATCGCCACGCGAGCTCCGTTCGCGGCCTGACAACGCAGAAGGCCCGCCCCGCGAACGGAACGGGCCTTCGACGACAGCGGCTCAGAGAGCGGCAACCTGCTTTGCGATCGCGGACTTGCGATTCGCCGCCTGGTTGGCGTGGATGACACCCTTGCTCACGGCCTTGTCGAGCTTCTTGGCGGCTTTGGCCAGTGCCTTCTCGGCGGCGGCCTTGTCGCCGGCGGCGACGGCCTCGCGGGTGCGACGCACCTCGGTCCTCAGCGCGCTCTTGACGGCCTTGTTACGCTCGCGCGCCTTTTCGTTGGTCTTGTTGCGCTTGATCTGCGACTTGATGTTCGCCACGTTCGACGGCTCTTTCGTTCGGAGGTTTCGGATACTTGCCGGAAGGCGGGAGAGGGGCGCCGGCCGGCGGTCGTGAGGGCGAACCCACACGCAAGCCAATCACCGAGTCTATCAGTCCTGCTCGATCGTCGTGATCGCGAGGTTGAGGAGCGCGTTGAAGACCTCCGGGCGCATTGCGCTCACGAGATGACTGGTGCGCGGAACGACGAGAAGCTCGGCGTGCGGAGCCACCTTCTGGAACAGCCGCTCGTTGACCCGCAACTGGTCGTACTGTCCGTTCACGAACCACATCGGCACCCGGATCCGTCCGAGCGCGGCGAGCAGATCGAGCACCGAGAGGCTGCCGAGCGCGATGTCCTGCGCGTCGAACGCGTATCCGCCCGCGCCGAAGTCCCCTCGCGTTGCTTCCGGCAGCGTCTTGGAGAGCACGTACTGCGTGATCGCCATCCCCCGGTCGGGGAGACGATCGAAGCCGCGAGCCAGCATCCGGTAGGTCGCCAGGCCCACACCGCGCGGAATGGCCGTGCACGATGCGGCGACGAATCCGGCGATCGGCGGCGCCGCCGGCGCACCGGCATACTCGATGCACAGCAGCCCTCCCATGGAATGACCCACCAAAAGCACGGGGCCCTCGGCTGCCGCCGTGCGCACCGCCCGGTCGATCGTCGCGAATGCCTCATCGAGGGTGAACTCCTCGCCGCGGCGCGTTCCGTGCCCGGGGAGATCGACCGCGGTCACCGGGTTCCCTCGATCGTGGAGATAGTCGGCCTGCGCGCGCCACATGGTGGCGGATGTGCGGATGCCGTGCACGAGCACGACCTGTACCACCATGCTCCCAGCGTAGAGATGAGTGAGCGGGGTGCGGCGACGAACCTCCGCCGCACCCCGCCTCTCGCGCCGCGTCTCAGAACAGCGCGCGGACCCGGACCGTGCCGCTCGTCGAGCCGGTGACGGTCGCGGGGTCGCTTGGCACGAAGACCGCCGTGTAGGTATGCGTCCCTCGCGGGATCGTCTTTGGGAGTCGGTAGGTTGCGACGCCGTTTCGCACGCTGGCCGTACCGACGACCTGGGCGCCCTCCCGGAACTCTACCGTGCCGGTCGTCACCGCACCCGGAGCCCTCACGAGGGCGACGAGCGTAGCGGGCAGGAGACGGTTCAGGTGCACCGACGGAACCGCCAGCAGGCGGGTCGTCGATGCGACTGCGGGCTCGTCGCCAGCCAGCACGTCGATCGGGATCGTCACGACTGTCCCCGTCTCGGGGGCGGTGAGGGTCACGAGCACGGTGTCGCCGACGGCGGCGCCAGCGGGCACCGCCACGGGAACCGTGGTGGCACCCGACGTCACGGTGACCGTGCCGGCCGACGTTCCATCGATCGCCACCGCCAGCTGCGTGGTCTCGATCGCTCCGCGGCTCGTGAGGTTGAGGCCCGACACCGGCAGCGAGACCACTCCGCCGGCGGGACCCTCGAGCGGGGCCGCCACCGAGACGGCGTGCTTGGCGAAGGAGGGCGAGACGGGGGAGTTCTCGCCGAGGTAGTTCACCCACGCCTCGTAGTCGAGCAGGCCGGTGTCGACAGCATCCGCTCCCTCGGTGAACACGCGGAAGTTGTCACCTCCCGCGATGAGGAACGAGAGCGTGCCGACCCGGTACGGCGCGGCGGGATCGACCGGTACCCCGTCGACGGTGATGGAGGTGATGCGATCACCCTCGGGGCGGCTCGCGTCGAACGTGTAGGTCACATTGTCGGAGAGACCCAGCTGGAGGTACGGACGCGAGGGGATCGTGCCGTCGGGGTTGCGCTGCCACTGCTGCTCGAGCAGCGTGTCGAATTGCGCGCCCGTGAGCGTCACGAGGCCCATGGTGTTGTTGAACGGCAGAACGGCCAGCGCTTGCGAGTACGAGATCTGTCCGTCCTGCAGGCCGGGCACCGCTGTCGCGCCGAACTCGGCCTGGGTGTCGTACAGCTCCGCGCGCAGCCCTCCGGGGTTCGTGACGCCGATCTGAGCGCCGTCCGGGAGGTCGGCGAGGCTCGATCGGATCGACTCCGCGACGAGATTGCCGAGCGACGACTCGGAGGCGCGGTCGTCGCGGCTGCCTCCGGTCCATACGCCGTCGACGAACGCACCGCCGCCGAACGCGGTCGTGATGTCATCGGTGACGGCTCCCACCGGCTGGTTGCCGATCTCGGCCGCGTACGCGAGGGCATCGGTGACGATGCCGTTCACCTCGGCGACGCGCGGATAGGTCGCGATGAGGTCGGCCGCGGGGGTCGTGGTGCGCGCGACGTTCTCCTGCGTGTGGGCCGTGACCTCGCCCGTGGACGGGACGACCGACAGCGTGATCTTCCCGATGTTGGCGCCGTACGAACCGGTCTGGACGATCGGGCGCGTGCGGTCCGTGCCCGGGATCGCCGCCTCCCACGCGTACTCCTTGTGCGTGTGGCCGGTGAAGATCGCGTCGACGTCGGCGACGGTGTCGTTCACGATCTCGGCGAACGTCCCACCCGCGGCGAGCTCCTCGTCGAGGGTGGCGCCGTCCGGGGTGCCGGCTCCGGCCCCGTCGTGATACAGCGCGACGAGAACGTCGGCCTCGCCGTTGGACTCGTCGCCGTCCGAAAGGTCCGCACTCACGCGGTTCACCGCGTCGACCGGGTCGCCGAAGTCGAGATCCGCGACCCCCGACGGCGTCACGAGCGCCGGGGTCTCCTCCGTCACGGCACCGATCACGCCGACGACGAGCCCGTCGCCGATGTCGAGGAGCTCGTACTCGTCGAGCGCCGGCGTCTGCGTGCCCTTCTCATACACGTTCGCGCCGAGGTAGGAGAAGTCCGCCGCATCCGAGACGCGGCCGGTCAGATCGGCGAAGCCCCTGTCGAACTCGTGGTTGCCGACGGCACTGGTCTGCAGTTCGAGAGCGTTCAGGACGTCGATCGTCGGCTGGTCCTGCTGGACCGCCGAGGCGAACAGGGATGCGCCGATGTTGTCGCCCGACGACAGGAACAGCGCCGGCCCGGATGCGGCGGCACGCTGCTCCTCGAGCGTGCCGGCGAAATTGACCGTGTTGGCGTCGATGCGTCCGTGGAAGTCGTTGATTCCCAGGAGCGTCAGCTCGACGGGGGCCTCGGCGCCCGCCGACAGGCCCACCTTCACCGGATCGTGATCGCTCGAGCGGTACACGTCACCGGCGTGGAAGAGCGTGCCGTGGTAGCCGTAGCGGCTGTACTCCAGTGCGATCGACTCGCCCGAGTTGATGTTCCAGATGTCGGCCCCCGTCGCGCGCTTGGCCGCCGCGTCGTTGAGGAGGACATGATCGAGCGATCCGGCGAGTCCGTCGAACGAGTAGCTGGACTCGCCGAGCTCGAAGTGCTGCTCCGCGTCGACGTAGCCGGCGTCGTAGAGCACCTGCAGCGGGTCTTCCTGGCCATAGGAGTTGAAGTCCCCCGCGAGGAGCACGGACTCGGCGTCCCCCTGGATGCTGTCGACCCACGCGTCGAGCGCCCGCGCCTGTTCGACGCGGGTGAGGTTGGAGGCGCCCTGACCGTTGCTGTTCGCCTCCTGGTCGCCGGGGCGCGCGGTCGCCGCCGATCCCTTCGACTTGAAGTGGTTCACCACGAACAAGAACGCCTCGCCGCCACGGGCGGGTGCGAAGACCTGCCCGATCGGCTCGCGAGCCTGGTCGAACGCCTGCCCGGCGCCCGAAGCGGTGCCCAGAGCGCGCGCGTCGCCCACCGGGGAGACGAGCGCCGGCTGGTAGATGATCGCGTTCGTGATGACATCCTGCAGCGACGGGGCGGGCAGTTCATCGGATGACCGGACGTACGCCCACTTGGTCGACCCGGCGGCCGCGTTGAGCGCGGCGACGAGGGTGGCCGTGGCCTCATCTGCGGCATCCGCTCCGTCGACCTTGGCCGAGTTCTCGATCTCCATGAGACCCACCACCGCCGCGTCCAGGCCCTCGATCGCCGCGACGATCTTGCTCTGCTGACGCGCGAGGTCGTCCGCATCCCAGGCGCCGCGCTGATCGCAACCGGTGCGCACGGAGTTCTCCTGGCCGTTCGGCGCCGGGTCGTAGGACCGGCAGGCGGCGTTGTCGGTGCCGAGGGTGGTGAAGTAGTTGAGGACGTTGAAGGACGCGACGCTGACGTTGCCGCCCACCTCGGCCGGTGCCGGCGTACGGGGATTCGAGAAGGTGACGCCGTCGTCGGCGCCCGAGCCGTCGCCCACGACCTGCTGAGTGGGCAGGAAGCGCCACGCGTCGAAGTCGTAATGGACGATGACGGGCCGGTCGAACGTCGCCGTGCCGCCGACGACGAGCGGCTCGCCGAGGGAGACGAACGGGGGCGTCAGCGCGCTGTTGACCGCGTCGAGGAAGTCGGTGGCGGCGCCGTCGTCGAGGATCACGGCGCGGGCGGCGTTGTCGGCGGCGATCTCGGCGGCCGCGGCCGACCCCGCGTCGGCGGCATCCGTGGGCTGGCGCAGCGGCACGTCGCCGGCCGCGAGGCCGACCTCGCCGTACTGATTGGTCGAGAACGTGTCGCTGACGGTGAAGGTGCCCTGCGGCTGGACCAGCATCGACTCGATGCGCTCACGGCCGGCCTCGTCGGCGGGCCAGGCCACGCTCGCCGGCACCGGAGCAGCCAGCGGCTCGGTGAGCTTCTCCACCCCGCCGGCGGCGACGTCGAGGCGCGTGACGCCGAACTGCTCGGCCACCACCCCCGTGACGCGGATGCTGTCGCCGACGGCCACCTCGCCGACGGTCGCTGCGGAGGAGACGAAGACGGCGTCGGACGCCGCGTGCGAGTCATCGAGCGCTCCGCCGGTGCCGGCGGTCTGCACGACGTAGCCGGTCTGGTCGCCGAGCCCCGGATAGCGCGCGGTGACGACGCCCTCGGTGAGCACGGTCCGACCTACGAGCGGCGAGGTGTCTGCGGTGCCCTGGATGTCGGCGATCCCGGTCGGTACCGGTTCTTCGGGGTCGCCGGGGTCTTCCGGCTCGGTCGTATTCGGGATCGCCCCACCGCCGAGCGGCGTCGCCGCCGCGAGGGTGAAGTCCGCCGCGTTGTCCGCGGTGTTCGCGCCGGCGGTGCGGGTGATCGCCGTCGCGTTCGTGGTGGCGGGGGCGGGGCCCGCGCCCGCGAAGTCGCTCGCCGCGCCCCAGCCCACGAGGTCCGCCACCGGCTCCAGCTCGTCGATGCCTGTCGCCCCGGCGATCGCGGTCTCGGAGGTGACGAGGGCGACCTTACCCTGCGAGCCCGACAACGCGAGGCTGCCGTCGACGTCCGCCTCGAAGCCCGGCAGCGCGGTGTTCGCCCCCGGAGCCTCGCCCACGAGCACGGAGCCGCCTGCGGCGATCGAGATGTCTCCGAGGGGCGTGACCTGCCATGTACCCCCGCCCGATGACGCGTACTGGACGCTCCAGCCCGCGAGGTTCACGGGTCGGTCCGTGGTGTTCAGCAGCTCGACGAAGTCGCGATTGTGGGTGGCGCCGCTGTTGCCGCCGCCGCCGTAGATCTCGTTGATGACGACATCCGCCCCGGCGCTGACCGCTGCGCGGGCAGGAACGGCGGCGCCCAACCCCGTCAGCGCGAGGACGCCGGCGAGCAGGGCCGCGATGATCCCGCGGGTGCCTCCGGCAGCGCGTCGGTCAACGGGGACGGCGGGCGAGGGTTGCGTCACGGACTTCTCCTGTCTCGGCGAGCGACATCGCAGGCACCGCCGGACAGCGCCTGTCGTGGAGCGCCGGAGCGCTTCATGACAGGCGGGGGGTCGGGGGGACCTGGCATCGATCATGCCCGACGGCACCGACATCCGGGTAACGATCTCGTGAACAAGCCCGCCGTACGATGAGCCGGTGCCCGCCATCGCCCCCCACATCGCCGCCATGCCGGGATCCGGCGTCCGG
Organism: Microbacterium sp. RD1; assembly: GCF_052220165.1. NCBI lineage: Bacteria > Bacillati > Actinomycetota > Actinomycetes > Micrococcales > Microbacteriaceae > Microbacterium > Microbacterium sp. RD1. Next base: position 156,739 of record NZ_JBQPOL010000004.1, read on the forward strand.
CGCATCCTCGAGATCGCGCTGCGGCGGCCGGGGACCCTGATCCTCGCCGTCGGAGAGCCCGGTGAGGCGGTCGCTCCGCGCATCCGGTCCGCCGGCGCGCAGGGGTGGACGGACGGGGCCACGCGGTACACGCCGAACGGCGGCATCCGCGCCCTCCGCGAAGCCATCGTCGGCAAGCTCGCCCGCGAGAACGGGGTCGATGCGGCGGTGGAGCAGGTGTTAGTCACGGTCGGTGGTACGCAGGCGCTTCATCAGGCGATGTCGCTCGTCCTCGCCGCCGGCGACGACGTGCTCATCCCCGACCCGGGATACACGACGTTCGCGATGAACGCCGCGATGCTCCAGGCGCGAGCGGTGCCGTACCTCCTGCGTCCGGAGCGCGCGTTCACCCCCGACCTCGACGAGCTGGAGCGCCTCGTGACCCCGCGCACGCGCGCGATCATCGTCAACTCCCCGTCCAATCCGCTGGGGATCACCTACTCCGCCGAGCTGATCGCGGCGCTCGTCGCCTTCGCCCGGCGGCACGACCTCTGGCTGATCAGCGACGAGGTGTACGAGCGGTTCACCTGGGGCGCCGCTCACGTCAGCCCCGCCTCGCTCGACACCGACGGACGCGTGCTGAGCGTGTTCTCCACCTCGAAGACCTATGCCATGACAGGCGTGCGCGTCGGATGGCTCGTGACACCGCCGGGGCTCGAGGACGCGATGCTCCGCGCCCAGGAGGCGACGGTGAGCTGCGTCGACGGCCCCGCCCAGCTGGCGGCCCTGGAGGCGCTCACGGGACCGCAGGACGCGGTCGCCTCCGCCTCCGCGCACTACGCGGAGAACCTCCGCGCGGCCGTGTCGGTCCTGGATGCCGGCGGGTTTCGCTACCTCGAGCCCAGCGGCGCGTTCTATCTGTGGATCGATATGGCGCACGTCGCGGGCGGGGATGTGGCCGCGTGGTGCGAGCAACTCCTCGACGAGCAAGGCGTCGCCGTCGCGCCCGGCTCGGCGTTCGGGGCATCCGGGGAGGGCTGGATCCGCGTGTGCGTGGCGAGCGACCGCGCGGAGCTCCTCGAGGGCCTGCGGCGGCTGCCCGTGCCGCCCGCGGCACGCCCGTAGAATCGACGGAACATGTCACCCCGAGCCCTGAAGCCTCTCGAGCCGTCTGCGACCCCTCCCGAGCTGATCCGCAACTTCTGCATCATCGCCCACATCGACCACGGCAAGTCGACGCTGGCCGACCGGATGCTGCAGATCACCGGCGTGGTCTCCGACCGCGACATGCGCGCCCAGTACCTCGACCGCATGGACATCGAGCGTGAACGCGGCATCACGATCAAGAGCCAGGCCGTGCGGATGCCGTGGGCAAGCGCCGGCACCACCCACGCGCTGAACATGATCGACACCCCCGGTCACGTGGACTTCACCTACGAGGTCTCCCGATCACTGGCCGCGTGCGAGGGCGCGATCCTGCTCGTCGACGCGGCGCAGGGGATCGAGGCGCAGACCCTCGCGAACCTCTACCTCGCGCTGGAGAACGACCTCCACATCATCCCGGTGCTCAACAAGATCGATCTCCCCGCCGCCGATCCGGAGAAGTTCGCCGCCGAGCTCGCCGGGCTCATCGGCGGCGACCCGGAGGACGTGCTGCGGGTGAGCGGCAAGACGGGTCAGGGCGTCGAGGAGCTCCTCGACCGCATCGTCGCCGACATCCCGGCACCGCAGGGCGCCGCCGACGCCCCGGCGCGCGCGATGATCTTCGACTCGGTGTACGACGCGTACCGCGGCGTGGTGACCTACGTCCGGATGGTGGACGGCAAGCTCGAGCCGCGCGAGCGGATTCAGATGATGTCGACGCGGGCGACTCACGAGCTGCTCGAGATCGGCGTCTCCAGCCCCGAACCCGTGCCCACGAAGGGCCTCGGTGTGGGCGAGGTGGGCTACCTCATCACCGGCGTGAAGGACGTCCGCCAGTCCAAGGTCGGCGACACGATCACCAACCAGCGCAAGCCCGCATCCCAGGCGCTCCCCGGCTACACCGATCCGAAGCCGATGGTGTTCTCGGGCATCTACCCGATCGACGGCAGCGACTACGCCGAGCTTCGCGAAGCCCTCGACAAGCTCAAGCTCTCCGACGCCTCGCTGCAGTACGAGCCCGAGACATCCGTCGCCCTCGGCTTCGGTTTCCGCGCCGGTTTCCTCGGGCTTCTCCACCTCGAGATCATCACCGAGCGGCTCTCGCGCGAATTCGGTCTGGATCTCATCACCACGGCCCCGTCTGTCACGTACGAGGTGACGACCGACACCGGCGAGACCGTCACCGTCACCAACCCGAGCGAGTACCCCGACGGACGCGTCGCCACGGTCTCGGAGCCGGTGGTCAAGGTCGGCATCCTGCTGCCGAAGGACTACGTCGGCACGGTGATGGAGCTCTGTCAGGGACGCCGCGGCACGCTACTGGGCATGGACTACCTCAGCGAGGACCGCGTCGAGCTGCGCTACAACATGCCGCTCGGTGAGATCGTCTTCGACTTCTTCGATCATCTGAAGAGCCGCACGCAAGGCTATGCGAGCCTCGACTACGAGCCCGCGGGCTCCCAGGAGGCCGACCTGGTGAAGGTCGACATCCTGCTGCAGGGCGAGAAGGTCGACGCCTTCAGCTCGATCGTTCATCGCGCGAAGGCTTACGCGTACGGCACGCTCATGACCGAGCGTCTGCGCAAGCTCATCCCGCGCCAGCAGTTCGAGGTTCCCATCCAGGCCGCGATCGGAGCCCGCATCATCGCGCGCGAGAACATCCGCGCCATCCGCAAGGACGTGCTGGCCAAGTGCTACGGCGGTGACATCACCCGCAAGCGGAAGCTCCTCGAGAAGCAGAAGGAGGGCAAGAAGCGCATGAAGATGGTGGGGCGGGTCGAGGTGCCGCAGGAGGCGTTCATCGCCGCGCTCTCCGGCGACGTCGAGTCCAAGAAGTAGCGCGTGCTCGATACTGCATCTGCGCCACGAGACTGCGTCCGCTGACTGCAGTCTCGTGGCGGTGGTGCAGTCTCACGGGAGCGGCGAGCGGCGTAACCTGGAACGATGCGCCGCGGGACCTTTAGAGACGAGACGGTCGACTACGCCGCCGTGGGGGCGACGCAGGCCTCGGACCTCATGCAATACCCGCCCGAGCGCTCCATCCCCGCCGAGGAGAGCTGGCGGATCGGCTCGGGCGAGGAACGCTTCGCCACGGCCGGCGAGGCTCTCCTGTCGTGGGCGGCGCAGCGGGAGGGCGGGCTCACTCTCACCGACGTCCGGCCCGCGCCCGGCCCGATGTACACCGGAGTGGGCTACGACGCCGAAGGCACCCCCATCGCCCCGAGCCGCCTCGAGTCCGATCAGCGTTTCGACGCCGACGGCACGCCGTTCGTGGCTCCGGGCACGACAGTGCGGCTGCGCGGTCGGGTGCGGCGGATGCGCGCCGACGCGGAGTTGCGCGTCATCTCGGTCATCGAGGAGCCCCGCCGCGTCGGCTTCACGCTCGGCACCGTGGGGGACTCGGTGGTCAGCGGGGAGGAGCTGTTCGTCCTGGACTGGCGCGACGATGACGGCGTCTGGTTCACGGTGCGGGCCTTCGATGCGCCGGTCGCGCTCGTCTACCGCCTCTACCCCCGCCTCGTGCGGCACCGCCGCCGCGAGCTGTTCCAGAGGTATCTCCGCGCGATCTCGCCGCTCTACAGCAGCGCGCACTGATGGGCGCAGCGCTGCCGCTCGGCGACGCCGCACCACTGGACGGACGCCTCCCCGACGATCTCCGCATCGAGGCCGGAACCGACTTCGGCGTCTACGTGCACGTGCCGTTCTGCCGCGTCCGCTGCGGATACTGCGACTTCAACACGTACACCTCGTCCGAGCTGCAGGGTGCCCGCCAGGACCAGTACGCCGACACCGTGCAGCGTGAGATCGACCTGTCGGTGCCGGTCCTCGCCGCCGCCGGGGATCTCCGGCCGGCCTCGACGATCTTCTTCGGCGGCGGAACCCCGACGCTCCTCCCGCCGGGGGATCTCGCCCGCATGCTGGCGGGCGTCCGCAACGCGTTCGGCAAGACACCCGACGTCGAGGTGACCGTCGAGGCGAACCCCGACACCGTCACGCCGGAGGTCGCCGACACCCTCGCGGCGGCCGGCGTGACCCGCATGTCGATCGGCATGCAGTCGGCCCAGCCGCACGTGCTCGCAGCCCTCGATCGCACCCACGACCCGGCGAACGTCCGTACCGCCGTGGCCGCCGCGCGGGCCGCCGGCCTCGACGTCAGCGTCGACCTCATCTACGGCACCCCGGGGGAGTCGCTGGAGGACTGGCGTGCGTCCCTCGAGGAGGCCATCGCTCTGCAGCCCGATCATCTCTCGGCGTACGCCCTCATCGTCGAAGACGGCACGAAGCTCGCCCGCCAGATCCGCCGCGGGGAGCTCGCGGAGCCGGACGACGATCTCGAGGCCGACATGTACGAGCTGGCCGACGACCTGCTCGGCGGGGCCGACCTGGAGTGGTACGAGGTCTCCAACTGGGCGCGCACCCCTGCGCATCGCTCCCGCCACAACCTCGCCTACTGGCGGGGCTCGGATTGGTGGGGGTTCGGTCCCGGCGCGCACAGCCACGTCGCCGGACTCCGCTGGTGGAATGTCCGTCACCCCGCCGCGTACGCCGCGCGCCTGGCGCAGCAGCAGTCGCCCGCTGCCGGTCGGGAGAGGCCGGATGCCGCTGCCCGGCGGCTCGAATCGGTGTTGCTCGGCTCCCGCATCCGCGAGGGAATCCCGGTGAGCGACCTGCTGGCCGAGGGCAGACGGGCCGTGGCCGGTCTCGTCGCGGACGGACTGGTCGAGGGGAAAGCGGCGATCCGCGGACGGGTCGTGCTCACCCGCCGCGGGCGGCTCCTGGCGGATGCGGTGGTCCGCGCCCTCACGGAGTGAGTCCTCGGCGCTCCTCCTGCTGCATCCGCTAGAATTGGCACTCAGCTACGACGAGTGCCAACGTTCGCGGGAGGAGTGCCATGGTCACGGAACGCGGGCTCCAGGTACTGCGCGCGATCGTGCAGGACTACGTCGACACGCGTGAGCCGGTCGGCAGCAAAGCCATCGTGGACCGGCATGCGTTCGGGGTGTCGGCGGCGACCATCCGCAACGACATGGCGCTCCTCGAGGACGAAGAGCTGATCGCCGCGCCTCACACCTCGTCGGGGCGCGTACCCACCGACAAGGGCTACCGCGTCTTCGTCGACCACCTCGCCGAGCTGCGACCGCTCTCCGGCGCGCAGCGATCGGCGATCGCATCGTTCCTCGACGACTCCGGCGACCTCGACGATCTCCTCGGACGCACCGTCCGCGCGCTCACGCGGCTCACCGGTCAGGTCGCGATGGTGCAGTACCCGTCGTTCGCGGCGGCGAACGTCACGCATGTCGAGCTGGTCAATCTCGGCGGCGGCCGCATGCTCGTCGTCGTCGTGACCGACACCGGCCGCGTCACGCAACGCTTCGCATACTCCCGCGAGGAGCCCTCCGACGACGATCTCGCCCAGTTGCGCGCCCGCATCGGCGCGCTCATCGTCGGGTCCTCGGTGCGCGACGGCGCCGAGCGCATCGACGCCGTCCTCTCCGGCTCCGCGCCCGCGGCGACGGGGATCGAGGCGATGGCCCATCCCGTGCTGCGCGTCCTGGCCGAGGAGCTCGAGGAGTTCCGGCAGGACCGGCTCGTCATGGCCGGCGCTGCCACCCTTGCTCGGCGCGAATCCGACTTCCGCGGCAGCATCTATCCGCTCCTCGAAGCGATCGAGGAGCAGGTGACGCTGCTCAGACTCATGAGCGAGATGGTGGCCGACGCGCAGGGCCTCTCGGTGAGCATCGGCCGGGAGAACGAGCCCTTCGGTCTCATCGAGGCGTCCGTGCTCGCGAGCGACTACGACGCGCCGGCGAGCGGTGCACGCGTCGGGCTCCTCGGTCCGACGCGCATGGACTATCCCACGAATCTCGCGGCGGTGCGTGCCGTCGCGCATTATCTGACCCGGATGCTCGAGGAAGACGAGAACGGCCGCTGAGCAGCATCCGGCTCACGAACGATCCCGCCGTGTGCGGGCAGGAAGGCGAAAGTGGCTGACCACTACGAGGTCTTGGGCGTCGCGCGCGACGCCTCCGCCGACGAGATCAAGCGCGCCTACCGGCGCCTGGCCCGCGAGCTCCACCCCGACGTCAATCCCGGCGAGGACGCATCCGAGCGGTTCAAGCTCGTGACCCACGCCTACGACGTGCTCAGCGACCCCGAGCAGCGCCGGCGCTACGACCTCGGCGGCGACTCCAGCCCGTTCGGCGGCGGAGGCGGCGCCGCGGGCTTCGGCGGCTTCGGCGACATCTTCGAGACGTTCTTCGGCGGCGGAGGCGGCGGCGCACGGGCCGGCCGCCCGCGCTCGCGGCGCGAACGCGGGCAGGACGCGCTCGTGCGGGTCACGCTCGAGCTCGGAGACGTCGTCTTCGGCACGCACCGCGACCTCGACGTCGACACCGCCGTGCTCTGCGAGACCTGTCAGGGGTCGTGCTGCCAGCCCGGCACGTCCGAGGTCACGTGCGACATCTGCCACGGGGCCGGAAACGTCCAGCGCACCGTCCGCAGCCTCCTCGGGAACGTGGTCACGACGCAGCCGTGCGCCACCTGCCAGGGATACGGCACCACCATCCCGTACCCCTGCGCCACCTGCCAGGGTCAGGGACGCGTGCGCGCGCGGCGCACCGTCTCGGTCGACATTCCCGCCGGCGTCGAGACCGGCCTGCGGCTGCAGCTGCCCGGTTCGGGAGAGGTAGGTCCCGCGGGCGGTCCGAACGGCGACCTCTACCTCGAGATCAACGTCGCCCCGCACGAGGTCTTCAGCCGCGAGGGCGACGACCTGATGGCGACGCTCGAGGTGTCGATGCCGGATGCCATCCTCGGCACGAGCACGAGCATCCAGGCGCTCGACGGCGAGGTCGAGCTGGACGTGCGCCCCGGCGTGCAATCCGGCGACGTGCTCACGATCAAGGGCCGCGGGATCACCCCGCTGCGGGGCTCGCAGCGGGGTGACCTCCGTGTGGGCGTGCATGTCGTGACGCCCACGCGGCTGGACGGCAAGGAGCGTGCCCTCATCGAGGAGTTCGCCCGGCGCACGAAGGCGCCCTCGCCGCGGCTGGCCGAGTTCCACCAGGGGATGTTCTCGAAGCTTCGCGACCGCTTCCGAAACGGCTGAACCGTGGCGCTGCACTTCCTGAGCGACGCCGCCGCCGCGGCGAGCCCCGGGGGGACCGTCGTCCTCGACGGCGGCGAGGCGCATCACGCCGCCACCGTGAGGCGGCTGCGGCGGGGGGAGGCGGTGACCGTCGGCGACGGATGCGGCGTCTGGCTGGAGGGCACGGTGGACGAGATCGCGCCGCGGGAGGTCGTCGTGCGGGTCGTGACGCGACGGGACGTCGCCGCACCGACGCCGCGACTGGTGCTCGTGCAGGCGCTGGCCAAGGGCGACCGTGACGAGCTCGCCGTCCAGGCGGCCACCGAGCTCGGCGTGGACGTCATCGTGCCGTGGCAGGCCGAACGGAGCATCTCGCGTTGGGACGGCAAAGCCGACAAGGGCGTCGCCCGCTGGCGGACGATCGTCCGTGAGGCCGTCAAACAGGCGCATCGGCCGTGGCTTCCCGAGGTCGCAGACCCCGTCGACCGCGCGGGTCTGGTCGCGCTGGCCGCCACGACACGGATGCTGATCCTGGACCCGGGAGCCGCCTGCCGGCTGTCCGCGGCGGATCTCACCGGGCAGACGCGGGACGTCGCGTTCGTGGTCGGGCCGGAAGGCGGCGTCTCCGAGGCCGAGCTGTCCGCGCTGTCGGTCGCCGGGGCCACCCCCGTGCGGCTCGGGCCGACGGTCCTGCGCACCTCGACCGCCGGCGCCGCGGCCATCGCGGTGGCGAACGTCGCCCTCGGCCGCTGGTGACGGGCGGCTCGGGCGGCGCGGGCATCCGCGGCTCGGACGCGGAGCCGCCGATAGACTGGAACGCATGAGCGAACCGTCGATCTTCACGCGCATTCTCGAGGGAGAGATCCCCGCCGAGATCCTCGCCGAGACCGAGAACGCGTTCGCCATCCGCGACATCGCGCCCCAGGCTCCCGTCCACCTCCTCGTGATCCCCAAGTCGGGGGAGTACCGCAACGTCGTCGAGCTGGCCGCCGGCGACCCTGCGCTTCTCGCCGAGCTGGTGGGGCTCGCCAACACCGTCGCCGCCGAGCACGCGGACGGCGATTTCCGTCTCATCTTCAACACCGGCCCCGGTGCCGGGCAGACCGTCTTCCACGTGCACGCGCACGTGCTCGGCGGCGGCCTGCAGGAAGCGAGCCTCGGTGGCTGACGACTCCGAACCGACCGTCGAGCGGGTCTACGCCGACGGCATCGCCATGGTGCAGCTGCTCGGTCCGCAGGACCGGCTGCTGCGGGTCGTCGAGAAGGAGCATCCCGACGTCGACGTGCTCGTGCGCGGCAACGAGATCACCCTCACCGGCCCCGCTGGCGACGTCGCCCGGGCCCGCGCCCTCGTCGACGAGCTGCTCGCGATGACGAGAGCGGGCCACGGCCTCGACACCGTCGACGTCGCAAGCTCCAGCCGCATCCTCCGGCGCAACGCCGAGGACGGCGGACCGCGACCGTCCGAAGTGCTGGGCGAGGCGATCCTCTCCTCACGGGGACGCGTCATCCGCCCGAAGACGCTCGGTCAGAAGGCCTATGTCGACGCGATCGAGGAGAACACGATCGTCTTCGGCATCGGCCCGGCCGGAACCGGCAAGACCTACCTCGCGATGGCCAAGGCCGTGCAGGCGCTGCAGCGCAAGGAGGTCAGCCGCATCATCCTGAGCCGCCCCGCCATCGAGGCGGGGGAGCGGCTCGGGTTCCTCCCCGGAACGCTCAACGACAAGATCGATCCGTACCTGCGGCCGCTCTACGACGCCCTGAACGAGATGATGGACCCCGAGGTCGTCCCCAAGCTGATGGCCGCCGGCACGATCGAGGTCGCGCCCCTGGCGTATATGCGCGGGCGCACGCTCAACGACTCGTTCGTGGTCCTCGACGAAGCCCAGAACACCACGCCCGAGCAGATGAAGATGTTCCTCACGCGCCTCGGGTTCGGCACGCGAATGGTCGTGACCGGCGACATCACGCAGGTCGATCTGCCGCAGGGCTCGTCGGGCCTGCGGCTGGTGACGCGCATCCTGTCGGAGGTCGAGGACATCCACTTCTCGTACCTGACGAGCGACGACGTCGTCCGTCACACGCTGGTCGGACGCATCGTCGACGCGTACACGGAGTACGACGAACGCCGTCTCGCGGGCAGGCGCGAGCGCGAGGAGGCCAGCGAGTTCGCCAATCGCGCCGAACGCCGTGGGTCCACGCGCACCTCCGGCCCCCGCGACCACCTGCCGAGGCGAGGACGCTCATGACGATCGAGATCAACAACGAGTCTGGCCTCGCCGTCGACGAGTCCGTCCTCCTGCGTCTGATGGAGTACAACCTCGCCGAGCTCCACGTGAGCCCGGATGCCGACGTCGCGATCGTGCTCGTGGACGAAGGCGCCATGGAGGCCCTGCACGTGCAGTGGATGGACGAGCCTGGTCCCACCGACGTCCTGAGCTTCCCCATGGACGAGCTGCGCCCGGGGACCGAGGACGCACCGACCCCCGCCGGGCTGCTCGGGGACATCGTGCTGTGCCCGCAGGTCGCCGAGACGCAGGCGATCGCGGCCAAGCACTCCACCCAGGACGAGCTCATCCTCCTCACCACCCACGGCCTCCTGCACCTGCTGGGGTTCGATCACGCCGAGCCCGACGAGGAGCGTGAGATGTTCGCGCTCCAGAGGGACCTCATCCTCGGCTTCCAGACGACCGAGCGTCGTCGCCCCCGCGCATGACGGAAGCCCTCCTTCTCGTCGCCGCGCTCGTGCTCGTCGGGTTCGGTGGACTCATGGTCGCCCTCGACGCCGCCCTGAGCGTCACCTCGCGCGCCGACCTGGCCGAACTCGCCTCCGGCGGGCGCAATGCGCGGTCTCTCCGCCGGATCGCGGCCGACCCCGAAGCGCACGTCAATGCCGTGATGTTCATCCGCGTCCTCGCCGAGACCACCGCGGCCGTCCTCGTCACGCTCGCGTTCGTGCAGCTGTTCGACAGCATCTGGTGGGCCCTGCTGGCGGCGGCGGTGCTCATGACCGGGATCTCCTTCGTGGCCGTGGGCGCGAGCCCCCGCTCCGTCGGCCGCCAGCACGCGCGCGGGCTCCTGCGCAGCACCGCCCCCGTCATCCGCGCCGTCCGCATCATCCTCGGCCCGCTCGCCTACGCCCTGGTGGCCCTCGGCAACCGCGTGACGCCGGGCGTCGCACCGGGCTCGTCGTTCGCGTCGGAGGAGCAGCTGCTCAGCATCATCGACGAGGCCGCCGAGAACGAACTCATCGAGGAGGACGACCGCGAGCTCATCCACTCGGTGTTCGACTTCACCGACCGGTACGTCCGCGAGGTGATGGTGCCGCGCACCGACATGGTGTCGATCGACGCCGCCGCCCACACGCGGGAGGCTCTCGCGCTGTTCCTCGAGAAGGGCATCTCGCGCGTTCCGCTCCTGGACGACGAGGCCGACGACATCGTCGGGATGCTGTACCTCAAGGACCTCGTGCAGTTCGGGTTCCGGGACGAGCAGGGGTGGCGGGACGCTCCCATCCGCCGGATCGCGCGTCCCGCGGTGTTCGTGCCGGAGTCGATGCGCGCCGAGACGCTGCTGCAGCAGATGAAGCGCGATGCGGTGCACGTCTGCCTGGTGATCGACGAGTACGGCGGCGTATCGGGCCTGATCACGCTGGAGGACCTCATCGAGGAGCTCGTGGGCGACATCGCCGACGAGTACGACCCGCGGTCGACCGAGGTGGTCGAGCTCGAACCCGGACGGTACCGCGTGAGCGCGCGCCTGGCTCTCGACGAGGTGGGGGACCTGTTCGGGCTCGAGCTCGACGACGAGGAGGTCGACTCCATCGGCGGACTGCTCGGAAAGGCGCTCGGTCGCATCCCGCAGCCCGGCGCGACGGCCGAGTACGGCGGTCTCATCATGACCGGAGGAGCGTCACGCGGACGCGGCCGCGGGATCTCGACGGTCTTCGTCGAGCGCGACGAGAGCGCCGTCCCCGACGAGGACGCCGGGGGACGCCCCCGCACCGGCGAGGTGCGCGTGGCGAGCAGGGAGGACAGCCGTGACCGATGACCGATCGGGGTTCGTGACGTTCGTGGGCCGGCCGAACGTCGGCAAGTCGACGCTCACCAACGCCCTCGTGGGGGAGAAGGTCGCCATCACGAGCGAGAAGCCGCAGACCACGCGCCGTGCCATCCGCGGCATCGTCAACCGGCCCGGTGGCCAGCTCGTGATCGTCGACACCCCCGGGATCCATCGTCCGCGGACGCTCCTGGGGCAGCGCCTCAACGATCTCGTGGAGCAGGTGCTCGGCGACGTCGACGTCATCGGGTTCTGCGTGCCCGCGACCGAGAAGGTGGGGCCCGGGGACCGCCGGATCGCCGAGTCGCTCTCGGGGTACGCCCGCGCGAAGAAGGTCGCGATCGTCACGAAGACGGATGCGGCGTCCCGCGATGAGATCGTCGAGCGCCTCATGGAGGTCGACGCCCTCCGCGACGACTGGCACGCCGTCATCCCGCTCTCCGCCCTCACCCGGGACCAGCTCGACGTGCTGTCGGACGAGCTGCTCAGCCTGATGCCCGAGGGCCCGCCCCTGTACGGCGAGGGCGTCGTCACCGACGAGTCGCTCGAGGATCGTGTCGCCGAGATCATCCGCGAGGCCGCCCTCGAGGGGGTGCGGGACGAACTGCCCCACTCCATCGCCGTGACGATCGCCGACATCGCCGCGCGCGAGGACTCCGACCTCACCGACATCTACGCCGACATCGTCGTGGAGCGCGACAGCCAGAAGGCGATCATCATCGGCCACAAGGGCGCCCGGCTCCGCGACGTCGGAGCGCGGGCGCGGGCGGGCATCGAGCCGCTCGTGGGCACGCGCGTGTTCCTGTCGCTGCACGTGCGCGTGGCCAAGGAGTGGCAGCGAGACCCCAAGCAGCTCGGGCGCCTCGGGTTCTGAGCATTCGCGCCCGCGCTCGGGAGAGGTGTACTCTGTGACCGTGCTTCTCGGCTCGCTGCTTCTCCTTAGCTGCCGCGACGGGGCCTCGTTCTAGGGCCTTCCTCGTCGCGGAGCTCGTCGTTGGCCCTCACCTCTGAAGCGGAAGCGACATCATGGAGAACACCCAGAAGCCGTCGGGCATGCCGACGCACAAGTACCGTCCGTACCACGAGCAGATCGCCGTCGATCTCCCCGACCGCACGTGGCCGAGCACCCGCATCACGACCGCGCCGCGCTGGTGCGCGGTCGACCTCCGCGACGGCAACCAGGCGCTGATCGACCCGATGAGCCCCGAGCGCAAGCGCGTCATGTTCGATCTGCTCGTGCGCATGGGCTACAAGGAGATCGAAGTCGGGTTCCCCAGCGCCAGCCAGACCGACTTCGACTTCGTCCGCCAGCTCATCGAAGAGGGACTCATCCCCGATGACGTCACGATCCAGGTGCTGACGCAGGCCCGCGACCACCTGATCGCCCGCACGTACGAGGCCATCGCCGGCGCCAAGCGCGCCATCGTGCACCTGTACAACTCGACGAGCGTCGTGCAGCGCGATGTCGTGTTCCGCACCGACAAGCAGGGCATCATCGACATCGCGCTGGAGGGTGCGCGGCTGTGCCGCGAGTACGAGAAGACCGTGCCCGAGGTGCAGGTCTTCTACGAGTACTCGCCGGAGAGCTACACCGGCACCGAACTGGAGTTCGCCGTCGACATCTGCAACCAGGTGATCGAGATCTTCGAGCCGACGCCCGAGCGCAAGGTCATCATCAACCTCCCCGCGACCGTGGAGATGGCGACGCCCAACGTCTACGCCGACTCGATCGAGTGGATGTCGCGGCATCTCAACCACCGCGAGAACGTGATCTTGTCGCTGCATCCGCACAACGACCGCGGCACCGCGGTCGCGGCGGCCGAGCTCGGCTACATGGCCGGCGCCGACCGCATCGAGGGGTGCCTGTTCGGCAACGGCGAGCGCACCGGCAACGTCGACCTCGTCGCCCTGGGCGTGAACATGCTGACGCAGGGCATCGATCCGCAGATCGACTTCAGCGACATCGACCAGATCAAGCGGACCGTGGAGTACTGCAACCAGCTGCCCGTGCCGGAGCGCAGCCCCTGGGCCGGAGACCTCGTCTTCACGGCCTTCAGCGGGTCGCACCAGGACGCCATCAAGAAGGGCTTCGAGGCGATGGAGGCCCGCGCGGAGGCGGCCGGCGTCACCATCGACGACATCGACTGGGCCGTGCCGTACCTGCCGATCGATCCGAAGGACCTCGGCCGGTCGTACGAGGCCGTCATCCGTGTCAACTCGCAGTCGGGCAAGGGCGGTGTCGCGTACCTGTTGAAGACCGATCACTCGCTCGACCTGCCGCGCCGCCTGCAGATCGAGTTCTCCGGTGTCATCCAGGCGAAGACCGACTCCCACGGCGGCGAGGTCACCAGCACGGAGATCTGGGAGGCGTTCACCGACGAGTACCTGCCCTCCGAGGTCGCCGAGAACCGGTGGGGACGCTTCGAGCTCGTCGGCACGCGCACCTCCAGCGACCTCAGCGGCGACATCGAGCTCACCGTGCGGCTGCGTGACGGCGACGAGGTCGAGGAGGCCGTCGGACACGGCAACGGACCGATCGCGGCGTTCCTGGACATCCTCGGAAGCCGCGCCATCGAGCTGTCGCTCTACGACTACGTCGAGCACACCCTCAGCGCCGGCGGCGACGCGCAGGCCGCGGCGTACGTCGAGCTCCAGGTCGACGGCCAGCGCCTCTGGGGCGTCGGTATCGACGGCGACATCTCGACGGCGTCGCTGAAGGCCGTCGTCTCGGCCGTCAACCGCTCCATCCGCGCACGCCACGAAGCCCCGGAGCTCGCGGCCGTCTGACGCGCGCACCGCCACCGTCACCGAGACTGCACCCGCGCCACGACACTGCTGCCCATGGCGGCTGTCTCGTGGCGCGGGTGCAGTCTCGCGATCGGGGCGCGCCGTCACGGCTGGTCGGACGGGCGCACGATCGGGATCGTGGAGGTCTCGACGGCCACCTTTCGCCGGTGCAGCATCCGCTGCTCGGGGAGCGACAGGTCGAAGACGACCGCCAGGATTCGGATGACCGCGGTCAGGACTATCCCCGCGATCGCGGCGATGAGCAGCGGGGCACCGAGCGCGTTCGCGCCCGCGAGCACGACGCAGCCCGCACCGGCGGCGACGGCGTAGAGCGAGCCGACGTGCATGATGGCGACGGGAAGACCCATCAGCACGTCCCGGAGGACGCTTCCCCCGACGGCCGCGCAGACCCCGACGAAGACGGCGGGGACGATCGGCAGGCCGATGCCGAGCGCTTTGCTGGTGCCGAACGCGCCGAACATGCCGATCACCAGCGCGTCGAGCGCGACGATGGCGCCGTTCAGCCGCTGGAAGAGCCCCGCGAGCAGCATGCCGACGAGGGCTGCCACCGTCGCGGTGATGAGATACCAGTTGCTCTGGAGCGTCGCGGGCACCACCCCCAGCAGCAGGTCGCGGATGAGGCCGCCGCCCATGCCGACCATGATGCCGATGATCGCCACCCCGAGGAAGTCGAGGCGGCGCTGCCCCCGGAAGCCTGAGGCGAAGAGCGCGCCCTGCACGCCGCCGAGCCCGACGGCGGTGAGGTCGGCCCAGAGCGGGATGAAGAACGAGGGCTGGTCCACGCTCCTATTGTGGCCGGGGCGCGGCGCGCCCGGTCGGACGCGCCGCGGCGGATAATGGAGGGGTGCCCACCTACCGCGACGAGGTCGTGGTCCTGCGTACCCACAAGCTTGGGGAGGCGGACCGCATCGTGACGATGCTCGGGCGCCGCACCGGCAAGATCCGGGCGGTCGCCAAGGGCGTGCGTCGCACGTCGTCGCGCTTCGGATCGCGGCTCGAGCCGTTCATGGTCGCCGACGTCCTGCTGTATCAGGGACGCTCGCTCGACATCGTGCAGCAGGCCGAGTCGCTCGGCGCCTACGGCGCCGACATCGTCGTGCATTACGACCGGTACACGTCGGCTTCCGCGATGGTCGAGACCGCCGATCGTCTGAACGAGGCCGAGGCGACCCCGCAGCAGTACCTGCTCCTCGTGGGAGGGCTACGGGCGCTCGCCCGTGGCGAGCACGCGGCACGGAGCGTGCTGGACTCCTACCTGCTGCGGGCCATGGCCCTTTCGGGCTGGGCACCCGGGCTCGAGGGGTGCGCGCGGTGCGGCGCCGCCGGCGAGCACGACGCCTTCGTGGCGCAGCTGGGTGGCATGGTGTGCGTCAACTGCGCGCCGGCCGGCTCCGCGCGCGTGGCCACCCCCACCGCGTCGCTCCTGCGCGCCCTCATCCGCGGCGACTGGGACCTGGTCGACAGCGCGGATGCCGCGGCCTCCGCCGGGGCATCCGGTCTCATCGCCGCCTATGCCCAGTGGCACCTCGAACGCGGGATCCGCTCGCTCGCGCACGTCGAGGGAGCGCGGTGACGCCCAAGCCCTACACGCACCGGGATGCGGTGCCCTTCCGGCCGCTCGACTGGACGGGCGAGCACCCGCCCGAGTTCCCCCGCGGCGCAGTGCCCGCCCACGTGGCGATCGTGATGGACGGCAACGGGCGCTGGGCCAATCGCCAGGGCCTCACCCGCGTCGAGGGACACCGCGCGGGAGAGGCGGCGCTGCTGGACGTCGTCGCCGGTGCCGTGCAGGCCGGGGTGAAGCACCTCTCGGTGTACGCGTTCTCCACGGAGAACTGGTCGCGTTCTCCCGACGAGGTGCGCTTCCTCATGGGTTTCAACCGCGAGGTGCTGCACCGGCGGCGCGACCAGCTGAACGAATGGGGCGTCCGCGTCCGCTGGGCCGGCCGCAGACCTCGGCTCTGGGGCTCGGTGATCAGAGAACTGCAGTACGCCGAGCAGCTGACCGCCGGCAACGACGTGCTCACCCTCACGATGTGCGTCAACTACGGCGGCCGGGTGGAGCTGGTGGACGCGATGCGGCGGATGGGTGAGGACATCGCCGCGGGACGGCTGAAACCCTCCGCCATCACCGAGAAGCTGGTACGACGCCACCTGTACCAGCCGGACATGCCGGACGTGGACCTGTTCGTGCGCTCCAGCGGCGAGCAGCGCACCTCGAACTTCCTGTTGTGGGAGTCGGCGTACGCCGAGTTCGTGTTCCTCAACACGCTGTGGCCCGACTTCCGTCGTCGCGATCTCTGGGAGGCGATCGGCGTCTACCTCGACCGCGACCGGCGCTTCGGCGGCGCCGTCGACACGCCCGGTGCATGACGGACGGAATGCGCGACGCCCGCGCGATGTTGCCAGAAGCGTGAGCGAACCCATCAAGATCGACGTGTGGAGCGACATCGCCTGCCCGTGGTGCTACATCGGCAAGCGCAACCTCGAGACCGGGCTGGCCGATGTCGCCCGAGACGACGACGCCCCGATCGTGGAGGTCGAGTACCACTCGTTCGAGCTGGCACCCGACACCCCCGTCGACTTCGAAGGTGGCGAGATCGACTACCTGGCGCACCACAAGGGCGTCTCGCCCGACCAGGCGGCGCAGATGCTCGAGCGTGTGACGGGTGTCGCGGCGGAGGCCGGCCTGGAATACCGCTTCGACCTGCTTCAGCACACCAACACCGTGAAGGCGCACGAGCTGCTGCACTTCGCCAAGGCTCACGGGCGGCAGATCGAGCTGGCCGAGCGGCTGATGTCGGCGTACTTCACCGAGGGGCGCCATGTCGGACGCGATGACGAGCTCGTCGCCCTGGCCGCCGACGTCGGCCTGGATGCGGAGCAGGCGAAGGTCGCGCTGGAATCCCACCGCTACCTGAGCGACGTGCGCGCCGACCAGGAGCAGGCGGCGGCGTACGGCATCAACGGCGTGCCGTTCTTCGTCGTCGACGGCAAGTACGGCGTCAGCGGCGCGCAGCCGGCGGCCGCGTTCGCGCAGATCGCGCGCCAGGTGTGGGCGGAGCGGACGGAGGCGGGGAACGCCGACACGGTGGACGAGCCCGCCGCCTGATTCAGCGCGGCAGGGCGCTTTCGATCACCGCGACGATCGCGGGGTCGTCAGGCTTGACGGCGGGGCGGAAACGGTGGATCTCGCCGTTGGGCGTCAGGACGAACTTCTCGAAGTTCCACAGGATCGGGCCGCGCTTGCCCTCCTCGTCCTTGGCGCGCTTGAGCGCCTTGTAGAGGGGAGCGGCGGAGCGGCCGTTCACCCGCACCTTCTCGGCGATGGGGAAGCTGACCCCCCACGTCGTGGCGCAGTAGTCGAGGATCTCGTCCATCGAGCCCGGCTCCTGACCCATGAACTGGTTGCAGGGGAACCCCACGACCGTGAACCCGCGGTCGGCGTACTCGCGCTGCAACTGCTCGAGCTGCTCGTACTGCGGTGTGAGGCCGCACTTCGAGGCGACATTGACGATCAGGACGACGCCGTCGCCGTAGTCGCCGAGGGTCGCGGTTCCCCCCGCCGCCGTCTCGAACGGGATGCTTCGCAGATCTGTGGATACCTCCGGCATGTCCCCAGGGTAGAGCGCGCACGAGGCGCCTCGGGTCGATCGTCTGGGAGAATATGGGAGTGACGTCGACCTTCGCTCCTGTGCGCCCGCTGCGCATCGGCCCCCTCGAGCTCGACGCGCCCGTCGTTCTCGCACCGATGGCCGGAATCACCAACACGGCGTTCCGTCGCCTGTGCCGTGAGTACGGCGCCGGGCTCTACGTCAGCGAGATGATCACGACGCGCGCTCTCGTCGAACGCAACGCCGCGACCCTCCGTCTCATCCGTCATCACGAGTCCGAGACGCCCCGGTCGATCCAGCTCTACGGCGTCGACCCGGTCACGGTCGAAGCTGCGGTGCGCATCCTCGTCGACGAAGACCGCGCCGACCACGTCGACCTGAACTTCGGATGCCCCGTGCCCAAGGTCACCCGCAAGGGCGGGGGAGCGGCACTGCCCTGGAAGACGGGTCTCTTCCGCGACATCGTCACCCGTGCCGTGCGCGCCGCCGGCGACATCCCCGTCACGGTGAAGATGCGCAAGGGCATCGACGACGACCATCTCACGTTCCTCGAGGCCGGCCGCATCGCCGAGGACGCCGGAATCGCCGCCGTTGCCCTCCACGCGCGCACCGCGTCGCAGTTCTACTCGGGAACCGCCGATTGGGCCGCCATCGCGGCGCTCAAGGAGACCGTGCAGAGCATCCCCGTCCTCGGTAACGGCGACATCTGGTCGGCCGACGATGCGGTGCGCATGATGGCGGAGACCGGATGCGACGGAGTGGTGGTGGGGCGGGGGTGTCTGGGCCGTCCGTGGCTGTTCGGCGACCTGGCCCGCGCCCTCGGCCCCGTCGACGCTGCGCCGGCGCCGGTGGACGCGACCCTCGGCTTCGTGGCCCGTGCGTTCCGCCGGCACGCCGAGCTGCTGGTGGACTTCTTCGAGGACGAGGACCGCGGATGCCGGGACATCCGCAAGCACGTCGCCTGGTATCTGAAGGGATATCCGGTGGGAGGCGACATCCGCGCGCGCCTGGCGACGGTGTCGAGCCTCGATGAGATCGACGCGCTCTTCGCCGAGCTCGACCTCGATGCCCCGTATCCGGGTGCGGCCGCCGAGGGCCAGCGCGGGCGGGCGGGGAGCCCGAAGCGCCCGGCGCTACCCGACGGCTGGCTCGCCTCACGAGACCTCGGCGATGCCGCCTCGCGTGAACTGGCCGACGCCGAGATCGACTCCAGTGGCGGTTGAGGTCGCGGGGCCGCGCCCGCGCCCGACCGGCTACGACGACGTCGACGCAGCACGGTTCCACGCCGAGACGCATCGCTCGCAACGCGATGACTTCGCGCGCGACCGCGCTCGCGTGCTGCATTCGGCCGCCCTCCGCCGACTCGCCGCGAAGACGCAGGTGCTGAGTCCGGCGAGCCCCGCCGATTTCGCACGCAACCGACTCACCCACTCCCTCGAGGTCGCGCAGGTGGGACGGGAGCTGGCGACCGCTCTGCAGCTGTCCCCCGACGTGGTCGACACTGCCTGCCTCAGTCACGACCTCGGGCATCCGCCGTTCGGGCACAACGGCGAACGAGCTCTGAACGAGTGGGCCGAGGACATCGGCGGATTCGAGGGCAACGCGCAGACGCTCCGCATCCTGACCCGCCTGGAGCCGAAGGTGGTCGACGCCCGCGGACACAGCTTCGGACTGAACCTGACGCGGTCGAGCCTGGACGCCGCGTGCAAGTATCCGTGGACGGCCGCGCATCCGGTGCCCGACCCGGGCGGGCGGTTGAAGTTCGGCGTCTACCCCGACGACGAAGACGTCTTCTCCTGGCTGCGCGAGGGCGCGCCGGGGCGGGTACGTTGCATCGAGGCCGAGGTCATGGATCTCTCCGACGACATCGCCTATTCCGTGCACGACTTTGAAGACGCCGTCGTGAACCGGTACCTCGATCCGGCCCGCCTCGCCGACACCGGCGAGCACCAGGGCCTGCTCACCGCCATCCAGACGTGGGTCGGGTACGACTTCGCCCGCGACGAATTGGAAGACGCGCTGTACCGGCTCATGCGTCTCCCGGAGTGGATCGGCGAGTTCGACGGCACGCGGCCCGCACTGGCCCGACTGAAGAACCTCACGAGCGACCTCATCGGCCGTTTCGCTCGCGCCGCGACGACCGCGACGCGGGAGGCGTACCCGTTCGAGTCGCTGACGCGCTACCGTGCGCACGTGGTGGTACCTCGTGTCATCGAGGCCGAGATGGCCGTTCTCAAGGGCATCATCGGTGCGACAGTGGTGTCCATCGAGGGACGCCGCTCGCTCTACAAGGAGCAGCGCCGCGTCCTCAAGCGCCTCGCGACGGCTCTCTGGGAACACCCCGAGGCGCTCGACGCCCTCCACGGAGCCGATTTCGCCGCCGCCGGGAACGACGGGGCACGGCGCCGCGTGATTATCGACCAGGTGGCCAGCCTCACCGATCAGCTGGCCCTCGCCTGGCACACCCGTCTCATCGGCGACGTCGACGCCGCCTCGCTGGGCATCTGGGCGCCGGGGATCTCCCGCAGCGGAGCGGCGCGCTGATGGCCGGCCGCATCCGCCAGGCGGACATCGACGAGGTCAAGGCCCGCACCAACATCGCCGACGTCGTGGGGGAGCGGGTGGCACTGAAGTCCGCCGGCGTCGGATCCATGAAAGGCCTGTGCCCGTTCCACGACGAGCGGAGTCCGAGCTTCCACGTGCGCCCGCAGGTGGGCTACTACCACTGCTTCGGATGCGGTGAGTCGGGCGACGTGTACTCGTTCCTGCGCGCGATGGACCACGTCTCCTTCACCGAGGCCGTCGAGCGCCTCGCCGGCCGCATCGGATACACCCTCCACTACGAGGACGGCGGAGCGACTCCGGAGACGTCGGGGCGTTCCCGTCTCTACGCCGCCAACGCCGCGGCGGCGGAGTTCTACCGACTCCGCCTGGCCGACCCCGAAGCCGAGACCGCGCGCCGTTTTCTCGGCGAGCGGGGATTCGACGCGGGAGCCGCCGCGCACTTCGGTGTGGGCTACGCCCCGAAGGGGTGGTCGGCGCTGACCGACCACCTCCTCGCCCAGAAGTTCACGCGCGAGGAGATCACGCAGGCCGGCCTGGTCTCGCAGGGGCAGCGCGGCGTCTACGACCGCTTCCGCGGCCGACTGGTGTGGCCCATCCGCGATGTGACGGGGCAGGTCATCGGATTCGGGGCGCGGAAGCTCTACGACGACGATTCGGGACCGAAGTACCTCAACACCCCCGAGACGCCGATCTACCGCAAGGCCCAGGTTCTCTACGGTCTCGACCTCGCCAAGCGCGACATGGCGCGCGGCGAGGTGCGCCGGGTGGTGGTCGTCGAGGGCTACACCGACGTGATGGCGTGCCATCTCGCGGGCCTCACGACGGCGGTGGCGACCTGCGGCACCGCCTTCGGCGCCGAGCACATGAAGATCGTCCGGCGCATCATCGGGGATGAGCAGTCCGCCGAGGTCGTCTTCACGTTCGATCCGGATGCGGCGGGGCAGAAGGCCGCGGTCCGCGCCTTCGCCGAGACGCGCACGCTCAACGCGCAGAGCTTCGTGGCGGTGGGCCCCGAGGGACTCGACCCGTGCGACCTGCGGCTCCAGCGCGGCGACGCCGCGGTGGCCGGGCTCATGCACGCCAAGGTGCCGATGTTCGAGTTCGTCATCGACCAGCGCATCAAGGGTCTCGATCTCTCGAGCGTGGAGGGTCGGCTCGCCGGATTGAACGCCGCGGCGCCGCTTCTCGCAGACATCCGCGACGAGCCGCTCCGTCGCCGGTACGAGCACGTCCTGGCCCGCCGGCTCGGCGAAGATCTGGGTGACGTGCACCGCGAGGTCGAGCGGGCACGCCGGAGGTCCGCCGCCCCGGACAGCGCGCCGGCATCCGCTCCCCGCGACGGCAAGCCCGTCGCCGACCCGGTGCAGGACCCGCCGGCTCTGCGGGTGACGATCGCCTCGCTGCCGCGCGATCGCGACACCGCCCTCGAGCGCGACGCCCTGATGGCGTTCCTGCAGTACGGGCACCGCCTCGACACCGACATCGTCGACCGGGCGCTGTCCCTGCAGTTCCGGCATCCGGCCCTGGACGCCGTGCGAGCCGCCGTCCAGAGCGCGGGGGACCGCGGGCGACCGGGATGGGCCGCGGATGCGGTCGGATCGGTGCGCGAGCCGTTCCGCTCTCTGGCGGCCGAGCTTCTCACCGCGGCCTTCCCCGCGCGCGATGAAGTCCATGCCATCGCGTCGGGCAACGATCTCGCCCGGCGTGTCCTCGTCCGCTCGCTCGAGCGCGAGAAGACGGAACTCCTCGGGGCCATTCAGCGCGTGCCCGCCGAGTCGGAGGAGGGACGTGCACTGCGCATCCGCCTGCGTGATCTCGACCGTGATCGGCAGCGACTGCTCGAGGTCGAGTAGCGCGGAGCGGTCGGCCACGGCAGGATGGGGCCATGCGCCGCCGAACCGAACCGGACGTTGCTGTCCGCGCCGATGATCTCTCGCTCTCCCGCGGGGGCGTCCGAGTCGTCGACGGCGTCTCACTCACCCTGACCCACCGCACGGTGCTGGCCATCATGGGTCCGACGGGTTCGGGCAAGTCGACGCTGGCGGCGTTCCTCGCCGGCCAGGAGGAAGACGGACTCCACGCCGTCGGCGGCTCCGCGCTCGTCCACGGCATCGACGCCCGCCATCCGGGGCGCTCCCGCCGCCAATGGACGTACGCCACGGGATACGTCCCGCAGCGCGCGGGGGCTGACCTCCCGTCGCGCCTGACGGTCGCCGATGTCATCGGCGAACCGATCACGAGTCGCGACCGGCGGGTGAACCCGCGGGCTCTCGCCGTCCGCGTGGCCACCCTCCTCGACGAGATGCAGCTGCCCCTGGGCGCAGCCGCCAAGTATCCGTACGAACTGAGCGCCGGCATGCGTCAGCGCGTGGCCCTTGCCCGTGCGCTGGTCCTGGACCCGCGTCTGCTCGTCGCCGACGACCCATACGCCAATCTCGACGTCGAGGTGCGGGGGGCGGCCCGGGAGGCCATCATGCGGCGACGTGACGGCTACGGGATGACGACGCTCCTCGTGACGAACGACGGCGACGCTGCACGGGAGTTGGATGCCGACGTGCTTGTGCTGAGAAGCGGACACCCCGTGGCCTATGGCCACAGCGGCGACGCGCTCCTGTGGACCCCCGACGGCGCCGACGCGCCCCGAGCGGGGGCGCGCTGAGTTCTTCGCACCCCCGATGCTTTGCTAGCATGGTGGGGTTGCCCGCGCGCAGCGCAGGCACATTCCTCGGTAGCTCAATTGGCAGAGCAATCGGCTGTTAACCGATAGGTTCTTGGTTCGAGTCCAAGCCGGGGAGCGGAACGGCTTCGGGCTCCACCCCGGGGCCGTTTCTCCATTTCCGCCCCATCCGCGAGTTCGTGTCGACGCCGAGCGTGTCCGGCGGGCGAGTCGCCCCGGGCCGCGGTATTTTCGTCTCAGCGAAAGGGGTCGGACGGATGGGTGAGCGTCGTGCACGGTCGAAGAGCATCCGCGTTCCTCGCCACGGCTACGCGTTCGTCTCCGTCACCGCCCGCGACGCGAACGGCTTCGTCCACCACTTCGACGAGATCGAGACGCCGCTGGGCGCCCTGCACGAAGCCGTCGCCGTGATGCAGCTGAAGTCCGTCGCGATGGAGACCGCTCACCGGGACGCTCAGGGAGCCTGAGCTCTCAGGCTCGCTCTCCGGCGAGCGGGCTGTCGTCGAGATCCGCGAGGATCTGAGCGACGTCGTCGTAGACGGCGATGGCGCCCGCGCGTCGCAGCTCCTCGGCCCCGGTGCCGCCGCTGAGCACCGCCACGCACCGCACGCCCGCGCGCTGTGCCGACTCCACGTCCCATACCGCGTCGCCGACCATGACAGCGTCCTGCGGAGCAGTCCCGGCGCGGTCGAGAGCGGCCTGGAGGATGTCGGGCGCCGGCTTGGCGGTGTCGGCATCCTCGGCCGACGTGACGACGTCGACCGTGTCGCCCAGATCGAGCGCCTTCAGCAGCAGCTCGAGCTCCTCCTCGGGCGCGGAGGTGGCTAGCACGACGGTGTGTCCGCGCGAGGAGAGCTCGCGCAGCAGCTCCCTCGCCCCCGAGAAGACGCGCAGGCGCTCGGCGAAACCGGCGTAGATGCGGCCGTGCGCCTCCTTCGCGGGTGGCCCGGCGGAGGCGACCTCGTCGCCCAGCAGCTCGTCGAGGAGCTTGGCGGAGTCCATGCCGATCCCGCGGTGGATGCGCCACGTGTCCACCGGATGCCCGGTCTCGGCGAAAGCCCGCGCCCAGGCTTCCACATGGAGGTAGTTGGAGTCGACGAGGGTGCCGTCGATGTCGAAGAGGATGGCGCGGGGGGTGTGAGCGGGCATGCGCCCAGCCAACACCTCCGTGACGAACGGCGCAGCGGGGTGGCGCGCGCGTCGGCGATGTGTCAGGCGGGGCCGTCAGGCCTCGATGTCGTCGACGCCGGGGGTCCAGGCGACGCCGGTGCGGCCCCATCCGCGCTTCTTCGCGATCTTCTGCGCGGTCTTCCAATCGCCGTCGTCGAGGCGATCGATGTACAGCACACCGTCGAGGTGATCGAACTCGTGCTGCATGATGCGCGCACGCCAGCCCGAGACCTGGATGCGCACCGGCTGAGCGTCGAGATCGGTGCCCGTGACGAGAACCTCATCCGACCGGCGGAGCGGGAACCGCTCGCCCGGGAACGACAGGCACCCCTCCGACTCCTCGTCCGGGTCGGGCGCGCCGGGCTCCAGTGGCCGCATCCACAGTTCCGGATTCAGGATGACCCCGCGCCACGGGTGGCCGTCGTCGTCGGCGTAGTTGTACACGTAGATCCGAAGCCCCACGCCCACCTGCGGAGCGGCGAGCCCGACGCCGGGCGCCGCGTCCATCGTGTCGAACATGTCGGCCACGAGGGTGCGGACCTCGTCGGTGACGGCCTCGACGGGGGAGGCGGGGGCATGGAGGACGGGGTCGCCCATGATGCGAATCGGGAGAACGGCCACGCCTTGAGCCTATCGACGGGTTCGGCCGGTTAGTGTCGGAGGGTGATTGTCGCGGATGTATCGCTCGGGGATGTGACCGACGAGCTCGTCGGCATCTTCCGCGATCCGCGTATCCTGCTGGGCATCCCGCTCGCGCTCCTGGGCGCCGTGTTCATGTCCTTCGGCGCGCAGTACCAGCATCGCGGAGTGGTGAAGGTCGAGCGCCTCAAGGGCAAGACGACCGGCGGACTCACCGGTGGGCAGATGGTGGCCCTGCTGCGCCGCCCCTCGTGGGTCGCCGGGACGGTGATGCTCGGGCTGGCGATCGGCTGTCAGCTCGCGGCGCTGTCGGTGGCGCCGCTCATTCTCGTGCAGCCGCTGGGCGCGATCGCCCTGGTCATCACGACCCTGCTGAACGCTCGACTGTCCGGCCACAAGCCGACCCGGCAATCGATCATCGCCATCGTGGCGTGCGTCGGCGGCATCTTCATCTTCGTCATGATCGCGGCGTTCTTCGCCACCGAGCATGCCGTGACATCCCGCGAGCTCCTCATCATCCTGGGGATCCTCGCCGTGGTGCTCGTCGCCTTCGCGATCCTGTGGGTGTGGCTGCGCCGCCGGATGCGGGCGCTGTTCTACATCACCGCGGCGGGTGTCATCTACGGATTCGTCGCCACGCTCGCGAAGGTCGTGATCAGCCGCATCCAATCGGGTGACTTCGAGTGGCTGACCATGCTGTGCGTGGTCGCGCTGCTGGCCGCCGTGGCGATCGGTGCCTATTTCGTGCAGACCGCGTACTCCGTCGGCCCGCCCGACCTCGTGATCGCCGGGCTCACGGTCATCGACCCGCTGGTGGCGGTGCTGATCGGTCTCCTCGTCCTCGGCGAGGCCTCCACGGCGCCGGTCTGGGCACTGCTCGGCTTCGCGGTGGCCGGCGCGATCGCCGTCTGGGGCGTCATCCAGCTGACGCGGCATCATCCGCAGATGGTCAGCGAGTCGCAGGAGATCCCGATCCCTCGCGGCAGCGACGGCGACTGACGACGACGGATGCGGCGCGGGCGGTAGGCTCGAGAGCACAGGGGGCGGTGGCCAAGCTGGTCAAGGCAGCGGGCTCATAACCCGACGATCGTGGGTTCAAGTCCCACCCGCCCTACACCTCCCCACGTTGGGGCGCTCGATGTGCTTTGGGGCGCATGATGGTCGCCCCAAAGCACATTCGCCGCCCCGAACGACGCCGGGCCGCCGCGGCGGCGGTCAGGGCATGGCGTTGCCGATGTAGGAGTACTTCACGAAGACCTCCGCCGCGAAGCCGGCCTCCTCGAGGACGCCCTGCACGGCGGCGAGCATGTAGCGCGAGTCCCATCCGCCGTAGAGGAAGTGGCCGTCATCGAGCGCCTCCCACTGCCCGTTCCACGCCATCGCCTCGTACACCGGGCCGCCGCGCCGCGCGCTGAACGCGATCACCGCGGGGCGGGCATCCGCCCACAGCCGCTGGAACACGCGGTTGAAGAGGTAGCGGACGTCGTACACCTCCCAGTGCTCGCCGCGGTACTCCACGTACTCCCACTCGCGCTCCCAGCCGCGCGGCCACCCGCGGCGCCGCTTGGCGTCGAGGATCGGGGTCAGGTCGTCGTCGTCGATTGCGACGACGGGGGGCTTCGGCCAGATCTCGAGGAAGCGTTCGCTCAGACGCGCGGACCGCGCCGAGATGGCGGCGGTGCTCCACGAGCGTTCTCCCGTCAACTCGGCCGACAGCCCGATCGCACTGCGCGCGTAGACGGCATCCCGCTTCTCGGGGAACGGCCTGTCCAGCGCCCGTTCGAAGAGGCTGTCCTCCAGGAGGGTCAGGTTGCCCAGCGTCTTCGCGAGCGCACGGGCGCTGTTCTGCTCGTCCTCGGAGTACTCCGCCCACATCCGCTCCCCGTCTCCGGTCCACGCATCACCCGGGGCGAGGGGAACGATGTACTCCACCTGCAGATCGGCCAGCCGTTCCACATCGGCGAGACGACCCAGGACGACGGCCGGATGCGGCAGATCGGCGTACTTCAGCCCCACGCGTACCCGCTCGTCCGATGGGGTGATGCGGGAGATGGCCCGCTCCAACGCCTCGTTCCCCGCGGCGCGCGCGCGGCACAACCGCGCGACGAGGCGATCGTTGCGCAGCCCCGAGACGCTCCGGCGCACCAGCAGCGATTGGACGAAACGGATGGTGCGGATGAGTTCGTCCCGCGTCACCGCGTCGGCGAGGAAATCGCCGTACGCCAACAGCAGCAGGGGATGCATGCCCCGCCCGAACGCGTTGAGCGTCTCCAACTCCCGCGTGAGTGCGGCGTCGGGGGCATGGGCGGGCTCGAGGAGGACGCGGTAGATCTCCGAGTAGGCCTTCCACTGCGCCGCCGCATCGCGGAGCGTCGACGGCTCCAGGCGAGGGAACTCGGCGCGGAACGCGTCGTACACCCCGCGTTCGCCCGTGTTCGTGACCTCGCGCCCTGTGCGCATCACGAGATAGTGGCGCCAGAACGCCGCGATGGCATCACCGGTATTCTGCTCGATCGGCAGCCAGTACTCGTCCTCGATCTCGATCTGCTCCGCGTGCGTGAGGCCCATGAGCACGTAGTTGTGGATGAGCTCGTGATCGCGCAGCGGCTCCCCGGTGGAGTTCAGGCTCTCGAAGATCTGCTGGGCGTTCGCGCCGGGGCCGAGCGTGATGGAGACGTGCTCGAGCTTTTGGAGTCCGCGCCAGATGCGCGGCGCCTCCTCGAGGCTGACCTGGCTGCGGAAGAACAGGTAGTTGTCATCGAAGCGGGATTCCCGGGGAACGGATGCGTCGTCCTGGTCGAGGACGACGGCCTCGAAGACATCGGCCCAGGCCCGGTGCGGCCGGAGCTTCGTCCGCGCCGGTGCGGAGGCCCTGACGAGCGCTCGCTCGAGCTCCGTCGCCAGAGCGGGATCGGCATCGCGCACCGTGTGGTGCAGCGCCGCGACGAGCAGCATCAGGGTCGTGATGCGCTGCTGTCCGTCGATGAGCACGAGCTCCGCATCATCGCCGGACCGCTCATCGTTGGCCGCGGAGAGGATCGACCCGAGGAAGTGCATCGTGCGGGTGTCGGCATCCGCCACAGCGCGGATGTCGGTGAGGAGCTGCTCACAGCCACCGATGTCCCACCGGTACTGCCGTTGGTACACCGGGACGACGATGTTGGTGCCGGGGGAGGAGAGCCATCCGATCGTGTTGACAGCTTGCGCATCGACGTTCGTGGCGCTGACCATGTCCCGTTCCGACCTCCACTCGTGCGAATGGGCCGCGGAGCCGCGGGAAGCGGCAGGCGAGCCCACGCGAGTCTATCTCGGGGGACCCTGAGGACCCGCAGGTAGGCTTGCCTTACCTGGGCCTGGAAAAACGTACTGGCCCCCTAGGAAAGGCATGACTCACCTCATGGGTTACATCAAGTCCGCCGCTCTCGAAGAGACCGGCTACGTCGTCCTCGACTCCTACAACCAGGAGCTCGACCCGAAGGAATGGCTCGACATCGAGTATGTCGACTGGAAGTCCTCGGGCGACACCCGCTTCGCCCCGCTCGCGTCGAAGGACGGCGAGATCGAGTGCGGCGGTTTCTGGAGCGGCAGGAACCCGCGCACCGACAAGGACGGCATCTGGATCCCGTCCCAGGTCGAGAAGGCCCCGCACCTGGTGCGGCGCGCGCAGGAGCCCGGAGCCAACGTGGGCCGCTGCCGCGTCATCGAACTGCAGCCCAACACGTACGCCGACTGCCTCTACAACCTCCACCAGGACGACAACAACCGCCTGAACACCGACGGCTCGGGCTGGGTCGTGCGCGGATTCTTCAACCTCACCGACGACAAGGACAGCTTCTTCGTCCTGCGCGACAACCGGACCGACCCGAGCGTGGAGTACCGCATCGCGCTGCCGGCCGGCGCGCAGCTGATCGTCGACACCCAGCGCATGTGGCACGCCGCGACCCACTCCGGCACCGAGCCCCGGTACTGCCTGATCACGTCGTGGACCTCGGGCCCCGAACTCGACGCGTACATCGAGAAGTATCACGGGCGACCGCTCGTGCCGAACTACGAGGTCTCGCAGGAGCTCCTCGACGCCGGCCAGGCCGAGCAGACCCGTCGTCTGGCCGCCCGCGCCGCCGCCCTGGCCGCGCGCGGTCAGCAGGAGCAGACGGTGATGAGCGAGGCCTGAGCCTCGTGAACTCCGCGGCGGGAATCACAGGCTTGTGATTCCCGCCGCTTGCTGCGAAAATGGCGGCAGCACAACCGAATAGCGCCGGTGTCATCCGGTCAGGTCGTAGGGGAAGACGTACCTGACGAAGGAGAAACCATGGCGAGCACGTTTTCGCGTGGAGTGATTCTGATCCACTCCGCGCCACGAGCGTTGTGCCCCCACCTCGAGTGGGCGGTCGGTCGAGCCCTCGGCCGAGCCGTCAACTTCGAATGGGTGGAGCAGCCCGTCCTCGCGGGCGCGCGGCGGGCGGAGTTCTACTGGGAGGGTCCGGTCGGCTCGGGCGCCGCACTGGCCACCGCGATCCGCGGCTGGGAGCATCTCCGCTTCGAGGTCACCGAGGACCCCACCCCGCGCAGCGACGGCGGGCGGTGGATGCATACCCCCGGCCTCGGGATCCACTACGCCCAGACCGACTCCGCCGGCAACGTCGTCGTCGGTGAGGACCGCATCAGGTACGCGCTCGAGGTGTCGGCCGGAGATGCCGCGGAGCTGCGACGCGAACTGGATGTCGCCCTGGGTGCGGCGTGGGATGAAGAGCTCGAACCGTTCCGTCACGCCGGCGATGACGCATCGGTGGTCTGGCTGCACAAGGTCGGATGAGGCTAGACTTCAGGTGGTTGATCGCGCCGGTACCGAAGGCTGGTGAAGTGTCCTGGCAGTTGGGACGGCGTGAACCCACCTGATATGAAGAACGGGCCCCGCGATGACGCGGGGCCCGTTCTCTTTGCCCAGACGCTCAGACGCTGGCGAACGCGGCGACGGCGTTGTGTCCGCCGAACCCGAACGAGTTCGTGATGGCGAGATGGTCGCCCGAGCTGAGCGGCGTCGGCGTACCGGAGAGGCGGAACGGCACCTCCGGATCCTGCTCGGTGATGTTGATCGTCGGCGGCGCGACGCGGTCGCGAAGCGCCAGGACCGTGAAGATCGCCTCCAGCGCGCCCGTCCCGCCGAGAAGGTGCCCTGTGGCCGCCTTCGTGGCCGACGTCGGGATCTCCTCCACCCGCGATCCGAAGACGGCACGCAGCGCCTGGTACTCGTTCGGGTCGCCGACCGGCGTCGACGTCGCGTGAGCGTTGATGTGCGTCACGTCGCCGACGGATGCCCCGGCCACATCGAGGGCCATGTGCACGGCGCGAGCGGCGCCCTTGCCCTCGGGGTCGTTGGCGGTGATGTGGTACGAGTCAGCCGTGACGCCTCCGCCGACCATCGTGGCGTAGATCCTGGCGCCGCGGGCCTTGGCGTGCTCCTCGGTCTCGAGGATGAGGGCACCGGCCCCCTCGCCCATGACGAACCCGTCACGGTCGATGCTGGTGGGACGTGACGCCGTCTCGGGCGAGTCGTTCCGGCGCGAGAGCGCCTGCATGGACGCGAAGGCGGCGAGGGTGATCGGGTGGATAGCGGACTCGGTGCCGCCCGCGATCACGACGTCGGCGAGGCCGGCACGCAGGTGCTCGAAAGCGTTGACGAGCGATTCGGTGCTGGAGGCGCAGGCACTGGCCACCGTGCGGGCGTAGGCGCGCGCGTTGAAGTGCAGGGACAGATTGCCGGCGGCCGCATTCGGCATGAGCATCGGCACCGTCATCGGCATGACACGGCGCGGGCCCTTCTCGCGCAGCGTGTCCCACGCATCCAGGAGGGTCCAGACACCGCCGATGCCGGTGGCGAAATCGACGCCCAGACGGTCGGGGTCGACCTCGGGGCTTCCCGCGTCCTGCCAGGCTTCGAGAGCGGCGACCATCGCCAGCTGAGACGCCGGGTCGAGGCGCTTCGCCACGGGGCGATCCAGCACGGTGTCGGGGCGCACCTTGGCCTCCGCGGCGAAGGTGACGGGCAGCTGGTACTGCTCTACCCAGTCATGCGTGAGGGTGTGGGTTCCGGATTCTCCGGCCAGCAGACCGCTCCAGCTGTCGGGCGCAGTGCCTCCCAGCGGGGAGGTCGCGCCGATACCGGTGACGACGATGCGAGGGGTGCTCATGTGGTTCCTCAGGGGATCCGGTGGGGGCCGAGCCCCCACCGGGAAACGATTACGCCTGGTTCGACGTGATGTAGGTGACGGCGTCGCCGACGGTCTTGAGATTCTTGACCTCGTCGTCGGGGATGGTCACGCCGAACTTCTCCTCGGCGTTGACGACGATCGTCATCATCGAGATGGAGTCGATGTCGAGGTCGTCCGTGAAGGACTTCTCCAGCGCCACCTCGTCGGCCGAGATGCCGGTCTCATCCGTGATGAGCTCGGCGAGTCCGGCCAGGACCTCGTCGTTGGTGAATGCCATGGTTTCTCCTGTTCTTCGGGGTTCGCGGGCCCCGCGGGGCCCCGTTCAGTCTAGGGTCGGGGCGGCGACGGCTACGGGAGCACGACCACCTGCGCGCCGAAGACGAGTCCGGCGCCGAAGCCGATCTGCAGGGCGAGACCGCCACTGAGCTCGGGGTGCTCCTCCAGCAGCCGGTGGGTGGCGAGGGGGATGGACGCGGCGGAGGTGTTGCCGGTCGTCTCGATATCGCGCCCGATCACCACGCTCTCGGGCAGTCCGAGCTGCTTGGCGAACTCGTCGATGATGCGCATGTTGGCCTGATGGGGTACGAAGGCGGCGAGGTCGGAGGCCTGGACGCCGGCGGCCTCGAGTGCGCGTCGAGCGACCTTCACCATCTCCCAGACCGCCCAGCGGAAGACGGTCGGCCCCTCCTGGCGGAGGGTCGGCCACGGCACCTTGCCGTCGCGGAAGTCGACGAGGGTGTGGTTCATCGTCACGGCGTCGGCCTTCGAGCCGTCCGAGCCCCACACCGTCGGGCCGATGCCCGGCGTGTCGCTGGGACCGATGACGACGGCGCCGGCGCCGTCGCCGAGGAGGAACGAGATGCTCCGGTCGGTGGGGTCCACGATGTCGCTGAGCTTCTCCACCCCCACCACAACGGCGTAGCGGGAGGCGCCGGAGCGGATCAGCGCGTCGGCCTGGGCGACGCCGTAGGCGAAGCCGGCGCACGCGGCGTTCATGTCGTACGCCGCGGCGGGATTCGCCCCTACGCGGTCCGCCACGATCGCGGCGACCGACGGCGTCTGCCGCGGATTGCTGATCGTCGCGATGATGACCGTGTCGATCTCGGATGCCGCGATCCCGGACCGCTCGATGGCCTCGGCCGCCGCATACGTCGACATCTCGATCGCGGTGGTCTCGGGATTGGCCCGCACCCGGGTGACGATCCCGGTGCGCTGCCGGATCCACTCGTCGGAGGAGTCGATGGGGCCGACGAGGTCGTCGTTGGGGACGACGCGCTCGCCTCGAGCCGCACCATATGAGTAGATGCGGGTGTGGGCGGGGCCCTGAGATTGTGTGAGGACGGCGCTCATGCGGCCTCTCCCTTCAGCAGCGCGACGGCTGCAGCAAGATCGTCGGGTGTCTTCACCGCGACCGTCGGCGTCCCCCGGAGGCCGCGCTTGACGAGGCCGGTGAGGGTGCCGGCCGGCGCGAGTTCGATGACGCCCGTGACTCCCGCCTCGCCGAACGCGGCCATGCACAAGTCCCAGCGGACCGGGGAGGCGACCTGGGACACGAGGAGGTCGAGGGCGCTGCGTCCGTCGGCCACGACGGACCCGTCGGCGTTGGTCCACACGGTCACCGCCGGATCGGCGGGTGCCAGCTGCGATGCGGCCTCGCGGAGGGCGTCGACGGCGGGGACCATATAGCGGGTGTGGAAGGCGCCTGCCACCTGCAGGGGGATGACCCTGCTTCCGGCGACCGGCTCGTCCGCCAGCTCCGCGAGGGCGGGGAGGCTCCCTGCCGCGACGATCTGCCCGCCGCCGTTGTGGTTGGCAGGGGTGAGGTCCAGGCTCTGCAGTCGCGCCAGGACCTCGGTCGCGTCGCCGCCGACGACCGCGCTCATGCCGGACTGCTCCAGCGCCGCCGCATCCGCCATCGCCCGTCCGCGAAGGCCCACGAGGCGCATGCCGTCGTCGTCGGACAACACCCCGGCAGCGACGAGCGCCGCGATCTCGCCGACCGAGTGTCCGGCGACGCCGCCGGCCCGCGCGTCGGTGCCGGATGTGAGCTGGTGCCAGGAGAGCAGGCTCGCGGCCACGATGAGGGGCTGCGCGACCTTGGTGTCACGGATCTGGTCGGCGTCCCATTCGGTGCCGGCAGCGACGAGATCGACACCCGCTCGATCGGAGTAGCGCTCTAGACGCTCCCGCGCGCCGTCGAGCTCGAGCCAGGGGGTCAGGAAGCCGGGAGTCTGCGAACCCTGCCCGGGGAAGACGGCGATGATCACCGTTCCATCCTGTCAAGGATTCGGCGCCCGCTTTCGGAGATGGTGCGACAAGAATCGCGAAGTCCTTTGTGTCCGCTCCACAGCAGCGGCGCGGACGGCGCACCGATCATGCGTTCGTGCGGCGCAGCGCCGGCGGGCGTCTGCGGGTGGCGTCGGTGCCGATAGCGCCGAGGATGAGAGCGGTCTGGAGGATGAGCGCCTCCCGAGGCCCGGTGGCATCCCAGCCGATCACCTCGGAGACCCGCTTGAGGCGGT
Source organism: Microbacterium sp. RD1 (assembly GCF_052220165.1). Classification (NCBI taxonomy): domain Bacteria; kingdom Bacillati; phylum Actinomycetota; class Actinomycetes; order Micrococcales; family Microbacteriaceae; genus Microbacterium; species Microbacterium sp. RD1. Next base: position 190,215 of record NZ_JBQPOL010000004.1, read on the forward strand.
AGCGCACCGTGTTCGGATGCACGAAAAGCTCGCGCGCGGTCGCCTCGAGCGATCGGCCGTTGTCGAGATAGCTCCACAGGGTCGTGACGAGGTCGGTGCTGTGCGCCTGCAACGGCCGGTAGATGCGCTCGACGAGCGTGTGCTTGGCCAGCGGATCGCCGGCCAGGGCGCGCTCGGGCAGCAGGTCGTCGGCGTCGACCGGGCGCGGGGCGCCGCGCCACGCGCGGGCGACCGCGAAGCCCGCGAGGGCGGCGCGTGCGCTCTGGCTGGCGTCCACGAGCGCGGGGACCGCCGGCCCGAGCACCAGATGTCCCGTTCCGAAACCCGGCTCGAGGCGGCGAGCGATCTCGGGGAACGGCAGCTCGGGCCCGGCGTCCTCACCGCGCGCCTGCGCACGTCCGACCACGAGCACGAGACGCGTGCCCTGTACGCCGATCAGCACGTCGACGCCGAGCTTGCGCGCTGTCCGGCGGAGCTGGTCCACATCGAGCTGGGGGGGAGTGGTGCCCACGAGGACGGCGACCTCGCCGTGGCCGTGCCATCCGAGGGCGGCGATCCGGCTCGGCAGCTCCTCGTCGGCCTCGCCGGTCAGGATCGAGTCCACGACGAGCGCCTCCAGGCGCGCGTCCCACAGACCGCGGGCCTCGGCCGCGCGCGCATACACATCGGCGGCGGCGAAAGCGACCTCGCGCGAGTACAGCAGAATCGCCTCGCGCACATCGTCGCCGCGACCGGCGACGCGTTCCTCGGTCACCTCGACGGTGGCGCGGATGAGCTGCAGCGTCTGCTGGAGGCTGACGCTGCGCAGCAGCTCCCGCGGCGCCGCGGCGAAGATGTCCGCCGCGATCCACGGCGTCGAGGTCGGGTCTTCGAACCACTGGATGAACGACGTGATGCCGGCCTGCGCCACCAGCCCGACCGCCGATCGCCGCGCGGGCGGCATCTCGGCGTACCAGGGGAGCGAGTCCTCCAGTCGCTGGATGGTGGCCGTGGCGAGGTCGCCGGAGATCCGGCGCAGCCACGCCAGGGTGTCCGACTTGCTCAGCGAAGCAGCGCCACGTTCACTCATCTGCGGTGCGGGTCGCCCCGCCTCAGCTCTCTCCGCCGGCGTTGCCGCTGGTTCCGGCCGTGACATCGTGGAGACGGTACTTCTCGATCGCCTGCGCCGAGAGGGTCTTGTCGACGGTTCCCTCGGCGGCGAGGGCCTGCAGGGTCTTCACGACGATCGACGGTCCGTCGATCTTGAAGAACCGGCGCGCCGCGGGTCGCGTATCCGAGAACCCGAAGCCGTCGGCGCCGAGGGTGTGGAAGTTGTGCTGCACCCACGGACGGATCTGCTCCTGCACCGCGTGCTCGAAGTCGCTGACGGCGACCACCGGGCCTGGGGTGCCGGCCAGCTTCTGCGTGATGTACGCCGTGCGCGGCTCCGCCTCGGGCTGGAGGAAGTTGTGCTCGTCGGCAGCGAGTCCGTCACGGCGGAGCTCGCCCCACGACGTCACCGACCATACGTCGGCGCTCACCCCCCAGTCATCCCTCAGCAACCGCTGCGCCTCGAGCGCCCACGGGACGCCCACGCCGGAGGCGAGGATCTGCGCGCGGGCGCCTTCGCCGGAGCCCTCGGAGATGCGGTGGATGCCACGGACGATGCCGTCGACGTCCACGCCCTCGGGCTCGGCCGGCTGCACCAGCGGCTCGTTGTACACCGTGAGGTAGTACATGACGTTCGGATCGGGGTGGTTGCCGCCGTACATGCGCTCGATGCCGGAACGCACGATGTGGGCGATCTCGTACCCGTAGGCCGGGTCGTAGCTGAGGACGGCCGGATTGGTGGAGGCCAGCAGCGGCGAGTGACCGTCGGCGTGCTGGAGCCCCTCGCCGGTCAGCGTCGTGCGGCCGGCGGTGGCTCCGATGAGGAAGCCGCGGGCCATCTGATCGCCGGCCGCCCACAGCGCGTCGCCGGTGCGCTGGAATCCGAACATGGAGTAGAAGACGTAGACCGGGATGAGCGGCTCGCCGTGCGTCGCGTACGAGGTTCCGGTGCCGGTGAACGCGGCGAGGGCGCCGGCCTCGTTGATGCCGACGTGGACGATCTGCCCCTGCGGGCTCTCCTTGTAGGCGAGGAGGAGCTCACGGTCGACCGAGGTGTAGTGCTGACCGTTCGGGTTGTAGATCTTCGCGGTCGGGAAGTACGCGTCCATCCCGAAGGTGCGCGCCTCGTCGGGGATGATCGGGACGATGCGGTGACCGAAGTCCTTCACCCGCAGCAGATCCTTCAGCAGCCGCACGAAGGCCATCGTCGTGGCCACCTCCTGCGTGCCCGACCCCTTCTTGGGGAGGGCATAGGCCTCGTCGCTGGGGAGCGAGAGCCCCACGTGATGCGACCGGCGCTCCGGCAGGAAGCCGCCGAGCGCCCGGCGGCGCTCCAGGAGGTACTGGATCGTCTCGTCCTGCGCGCCCGGGTTGTAGTACGGCGGCAGGTACGGGTTCTCCTCGAGCTGCGCGTCGCTGACGGGGATGTGCATCGCGTCCCGGAAGAGCTTGAGGTCGTCGAGGGTCATCTTCTTCATCTGGTGGGTGGCGTTGCGACCCTCGAAGTGCGGACCCAGACCGTAGCCCTTGATGGTCTTGGCGATGATGACCGTGGGCTGGCCCTTGTGCTCGACGGCGGCCTTGAAGGCGGCGTAGACCTTGCGGTAGTCGTGGCCACCGCGCTTGAGGTTCCAGATCTGCTCGTCGCTGTAGTCCTTGACCAAAGCGGCAGCGCGCTCGTCACGGCCGAAGAAGTGCTCGCGCACGTAGGCGCCGCTCTCGGCCTTGTAGGTCTGGTAGTCGCCGTCGGGGGTGACGTTCATGAGGTTGAGCAGCGCGCCCTCGGAGTCGCGCGCGAGCAGGTCGTCCCATTCACGACCCCACACCACCTTGATGACGTTCCATCCGGCGCCGCGGAAGAAGCTCTCCAGCTCCTGGATGATCTTGCCGTTGCCGCGTACCGGGCCGTCCAGGCGCTGCAGGTTCGCGTTGACGACGAAGGTCAGGTTGTCCAGACCCTCGTTCGCGGCCACCTGCAACTGGCCACGGCTTTCGACCTCGTCCATCTCGCCGTCACCGAGGAACGCCCACACGTGCGAGTCGCCGACGTCCTTGATGCCGCGGTTGGTGAGGTACTTGTTCGTCATCGCCTGGTAGATGGCGTTGATCGGGCCGAGACCCATCGACACCGTCGGGAACTGCCAGAACTCCGACATCAGACGCGGATGCGGGTACGACGGGATGCCGTACGGCGCCGCCGACTTCTCCTGGCGGAAACCGTCGAGCTGATCCTCCGTCAGGCGCCCCTCGAGGAACGCGCGGGCGTAGGTGCCGGGGGAGGCGTGGCCCTGGATGAAGATCTGGTCGCCGCCCGACGGGTGGTCGGCACCGCGGAAGAAGTGGTTGAAGCCGACCTCGTAGAGGGCGGCGGAGGAGGCATAGGTGGAGATGTGACCGCCGACGCCGATTCCGGGGCGCTGCGCGCGGTGCACCGTGATCGCGGCGTTCCACCGGATCCACGCCCGGTAGCGGCGCTCGACCTCCTCGTCACCGGGGAAGTCGGGCTCGTTCTCGGGGGCGATCGTGTTGATGTAGTCGGTGGTGGGAACCATGGGCACACCGAGGTGCAGGTCCTTCGACGACTTCAGCAGGCTCAGCATGATCTCCCGGCCACGACCGTGGCCCTTGGCCTGCACGAGCTGACGGAGAGACTCCTGCCATTCGGCGGTCTCTTCCGGGTCGCTGTCGCTGGCGTCCTGCGAGTACGGATCCTGGTCGTGAACAGTCACGGAAGACCTTTCTTCTGCTGGCAGATCGTGCCAGGCAATCGCTATAGGTGTGGCACATCCGTTGTTCGCTGCGCACAAGCACCATGTCCCAGCCTACCGAGTCGCCGGAACACAAGACGGCACCTCGTACACTCGGAGCACGGGCCTTTAGCTCAGCTGGTAGAGCGCCACGTTTACACCGTGGATGTCGTCGGTTCGATCCCGGCAGGGCCCACTTCTCCGAGCCTCTCCTCGAGAATGCATCGGGCGTCGGCGTCAGCGTGCGGAGAAGGCGCGATCGCAGGCGTCGAGCAGCAGATCGAACAGCGCGCCCGACGGCTCGGCGCCCACGGCGTGCCCTGCCTCGGTCGGCGGGCCGATCCGCAGGAATCCGCGCGAGGGCGACAGGACGTCGTACCGTTCGCCCTGGGGCGTGCGGACGAGGACGCCGGTCCACGCCTCGGAACCGTCGCCGCCCGTCGCGGCGACGTGCGCCTCCAGCTCGTCCGGCGTTACCCGCTCGTCCTCGTCGGTGACCGACCAGAACGGCCGTACCCCTGCCCAGGCGGCGAGGATCGCCGGCAGATGCTCCGCCGGCACCACGGCCGCGCGCCGGGAGTCGGGGCCGTCGAGCGGAGGCTCGGTTAGACCCGCACCGCACACCACGAGGGCGGCATCCTGCCCGGCGTATGCCGTGAGCGATTCGGATCTCTCGGCGCGGCGCAGTGTGATCGTGGCGACGTGCCGGTTCGCCCGCAGGATGTCGGCGACGCCCGCACCGAGCGGCGTGAGACGCGAGCGGTCATCGATCCACCCCGCATCGGCCAGGAGCCGTGCGGATGCGCCCGCGCGGTCCGACCGTGCGAGCACTCCGCGGGCTGCCCCGATCCGTCCTCGCTCGGCACCGGTCAGGAGCGGCTGGAGCGCGCCGATGCTCACGAGCGCTCCCTGCGCGACGAACGGCGCGACCGGCACGGAGGAGACATCCTCCAGCGGGAACCCCACGCGCTCGGAGAGCTGCGGCTGCAGCGGTGCGGCACCGATCGCGCGCGCCGCCGCACGCACCGCATCCGGATCAGCCGTCAGCTCGACCCCCGAGGCGACGGCGCTGAACACCGGCGCGAAGACGTGCGCCTGTGAGGGGAGACAGCTCGCGGACAGGTGCACATGCTCGGCCCCGGTCGCCCACACCCACTTGTGGACGAGCACGTCGCGCCCCTCATCTGCTCGGTACGCGAACACGATGCGGCGGGCGCGCGGGAGGCCGTCTGCGGGATCGAGGTCCCACGCGTCGCAGCTCAGCACGCGCGCACGGGGGTGTTGCTGCGGGGCCGCGAGCACCGCCGTCAGCGACGCATCCGTGAGCGGCGCGGTGCTGGGCACCGATGTCAGCACGAGATTGGGCCGGAATCCGGCGGCGCCCCCCGTGAACGCGAGAACGACGTCGGCGCCCTCGTGGGCCTCGGCCGCGAAGGACTCGGGACGGGGGAGGATGGCGTGCCGCGTCTCGACCACCGTGGCGCCGGTGGTCGTCGAGGCGTCGGGGTGCGGGGTCGTCATGACGGACCTTTCCGGCCGAGGGCGCTCGAGCGCAGGCGTCGGAACCACTCGGGCACGAGGAAGCGCGGGAGCCACCAGAATCCGATGACGGCGAGGACGAGGGCGACCCCCGCCACGGCGATGAGGATCAGGAACGCCGGCCGGCTGACGTCGGCCAGCGACAGAGCCAGACCGGCGAGGGCGAACGCCACGCCGAGATACAGCAAGGAGAAGCCGATGTACGTGCCGTAGCCGCGCGCCGTGGCGATCCACCCCTTCCAGCGACCGGTGTAGGCGAGCACGCCGGCCACGATGAACGCGGCGGCGAGGACCCAGGCGACGCCGTTCACAGGACGGTGCTCACAGGACCGGACCCGACGACTCGGTCGGCTCCCCGAGCGGACCCGGCGCCATGATGACGTCATCGGTGTCGCCGCGGACCTCATCGACGACGCCCTGCGCGGCCTCGCCGCCCAGCCACCCGCCGCCGATGCCGCCGATCACGCCGCCGATGATGCCTCCGATGATCGTGCCGGGACCGGGGAAGATCGAGCCGATCGCGGCTCCTGCCGCCGCGCCCGCCCACGCCCCGCCGGCCCCGCCGGCGACCGAGGCCGTGCCGACGACAGCGGAGTCCACCAGCGCCTCCTGCTGACGCTCCTCATCCGTCCAGTCCGGATGACGCGTCAGGGTGTCGTTGTAGCTCTCGCTGTAGACGCTCCAATAGGTCAGGCCCGCGCCGGCGACGCTCAGCGCGCGGCCCGCGTGCCCGGCCCACGCGGGCGGAGCGCCGATCTCGGGCGTGCCGGTGAACATCGGCCGCCCGTTCCAGCCCGGAAGGTTCGTCGAGGGGACCGGGCCATCCGGCAGCAGGTTGCTCTCCAGCATCCACAGGCCGGAGGGGCGCTGCACCCACGTCTGGCCGCCACGGATCTCCCGCGGCCACGTCGGGTTGATCGACGAAGGGCTCAGGCGCAGCTCGTCCGGGATGAGCGCGCCCGGTCCCGGGACGAGCAGCGTCCCGCGATACCGGCGCAGGAGCTCCGCGGCCAGACCCTGCACGGCGCCGCCCGGGGTCCCGGTGAGCGGGTCCAGCGAGTTCGAGACGTCCCACGTGAAGTGCTGTCGGAGGGCACGAAGAGCGCGGGCGCAGTCCGCGTCCGCCGTCGCGGCGTCGGCGTCGAAGGCGTTGCGGGCGGCGCGGACCTCGGCCTCGGTCGAGGCCCCCGGTTCCGGGGCGCCCGCGTCCTGCGTCTGGAGATCGGCGATGTCCGCCACGATCGCGGCACGTCGCGTCTCCAGGCCGTTGAGCGCCTCCGCGTACGTGCGCAGCGCCGATACCGCGGTGGCGAGCGAGGAGGCCAACGTGTCGCCCTCGGTGTTCAGCGGGGCGAGCGCACCGTAGGCGATCTCGGCCTCGGGCGCGGCGTACACCGCGCTCAACCCTCCCCACGACGTGGTGATGTCCAGGAGCGCGTCGTCGAGGGCGTCGAGCGAGCTCGCGAGCGTGTCGGCGGCCGCCGACACGGCTGCGGCGCTCGGGATACGGACGGGCGGGTTCACGGTTCGAGCCCCCGCATCGTCTCCTGCGTCTGCGCGGCCATGGCGTAGTCGGTCGCGTCGTAATAGTCGATGACCGCGCGGGTCGTCTGCGTCACCGTGCTCACCATCCGCCTCATCCCGGCGAGTTGGATGAGGAACGGGTCAGCCGCCACCTCTCCGAGGGCAGCCGAGGTCTCGCCGATCCCGTCGACGGCGGTCTGCGCGCCGTCGAAGGCGTTCGCGACCGACGTCGCCACCTCGTCCAGCTGGCCCGCCTGTTCGTCGGTGCTCGTGCAGACGGTGCGGGCGAGATCGGGGTCGATGCTCCAGCTCATCGCGGACTCCACTCCTTGATCGTCGTTCCTCCACCGTAACCGGCGACGACCGACGTCTCCGGGCCTCTTGCCCCGGAGCGCTCGGTCGTGGCAGAAGACCCGTCCCGACGGGGGTGTGTCGGCGGCCTGCGAGTAGGTTGGTGGAGTGAACGCCGACCCCGCCGACCAGCGCCGACTGCTCGATCTCGCCGAACTCGACGTGCGCATCCGCCGCACAGAGGTCGCCAAGGCGAATCCGCCTCAGGCGGCGCGCGTGCAGGAGCTCCTCACCCATCGCTCGACGCTGACGCAGGAGCTGGCCCGGCTCGCCGGCGCTCGCGACGACCTGCGCGCCGAGCTCTCCCGCATCGAATCGGATGTCGCCGTCGTCGATGCACGCGCGGAGCGCGACGCCCAGCGCCTCGCGGCCAGCGCCAACGCCAAGGAGGCCCAGAGCCTCGAGAACGAGCTGGCATCCCTCGCGCGGCGCAAGAGCGACCTCGAGGACGGCGAGCTGTCCGTCATGGAGCGACTGGAGACGGCCGAGAGCGAGGTGACGGCGCAGGAAGCACTTCTCGCCGAGACCAATGCCGAGGGCGCTCGCCTGAGCGCCGAGGCCAAGACCGCGGTGGCCGACGCGACGCGTGACCTCGAGGCTGCCACGCGTGACCGGGCCGCTGTCGCGGCGTCCGTGCCGTCCGACCTGCTGGCGATGTACGACCGCCTCGCCGCTCGCGGCAACGGCGCGGGCCTCCTGCGGCGCGGCACGTGCGAGGCGTGCAACATGGTGCTCTCGGGGACCGACCTCAGCAGCATCCGCGCCGCCTCGGCGGACGCCGTGCTGACATGCCCGGAATGCGGCGCGATCCTCGTCCGGACGGAGGAGTCCGGGCTGTGAGCCGGCTCGTCGTCGAAGCCGACGGCGGCTCGCGCGGCAATCCGGGCCCCGCTGCAGGAGGCGCGGTGGTGCTCGACGAGGGAGGACTCGTGCGCGCCGAGGTCGGAGTCTTCCTCGGCGTCACGACCAACAACGTCGCGGAGTACACCGGGCTGGTGGCGGGCTTGGAAGCAGCCTTCGAGCTCGATCCGGATGCGGCGGTGCACGTGCGGATGGATTCGAAACTCGTCGTCGAACAGATGACGGGGCGCTGGAAGATCAAGCATCCCGCGCTGCAGGACCTCGCCCACCGCGCCCGGGAGACCATCGCCGGCCGTTCGGTGACGTTCGAGTGGGTCCCCCGCCTGTCGAATTCGCGCGCCGACAGCGCGGCGAACGAGGCCATGGACCGGCGGGAGAGCTTCCGCCGTGGGCCCGCTGATGGACAGGGCTGAGCCGGGCTGGATCGTCCTCGGCCGAGAATCCGGGAGAGTGGTCGCCGTGGAGCTGGCGCCCGACGGTTCGGAGCGCGCTCGCGAGCGCGTCGTCACCCTCGCAAGCTGGGTGGCGGAGCGGGAACGCGCGGATGCTCCCCGCTGGGTGTGGCACGACACCCCGGCGTGGTACGGCGCGCTGTTGGCCGCCGGCATCCGCGTCGCTCGCGCGCACGATCTGCGGCTCGCGCACGCGATCCTGCGGGACGCGGCGGGAGTCGTCGACGACGCGGGCCTGCGGCGACGCAGCGAATGGGACGCATCGACGCCGGAGACGAGTTCGGCCGACGCCCTGTTCGACCTCGGCGCCTCCGCGGGCGGTCCGCCAGACGACATCGAGGCCGCCGTGGCGGAGTTCTCCCGGCAGCGCAGCGCCCTCGCCGGTGCGCGCGACCCCGGGGCGCTCCGCCTCCTCCTCGCCGCGGAGTCGGCGGGCGCGCTGCTGGCATGCGAGTTGCACGCGGCGGGGCTCCCGTGGGACGGCGAAGAGCATGACCGGATCCTCCGTGCGGCGCTCGGCGAGCGACACGCCGGCGGTCTCCCGACGGAGATCCAGCGCCGCGCCGACGAGGTGCGTGCGGCCCTCGGCGACCTCTCGGCGAGCCTGGACTCGCAGCCGAAGCTGCTGCGGGCGCTCCATCGCGCCGGCGTGCTCGTGGACTCGACCAGCCGCTGGGAGTTGCAGCGGCATGACCATCCCGTCGTCGAGCCGCTCATCGCCTACAAACGCCTCATGCGCCTCTACACCGCCAACGGGTGGGCGTGGCTGCGCGAGTGGGTGCGCGACGGGCGATTCCGGCCGGTCTACGTGCCCGGCGGCGTCGTCACCGGTCGATGGGCGTCTTCGGGCGGCGGCGCGCTGCAGATTCCGCGTCAGCTCCGCCCGGCGGTGCGGGCCGACCCCGGTTGGTCGCTCGTCGTCGCCGACGTCGCGCAGCTGGAGCCCCGCATCCTCGCGGCGATGTCGCGCGACACTGCGCTGGCCGAGGCGGCACGAGGGCGCGACCTGTACGCGGGCATCGTCGCTCAGGGTGCGCTGACCACGCGCGCGGAGGCGAAGGTGGCGCTGCTCGGCGCGATGTACGGGGCGACGAGCGGCGACAGCGGCCGGCTCGTGCCACGGCTTCGACGTGCCTTCCCGCGGGCGATGGCGTTCGTCGACGACGCCGCGCGAGTCGGTGAGGCCGGCGGCACCGTGTCGACGTGGCTCGGACGTTCGTCACCGCCGCCGTCCGCCGGGTGGGCGGCCGTGCAGTCGGGTGCCAGTGACGTGGCGGCATCAGAGATGGATGAGTCCCGCGCGCGGCGATCCGCGCGTGACCGGGGGCGGTTCACGCGCAATTTCGTGGTCCAGGGAACGGCGGCGGAGTGGGCGCTGGCGTGGCTCGCCGACCTCCGCGGTCGTCTCGCGGCTCTCCCGGAGGTGGCGACGGATGCGGCGGCACCGCGCTCGGGCGCGGTGTTCGCGACTCGTCCGCATCTGGCGTTCTTCCTCCACGACGAGATCATCGTGCACACCCCTGACGAGCACGCCGAGGCCGTCGCATCCGCGGTGCGTGAGGCGGCAGCATCCGCGGGCCGCCTGCTGTTCGGGGAGTTCCCTGTGGACTTCCTCCTCGACCTCAAGATCACCGACAGCGCGGAGAAGGACTGACGCGGCGGCTACACTCGGCTTGCGAATGGGTCGGCTGGACGGTCGCGTGGCGGGCAACCGCACCGAGGAACGTCCGGGCTCCACAGGGCAGGGCGGTGGGTAACACCCACCCGGAGTGATCCGCGAGACAGTGCCACAGAAAGCAGACCGCCGGGGGAGACCCCGGTAAGGGTGAAAGGGTGGTGTAAGAGACCACCGGGGCCGTGGTGACACGGCTCGCACGGTAAACCTCGCCCGGAGCAAGGTCAGACAGGGGATGTTGACGCGGCCCGCCGAGTCCCCGGGTAGACCGCTGGAGCGGCACGGCAACGTGTCGCCGAGAGAGATGACCGTCCACGGAGCCTCGGCTCCCGGACAGAACCCGGCGTACAGGCCGGCCCATTCGCCCTCGATCCCGCCCCCTCCGGCGCACCGGCGCTTCCCAACTCCTCACGATTCGAGAGGCCGGGGCCAATCGGGCCCGTTTCGGCCGGATGCGGTTCGGGTTTGCGGAGTTGCGCAGCCGGAGTGGCCGAGACTCGGGCTACTCGGTGACGGCGGACGTCGCCTCGGGCACGGCGAGGCCGAGCGCGGCGGCACCGATGATCCCGGCGTTGTTGCGGTGCACCGCGGGCACGATCGGCGCCTTCAGCTTCAGGAGGTGGAGGAACTCGTCGGAGTGCTTGGACACGCCGCCTCCCACGATGATCAGGTCGGGGCTGAACAGGAATTCCACGTAGTCGTAGTACCACTGCAGGCGTTTCGCCCACTTCTCCCACGACAGCTCCTCGCGCTCCATCGCGGAGTAGGCGGCGTAGCCCTCGGCATCGCGCTTGTGGCCGGCACGCTGCAGGTGCCCGAGCTCGCTGTTGGGGACGAGCACCTGGTCGTAGATGAGCGCCGAGCCGATGCCGGTGCCGAGGGTCGTGAGGATGACCAGACCGTCGACGCCCTTCGCGGCGCCGTAGCGCAGCTCGGCGATGCCGGCGACATCGGCGTCGTTGGCGAAGTGGATGTCGCGGCCGAGGCCGTCTTCGAAGAACTTCTCCGCTTCGAAGCCGATCCATTCCTCCGACACGTTCGCGGCCGAGAGGGTGCGGCCGTTCTTCACGATCGCGGGGAATGCCACGCCGAGCGGGATGTCGGTGTCACCGGCCACGCCCAGCGAATCGAGCACCTGCTCGACGGCGTCCAGGACGTCTTTCGGCTTCGCTCCGGTCGGCGTCGGCACCTTCATCCGGTCGCTCACCAGCTGACCGGCTTCCAAATCGACCACGCCGGCTTTGATGCCGGTTCCGCCGATGTCCACTCCGACCGCGCGAGACCCCTGGGCTGCCATGCGCTCAGCCTATCCAGACGGGGCGGGCCTCCCCAGCGAGCGCGCGCGAATCAGTAGGATCGATCGCAGCGCCCGGGTCGAGCTCGGAGTGCACGCGAACGCAGGGGAGTCACGGTGGCCGCCGACAGCGAGAAGTACTGGTACAACCTCACGACCGGGCAGGTGGAGCGCGGGTTCGCGTCGCCCGCCGTCGATCGTGCCGGCCCGTTCGACACCGAGGAGGAGGCCGCTCACGCTCCGCAGCTGTTGAAGGAGCGTTCGCGAGCCTGGGCCGAAGACGACGCGCGTGAGAACGACTGGGGCTCGGGAAACTCCGAGAAGTAACCCTAGAACGAGGGGAAAGCATGGACAAGCAGCGGGATTTCGTGCTGCGCACGATCGAAGAGCGCGGCGTGAAGTTCGTGCGTCTGTGGTTCACAGACGTCATCGGCACGCTCAAGTCGGTGGCGATCGCGCCGGCCGAGGTCGAAGGCGCCTTCGGCGAGGGGCTCGGGTTCGACGGCTCGGCGATCGAGGGTCTGACCCGGTCGTACGAGTCCGATCTGCTCGCCCACCCCGACCCGACGACGTTCCAGATCCTGCCGTGGCGGGGCGAGATCGACCCCACCGCGCGCATGTTCTGCGACATCACCACCCCCGACGGTGCACCCGCGGTGGCCGACCCCCGGCACGTGCTCAAGCGCACGCTCGCCAAGGCCGCGGATGCCGGCTTCACGTTCTACACGCACCCGGAGATCGAGTTCTACCTGCTGAAGTCCTCGCAGCTCGGTCCCGACGGCATCCCCGTCCCGGTGGATTCCGCCGGCTACTTCGACAACGTCCCCGGCGGCACGGCGCACGACTTCCGTCGGCGCTCGGTGCGGATGCTGGAAGATCTCGGGATCTCCGTCGAGTACAGCCACCACGAGGGGGGCCCCGGTCAGAACGAGATCGACCTCCGCTACGCCGACGCCCTGGCCACGGCCGACAACATCATGACCTTCCGCACGGTCATCAAAGAGGTCGCGATCGAGCAGGGCGTCTACGCGACCTTCATGCCGAAGCCGCTGAGCGGACAGCCCGGCAGCGGGATGCACACGCACATGTCGCTGTTCGAGGGCGACATGAACGCGTTCTACGAGGAGGGCGCGCAGTACCAGCTCTCCCAGGTGGGCCGCCAGTTCATCGCGGGCCTGCTGCGCCACGCGAACGAGATCTCCGCCGTGACGAACCAGTTCGTCAACTCGTACAAGCGCCTGTGGGGCGGCGACGAGGCGCCGAGCTTCATCTGCTGGGGTCACAACAACCGCTCGGCGCTCGTGCGCGTGCCGCTGTACAAGCCCAACAAGGGGCAGTCCTCGCGTGTGGAGTACCGCGCGCTGGACTCCGCCGCCAACCCTTACCTCGCGTACGCGCTCATGCTCGCCGCGGGCCTCAAGGGCATCGAGGAGGGGTACGAGCTTCCTGCCGAGGCCGAGGACAACGTCTGGTCGCTCACCGACTCCGAGCGCCGGGCACTGGGATACGCGCCGCTGCCGCAGAGCCTCGATCACGCCCTCGGCTACATGGAGGAGTCCGAACTCGTCGCCGAGACGCTGGGGGAGCAGGTCTTCAACTACGTCCTTCTCAACAAGCGTCGCGAGTGGCAGGAGTATCGCTCCCAGGTGACGCGCTTCGAGCTCCAGAGCAACCTCGAGATGCTCTGACGCCGTGCCGGCGATGTCGTCGGGCGAGCGCAGCACCGGGCTCACCGCTCTCGCGCGAAGCGGGTTCGCCCGCCTCGGCGAGGCGGATGAGCTGCTCACCGAGCTCGCCGGGCTCGTGCCTGCGGGCCGGGAGCAGCTGACCCAGGCGGCCTCGCTCGGTGCCGACCCCGACGACGCACTCGGTGCCGTCGTTCGGATCGCGCGCCGGGATGCCGACGCGGTGGCGGCGCTGCTTGCGGATGCCGCCGGCTGGCGCGCACTGTGGCGCCTGGTCGGAGCATCCAGCGGATTCGCCGAGTTCTACCTGCGTCACCCCGAGGAGCTGCGACACCTGACGGGTGCGGGCACCGACCTCCCTGGGGCGGCCGAGGTGAACGACGAGCTCCTGGATGCCGTGGGCGCTCACGACGGCTTCGCCGCATCCGGAGCGGACGACGCCTGGGTGTCGCTCCGCGTCCGCTACCGGCGCGCCCTGGCCCGCATCGCCGCCTTCGACCTCGCCGCCCCCGACCCCGCCGACGTCGTGGATCGGGTGTCGGCGCGACTGGCCGATGCCGCGGGGGCAGCGCTCGAGGCCTCTCTCGCGGTGGCACGTGCCCGCGTGAGCGGGTCGGGCGGCGCCCCCCTGTTCCCGCGGGAGCAGGTCGCGGCGACCCAGCTGGCGATCATCGGGATGGGGAAGGCCGGGGCCCGGGAACTGAACTACGTCAGCGACGTCGACGTCATCTTCGTCGGCGGCACGGCGGACGACGAGGTCGTGTCGGAGCCCCGGGCGATCGACATCGCCACGCGTCTGGCCGTGCAGACGATGCGCGGCATCTCGAGCCCCGAGATCGAGCCGCCGCTGTGGGAGGTCGACCCCAACCTCCGCCCGGAGGGCAAGCAGGGCGCCCTGGTCCGGTCGCTCGCGTCGCACCTGTCGTATTACGACAGGTGGGCGCACAGCTGGGAGTTCCAGGCCCTGCTGAAGGCGCGTCCCCTCGCGGGGGACCCGGGTCTCGGCGCCGAGTACGTCGTCGCCGTGCAGCCGAAGGTGTGGACGAGTGCCGCACGGGAGAACTTCGTCGACAATGTCCAGCGGATGCGCGAGCGCGTCACCGACAACATCCCCGCGGCCGAGGTAGCCCGTCAGGTCAAGCTCGGCCCCGGCGGCATCCGCGACGTGGAGTTCACGGTCCAGCTCCTCCAGCTCGTGCACGGCCTGACCGACGACCGCATCCGTCAGCGCGGCACGCTGGAAGCCCTTGAGGCCCTCGTGACGGAGGGGTACATCGGCCGTGCCGAGGCCGCGGCTTTCGCGCGGGATTACCGGATGCTGCGCGTGCTGGAGCATCGCCTGCAGCTGCGGGGGCTCCGGCGGACGCACCTCATGCCGACGCGGCCCGAAGACCTGCGCGTCCTCGCGCGTGCGAGCGGCCTGGCGGAGTCGGGCGACGCCGTGCAGGAGCGGTGGGAGGCGATCAAGCGCGAGGTGCGCGACATCCACGTGCGGCTGTTCTATCGCCCGCTGCTGAGCGCCGTCGCCGGCCTCGGTGAAGAGGAGCGCACCCTCTCGGCGGAGCAGGCGCATGACCGCCTCGCCGCGATCGGCTTCCGCGACCCGAAGGGCGCCCTCCGCCACATCGCGGCGCTCACGACCGGACTGAGCCGCAAGACGACGATCCAGCGTCACCTCATGCCGGTCATGATCCGCTGGTTCGCCGACGGCGTCGATCCCGACTACGGGCTGCTCGTGTTCCGGCGCATCAGCGAGCGGCTGGGCGATACTCCGTGGTTCCTCCGGATGCTCCGCGACTCGTCGGCCGCGGCGGAGAGCCTGACGCACCTGCTCGCCGGATCCCGCTACGTGGGCGAGCTCATGGAGTGGATCCCGGAGTCGGCGGCCTGGCTCGACGACGACGAGCTGCTGCGGCCCCGCAGCGGACTCGCGCTCCAGGAGGAGGCACGCGCCATCCAGACCCGTCACGCGTCGATCGAAGACGCGATGCGCTCGGTGCGCGCCCTCCGGCGGCGGGAGATGCTCCGCACGGCCATGGCCGCGGTGCTCGGCAACCTGACGATCGACGAGCTGGCCGGAGCGCTGACCACCATCACCGAGGTCACGATCCAGGCCACCCTGCGCGCCGTACGCCGCGAGATCGTGCCCCCGGAGGACGAGTCGCTCGACTTCTCCGTCGTGGCGATGGGCCGGTTCGGAGGCCGGGAGCTCGGCTTCGGCTCTGATGCGGACGTCATCTACGTCTACCGCGCGAACGACGTCGATCCGCAGCGGGCGCACCAGCTCGCGCTGCAGATCGTCGCCGGGCTCCGGCAGCACTCCGAGGACCACCGGCTGCCGCTCGACCTCGACGCAGGTCTGCGCCCCGAGGGCCGCAACGGCCCGGTGGCCCGATCGCTCGAGGCGTACGCCGAGTACTACCGCCGGTGGTCGCTGTCGTGGGAGGCGCAGGCGCTGCTGCGCGCGCGCGGGATCGCCGGGAGCCTGAAGCTCATCGACGCCTTCACGGCCCTCGCCGACGAGGTGCGGTACCCCGCACAGGTGGATCCGAACGGGCTGCGGGAGATCAAGCGCATCAAGGCGCGCGTGGAGAGCGAGCGCCTGCCGCAGGGCACCGACCCCGCCCGGCACCTGAAGCTCGGGCCCGGATC
This sequence comes from Microbacterium sp. RD1, assembly GCF_052220165.1. Lineage (NCBI taxonomy): Bacteria > Bacillati > Actinomycetota > Actinomycetes > Micrococcales > Microbacteriaceae > Microbacterium > Microbacterium sp. RD1. The sequence continues at coordinate 206,084 of NZ_JBQPOL010000004.1, forward strand.
GCTCAGCGACGTCGAATGGCTCGTGCAGATCCTGCAGCTGCAGCACGCACATGCCGTTCCCGGCATGCGGACCCCGTCGACCCTCGCGGCGCTCGACGCTGCGCGGGAGGCCGGGCTGGTGGGTGCACCGGAGGCCGATCGCCTGACCGCGGCCTGGCGCCTTGCGAGCCGGCTGCGTTCGGCTGCCACGCTGCTGTCGTGGCAGACGAGCGATGTCCTTCCCACCGACCGGGGGAAGCTCGACGGGATCGGGCGCATCCTGGAGTATCCGCCGCGCTCTGCGACACGGGTCGAGGAGGACTACCTCGCCACGACCCGTCGGGCGCGCCGCGTGTTCGAGAAGCTTTTCTACGGCTGAGCGCCGCGCTGTCACGAACGGAGTGCATGTCACGAGCGGAGGGTGAACCCCGCGCCGTGCGCACTCCCTCCGTGAGATGCACTCCCCTCGTCACCGCGGTCGGGGCGGAAGGGAGCTCGGCACGAACGACGGAGGGGCCCCGCGCGATGCGGGGCCCCTCCGGTGCAGTGGGCGTCAGACGCCGAAGTACAGCTCGTACTCGAACGGGTGCGGGCGCTGGGCGATCGGCTGGATCTCGTTCTCGATCTTGTACTCGATCCAGGTCTCGATGAGCTCCTCGGTGAAGACGCCGCCGGCGAGCAGGAACTCGTGGTCGGCGCGGAGGGCCTCGAGCGAGTCCAGCAGCGAGTTCGGCACCTGCGGGATGTTCTTCGCCTCTTCGGCCGGCAGCTCGTACAGATCCTTGTCGACCGGCTCGTGCGGCTCGATGCGGTTCTTGATACCGTCGATCCCGGCCATCAGCTGCGCCGCGAAGGCGAGGTAGGGGTTCCCCGAGGCATCCGGAGCGCGGAACTCGATGCGCTTGGCCTTGGGGTTCGAACCCGTGATCGGGATGCGGATGGCCGCGGAACGGTTACCGGCCGAGTAGACCAGGTTGACCGGTGCCTCGAACCCCTTCACCAGACGGTGATAGCTGTTGAGGGTCGGGTTGGTGAAGGCCAGCACGGCGGGGGCGTGGGCGAGGATGCCGCCGATGTACCAGCGCGCGACGTCGGAGAGCCCGCCGTATCCGGTCTCGTCGTAGAACAGCGGCGAGCCGTTGTTCCACAGCGACTGGTGGGTGTGCATGCCCGAGCCGTTGTCGCCGAACAGCGGCTTCGGCATGAAGGTCGCGACCTTGCCCCACTCCAGAGCGGTGTTCTTGACGATGTACTTGAACTTCAGGATGTCGTCGGCGGCGTGCACCATCGTGTCGAAGCGGTAGTTGATCTCCGCCTGGCCGCCCGTCCCGACCTCGTGGTGCGCACGCTCGAGGTGCAGACCCGACTCGATGAGCTTGAGGCTGATGTCGTCACGCAGGTCGGCCTGCTTGTCGACGGGGGAGACGGGGAAGTAACCGCCCTTGTAGGGGGTCTTGTTGGCGAGGTTTCCGCCCTCTTCCTCGCGACCGGTGTTCCACGCGCCTTCTTCGGAGTCCACCGAGTAGAAGCTCTTGTTCTGCTTCACCTCGTAGCGCACGTCGTCGAAGATGTAGAACTCCGCCTCGGGGGCGAAGTAGGCGGTGTCGGCGATGCCGGTGGAGGCGAGGTACTTCTCGGCCTTCTTGGCGACCTGACGCGGGTCCTTCGAGTAGATCTCGCCGTTGCGCGGGTTGTAGATGTCGAAGACCATGATCAGCGTCTTCGCCTCGCGGAACGGGTCGAGGTAGGCGGTCGTCACATCCGGGATGAGCTGCATGTCGGACTCGTGGATGTTCGCGAACCCGCGGATCGACGAGCCGTCGAAGAGCTGACCGACGGTGAAGAACTCCTCATCGACGGTTGCCGCGGGGATGTTGAAGTGCTGCTGCACGCCAGGCAGGTCCGTGAACCGGATGTCGAGGAACTTCACGTCCTCGTCCTGGATGAACTTCAGCACCTCGGATGAATCTTTGAACATGACGACTCCAGAGGTAGGGCATTCGGGATCGTCGGCCCGCCGGGCTGACGACTCGAACCTATCCAGTGGGCATTGCCCGGCAGTGTCTCCTATGTTTCCGGCATGTTACGCGCGCCTGATTAGGCTGAAGTAATGCCCGACGTGCTTCCTCCCGACTCGTACCCCGGCGAGCGGCTCGGCCTTCCTCGCGAGGGCACCGGCAGCATCGCCACCCTGGGACGACGAATGGGGGCGATCGCCCTGGACTGGGGCTGCGCCGTGCTCATCTCGATCGCGTTCTTCGCCTACGCGCCGCTGGCGACCACGCTCATCTTCGTGATCGTGCAGGTCGTGTTCATCCCGACGATCGGTGGCAGCCCCGGTCATCGCGTCTTCGGCATGCGTGTGCAGCGCGTGACCGGCGGATGGCCCGGCGTCTGGCGCCCGATCATCCGCTCGGTGCTGCTCGCGCTCGTCATCCCCGCGGTGATCTGGGATGCCGACAACCGCGGCGTCCACGACAAAGCGGCCGGGACGGTCCTGGTCCGCGCCTGAGGATCAGCGCGGGCGCGGGGCGCGGGCGCGCTGCGGGTCGATGCCCTTGGGGATCGGGAGCGACGTCACGGACTGCGACACGGAGTCGACCCGCTTGATCACCGCGGCCATCGTCGCCCGGTCGACCTTCTTCGGCAGTCCCTTGATGGTCTTGGCGAGGTTCTTGACGGCCACCTCGTCCTCGCCGTGGCCGACGAACAGCACCGTGACGGGGACCCCGGATGCGACGCGCTGCACCTTCGCCCGCTCATCGTTGATGAGGCGGGTCAGCCGGCCGCGCGAGCCCTCGCCGACGATCACGACGCCACCGCGACCGATCGTCCGGTAGACCGCGTCCTGCGTTCGCGGGTTCACGCCGACCGGCATCTCCGACGCGCTCCAGTTACGACCGAGGGAGCTCGACAGGACGTAGCCGGCCGAGCCGGGCATGCCATCGATCTTGCGGTACATCGCCGTGGTCGACAGCCGCGTCATCGTGAACATCGCGCCGAGGATGCCGGCGAGAAGGCCGGTGACGCCCCACAGGATGACGCTCCAGATGGCGACGGGCGGGATGAGGAAGCCGATCAGCACACCGACGGCGATGCCGGCGAGCACGATGCCCGCGAGCGCGAAGGGCACCCAGGGGTACGCCTCCCGCGTGAAGCGGAAGAGCGTGCGGAGCTGGGAGAAGAAGCCGGGGCGCTTCTCGGGTGCGGTACTGCGGGCCATGCACCGATTCTACCGTTCGCGAGGCGGCGGCAGAGGGCCACCTGTCCTGCACAGACCCACCGCAGGCCGTTCCCTCCACCGACACGACCGCGCGCGCCGTTTCGGCGCCTCGCTCACGAGGAGTGTGGATCACGTGCGATCTCCCGCTGCGCCTCCCGCCTACGACGCGTACCCCCTCATCCGCGCGGTCGGTCCGCCTGACGTGCCCTTCGACGGCGTGCTGGCGAGGGCTCCGGACGGTCGCACGGTTCTCCTCGTCGATCGGGAATCCCTCGATGGATGGCCCGGATGGACCGCGCCCGTCGACAGCCACATCCTCGCGCCCATGGATCTCCTGCGGCGCCCCGACGGGCACGATGTCGTGCTCCCCGCGGCTCAGCTGCGGGCCGACCGCCTGCTCGCCCGTCGCACGGGCGCGGGTGTGCCGCTGACGGAGGGGGAGATCGTCACGCTGGCCGTGAGTGCTGTGCGGGGCACGGCGACCGCGATCGACGAAGACCTGGCCGAAGCGACGGGCTCATGGTGGATCACCGACGACGGCAAACCCGTGCTGGCGTGCGGGAGCGGCGACAGCGATGTGCTCCGCGCATCGGCGGTTCTCCTCCGGACGCTCGCGGAGCACGCGTCGAGGGCTGCCCTCGCAGCCGTCCTCCGCGAGCTCGCCGACGCCGTCGTCGATCCGCGCACCTTCCCGCGGCGCGCCGACGACGATGAGGAGGCGCTGTTCGCGCACGCGGATCCTGAACCGCTCACCCTCGAGGTCCTGGGCCCCGTCCGCACCCCTGCGCCGCGCGATGCGGTCGACGCCCGCCGGGAGCGACGCCGGGCGGCCGACTCGTGGTGGCACCGCCTGGCCGGCGCGGCCGACGGCGGTCTTGCCGATCTCGTGTCCGACCAGCTCGACAGGATGCGCCGGCGCCCTCGTCGGGAGCGTCGCCGCCTTCGGCCCGTCTGGCTGGCGGCAGGCGCGGCCGCGGTCGTTCTGGGCATCGGGTTGGCGTGGCCGGATACGACGGATCCGGCCACCCGGGCCGGAGACGCTTCCCCACCCCCGGCTGCCGCGACAGACCCGACCGCGACCGCTACGCAGCCCGCTGCGGCCGACGAGATTCCCCCTGACCTCCCGGCGGCCGAGGCGCTCACCGCGCTGCTGGAGACGCGGCGCTCCTGCCCGGATGCGGCATGCCTCTCAGCCACCCAGGAGGATGCGGAGGCATCGTTCCCCGACGGGGCGTTCGCCGCGGAGAATCCGGCGGTCACGCTGCTGGACGACTTCGGCGGGCTGGCGGTGCTGCGCGTGGATGCCGAGAGTGCCGCCTCGCAGTTCGTCACGGTCGCGGCGACGGAGACGGGGTGGCGGATCCGCGACGTGTTCGATGCCGCGGATCCGCCGACCTGATCAGATCCCGAGGTCGCCCTGGAACTGCGCGGCCTCGAGGCGCTCCTTGACCGCGGACAGGAACCGCGCCGCGTCGGCGCCGTCGATCACGCGGTGATCGTACGACAGCGCGAGGAATACGTAGGAGCGCACCGAGATGGCGTCCTTGCCGTCGACGGAGACCACTCCGGGGCGCTTCACGACGATGCCGGTCCCGAGGATCGCCGACTGCGGGAGGAACACGACAGGCGTGTCGAACAGCGCGCCGCGGGATCCGGTGTTCGTCACCGTGAAGGTGCCCCCGGCCAACTCGTCGGGCTTCAGCTTGTTGCCGCGCGTCCGAGCAGCGAGGTCTGCGATCTCGTGGGCGATCTGGGCGATGTTCTTGTCGCCCGCGTCACGGACGACGGGGGTGAGCAGGCCGCGCTCGGTATCCACGGCGATCGAGACGTTCTCCGACGGCGCGTAGACGATGTTCTCGCCGTCGACCGTCGCATTGATGACCGGGTACGCCTGCAGCGCTTCGGCCGCGGCACGGACGAAGAACGGCAGGAACGACAGCTTGTCGCCGGTCTTGGCGAGGAAATCGGCCTTCACGGTGTCACGGAACGCGGCGAGTCTGGTGACGTCCACCTCGACGACGGTGGTGAGCTGCGCGGTGGCCTGCATGGAAGCGACGGCGCGCTCCGCGAGCACCTTGCGCAGCCGCGACATCGGCTGCGTCGTGCCTCGCAGCGGCGAGACCTCCACCGGCGCGGGGGCAGCGGCGGCGGGCGCCTGCTCGGCCGGTGCGGCGGCGGCAGCCTCGGCGGCCTTGAGCACGTCCTCCTTGCGGATGCGGCCACCGACGCCGGTACCGGTGACGGTGGTCAGATCGACGCCCTGCTGCTGCGCGAGGCGACGCACGAGCGGCGTGACGTAGGCGACCTCGTCGTTCGAGGCGGCGAGGGAGTCGCCGGACCGGGACGCCGATGCGGCGGGAGCGGGCGCAGCGGCCGGCTCGGGCGCGGCGGCCGGTTCGGGGGTGGCGGCGGGCGCGGCGGCCGCTGCAGGTTCGGAAGCGGGCGCGGCCTTCTCTTCGGCGGGCTGAGCCGGGGCCGCATCCGCCTCTGCCGGCTTGTCGGTCGACGGCGCCTCGGGTGCGCTCTGCGCAGCAGGAGCCGGGGCGGCACCGCTGCCGATGCGGGCGAGGGCGGAGCCGACGGCGACCGTCTCGTCCTCGCTCACGAGGATCTCCTGCAGCACGCCGGCGACGGGCGAGGGGATCTCGGTGTCGACCTTGTCGGTGGAGATCTCCAACAGCGGCTCGTCGACGGCGACCTCGTCGCCGACCGACTTCAGCCACCGGGTGACGGTGCCCTCGGTCACGCTCTCGCCGAGCTCCGGGAGGACGACCTCGCGACTGTCGCCTCCGGACGCGGAGGGGGCGGGCGCAGCTGCTGCCGGCGCGGGCTCCTCGGCGGGTGCGGGCTCATCCGCAGCGGGCTCATCCGCAGCGGGCTGCTCCGCAGGCGCGGCGTCGGCGGGAGCGGACTCCTCGGCCGGAGCCTCGGCGGCCGGGGCGGCGTCATCGCCGGAGGCTCCTTCGCCGTCGCCGATCTTCGCCAGCACGGCGCCCACCTCGACGGTCTCGTCCTCCTGAACGAGGATCTCCTCGATCACACCGCTGACGGGGGAGGGGATCTCGGTGTCGACCTTGTCGGTCGAGATCTCCAGCAGGCCCTCGTCCTCCTGGATCGTGTCACCCACCTTCTTGAGCCAACGGGTGACCGTACCCTCTGTGACGCTCTCACCGAGCGCGGGGAGGACGACGGAAGTGCTCATGAGCTGATCTCCTTCAGAAGCGGATGCGATGTCTAGCTTAGTGACGCGGCTGGGTCACAGCGTGTGCAGCGGCGAGCCCGCGAGGGCGAGGAACGCCTCGCCGAGCGCCTCGCTCTGGGTGGGGTGCGCATGGATGTACGGCGCGATGTCCTCGGGATGCGCTTCCCAGCCGACGGCCAGCTGCGCCTCGGTGATGAGCTCGCCGACGCGGTCTCCCACCAGGTGCACTCCGATGACGGGGCCGTCGACGACCCGGACGACCTTCGCGATACCCGCGGTCCCGAGGATCTCGCTGCGGGCGTTGCCGGCCAGGTTGTACTCGTGCACGGCGATGCGCTCCGCGCCGTGCTGCTCGCCGGCCTGCGCCTGCGTGAGTCCCACGGAGGCGACCTCCGGGTGGGAGTACGTCACACGGGGGATGTGGTGCTCGGGGATGCGCACGGGCGCGCGCCCCGCGATCTCCTCGGCGACGTAGATCCCCTGCTGGAAGCTGCGGTGAGCCAGCTGCAGTCCTGCCACCACGTCACCGACCGCCCACACGTGGGCAGCGTCGGTGCGCAGGTTCTCGTCGGTGCGGATGAACCCGCGCTCGAGGACGACGCCGGCCTCTTCGAGACCGAGCCCCGCCGTCGAGGGGCCGCGCCCGACAGCCACGAGCAGGTAGTCGGCGTCGAGCGACGTACCGTCCTCGAGCTGCACGGTCACCGCATCCGCGGTCTGCGAGGCTGACGCGAATCGCGTGCCGAGGCGGAACTGGATGCCGCGCTTGCGGTACGCGCGCTCGAGCGTCTTGCTGGAGGCTTCGTCCTCGGCCGGCACGAGATGGTCGAGGGCCTCGATGATGGTGACCTCGGCGCCGAACGAGCGCCACACGCTGGCGAACTCGACTCCGATGACGCCACCGCCGAGCACGATGACGCGTCCGGGGATCTCGTCGAGCTCGAGCGCCTGCTCACTCGCGATCACACGCCCGCCGAGCTCCAGCCCCGGCAGGCTCCGGCTGTACGACCCCGTGGCGATGATGACATCGGTGCCGCGGTAGAGGTCGTCGCCCACGCGCACCGCCGGACCGGACTCGAGACGGCCCTCGCCCGAGACGACGGTGATCTTGCGCGCGGACAGCAGCCCCTCCAGGCCCCGGAACTTCTTCGACACGATGCCCTCGCGGTAGGCGCGTACGCCGGCCGGATCGATGCCCTCGAACGTCGCCTGCACGCCCACCTCGGCAGCGCCGCGCGCCGAGTCCGCCACCTCGGCGGAGTGCAGCAGCGCCTTCGTCGGGATGCAGCCGCGGTGCAGGCACGTGCCTCCGACCTTGTCCTTCTCGATCACGACGACGCTCTTGCCGAGTTCCGCGGCGCGCAGCGCGGCGGCGTACCCGCCGCTGCCTCCGCCGAGGATGACGAGATCTGACGTGTGTTCGGTCATGCGGTGGCCTCCGTCGTGAGCAGGTCGATGAGGGTTCGGACGGTGGCGCCGGTCACGCCCTTGTCCGTGACGCCGTAGGGGGCTCCCTTGTGGGTCCCCGATCCGGCGATGTCCAGGTGCACCCAGGGGATGCGGTCGGCGTCCGCGTCATCCGACACGCGGCCGACGAAGTGTCGCAGGAACAGGCCCGCGAACAGGGATCCGCCCGCGGGATCCCCGATCTTCGCGTTCTGCAGGTCGGCGATGGGGGAGTCGAGCTCGTCGACCATGTGCTCCGGCAGCGGCATGTGCCACGCCGGCTCGTCGGTGCGCGTGGCAGCGGCGAGGTAGCGCGCCACCGCATCGTCGTTCCCGAAGACGCCGGTGTGGCGGTTTCCCAGCGCCACCACGATCGCGCCCGTCAAGGTGGCCACGTCGACGATGAGGTCGGGGTGCTCCCGGCTGGCGGCCGCCAACCCGTCGGCGAGCACGACGCGGCCCTCGGCGTCGGTGTTGAGCACCTCGATGGTCGTCCCGTCCAGGGTGCGCACGACGTCCCCCGGTCGCGTCGCCCGGCCGGAGGGCATGTTGTCGGCGATGCACAGGAAAGCCGTGACGCCGATCGGCAGGCCCAGGGCTGCGACGGCCTGGGTGACGGCGAGCACCGTGGCCGCCCCGGCCATGTCGTACTTCATTCCCACCATCGACGCGGCGGGCTTCAGCGACAGGCCCCCCGTGTCGAACGTGATCCCCTTGCCCACGAGCGCGACGCGACGCGTCGCCGCGGCGGGGGCGTAGTCCAGCCGCACGAGACGCGGCGGGCGATCGGATCCCTGGCCGACGGCGAGGATGCCGCCGTATCCGCCCTCGCGGAGGGCCGCCTCGTCGAGCACGGTGACCTCGACGGGAAGACCCGCGACCGCGTCGCGGGCGGCGTCGGCGAGGTCGGCGGGACCCATCCACTCGGCGGGGGTGGTCACGAGATCCTTCACGAGGGCGACGGCGCGCGCGGTGGCGACGACGCCGGCCTGCTCCTGGGCGTTCGGGGCGACGGCGGTATGCACGGTGACCGACTCCGCGCGCTGCTTCGGAGCCTCGCTCTTGTAGCCCGCGAAGCGGTATCCGCCCAGAGCCGCGCCCTCCGCGAGCGGGCGCCATGCCGCCTCGGGAGTCGCCGGCGCGGAGACGGCGACGTGCGGAAATCCGGTGAACTGCCGGATGCCGGTCGCGACGGCCGCGCGATGAGCCGCGTCATCCGACGCGCGCCCCGTACCGACGAGCGCGACGGGGACCTCGACACCGGGAACGGCGACCCGAGCGAACGACCCCGCCGCGCCGGTGAAGCCCACCGCGGTGGCGGCATCTCCCAGTCCGGGCCACTCGGACAGGTCGGCGCCGTCGTCCAGGAGGGGGAGAACGAGAAGGAGCGCGTCTGCGGTGGCGGAGCGCGCGGGCGCGCTGCTGTGCGCCACAGAGGGGAACGGCATCCTCCCATCCTAGGTTCGGCTGTTCGCTCTGAGCGGGACGCGCGAGCGCGTCGCCGCGCCGGGGCGCTCGTAGAGTGGTGCCATGCCCTTCGCTGCGCCGCTGTATTCTCGCGCCGTCTCGGCACCGCCGGTGCCCTCGGGATTGCCGCTGGTCATTGCGCTCACCGGCTTCACCGACGCGGGCAACGCCGTCTCCCGCCTGACGGAGTACTTCCGGGATGACCTCGATCCGACGCCGCTGTACGTCTTCTCCAATGACGTCCTGCTGGATTACCGCGCGCGGCGTCCGATCATCTCCTTCGTCGAGGACCACCTCACCGACTACCGCCCGCCGCGCCTGGAGTTCTCGCTCGCGCATGACGCTCTCGGCCAGCCGTTCGTGCTCCTCTCCGGCTACGAGCCCGACTTCGCCTGGGACGCCTTCGTCGAGGCGGTGCTGGAGATCAGCGCGTCGCTGCAGGTGTCGTCGGTGACGTGGGTCCACGCCATCCCGATGCCGGTGCCGCACACGCGCCCGATCGGAACGACGGTCAGCGGCACGCGCGGTGACCTGGTCGAAGCGCACTCCGTCTGGCGGCCGCAGACCCGAGTGCCCTCGACGGTGGGTCACCTCCTGGAGTACCGCTTCGCCGACGCCGGGGCGAAGATCGCCGGGTTCGTCCTGTTGATCCCGCATTACCTCGGCGACACCGAGTACCCGGCGGCGGCGCTGGCCGGCATGGACAGCATCACCGTCGCGACCGGCCTCGTCTTCGACGGCGACGGCGTGCGGGAGGAGAACCGCGAGTACCTCGAGAAGGTCGAAGAGCAGGTGACCGGGAGCGACGAGCTGTCCCGGATGCTGGAGGGCCTGGAGGAGCGCTACGACGCCTACATGGCCGGATCCACGTCCGCGACGCCCATCATCCACACGGGTGATCTCCCCAGCGCCGACGAGCTCGCCGCCGAGCTGGAACGGTTCCTGGCGACTCGTCCGGGCGGCGATGAAGACAAGCGCGGCGGTCCCAGTCTGGGGTGAAAGGGAATATCTCCCTGGTCGCAGCGGTTGTTCATGGTGTAATCTCCGCGCGTCATGCTGGTCGCTCAACGTGTGAGACAATGAAAGACCTGACCCGTTGTCGACCGTGTCGGAAGCACAGCTTTCCGATCCGGACTTGACAAGGGTCTTAATAGTGTCCGAGAACGACCGGCGGCGAGCGACGCGCACACCCCGGTGAAAGGCGAAACGTGGCAGGCACGAACACCCAGACCCGCTCCCGCAGCGGCGAGGACACCGAGCTCGAGACGGTCGACCAGACCGTCTCGTCGACGTCGAAGAAGACGGCGACCAAGAAGTCTCCGGCCAAGTCCAAGGCGACCTCCGCCAAAGCGAAGTCCTCGGCGAAGGATGCCGACGACTCCGACGACGAAGAGATCGACGACGTCGAACTGGACGCCGACATCGAAGACGGCGACGACTCCGCCGAGACGGACGACACCGACGACGAGGCCACGGATGCGGCACCCGCCGCGACGAAGACCGCTGTCGCCACCGAGGAGAGCGAAGAGGACGACGAGGAGGCCACCAAGCCGGCCTTCACGGAGCCCCTCCCCACCGGTGCCATCGTCATCACCTCCAGCGACGACGACGAGGTTCCGGTCTACTCGGCCCAGATCACCGGCGCGACCGCCGACCCGGTCAAGGACTACCTGAAGCAGATCGGCAAGGTGCCGCTGCTGAACGCGGCCGAAGAGGTCGAGCTCGCCATGCGCATCGAGGCGGGTCTGTTCGCCGAGGAGAAGCTGTCGCACATGTCGGCGGCCGAGAAGTCCTCACAGCTCGGTCTCGACCTGCAGTGGGTCGCCCGCGACGGCCAGCGCGCCAAGTCGCACCTGCTCGGCGCGAACCTGCGCCTCGTCGTGTCGCTGGCCAAGCGCTACACCGGCCGTGGCATGCAGTTCCTGGATCTCATCCAGGAGGGCAACCTCGGTCTCATCCGCGCGGTCGAGAAGTTCGACTACACCAAGGGCTTCAAGTTCTCGACGTACGCGACCTGGTGGATCCGTCAGGCGATCACGCGCGCCATGGCCGACCAGGCCCGCACCATCCGCATCCCGGTGCACATGGTCGAGGTCATCAACAAGCTCGCCCGCGTGCAGCGGCAGATGCTGCAGGATTTGGGCCGCGAGCCCACGCCCGAGGAGCTCAGCCGCGAGCTCGACATGACCCCCGAGAAGGTCATCGAGGTGCAGAAGTACGGCCGTGAGCCGATCTCGCTGCACACCCCGCTCGGCGAGGACGGCGACAGCGAGTTCGGTGACCTCATCGAAGACACCGAGGCCGTCGTCCCGGCCGATGCGGTGGGGTTCACGATGCTGCAGCGTCAGCTGGAGTCGCTCCTGGACTCGCTCTCCGAGCGCGAGGCGGGCGTCATCCGCATGCGTTTCGGCCTCGGCGACGGGCAGCCCAAGACCCTCGACCAGATCGGCGACACGTTCGGGGTGACGCGCGAGCGGATCCGACAGATCGAGTCGAAGACGATGGCGAAGCTGCGCCACCCGAGCCGCTCGCAGTCGCTGCGCGACTACCTGGAGTGATCCGGGGGTGACGGGAAGCAGCATCCGTTACGTGCCGGCGGTCCTCGCCGGCAAGCTGGCCCGATTCGCCACGCGCCTGCGCGGTGGCGGATCGGCGTTTCCGGGGCATCTCGCCAACCGGATGGCACCGACGCTCCTGAACACCCTCGGCGGTCAGTTCCGCTACGGCGTCGTGTTCGTCCTCGGTTCCAACGGCAAGACCACGACGACGCACATGATCAGCGAGATCCTGCGCGCGCACGGGCTGCGGGTGTTCACCAATCCCACCGGGGCGAACCTTCCCCAGGGCGTGACGAGCGCGCTGCTGGCAGACGCCACGCTCACCGGCAAGGTCCGCGCGGACGTCGCCGTGCTCGAGGTCGACGAAGGCTTCGCGGCCGACCTCGCCGACATCCTCGAGCCGCGGGTCATCGTCGCGCTGAACGTCCAGGTCGACCAGCTGTACCGGTTCTACGAGACCGAGCGCGTCGCCGACATGATGCTCGATGCCGCACGCCGCGCCGAGGTCCGCGTCGTGGTCAATCGCGACGATCCGTACCTCAGCAAGATCGACGAGTCGGGCCTTCGTGCTCCGGTGTCGTTCTTCGGCGCCTCCGAAGACGTCGTCGCCGCCTCGGCCCACGGGCTGGTGAACGCGGCCGACACGCGCAGCGGTGAGGCCGGCGCGCGGGCCCGCGTCGCGGAGACCGAGGTCGTCGCCGTTCAGGGGCGGAACGTCCGGCTGTCGGTCGACGGCGCGGAGTTCGCAATCACCCTGCCCGCGCGGGGGCTGCACTACGCCGTCGATGCCGCCGCCGCCGTGAGCGTCGCTCGGCACGTGCTGGGGAACGAGTTCCGCTCGACCGCGGCCGCCGAGGGCTTCTCGCGCATGACACCGGCGTACGGACGCGGCGAGCTCGTGCCGCTCCGACGGGAGGGGAGCGAGCAGGTCGAGTTCGTGATGTTCAAGAACGGACCGAGCCTGCAGCTCAACGTCGATGCCCTCGAAGCCGCCCCGGAGCGTCTCCTCATGGCGATCGACGAGGGGACGCCCGACGTGTCGTGGCTGTACGACGTCGATCTGTCGCGGATCGATCACGTCGACGTCGTCGCGGGGGACAAGGCGCACCAGATCGCCACGCGCCTCGCGTACGCGGGCATCCGGATCGGGACTGTCGAGCCCGACATGGACAGGGCCGTCGCCCTCATGCGCGCGTTCTCGCCCACCGTGACCGGGCGGCAGATCTGGTTCGTCAACTACGAGCTCATGATGATCGGCCGTCGCCTCCTCGGGCACGGCGATCAGGAGGTGGCCCGCCGATGACGACGCTCAGGATCGCGCAGCTCTACCCCGACCTGCTCGGCGTGACGGGCGATCGCGGGAACGTCGAAGTCCTCGCCACGCGAGCGCGGCTCGCGGGCGCGGAGGTCCAGGTCACCCTCGTGGGCCTCGGCGACGAGAGCCCCGCCGAGGCCGACATCGTCATCCTCGGCAACGGTCCGCTCTCCGCGCTGCGGACGGTGGGCGCCGATCTCGCCGCTCGCCGCGAGTGGCTCTCGTCCCGGCTCGACGCCGGTGCGGTCGTCCTCGCCGTCGGCGGCGGGGCGGAGCTGCTCAGCAGCGGCATCGATCTCCTCGACGGCACGAGCCTCGACGGACTCGGACTGCTGCCCCTCCGTGTCGTGCGCACCCGGCAGCGGCGCGTGGGCTACGTCGTCGCCGAGACCGCGGACGGCCGGCTCGTCGGGTTCGAAGATCACGCGTCGGAGTGGGCGCTGGCACCGGATGCCGAGGGCTCGGTGCGTTACGGACGGGTGGTGGCGGGGAACGGCAGCTTCGCCGACGGCCACGAGACCGTGCGGATCGGGCGCCTTTATGCGACGAATGTGCAGGGCCCGGCCCTTCCGCTGAACCCTCAGCTCGCCGACGCGATGCTCCGCGAGGCGTTCGAGCGCAGCGGGGCGTCCTACGTCCCCGGGGACGGCCACGCGCAGATCGACGCCCACGCCGCCCAGGCCCGCGCCGCGATCGAGCGGCTCGCCACGGTCAAGCGGTTCACCGCCATCCAGCTCTAACGACCGCATGTCCGCTGCCTTCGCCGCACCCCGAGCCGTGATCGACCGGACGGCCCTCGTGCGCAACATCCGTGCCGCCGCGTCCTCCGGCGCGGTCGATCTCCGGCGCGACGCGCACGGTCTCGGCTTCGGCAACGTGCTCGACGCCGTCCTGGCCGGCACCGACGTCGACGTCGTCGCGGATGCGGCCGACGTGCGCCGTGCCGGACGGTCCTCCTCCCGTCTCCTCATCGCGGCCGGCGCCGGCATCTCGGCCGCAACGGCCCTCGGCGTCGATGGATCCGGCACGTCAGTCGTGAGCCTCCGCGGGACCGTGCTGAGCGTCAAAGATCTGCGTGCCGGCGAAGGCGTCTCGTACGGGTACACCCATCGGGCGACGGCAGACACGCGTATCGCACTGGTCAGCGGCGGCTACGGGCAGGGGGTTCCCCGTTCCGTCGGCAACCGCGTGCGAGCGGTCGTCGCCGGTGGCCGGCACCCCGTCATCGGCCGGGTCGCCATGGACGTCTGCATGCTCGACATCGGCTCGTCGGCGGTGGATCGCGGCGACGAGGTGACGTTCCTCGGCGACCCGGTCGAGGGCGCACCGTCGGTCGCCGAGTGGGCGGAGGCCAGCGGACTGGGCGCGGTGGAGATCCTCGTCGCCATCGGCCTGCACGCCCGACGGGAGTATCGCTCATGACCGCGACCCTCACGGTCGACCTGGAAGCATTCGACCGCAACATCGCCACCGTCCGCGGCCGCGTCGCGCCGGCCGAGGTCATGCTGGTGGTGAAGAACGACGCCTACGGCCATGGGCTCGACGCGATCGTCGACCGGGCGCTGTCGCGCGGCATCCGGTGGTTCGGCGCGTTCGATGTCGCCACCGGCCTGCGCGTCCGCGATCGGGCGGGGGAATCCGCGCGGATCTTCAGCTGGCTGGTCTTCGGTCGCGGCGACGCGGCCGACGCCGTGAACGCCGGTCTCGACATCGGCGTCGGGGATGCGGACACCCTCGAGGAGGTCGCGGCGGCAGCGACCGATCGCCCCGCGCGCGTGCATCTGAAGATCGACACCGGCCTGCACCGCAACGGGATACGACCGGAGAGCTGGGACGCGGTCCTGGACCGCGCGGCAGAGCTCGCCACCCGGCGGGCCATCGAGGTCGTCGGAGTATGGAGTCACATCGCCGAGGCATCCGATGCCGACGACGATGCCGCGCGGGCGCTCTACGAGGCGGCACTACGGCGCGCGGAGTCGGTGCTCGGCACCCTTCCGCTCCGCCACCTCGCCGCGAGCGCGGCCTCGTTCGCCCGCGCTGACTTCCGCTACGACCTCGTGCGCGTAGGGGCGTTCTGCTACGGCATCCGCCCGGCGGGCGGCCCCTCCGATGCGGATCTCGGGATCGAGCCGATCGCGAGCCTCGACGCCGGCGTCGTCTCGGTCAGCGGGAGCGAGGTGCGCGTCGACATCGGATCTGCCGACGGGATCCCCTCGATCCTCGCCGGCGCGATCGAGGTGAGCACCCCCGATGGCCCGCGGCGCGTGCGCGCGATCGGTGCGACATGCATGATGATCGACGCGTGGCCGAGGGCGACAGCGGGTCAGGCGGTGCGGATCTACGGGCGTGACGCAGCGTCGGCGACTGATCTCGCCGAGGCCGTCGACACGATCGGCGAGGAGATCGCGGTACGGATCTCCCCGCTGATCGAACGGGTCTACGCCTGAGTCAGGCCCGTGCGCGTCAGGCCGACGCGTCGAGGCGTGACGTCTCGTCGTGCCACGACGTCGCGATGCTGCGCAGCTTCTCTTCGTACTTGCGCCCGTGGTGTGCGCAGAAGAGCAGCTCGCTGCCGTTGACCTCAGCGGCGATGTAAGCCTGCGCGCCGCACGAGTCGCACCGATCCATCGCGGACAGGCGGTACTCGAGGACGGCGGCCTCGTCGGTCGGTGTCGATAGCGTGTTCATCTCGGTACCCTCCTCCGTGGTGCTCCGCGGTCATCAGTCCCTTCATACAACCACGCGGTTCCCCACCGTCTGCCCGCATTGCCGACCATTTCGCTGAGCGCGTACGCTGCGCCATCGCGGCCGTGTCTGTGCGCAGGGGAGCGCGGCGGCGCGGTTATCGTGGGAGATTGTGACCGCCGAGTATTCCGCCCACCACCTTCAGGTGCTCGAAGGGCTCGAAGCGGTCCGCAAACGCCCCGGCATGTACATCGGGTCGACCGACTCCCGCGGGCTCATGCACTGCCTCTGGGAGATCATCGACAACTCCGTCGACGAGGCGCTCGGCGGCCACGGAAACCGCATCGACATCGTCCTGCACGCCGACGGCAGCGTCGAGGTCCGCGACCGCGCCCGCGGCATCCCCGTCGACATCGAGCCGCGCACCGGACTCTCCGGCGTCGAGGTCGTCTTCACGAAGCTCCACGCCGGCGGCAAGTTCGGCGGCGGCTCGTACGCCGCCTCCGGCGGACTCCACGGCGTCGGCGCATCCGTCGTCAACGCCCTCTCCGAGCGCCTCGACGTCGAGGTCGACCGCGGCGGCAAGACCTACGCCATGTCGTTCCACCGCGGCGAACCCGGCGTCTTCGCCGGGCCCTCACCCGACTCCACCTTCACGCCGTTCGAGAACAGCAGCGAGCTGCGCGTCACCGGCAAGGCCGCGAAGGGCGTCACCGGGACCCGCATCCGTTACTGGGCGGACCGCCAGATCTTCACGAAGGATGCCGCGTTCGGCGTCGAGGAGCTCGAGCAGCGCGTGCGGCAGACCGCATTCCTCGTCCCCGGGCTCGAGCTCGTCGTGCGCGACGAGCGCACGACGGAGCCGGTGGAGACCGCGTATCGCTTCGACGGCGGGATCTCGGAGTTCACCGACTTCCTCGCCCCTGACGCGGGGGTGACGGACACGTGGCGCCTGACCGGCTCGGGAACCTTCACCGAGACCGTCCCCGTGCTGCAGCCGACCGGTGCGATGGTGCCGACGGAGGTCGAGCGCGAGTGCGAGGTCGACGTGGCCGTGCGGTGGGGCACCGGCTACGAGACGGTGATGCGGTCGTACGTGAACATCATCGCCACGCCCAAGGGCGGTACCCACCAGCAGGGGTTCGAGCAGGGGCTCATGAAGCTGCTCCGCAGCCAGGTGGAGGCCAACGCCCGCCGGCTGAAGGTCGGCAATGACAAGCTCGAGAAGGACGACATCCTCGCCGGCCTCACCGCGGTGCTCACCGTGCGGCTGCCGGAGCCGCAGTTCGAGGGGCAGACCAAAGAGGTGCTCGGCACCCCCGCCGTGCGCCAGATCGTCTCGAACGTGGTGACGAAGGCGCTCAAGGAGCGTTTCGCCTCCTCGAAGCGGGACGACAAGGCGCAGACGGCGCTGCTGCTGGAGAAAGTCGTCTCCGAGATGAAGGCGCGCATCTCCGCCCGCACGCACAAGGAGACCCAGCGCCGCAAGAACGCACTGGAGTCGTCCTCGCTCCCCGCGAAGCTCGTCGACTGCCGCTCCAACGACGTCGCGGACTCCGAGCTGTTCATCGTGGAGGGCGACTCGGCGCTCGGCACGGCCAAGCTGGCCCGCAACAGCGAGTTCCAGGCTCTGCTTCCGATCCGGGGCAAGATCCTCAACGTGCAGAAGGCGTCGGTCAGCGACATGCTCTCCAACGCCGAGTGCGCATCCATCATCCAGGTGATCGGCGCCGGCTCGGGGCGATCGTTCGATCTGGACGCCGCCCGTTACGGCAAGATCATCCTGATGAGCGACGCCGACGTCGACGGCGCCCACATCCGTACCCTGCTGCTGACCCTGTTCTTCCGGTACATGCGGCCCCTCATCGAGGCCGGCCGGGTCTTCGCGGCCGTCCCGCCGCTGCACCGCGTCGTCGTCATGAACCCGGGCACGAAGCCGAACGAGACGATCTACACCTACAGCGAGCAGGAGCTGCACGCACTGCTGACGAAGCTCACCAAGGCCGGCAAGCGCTGGCAGGAGCCCGTGCAGCGCTACAAGGGGCTCGGCGAGATGGACGCCGACCAACTGGCCACCACCACGATGGACCGCGCCGGCCGCACCCTCCGCCGCGTGCGCGTGGAGGATGCCGAGCCCGCCTCCGCCGTCTTCGAACTGCTCATGGGCAACGACGTCGCGCCGCGCCGGGAGTTCATCGTCGAGGCGAGCGACCGCCTCGCGCGCGAACGCATCGACGCCTGACGGCTTTCCCCGCGAGACGGCATCTGCGCCACGAGACCGCTGACGCCGCACGCAGTCCGGTGGCGCAGATGGCGTTTCGCGGTCTGGACGGTGCTCAGCGCACGGCGGTGCCGACCGCGCCGACGACCGCGTCGAGCGGGGTCCCGGATGCGTCCCGCTTGGCGCCGGAGTCCGGCAGCTGGCGCACCGCGCCGTCGGGTCCGACCGCGCGCGGCTCGGAGCCGACCCAGGCGAGGGTCAGAGCGTCCTCACCCTTCAGGAATCGCTGGGCACGCACGCCGCCCGTGCCACGACCCTTGGCAGGGTACTCGGTGAAGGGCGACACCTTCGCGCTACCGGCGTCCGTGCCCGCCAGAGCGGTCGTCGATCCCGCGACGGTGACGACGACGGCATCGAACGCGGATGCTCCCACGACGAAGAATCCGATCGCCTCGACGCCCGGCGTCAGGCGCATACCGGCCATACCCCCGGCCGCCTTCCCCTGCGGTCGCACGGCCGAGGCGTCGAAGCGCAGCAGCTGTGCGTCGGCGGCGATGAAGACGAGCTCAGCGCCGTCGGGCGCGGGCGCCGCGCCCACGACGCGGTCTCCCTCGCGCAGCGCGATCATCAAAACGTCGTGCTTCGTGCCGAGCTCGGTCGCCGCGATCCGCTTCACGATGCCCTGTGCGGTGCCGACGGCGATCGGCGGATCACCGGCGATCGGCACGACGGCGACCACGTGCTCGCCGCCCGAGAGGCCGAGGTACTGATCTGCGCGCGTCCCCGCTGCCAGCTGCACGGCGTTGCCCGGAACGGACGGCAGATCGACCGGCGAAAAACGGATGAGGCGTCCCAGGCTCGTGACGGCGCCCACGTCGCCGCGCGTCGTCGTGTCGACCGCCGACCGGATGGCGTCATGCTTGGAGCGCCGCGTCGGCGCGACGATGCCCTCGTTGGGCGCGTCGAGGGTTCGCTCGGCCCGCACCATCCGCCCGGTGGCGGAGAGGAACACGCGGCAGGGAGCGTCGGCGATCTGCAGGTCCACCGGCGCCGCCGATCGGGAGGAGCGCGCAGCGACCGGACCACCGTTGAGCAGCAGCGTGCGCCGCGGCGTGCCGTGCGCGTCGGAGGCCGCCTCCAACTCGCGCGCGACCTGGGCTCGGAGCAGCGCCTGATCGCCCAGCAGCTCGACGAGGGCGTCGATCTCAGCCTTGAGCGAATCCCGTTCCGCCTCGAGCTCGATGCGCGAGAACTTCGTCAAGCGACGCAGCCGCAACTCGAGGATGTACTCGGCCTGCGCCTGAGACAGGTCGAAGACGTCCTGCAGCCGGCCGCGAGCCTGCTCGCCGTCGTCGGACGTCCGGATCACCTGGATGACCTCGTCGATGTCGAGGATCGCGATGAGAAGTCCCTCGACCAGATGCAGGCGCTCCCGACGACGGGCGAGCCGGTACTCGCTCCGGCGCGTGACGACTCGCATCCGGTGCTCGAGATACACACGCAGCAGGTCGCGGAGCCCGAGGGTCTGCGGCTGACCGTCGACGAGGGCGACGTTGTTGATGCCGAACGAGTCCTCCAGAGGAGTGAGCCGGTACAGCTGCTCGAGGACGGCGTTCGGGTCGAACCCCGTCTTGATGCCGATCACCAGACGCAGCCCGTTCGTGCGGTCGGTGAGATCGGTGACGTCTGCGATGCCGGTGAGCTTCTTGCTCGTCACGGCATCCTTGATCTTCTCGATCACCCGCTCGGGGCCCACCAGATACGGCAGCTCGGTGATGACGAGCCCGGTGCGGCGGGGTCCGAGCGACTCCACCGACACCTTCGCGCGCGTGCGGAAGGTGCCCCGTCCGTTGGCGTAGGCGTCGCGGATCCCGTCGAGCCCGACGATGATCCCGCCCGACGGCAGATCCGGGCCGGGGACGAACTCCATCAGCTCCTCTAGTGTCGCCTCGGGATTCTCGAGGAGATGCACGGCGGCGGCCACGACCTCGATCAGGTTGTGCGGCGCCATGTTCGTGGCCATGCCGACGGCGATGCCGGCGGCGCCGTTGACGAGGAGATTCGGGAAGGCCGCCGGAAGCACCTCGGGCTGCTGGAACTGCCCGTCGTAGTTGGGGATGAAGTCGACGACGTCCTCGTCGAGATCGGCCGTCAGCGCGAGGGCTGCGGCGTCGAGTCGTGCCTCGGTGTACCGGGGCGCGGCGGGGCCGTCGTCGAGCGAGCCGAAGTTGCCGTGGCCGTCCACGAGCGGGACGCGCAGGGAGAACGGCTGCGCGAGGCGCACGAGCGCATCGTAGATCGGCGCATCGCCGTGCGGATGCAGCTTTCCCATCACCTCGCCGACGACGCGGGCGCTCTTCACATGGCCGCGGTCGGGGCGCAGGCCCATCTCGGCCATCTGGTACAGGATGCGCCGCTGCACGGGCTTCAGCCCGTCGCGGGCATCGGGGAGGGCCCGCGAATAGATCACCGAGTAGGCGTACTCGAGGAACGACCCCTGCATCTCGGTGGAGAGATCGACGTCTTCGATGCGCTCCTCGACGGGGGCGGCGGGTCGGGAAGTGGGCATGTCCGTTCAGCCTCGGGTCGGCGGTTCGGTCCGGGGTGGGATCCACCAGACGAGGGCCGTTCGCCATATGCGAGACTGGCCCGGATGTCCCCCAGCCTACCGGCGTACCCCCCACGAGCCCGGAGCCTCACCGGCGTGCTGACCGACGCGCTCGCGGCGATCACCGGAGAATCCGACGCCCTGCCGCCCGCGACGAGCGCGGTGATCTTCGTCCTCGACGGCCTGGGCGCTCACAACCTCGCCGCACGTCGCGGTCATGCGCGATTCCTGTCCTCCCTGTCGACGCGCTCATCCGTCGCCCGCACCGTCTTCCCGTCGACGACCGCGGCCGCCCTCACGAGCCTGTTGACCGGCACCGAACCGGGCGAGCACGGAATCGTCGGCTACCGCGTCCGGGTCCCCGGCACGGACACCGCGCCCAACCAGCTGAAGGGGTGGGAGACCGACGGGCTCGACCCCCGCACGTGGCAGCGGCAGGAGCCGGTGCTCGCGCGCGAATCAGCCGCCGGGCGACCCACCTTCGTCGTCTCCCGCCCCGAGTATCGAGGCACGGGGTTCACGGAGGCGACCCTCCGCGGCGCCGAGAACGTCGGCATCGAGGATCTCACCGAGCGGGTCGAGGCGGCGGCGGCCCTTGCCGCGGAGCATCCCGGGGCGCTCGTCTACCTCTACGCCCCCGACCTGGACAGCGTCGGCCACCGCCACGGCTGGGAATCGGAGGCATGGTCGTCGGCGCTGGAGCGGGCGGACGCCGCGGCGGAGCGTTTCGCCGACGTGCTGTCGCCGGGGACGGGCGCGCTCGTCACCGCCGACCACGGCATGGTCGACGTGGCGCCGCACCGGCGGTTGCTGTTCGGGGACGACTCGCCGCTGTGGGATGGCGTGCGTGTCGTCGGAGGGGAGCCGCGGATGCTGCACCTGTACGCCGAGCCCGGGCGAGAAGCCGAGGTCTGGACCTCGTGGGACGCGGCGGAGTCGTCGCGCGCCTGGGTGATGCGTCGGGACGACGCGATCGACGCCGGTCTGTTCGGCCCCGTCGCCCCCGATGTGCGCGAACGCATCGGCGACGTTCTCGTCGCGGCCCGCGCCGCGGTGGCCTACTACGACGATCGCCTCGTCGACAAGGCGTCGCAGCGAATGGTGGGCCAGCACGGCTCGCTCACCGTCGAGGAGCGGATCGTGCCGCTCCTGCGCCTCGGCGCCTTCGCCTGATCGGCGCTTCGTCTCTCGCCCGGTCAGCCTCGCCCGCGCGCGGTCAATCGTCCCCGCGGGCTCCGAAGACGATCTCGTCCCACGACGGCATCGAGGTGCGACCCTTGCGGCGACCGGAGTCGGATGACCCGCCCGCGTCGTCCGACGGACTCGGGGCGGTGTCGTCGTAACCGGGCTCGAGCGCGTCGAACAGCGCGACAGGAGAGCTCGCGCGCTGGGTCTCGGTCTCCGTTCCGGGGAGCGGCTCCCGCTGCCCCCGCCGACGGCGAAGCGCCTCGAGGAGATCGGCGGTCTCGCTCGACGTGGCGGATGCGTCGGGCGCGCGCTTGATCGCCGCGTCGTGCGCAGCGGGGGAGGCGGGCACCGGGAGTCCCGCATCCGGTTCCAGGCGCCGCGGTCCGAAAGCACCGCTGTCGAAGCGGGTCTCATCCTTGGCCAGGGGGACGTCGAGGGCGCGCAGTCGCGGGATCAGCCCTTCCGGAAGGGAGCCCTGGCGCGACAGCTGGATGGCGTCGGCGTTCTGGGGCGACAGGGTGCTGCGCCGCGGATCGAACCCCCATCGCGCGTCGTGATCGACCGCGTTGGCGGTGAACTCGAGCTTGATCATCCACCCCGTCGACTCTTTCCAGCTCGTCCACCGCTCGCCGGACGCGTGGGCCTCGGCGAGCTTGGCGCGGACGGCCGCGCCGAACGTGACGTGCGAGTCGTGCTCGAGCTCTCCGCCCAGCAGCACGGGCACGGCCAGCGCCTGCCCGACGATGTGCTCGCGCTCGGCCAGCACCGGCCGCTCGAACTTGACGACATCCTCCAGCCGGGCACCCATGAGGGTCGCGACCTCCTGTGCGGACAGTCCCGCGCGGATGTGCGCCTGGATCTCCCGAGGGCTCGGCCGCGGACCGCGGTCCTCGGGAGAGCGATCACGGCGTGCCCGGCGCATCTCGCCGCGCAGCACCTCGTCGACGGCGAGCGTGAATCTCTCACCCGACTCCGTCGCCAGGACGAGGAGGTTCTCCTCGGTGCCGATGACTTTGAGCTGTTCCATGCGAAACACCCCTTCGATTGCGGTCAGCGCCCATGCTGACACAGGGCATGCCCGGCTCAGGGAATATCCCGCGCGCGCCGCGCGTTTTCGCCGTTACCCGACCCACCCCGGTGCCTGAGCCCGTCTCGACTCGCCGATCGGCCCCCGCCCATTTGCGAAACGGCGAGCCGTCATGCAAACTATGGCCGCCCGATCGGGCGACGGCACCCTTTGTTTATCCGGAAGAAGAGACACTCACGCATGGCCACCGATTACGACGCACCCCGTAAGACCGAGGACGACAGCGAGTCGATCGAGGCCCTCAAGGAGCGCGTGCCGGACAAGACGTCCGGGTCCATCGATGTCGAAGATGCCGACAACCCCTCGGGCTTCGAACTTCCCGGTGCGGACCTGTCCGACCTCGAGCTCGATGTCGTGGTGCTGCCGCCCCAGGAAGACGAGTTCACCTGTTCCAACTGCTTCCTCGTGAAGCACCGCTCGCAGCTCGACCACGAGACCGGCTCCGGCCCTATCTGCCGGGAGTGCGCAGCCTGACCTGAGCACGGCGGATCGCCGCCGCCAACCGATCCGGGGTCCGCGTGGAGATCACCCACGCGGGCGTCGGATCATTCGGGTCGGTCACGGAAACGGTGATGACCCCGTCGATCCCCCCACGAAGCAGCACCCACGCCCGTCTGTCCATGTTCGCCCCACGCGCAAGACGGGCCTCTTCGCCCGTCGTCGCGATCGGATCGCCGAGCAGTTCCGCGTCGATGTGCGCGCGCCCGGCTCGCAGTTCTCCGTCTCGCACCTCCACCACGGGGGAGAGGGCGATCAAGGCCGTCACCACACCGATCCCCACCACCGCGCCGGCCACCAACGCCGCTGTGCGGTCGATCGGCGCGAGAACGAGCGCGGCCATCGGTCCGCAGACCGCGGCCGCGACCAGGGCCCACAGCGATGGGCTGAGGCGCTCCCGATAAGTGGTTGCGTCGCGGATGCTCCACCTTCCCATCTGCATTACCCTCGTGGGGTGACCGATACCGTCGACGTCCCCATTATCGCGGCCGCGGCCCCGGTCTACGCCCACCCGGGAGACGCGGGCGCGGATCTGACCGCCGCCGAAGCCGTGCGGCTGGAGCCGGGAGAGAGGGCGTTGGTCGGCACGGGCGTACGGATCGCGCTCCCCGAGGGGCACGTCGCGTTCGTCGTCCCGCGCAGCGGTCTGGCCGCCAAGCACGGCATCACCATCGTGAACGCGCCGGGCACGGTCGACGCCGGCTACCGCGGAGAGATCAAGGTCGCGCTCCTGAACACAGACGCCCGCGAGGCGTTCGACATCGCCGTCGGTGACCGCATCGCCCAGCTGATCGTGATGCCGGTCCCGCGGGCGCGGTTCGTCCCCGTGGAGACGCTCCCCGACAGCACGCGGGGCGAGGGCGGTTTCGGCTCGACCGGATACGCCACCGAGAAAGGGAGCCGGGCATGACAGACCTCACCCCTGAGACGCCGACCGGCAAGGAGGCGCCCCTCGACCGTGAGTCGGCGGGCCCCTTCGATGAGTCCGAGGCCAATCCGGTGCGCCCGTACATCGATCTCGGAGGCATCAAGGTGCTTCCGCGCGAGGGGCTCAACCTCCGACTCGAGGTCGAGGAGCAGACCAAGCGCATCGTCGCCGTCGGCCTGGACTACGCCGACTCCACGC
This sequence comes from Microbacterium sp. RD1, assembly GCF_052220165.1. Taxonomy (NCBI): domain Bacteria; kingdom Bacillati; phylum Actinomycetota; class Actinomycetes; order Micrococcales; family Microbacteriaceae; genus Microbacterium; species Microbacterium sp. RD1. The sequence continues at coordinate 230,687 of NZ_JBQPOL010000004.1, forward strand.
TGCAGGTGCAGCCCTTCGCCGCCCCGCGCACGACCGGGCTGTGGGCCGAGACGCGCGAGCAGATCCGCCAGCAGGTACGTCAGCAGGGCGGGCGGGTCGAGGAACGTCAGGGCCCCCTCGGTCCCGAGCTCCTCGCGGAGGTCCCCGTGGTGGCGGGCGCGGACGGTTCGGACAAGCGCCTCGCCCGGTTCGTCGGCATCGACGGCCCCCGGTGGTTCCTTCGCGGCGTGATCGGCGGCGCCGCAGCCAGCGACACCGAGGCCGCCGCGAAGGTGGAGGATCTCTTCCGCTCGCTCGTCGTGGTGCGCGGCACGGCGCCGATGCCGCCACGCGACCTCATCCCGCTCAAGATGCCGGCCACGCCCGGCACCGCATGAGCGACACGAGCACCGGTGGCACCGGCCCGAACGACACCGGACCTCGCGACACCGCACCTCGCGACACCGCACCTCGCGACACCGAGGCGCGCACACCCGAGACTCCGCCGCCCGCGTCCGAGGCGCTCGGCGCCGCGCTCGGTGCCGCCGCACGCCGCGCCGGACTCGACCCCGCCCGTGGCGGCTCCACCGGGGCGGCCGTGTGGGCGGCGATGGGCGGATGGCGCGGCATCCTCGAGTCCGTTCTCCCCGGCCTCGCCTTCGTCCTCCTCTTCACCGTCACCTACGACGCCGCGACGGGGCAGGGGAACCTCTGGGTGAGCCTCGGTGTCTCCGTCGGCATCGCGATCGTCTTCACCGCGGTGCGTCTCATCCAGCGCTCCCCGGCAGGGGCGGCCCTGGGCGGCCTGGTCGCCACCGGCGCCGCGGCCGCCCTCGCGCTGTGGACGGGGCAGGGCCGCGACAACTTCGTCCTCGGGTTCTTCACCAACGGCATCTACGGCAGCGCCTTCCTCGTGTCAGCGCTCATCGGCTGGCCGCTCATCGGGCTGGCGGTGGGCTTCCTCATGAACGAGGGCACCCGCTGGCGCCGGAACGCGCGCAAGCGCAGGGTGTTCTTCTGGCTCTCCATCGCGTGGGCGGCGCTGTTCGCGCTCCGCCTCGCCGTGCAGTTGCCCCTGTATGTCGCCGACGCCACCGCGGCGCTCGGGATAACGAAGATCGCGATGGGGCTGCCGCTGTTCGCGCCCCTGGTCGCGGTCACGTGGCTCGCCGTCCGAGCTGTCTACCCGGCGCGGCAAACCTGATACATTTATCTTGACATCGAGATAAATTTCCCGATTCCCCCGGTTAGGTTCACCTTCCTAGCCGCCGCTGGATGCGACAGGGAAGATGGGTTCGCGGTACGCCGCATTCGCCGACGAAGGAGACGATCGTGTCCACGGTTGACAGCTTCGGTGCCAAGAGCACCCTGACGGTCGGCAGCACCGACTACGAGATCTTCCGCATCGAGACGGTACCCGGATACGAGAAGCTCCCGTTCAGCCTGAAGGTGCTCCTGGAGAACCTCCTGCGCACGGAGGATGCCGCCAACATCACGGCCGACCACATCCGCGCGCTGGGCTCGTGGGACCCGCAGGCCGAGCCCGACACCGAGATCCAGTACACGCCGGCCCGCGTGGTGATGCAGGACTTCACCGGAGTGCCGTGCATCGTGGACCTCGCCACCATGCGCGAGGCCGTCGCCGACCTCGGCGGCGACCCGACCAAGATCAACCCGCTCGCCCCCGCCGAGCTCGTCATCGACCACTCGGTGATCGCCGACCTCTTCGGCACCCCCAACGCGTTCGAGCGCAACGTCGAGATCGAGTACGAGCGCAACGGCGAGCGTTACCAGTTCCTCCGCTGGGGCCAGACCGCGTTCGACGACTTCAAGGTGGTCCCGCCCGGGACCGGCATCGTGCACCAGGTCAACATCGAGCACCTCGCGAAGGTCACCTACACGCGCGAGGTCGACGGCGTCCTCCGCGCGTACCCCGACACGTGTGTCGGCACCGACTCGCACACCACGATGGTCAACGGCCTGGGCGTCCTCGGATGGGGTGTGGGCGGCATCGAGGCCGAGGCGGCCATGCTGGGCCAGCCCGTGTCGATGCTCATCCCGCGGGTCGTCGGCTTCAAGCTCACCGGCGCCATCCCGACTGGCGTGACCGCCACCGACGTCGTCCTCACGATCACCGACATGCTGCGCAAGCACGGTGTCGTCGGCAAGTTCGTGGAGTTCTACGGCGAGGGCGTCGCCTCCGTCCCGCTGGCCAACCGCGCCACCATCGGAAACATGAGCCCCGAGTTCGGCTCGACGGCAGCGATGTTCCCGATCGACGACGTGACCCTGGACTACCTGCGCCTCACCGGTCGCAGCGACGAGCAGGTCGCCCTCGTCGAGGCGTACTCCAAGGCACAGCACCTGTGGCACGACCCCGCCACGGAGCCGTCCTTCAGCGAGTACATCGAGCTCGACCTCTCGACGGTGGTTCCGTCGATCGCCGGCCCCAAGCGCCCGCAGGACCGCATCGAGCTGACCAACGCCAAGACGCAGTTCGCCAGCGACCTGCTGGACTACGCGGGGCACGACACCACGGTGCTCACCCAGGTCGACGAGGCGGTGGAGGGGACGTTCCCGGCCTCCGACCCGATCGGCTACACCGCGGAGGACGACGGGCACGCGCACAACGGCGCAGCCGGACACGTCAGCCACCAGCACGAGCACGAGGTCGACAGTCTCCGCGTGGCGCCTGCGGGCGTCTCCAAGCCCGTTCAGGTCAGCACCGCCGACGGTTCATACACGCTCGACCACGGCGCTGTCACGATCGCCGCGATCACCTCCTGCACGAACACGTCGAACCCGTCGGTCATGCTCGCGGCGGGCCTGCTCGCCCGCAACGCGGCGCAGAAGGGACTCAAAGCCAAGCCGTGGGTCAAGACCACGATGGCACCCGGTTCCAAGGTGGTCACCGACTACTACGACAAGGCCGGCCTGACCGACGACCTCGAGGCCCTCGGCTTCTACACGGTCGGATACGGCTGCACCACGTGCATCGGCAACTCCGGGCCGCTCATCGAAGAGGTCTCCGCGGCCGTCAACGAGAACGACCTCGCCGTCACCGCGGTGCTCTCGGGCAACCGCAACTTCGAGGGACGCATCAACCCCGATGTGAAGATGAACTACCTCGCGTCGCCGCCGCTGGTCATCGCCTACGCGCTGGCCGGGTCGATGAACTTCGACTTCGAGACCGACCCGCTCGGCAAGGACTCCGCCGGCAACGACGTGTTCCTGCGCGACGTCTGGCCGAGCGCGGAAGAGGTGCAGTCCACGATCGACTCGTCGATCTCGACCGACATGTTCGACACGCAGTACGCGGGCGTCTTCGAGGGTGACGAGCGGTGGCGTTCGCTGCCGACTCCCACCGGCGCCACATTCGAGTGGGACGACGCGTCGACCTACGTGCGCAAGCCCCCATACTTCGAGGGCATGACGCTGCAGCCGGATGCGGTCAGCGACATCACGGGCGCCCGCGTGCTCGCCAAGCTCGGCGACTCGGTCACGACCGACCACATCTCGCCGGCCGGTTCCATCAAGGCGGACAGCCCCGCGGGCGCGTACCTGATCGACCACGGCGTGAACCGCAAGGACTTCAACTCCTACGGCTCGCGCCGCGGCAACCACGAGATCATGATCCGCGGCACCTTCGCGAACATCCGCCTCCGCAACCAACTCCTCGACGGGGTGGAGGGCGGCTACACGCGCGACTTCACGCAGGACGGTGCGCCCCAGTCGTTCATCTACGACGCCTCCGAGAACTACCAGGCCGCCGGCATCCCGCTCGTGATCCTGGCAGGCAAGGAGTACGGCTCCGGCTCGTCGCGCGACTGGGCGGCCAAGGGCACGCGCCTGCTGGGTGTGCGCGCGGTCATCGCCGAGAGCTACGAGCGCATCCACCGCTCGAACCTCATCGGCATGGGCGTCATCCCGCTGCAGTTCCCGGCGGGGGAGTCGGCCGCCTCGCTCGGCCTCGACGGCACCGAGGTCCTCGCGATCTCCGGCATCGAGCAGCTCAACGACGGCACGACGCCGAAGACCGTGCACGTGACGGCCACCCCGAGCGACGCCTCGGGCACCGGCAAGACCCCGGTCGAGTTCGACGCTGTCGTCCGCATCGACACCCCCGGTGAGGCGGACTACTACCGCAACGGCGGCATCCTCCAGTACGTGCTGCGCTCGCTCGTCTGAACGATCCGGAGGCGGTCCGCGGGCTCCGGCTCACGGGCCGCCTCCGCCGTTTCGGCGGCGCGGCGACGGAGCGTACACGAGCCCGCGCACGCGCGCCCGTACAGGCTCCGCCGAGGAGGGCGCGACTACACTCGAGACACGGCGTGCAAACGTCCCGACCGGCGCGAAAGGGGTCCCATGGAGCTGCTGCCAACCATCCGCGGCCCGCGCGACATCGACGCGCTGGACCTCGCACAGCTGCAGCAGCTCGCCGCCGAGATCCGCTCCTTCCTGGTCGAAAACGTCGCGCGCACCGGCGGTCATCTCGGCCCGAACCTCGGCGTCGTCGAGCTGACGATCGCCCTGCATCGGGTCTTCGACTCGCCGTCGGATCCGATCATCTTCGACACCGGGCACCAGTCTTACGTCCACAAGCTGCTCACCGGTCGTCAGGACTTCTCCGCGCTCCGGTCACGAGGCGGTCTCGCGGGGTATCCGCAGCGTGCGGAGAGCGCGCACGACGTCGTGGAGTCCTCGCACGCATCCAGCTCGCTCAGCTGGGCCGACGGCGTCTCCCGCGCGTTCTCGCGGACCGGCCGGCGCGACCGCCACGTGGTCGCCGTCGTCGGTGACGGCGCGCTCACCGGCGGCATGACGTGGGAAGCGCTCAACAACATCACCGACGACAATGACCGCAACCTCGTGATCGTCGTGAACGACAACGGCCGTTCGTACGCACCGACCATCGGCGGCATGGCGCGCTTCCTCAACCGCGTACGCACGAACGACGCGTACCGCACGCTTCATCGCAGCTCCGACTCGCTGTTCCGCCGCCTCGGTCCCGCGGCGCGCGCCCTCTATCGCGGCGTGCGCGGCGGCACGCACGGCTTCCTGTCGCGGTTCGCGAACAACGAGGCCCTGTACTCGAACCTCGACATCAAGTACCTCGGCCCGGTGGACGGCCACGACCTCGAGGGCCTCATCGAGACCCTGCAGCTGGCCAAGTCCTACGGCGCGCCGGTGCTGGTGCACACCATCACCGACAAGGGCCGCGGATACGCCCCCGCCCTCAGCGACGAGGCCGATCAATTCCACGCCGTCGGCCGCATCGACCCCGTCACAGGGGAGCCGCTGTCCAGCAGTGGCGGCGATGACTGGACCGACGTGTTCGCACAGGAGCTCGTCGACATCGGCGCCGAGCGCGACGACGTGATCGCCATGACGGCCGCGATGCTGCGCCCCACCGGGCTGCAGCGGTTCGCCGAGCGCTACCCCGACCGCGTCTACGACGTCGGCATCGCCGAACAGCACGCCGTCGCATCCGCCGCCGGCCTCGCCTTCGGCGGCCTTCATCCGGTCGTCGCGATCTACGCGACGTTCATGAACCGCGCGTTTGATCAGGTGCTGATGGACGTCGCGCTCCACGGCGCAGGCGTCACGTTCGCGCTCGATCGCGCCGGCGTCACCGGCCCCGACGGCCCGAGCCACCACGGCATCTGGGACCTGGCGATGCTGCAGCTCGTCCCGCACATCCGGATCGCCGCGCCACGCGACGCGGCCCGTCTGCGTGAGGAACTCCGCGAGGCCGTCGCCGTCGACGACGCCCCCACCGTCATCCGCTATCCCAAGGGCCGCGCCGCCGCCGATATCCCCGCGGTCGAGCGCCTGCCCGACGGCGTCGACGTGCTGGAGCGCGCCGACGCCGAAGACGTCCTCCTCATCGGCATCGGTCCGATGGCCCACATCGCGCTCGACGTCGCCCAGCGGCTGCGCGCGCAGGGGATCGGGGCCACCGTCATCGACCCGCGCTGGGTCGTCCCCGTGCAGCCCTCGGTGGTCGAGCTGGCCGCTCGGCACCGCCTCGTCATCACGATCGAAGACGGCATCCGCGTCGGCGGCATCGGCACGCGCGTGCGGCAGGTGCTGCGCGAGGCCGGCATCGACACCGCCGTGGACGAGCTCGGCGTCCCCGACGAGTTCATCTCGCACGCCACGCGCGAACAGATCCTCGAGGACGCCGGCCTCACGCCGGCGAAGATCGCCCACGACGTCGTGGCCCAGGTGCTGGGAACCCGCATCCCGGTGGCCCGCCCGCAGACCTCGGAGATCCCGACGGTGCGGGAGTGGGCTCGCTCGCGCCCCAGCGACGCCTGATCGGGCCCGACCCACGCCCGGAGTCCGGACAACATTCCGGACGGATGCGGTCCCCAGGTCACCCCGCCGCCCCGGCGGCGGCAGATGCCGGTGTCGATCCGGAATGTTGTCCGGGTCGACGCCGGTGCGGCGGAGGACGAGGCGGATGCGACCGGCGCCGCACCCGCCCCGCTCCTACGCGCCGATGCCGCGGATGGGCGGATGATGGAACGTGTCGCCGAACGTCCGCTCCGACGCGCCCTCGCGGTCGAGGTAGGGCGAAGCGCCGCCGTCGATGAAGGGCCACCCGGCGCCGAGGATGAGGCACAGGTCGATGTCCTCGACCTCGGGCACCACGCCCTCGTCCAGCATGATCTTGATCTCCTGGGCGAGGCCGTCCTGCACGCGCTGCAGGATCGTCGCCTCGGAGGAGGGGGAGGAGCCGGTCTTCAGCACCTTCTGCGCGGCCTTCGACCAGCCCGTGACCCGTCCGCTCTTGTCCTTCTCGACGACCTCGGAAAGTTCGGCGAGCTCGTGGAAGTTCTCCGACGCGAAGAAGCGGTCGGGGAAGGCCGTGGCCATCGTGTCCTGGACATGCGCGGCGACCTTCCAGCCGACGAGGTCGATGAGCTGGAACGGCGTCATCGGCAGACCGAGCGGCCCGAAGGCCTTTTCGACGGTCAGCAGCGGAGTGCCCTCGTAGACGGCGCGCGCCGCCTCGCCCATGACCTTCGCGAGCAGCCGGTTGACGACGAAGCCCGGCGCGTCGGCCGTGAGGACGGCGTTCTTGCCGAGCGCCTTCGCGACGACGAACGCCGTCGACAGCGCGGCATCCGATGTCGCGGGCGTCTTCACGATCTCGATGAGCGGCATCACCGCGACCGGGTTGAAGAAGTGGAAGCCCACCAGCCGCTCGGGGTGCGCCAGCTGCGCGCCGATCTCTTCGACCGACAGCGATGAGGTGTTGGTGGCGAGGATCGCATCATCGGCGAGAAGCGGCTCGATCTGCGAGAACACCTGCTGCTTGACACCGACCTCTTCGAAGACCGCCTCGATGACGAAATCGCAGTCGGCGTACTCGCTCTTGTCGGTCGTTCCGCGCACGAGCGCCCGGAGCCGGTTCGCCGTGTCCCCGTCGATCCGCCCCTTCTGCTGGAGCTTGCCGATCTCCTCGGAGATGTGGGCCACCCCCTTGTCGACGCGCGCCTGGTCGAGATCGGTGATGAGCACCGGGACCTGGAGCTTCCGCACGAACAGCAGTGCGAACTGGCTGGCCATGAGTCCGGCGCCGATGATGCCGACCTTCGTGACCTTCTTCGCCAGCGCCTTGTCCGGTGCTCCCACCGGGCGCTTGGCACGCTTCTGCACGAGATCGAACGCATACATGGATGCGGCGAACTGGTCGCCGACCACGAGGTCGGCGAGGGCTTCGTCCTCGCGGGCGAACCCTTCGGCCTTCGTGCCGCTCTTGGCCTTGTCGAGCAGGTCCAGCGCCACGTAGGGCGACCGGGGCACGGTGCCGATGCGGCTCTCGAGCATGTTGCGCGCCATCTTGATGGCGATCGGCCACTTCGTGAGGCGCTCGATCTTGCCCGGCTCGTTCTTGCGCTGCACCTTGACCGTGCCGCTGAGCACGAGGTCGGCCCAGCGCAGCGAGTCTTCGAGGTAGTTCGCCGCCGGGAAGATCGCGTCCACGATGCCGAGGTCGAACGCCTGCTGGGGTTTGAGCATCCGGTTCTGCTTGAGCGGATTGGAGATGACCACCTCGAGCGCGTTCTCGATGCCGATCAGGTTCGGCAGCAGATAGGCGCCTCCCCAGCCCGGGATGATCCCGAGGAAGACCTCGGGAAGGGCGATCGCGGCGGCGGAGGCGTCGACCGTGCGGTATGAGGAGTTCAGCGCGATCTCGAGGCCGCCGCCGAGGGCGAGGCCGTTGACGAAGGCGAACGTCGGCACACCGAGCTCGGAGAGCTTTCCGAACACCTTGTGACCGAGCTGGGCGACCAGGCGCGCGTCATCCTTCGACGAGAGCTTGCCGATGTCGGACAGGTCGGCGCCGGCGGCCAGGATGTACTGCTTGCCGGTGATGCCGACCGCCTGGATCTCGCCGGCAGCCGCCCGCGTCGCCAGGGTGTCGAGCGTCTCGCCCAGCTGGACCAGCGTGGCCGGACCGAGCGTGTTCGGCCGGGTGTGATCGCGACCGTTATCGAGTGTGATCAGCGCCAGCACCTTGCCGGAGGCGAGACGGATGTCGCGCACGCGCGAGTGCGTGATCACCTCGCCCTCGGTCGCGGCGAGGACGGGGGAGAAGTCGAGTTCAGAGTAGTTCGTCATTCCGCGATTACTTCCGCTTCTTTCCGTCGAAGTACGGGTTCTCCCAGATCACCGAGCCGCCCTGCCCGAGGCCGACGCACATGGCGGTGAGGCCGTAGCGGACGTCGGGTCGCTCGCGGAACTGCGCCGCCAGCTGGATCATGAGGCGCACACCGGATGCGGCCAGCGGGTGGCCGACCGCGATGGCGCCGCCCCACGGGTTGACGCGCGGGTCGTCGTCCGCGATGCCGAAGTGATCCAGCAGCGAGATCACCTGGATCGCGAACGCCTCGTTGAGCTCGAACAGGCCGATGTCGTCGATCGACAGGCCTGCCTTGCGCAGCGCCTTCTCGGTCGCCGGGATCGGTCCGATGCCCATGATCTCCGGCTCGACGCCGGCGAAGGCGAACGAGACCATGCGCATCTTCGGCTTCAGACCCAGCTCTTTCACGGCATCGCGGCCGGCGAGCAGCGACACCGTCGCGCCGTCGGTCAGCGGCGACGACGTCCCCGCGGTCACCCGCCCGTGCGGACGGAACGGCGTCTTGAGGGTCGCAAGGCCCTCCATCGTGGTCTCGGGGCGACGGCCCTCGTCCTCGGTGGCAAGCCCCCACGAGCCTTCGCCGTCCTTGACGGCGACCGGCACGAGGTCGGGCTGGATCCTGCCGGCGTCGTAGGCGGCCTGCAGCTTGTGCTGGCTCAGCATGCCGTAACGGTCGGCGCGCTCCTTGGTCAGGTGGGGGAACCGGTCGTGGATGCGCTCGGCGGTGACGCCCATGTTCAGGGCGCCCGGGTCGACGAGCTTCTCGGCGACGAAGCGCGGGTTCGGGTCGGCGTTCGCGCCGATGGGGTGCCGGCCCATGTGCTCCACGCCACCGGCCAGCGCGAGGTCGTACTGACCGAAGCCGATCGAAGCGCCCATCGTGGTGACGCTCGTCATCGCGCCGGCGCACATCCGGTCGATCGCGAGACCGGGAACGGTCATGGGCAGACCGGCGAGGATCGCCGCCGTGCGGCCGAGAGTGAGCCCCTGGTCGCCCGTCTGCGAGGTGGCGGCGATCGCCACGTCGTCGATACGGTCTTTCGGAACCGATTCGTTCCGCTCCATCAGGCCGATGATCGCCTTGACGACGAGGTCATCCGCGCGGGTGTTCCAGTAGATCCCCTTTTCGCCGGCGCGACCGAACGGGGTACGCACACCATCGACGAAATAGACGTCCGAAATCTCGGGCACTCTGCCTCCAAACATAGGGATGACGTCAGCCTAGGAGCCGCCTTCGGCAGCCCCGAATCGGTTGTCGGATCTATGAATCCTCGGATGCGGTCGACTCGGCGGCGTGAACGGAATCTACAAAGGCATTCACGATCAGCTGTGCGGTTTGCGCAATCTGCCATTCACGAGCGCCGAGCTCTCGGAGCATCCGCCCGACCTCGTCGACGGTGAGCTCGGCCGGCGGCGCCCACGCGACGCGGCGGAGCGTCTCGGGGGTCAGCAGGTTCTCGGTCGGCATCCCCAGTTCGGTGGCGCGTCCCTCGACGGCCGGTCGCGCGGCGCGCAACCGCGCATCGGCCTCCGGGTTGCGGTCGACCCACGCCCGAGGCGGCGGCAGCGAATCCGACGGCACGCGATCGGGCGGCAGGTCCGGCGTGCTCCGGCCCTCGACGATGGCGTCCCACCAGCGGTCGAGTTGGTTACGGCTGGCCCGGCCGGTGAAGTCCTTGAGACTCGCCAGCTCCTGCTTCGTCTTCGGGTCGGCGATCACCGCGGCGACCAGGGCACGGTCGGGTACCAGACGTCCCGGCGCGATGTCCTGCTCGCGGGCGTAGTCCTCCCGCGCCTGCCAGAGCGCCTTCGCGACGGCGAGCGAGCGGCGGCCCCGCACGGTGTGCAGGCCGCTCAGCCTCCGCCACGGATCCTCGCGCGGCAGCTTGGCCGGGCGCTCCAGCACCGCGGCGAATTCCTCCTGCGCGAACTCGGTCTTCCCCTGCTCGACCAGCTCCGCCGCCAGGGCGTCGCGGACGTCGATGAGGTGCGTCACGTCGAGCGCGGCATACTCGAGCCACGACTGCGGAAGCGGGCGGGTCGACCAGTCCGCGGCGGAGTGGGCTTTGGCCAGCGTGATGCCCAGCGTCGTCTCGACGACGGCGCCCAGGCCGACCCGCTCGTGCCCGAGCAGTCGCGCCGCCAGTTCGGTGTCGAACATGGTCCGCGGCTCCAGTCCGCGTTCGCGCAACGACGGCAGGTCCTGGCTGGCGGCGTGGAACACCCACTCGGTCGAGACCAGCGCGTCCTGCAGCGGTGAGAAGTCTGCGATCTCGGACGGGTCGAAGAGGTAGACGCCGGCGTTGCGGCGGAAGACCTGGATCAGGTAGGCCCGCTGCGAGTAGCGGAAGCCCGACGCGCGTTCGACATCGATTGCCGCGGGCCCCGAGCCGGCGGCCAGTGCGCGGACGGCGTCCGCGAACGCCGCATCGTCGGCGATCACGGTGTAATCAGTCACGCATCGTCCTTCGCGATCCCAGCACGGCGATGTCCTCCGACCCCGGGGGGAGCCCCGCGAGCATGCATACCAATTCTGCCCAGGCTTCCACATGCGGGCCGAACGGCGCCTGTGGAGACCAGGACGCGCGCAGTTCGATCTGCGCGCCGTCGCCCTGATCTGCGAGGGCGCCGAAGCCCTTCGACAGCGTCTTCGTGGCCGTTCCGGATGCGGCGTGGTACGCCGCCTCGCGCGACGCCAGTGCGTCGAGCAGCCACGACCAGGCGACGTCCGCGAGAAGTGGATCGGTTCCGATCTCGGTCTCCAACGGCGCCTGGGCGAAGCAGACGATCCGCCAGGCGCCACCCCACGGCTCCGGTTCGTCGGGGTCGTGGAGCAGGATGAACCGGCCCGTTCCGAAGGGGGAGTCCGTCCCCGACCCGTCGGGCCGCACATCCCCGGCCAGCGCCAGGGAGAAGGGAGCCAACCCGGGAGGCGCGGGGATCTCGCGCACGGCGAAGTCCGAACGGAAGGCGACCGAGCGCAGTTCCTCGCCCGCCCTCTCGAACGGCGTCGCCGTGGCGGGGGGAAGCTCGGTCACGGCCACAGACTAGAGTGAGGGCTCGATGAACGGCTCCAGGCACGCCGGAACCACCGGCGCTTCTCCTCGGCGCGCGGGGGCCCTCCGCGCAGCGATCGCGCTGCTGGCCATCTCGCTCGGCGCCGTCGTCACGGCGATCGGCGCGATCTCGCTACGGGTCGCCCGTCGCGTGGTCACACCCGCGCCGCGCGTGCCCGACACGCGCATCGTCGACCTCGACACGGCCGCTCAGACCATCACCCTGGAGCGCACGCCCGACACCGCGCTCCCCGGCCGGTACGGGCTGTTCACCGCGGGGACGCTGCCCTACGTGAAGCTCGGCTCTGTGCTGTCGGAGGACGAACGCACCGTGAAGCGCAAGCTCCTCACCCACGTGACTTCCGGCGCGCGCCTGTCGTCGGATGCCGCCTTCAGCGGATGGTATTACGACCGTCCCGAGGAGCTCCAGCTACCGTTTCGCAACGAGCTCATCGGCGCCTCCGTCGGTCCCTGCCCGGCCTGGGTGTTCCCCTCCGGTGAGGAATCCGACCTGTGGGTGGTGCAGGTGCACGGGCGCGGCACGACGCGCGCCGAGGCCCTTCGCGCGGTGCCGCTGTTCCACTCCCTCGGCTACACGTCTCTGCTGGTGTCCTACCGCAACGATGGCGAAGCCCCGCGCAGTCGCGAAGGAACGTACGCCCTCGGCGCGACGGAGTGGCGTGACGTCGATGCCGCCATCGGCTACGCCCGGCGTGCGGGCGCGCGCCGGGTCGTCGTCATGGGGTGGTCGATGGGCGGCGCGATCGCCCTGCAGCTGGAACTGAACTCTCCGCATCGCGACCTCATCGTCGGGCTGGTGCTGGAGTCGCCGGTCGTGGACTGGCGGGTCGTGCTGGACTATCAGGCGCGCCAGATGCGCCTTCCCGCTCCCGTCACGGGCCTGGCACTGGGTGCTCTTCGATCCGAGTGGGCAGTGCCCATGACGCGCACCGGACGACCGATCCCCTTCGACCGCCTCGACGGCGTGGCCCGCGCGAACGAGCTGACGCATCCGATCCTGCTTCTGCACAGCGACGACGACGGCTTCGTCCCGTCCGACGCCTCGCACGAGCTGGCCGCAGCGCGACCCGACCTGGTCGAGATGCACACGTTCGACGTCGCACGGCACACCAAGCTCTGGAACTACGACCAGGACCGCTGGTCCGCCGCGATCGCGCAGTGGCTCCGCCAGCGAGGACTCACCCGCGAGGTCGCAACCGCAGATAGCTGAAACCGTCCTCGTCGACCAGCATCCCCGCCACCGCCGTGGCCGCAGCGCGCCGGATCGGCAGGAAGGCCCGCGGAGCCGGTTCCAGGACGGGTGCCACGGTCACGCAGTACTCGTCGATGACCCCCGCATCCGCGAATCGCGCGGCGAGGGTGGGGCCGCCCTCGCAGACGATGCGCTCGAGGCCCCGCGAGCGCAGCGCGGCGACGATCGCCTGCGGACGGAGCTCGTCGCCTCCCGTGACGCCGACGATCTCGGCGGAGGAGAGACCGGAGCGCTCCCGCACCGCGTCGACGCGGTCGGCGGGGCAGACGAGGAGGACGGCGCCGGGCGCCTCGGGAAAGCGGTGGCCCGTCAGATCGCCGCTGGTCGTCACGACCGCGAGGCGCGCGGCGCGGGGGAGAAGGTATCCCTCGGCGCGCACTGTCGCGGCACCGACCACGACGACGTCCGACCCCCGCCGGATGAGGCCGAGCACGGCTCGGTCGGTGCGGCTCGTGAGGGTGTTGCTCGTGCCGTCTCCGCCGACCGCGGCGCCGGTGACGCTCGTGATCATGTTGAGGCGCACGAAGGCGCCCCGGCCGACGTCGTAGCGCGACGCGAGAGCGGCCTCGCCCTCGGCCGTGCCGACATCGAACGCGTCGCCCGAGGCGGGAACGATCTCGGTGACGCGCATGTCAGCCGGCGCGCTTGGCGCGCACCTGGCGCTTGGCGCGCAGCAGCATCCCGGTCATCCCCGCGATCCGCAGCGGGCTCACCGCCCGCGTCAGGCCGATGCTCTGGGGAAAGTCGTCGGGGATCGCCAGAACCTCGTCGGCGGTCAGCCCGCTGATCCCCTGAACGAGGATGCTGGCGAACCCGCGCGTCGTGGGCGCTTCCGCCGGCGCGGTCGCGTGCATGGCCACGCGATCGTCGGCGTCGACCTCGACGGCGATGAAGACGGGAGACTGACATTCCGCGACCCGCTCGTACCTCTCCGGATGCTCGTCGTAGTCCGGCGGAACGTCGGGCAGGTCTTGCGAGAACTCCAGCAGCAGCTGCAGCCGCTCGGGTTCGGCCAACTCGAGGAACTCCTCGCGGATCTCCGCCAGGGCGGCAGGCAGAGCGGTGTCGGTCATCACCGCCATTGTCCCACGGGAAATGTGCGGCCGGCTGTGCCGGTTGTCAGAGCGAGCCCGGCTCGCTCCCGGTGACGATGGGCACGCGCACGGCGCTGCCCCATTCCGTCCACGATCCGTCGTAGTTGCGCACGTTCTCAAAGCCGAGGAGATGCTTCAGAACGAACCACGTGTGGCTCGATCGCTCCCCGATACGGCAGTACGCCACGATCGCGTCGTCGTCTGTGAGCCCCGCGCCCTCGCGGTAGATGGCCTCGAGCTCACTGCGGGACTTGAATCCGCCGTCCTCTGCCACCGCCTTGGCCCACGGGACGTTCTGGGCCGTCGGGATGTGTCCAGCGCGCAGCGCGCCCTCCTCCGGGTACGCCGGCGCGGTGGTGCGCTCACCGGAATACTCCTCGGGCGAGCGCACGTCGACGAGAGGGTTCCCGAGGTGGGCCAGCACGTCGTCCTTGTAGGCGCGGAGCGCGGTGTCGTCGCGCTCGACCACCGGGTATTCGGTCGCCGCGCGCTGAGTGGGCTCCGTCGTGATCGGACGGCCCTCGGCGATCCACTTGTCGCGACCGCCGTCGAGGAGTCGGACGTCCTCGTGTCCGAAGAGGGAGAAGACCCACAGCGCGTAAGCGGCCCACCAGTTGTTCTTGTCGCCGTAGATGACGACGGTGTCATCGCGAGAGATGCCCTTGCGGCCGAGCAGCTCGGCGAAGCCGGCGCCGTCGACGTAGTCGCGGACGACGGGGTCGTTCAGCTCGGTGTGCCAGTCGACCTTCACGGCGCCCGGGATGTGGCCGGTCTCGTACAGGAGGACGTCCTCGTCCGATTCGACGATCACGAGTCCCGGGTCGCCCAACCGCGCCTCGAGCCAGTCGCCGGTCACGAGACGGCCGGGCTGGGCGTAGTCGGCGAACTTCTCGGAGGTGGTGTCGTACTCGACGGTCATCGCTGGTCTCCTCGGGACGTGTTCACGAGTCGGACGCAGCTGCCGGATCGGCCCCGGTCCGCAAATCGCAATAGGCTGGTTGTGCCCCTTCGAACCTAGTAGCGCCTCCAGGGGTGCGCATCGGCATCGTAAGAAGGCGACACAGGACCGCGTATGAGTTCGACAGGCACCTCGACCGGGACCGGCCTGGTCCACCTCGCCGAGCGCTCGCCCGACGTCACCGGCGCCGAGATGGTGGCCGCCCTCATCCCGCCACCGCAGTTCGACGGGGCGACGTTCGAGTCCTACCGGGCGGATGCGACGTATCCGTCGCAGCAGGATGCCAAAGAGCGACTGCTGGCGTTCTCCGGAAAGGGCGCACCGGCCGAGCGCGGCGGCCTGTTCCGCCGAGCGAAGAAGGTTCCCGAGACCAAGCCGGGCGTCTACCTCGACGGCGGGTTCGGCGTCGGGAAGACCCACCTGCTCGCCTCGATCTATCACGCGCTGCCGGCCCGCCGGAAGTACTTCGGATCGTTCATCGAGTACACCGCGCTGGTGGGGGCTCTCGGCTATCAGAACACCGTCGAGCTCTTCCGCGGGTCGGACCTGCTCTGCATCGACGAGTTCGAGCTGGACGATCCCGGCGACACGATGGTGATGACGCGCCTGCTCGGTGAGCTCGTCTCCTCGGGGACGCGCCTGGCCGCGACGTCGAACACGCCGCCCAACGCGCTGGGTGAGGGACGCTTCGCCGCGCAGGACTTCCTCCGCGAGATCCACGCCATGTCGGCGAGCTTCGAGACGCTGCGCATCGACGGGACCGACTATCGGCAGCGCGCCATCGACGGCGACGCCCGCGTCCTGTCGCCCGAGGAGTACACCGCGGAGCTCGAGCGCGCCGCATCCGCCGGCGTCGCGTCCGACGACACCTTCGCCACCCTCATCGCTCACCTGGCGCGCGTGCATCCGTCCCGCTACCTGCGGGTGCTGGACGGCGTCGACCTCATCGGGCTGCGGGATGTCACCGTCCTCGAAGACCAGTCGGCGGCGCTGAGGTTCGTCGCCTTCGTCGATCGCGCCTACGACGCACAGATCCCCATCAGGGCCACCGGTGTTCCCCTGAACGATGTCTTCGGGACTGAGATGCTGTCGGGCGGTTACCGCAAGAAGTATCTCCGGGCGATCTCCCGCCTCGTCGCCCTGACGCATTCCTGACATCGATTCCTCTCCGCGCATTCGCGTGATCCTCGCGGCATCCCGAAACACGATGTTTACGTCGGGCCTGGGCTCGTAACGAACGCGAAACACCTTACGCACGCCGCCGGAAACCGCCCGTCGCGAGACTGGGGGCGCCCGAGACGTCCGCTACCCGAAAGCGGCGGACAGGAGGGTCCTCTGAGTAACACGACACATGGATGAGGAATCTCATGGACAGCGGAAATCTCGCCTGGGCCGTCGCCGCGACGGCGCTAGTGCTCTTCATGACGCCCGGCGTGGCGTTCTTCTACGGCGGTCTGGTCAAGGCGAAGAGCGTCGTCAGCATGATGATGATGAGCTTCGGCGCGCTCGGCCTGATCAGCGTGCTGTGGATCCTGTACGGCTTCAACATGAGCGCGGTCGAGAGCCCGTGGGCGTTCTCGGGCAACCCGTTCGCCGACATCGGCCTCGGCTCGCTCGATGACAACGGCCTCGTCGGCGCCGCGTACGGCGCCACGTTCGCCATCATCACCGTCGCCCTGATCTCGGGCGCCATCGCCGACCGGGCGAAGTTCGGCTCGTGGATGGTCTTCGCCGGCCTGTGGGCCACCGTGGTGTACTTCCCGGTCGCCGCGTGGGTCTGGGGCGGCGGCTGGATCATGAGCCTCGGCGAGACCTTCGGGTTCAGCACGAGCGTCATCGACTACGCCGGCGGCACCGCGGTGCACATCAACGCCGGTGCGGCCGCCCTCGCCCTCGCCCTGGTGCTCGGCAAGCGCGTGAACTTCCAGAAGGGCGCGCACAAGCCGCACAACGTCCCGCTGGTCATGCTCGGTGCGGCGATCCTGTGGTTCGGATGGTTCGGCTTCAACGCCGGCGCAGAGGGCACCTTCGGCCTCCTCGGCACCGAGGACTCCTCGGTCGGCCTCATCATCATCAACACCATCGGCGCCACCGCCGCCGCCGTCATCGGCTGGCTGATCGTGGAGAAGTTCAAAGACGGCAAGGCCACGTCCGTGGGTGCGGCATCCGGTGCCGTCACCGGCCTCGTGGCCATCACGCCGGCCTGTGCCAACCTGACGCCGGGATGGGCCCTCCTGCTCGGTGTCGTGGCCGGTGTGCTCTGCGCGCTCGCTGTGGAGCTGAAGTGGAAGTGGGGCTTCGACGACTCCCTCGACGTCGTCGGCATCCACCTCGTCGGCGGCCTCATCGGAACGATCTTCCTCGGCTTCTTCGCCACCGAGACCGGCCTCCTCCTCGGCGGCGGTTCGGAGCAGCTCATCCTGCAGGTGATCGCCGCGCTGGGCGTGCTGATCTTCTCCTTCGTGATCGCGTACATCATCGGCTTCGCGATCGAGAAGACCGTCGGCTTCCGCGTCAAGAACGAAGACGAGATCGCCGGTGTGGACTCCACGGTCCACGGCGAAGAGGGCTACGCCATCGTCGAGTGACCACGGTCACCGCCTCGGAGGGGCGTCGCGGAGCGATCCGCGGCGCCCCTTCCGCGTGGGACTCGCTCGCTAGGGTGAGGCTGTGCCTCGCCGCTTCCTCACCGTCCTCTCCCGGATGCTGCGCCCCGCGCGCCGTGCCGAGGGCATCGAGCCCGGTCGCGACGGGGCGACGGCCACGACGCCGCTGACGCCCCCCGGGCGCCGCGGTCTCGTGCTGGCCTATGCGCCCGATGTGGACGGCGCGCCCGACGCGGGGGAGATCGTGTGGACGTGGGTCCCGTACGAGGAGCGCGACGGGCGCGGCAAGGACCGCCCCGTGCTGGTCATCGGCCGCCAGAGCGCCGACCGCGTCTACGCGGTCCGGCTCACCAGCACTCCGCAGGACTCGCCCGACTTCGTCGCACTCGGCGCGGGGGAGTGGGACGCCCGGGGGCGAGACTCATGGGTCGACATCGGACATCTCTACAGCGTCCACGAGCGTGGCCTGCGCCGCGAGGCATCCGCTCTCGACGCCGACCGCTTCGGCCTTGTCGCTCGCGCCCTGAACAAGCGCTACGGATGGCGCGGCGCGGTCTGACCGTTCGTCGCGGCGACCAGTCGGCGCGTACGCAGCCAGAGGTGGAGGAGGAGACGGGTCGAGCCGTCCTCCAGATTCAGACCGGTCCTCTCCTGGAGCCGGTTGATCCGGTAGTAGACCGTCGTCCGGTGCAGTTGCAGAGCCTCCGCTGTCGCGATCACATTGCCGGCGTGATCGAGGAACGTTTCGACGAGCTCGATCGTGGCGGCGGGCTGGGATGCCATGAGCTGCTGAAGCGCCTCCGGCACGAGCCACTCGTCGACGCGCGGATCGAGCATGGCGGTGAGCAGTTCGTCCACGGGGTGCTCCGACCAGGTCACGACGTGCTCTCCGCGGGCGCGGCCGATCTGCGCGGCGATCCGCGCCTGGTCGCATGATCGCGCAGCGGATTCGAGGGGTGACTGCGCGGCGCCGACGCCGACGACGGCGGCGGCGGCCAGACCGGCATCCCACCGGCGGATCTCGCGATGCAGGGCCCTCGCGAACGGTTGCGCGACTCCGGGGTGCGCGAGCCCCGGAGAACCGAGTATCACGGCGGATTCGGAGCCACCCGCGGCCAGGGCGTATGCCCGGCCCTCCGCCGCCGTCGCCACCGCACGACGTACGACGTCTTCCGACGGCTCCCCGAAGCCGGATCTGATGCCGGGATCGGTGGCGACGACGATTCCGACGAAATCGGTGCACCCGGCGAACATCCCCAGATCACGCATGTCCTGGGCGGCCCGCCGCTGAGCGGATGCGTCGGCGGAGAGCAGAGCGCGAACGAGTGATTCCGCCTCGATGTCGGCGTCCGCCAGCGACTGCGCGCGTCGCATGAGCACCTCTCGGACATGCCCGGCGCACTGGCGGGCGATCTGCAGCTCCTCCTCATCGAGAGGGACGGGCGTCATGATCCACATGAACCCCAGGAGTTCGAAGCGCGAGCGCAACGGGAAGCAGAGCCGATCCCACTGGACGCCGAGCTCCGGACGAGCCGGCAGCACCGTCGTCTCACGCCAGCTCTGAGCGCCCTGCGCCATCACATAGTCCCGCAGCGGCCCGGTGATCTTCCGTCCCACCAGAGACGACAGGCGAGCCTGGTCGACATCCTCGAAGTGCGCGCTCGAGGCGAGGAGTCGCAGGCCCGGGTCATCCACGGCGACCGACCGCCGGAGACGGTGCGCTGTGCGCTCGATCACCTCGTGGATGGATTCGGTCATCGGCTTTCGCTCACCCTCGATGCTTTGCGACATCTGTCGAATCCAGGTTCTTGAGATTCGACACCATGCTATCGATCTCCTCCGGATGGCGGGTCAGGCTGGCAATGAGGACAGCCGACATCACCGGAGGGACCCGTCGTGGCCAAGGGCTATTCACATATCGTCATCGGCGCGGGAGCGATCGGCTCCGCCGCGGCCTTCTGGCTGTCGGAGCACGGTGCCGAGCGCGTGCTCGTGGTCGAGCAGTTCGACCTCGGCCACGCTCTCGGCTCTTCAGGGGACCATTCGCGGATCATCCGTCACGCATATCACCGTGCCGACTACACCGCTCTGACCCCTGCGATGTTCGAGACGTGGGCCGAGATCGAGCGGCGCTCCGGGCTGACCCTCTACACCAGGACCGGCGGCCTGGACCTGGCACCTTCGGACGGTCCGGGGGCCGCGGAGATCGACGCCTACAGGACCGCGATGGACTCCACGGGCATCGACTACGAGGATCTCACGGCCGAAGAGGTGAGAGCACGGTTCCCGCAGTGGCGCATCCCCGACGACACGATCGGCCTCTTCCAGGCGGCCGGCGGCATCCTCGACATCCGCAAGTCGGTGTCGGCGCATTCCTCGCTGGCGATCTCCGGCGGCGTGGAGTTCCTGACGCGCACGAGAGCGACCGGGATCCGGATTCGTGAGAAGGGGGTGAGCGTCACGACCAGCAGCGGCATCTTCGACGCGGATCACCTCGTCGTCGCGGCCGCCTCGTGGCTCGGCGCGCTCATGCCGGACCTCGGCCTCAGCTTCCCACTGACGCTCTCGCAGGAGCAGGTCGGCTATTTCACGACGCCGAACCTCGCGGACTACACGCCCGACAGGTTCCCGATCTGGATCCATCATGGCGACGAGGTGCACTACGGGTTCCCCGTGTACGGGGAGGCCGCCGTCAAGATCGCGCGGGATATGCGAGGACGCTTCGTCACGAGCGAGGAGCGTGCATTCGAAGGCGACGACGACGAGGCTCGCATCCTTCATCGCTTCCTTGCGACGCATCTGCCCGGGGCAGCGGGCGCGCCGCTGGTCAACAGGACGTGCCTCTACGACATGCCGGCCGACCGTGAGTTCGTTCTCGATACGATCCCGGGGCATCCGCACGTCGCCGTCTTCAACGGCGCGGGGCATGCCGGGAAATTCGCCAGCCTGATGGGGAGGATCCTGGCCGACCTGACCACCTCCGGGCACACCGAACACCCCATCGACGCGTTCCGCCTCACGCGTCCGGCGATCGTCGACCCCGACTTCCCGAGCGCCTTCCGTCTCTCGCCTACGGCGGAGAACCGCCTTCCGTGACCGGAACGTCGGCGGATCTACCGCGCTCGAGAATCGTCCTGGAATGCCGGCAACGAGGCGAGGAAGCGGTCGGCGGCCGCGTCCACGTGGGCGGGGCTGAGCATCCGCTGCAGGAGGAACCCCCTCAGACACGACGTCGCGAGGATGCTCAGCTGCCTGGCCTCCTGCGCCGTGGCGCCGTCGCGCAGGGCGGCCGACTCCAGAAGGGACGCGAGATCACCGATGTCAGCGAAGAACTCCTCGAAGTCGTCGGGCTCGTACGCCACGAGCCCGACCATCTGGAAGAACGCACGGACGCGATCCTCGTGCGCCGGAGCGGAGTAGAAGTTCCACACCGCACGGCACAGCGCCACGAAGCCGAGATCATCCGCGGTCGCGGCGATCACGAGGTTGTCACGACGGCGCGCTTCGATGAGGACTGCGCGCAGGAGCCCGGGACGTGACCCGAAGTGATATGTCAGCAACGTGTGGTGCACGCCGATCCGCTCCGCCACCTGACGCATCGACATGCCCGGGCTCGGGCCGGTCTCGCCGAACTCCTCGAAGAGCGCCTGCAGAAGGCGTTCCCTGCCTTCTCCCACCGGTGACCTCACGTGATCTCCCTTGAACAACTCACCACTGTTGAGTAGCTTAGTGCGGACGAATTCACCACTGTTGAGGACGAGGTCGTCCTCGAGGGAAGGCTTCATGGTTGAGAAGTGGTTTGCCGGAGCGGTGGTCGCCGACGGTTCAGGTGAGGATCCATGGCGCGGTGACGTCTGCGTGTCGGATGGCGTCATCACGGCGATCGGGCGAGCGCCCTCGGATGCGGAAGTCATCGACCTCCACGGCATGGTCCTGACTCCGGGCCTGATCGACGCGCATGTCCATCTCGGCCTGTCGAGCCCCATCAGAGCGCAGTTCGGATTCCAGCTCTCCATCGCCGAGATCGCCGCCGACATCTTCGCCAATGCGGGCCGCGCGCTCGACGCGGGGTTCACCACGGTGCGCGACACCGGCGGCCTCGACGGCGGCGTCGTCGAGGTGATCGCGAAGGGCAAGGTGCGAGGCCCGCGTGTCATCTCGTGCGGACCGGTGCAGTGTCAGACGGGTGGGCACGGATACTACGGGGCCGCATGGGAACCGACCGAGATGTGGGAGACGCACCACACTCCGGGGCTCGCCTCCCTCTCGCTGATGTCGGGCAACGCGGACGAACTGCGACGCAACGTGCGCGAGTCGTTCCGCCGGGGCGCGACCTTCGTGAAGCTCTGCGTCACCGGCGGCGTCGTCGGCGGCCACGACCGCCTCGACGACACGCAGTTCACGGTGGACGAGATCGCGGTGGCCGTCGAAGAAGCGGCGGCGCGCGGCACGTACGTGACGGTGCATGCCCACAACAACGCGGGCATCCGCAATGCGGTGCGAGCCGGTGTCCGCTGCGTCGAACACGGGACGGACATCGATGAACCCACCGCCCGGCTCATGCGCGAGCACGACGTCGCGCTCGTACCGACGTTCGCCGTGGTGGACCAGCTCATGGACGTCGAGAGCATGGACCTGGATCCGGCGACGCGGGACCGCATCGCCGGCGTGCGTACGCGTATGGCTGCGGCGCTGGGAGTCTCACGGCGGGCAGGACTCAGGATCGGCCTGGGGTCGGATCTCATCGGACCGGATCAGCGACGCCGTGGCGAGGAACTGCGTCTGCGCGCCGAGCTGGAATCGCCGATGCAGGCGCTGGTGTCGGCCACGAGCGTCAACGCCGACATCCTCGGTATCGGCGAGACGGTCGGCACGATCAGGGCCGGCATGCACGCCGACATGGTCGCGTGGCAGCGCGACCCGCTCCAGGACGCCCGCGTGTTCGCGGATCCAGACATGGCGGCCCTCGTCGTGAGGGCGGGCCGGATAGAAAAGGGAGAGACTTCATGAGCGAGATGTTGCACGGGTGCTTGGCCGACACGGACTACTTCGATGTCACTGCGCGGTCGGGGCGGAAATTCGGCGTCTGGGTGACCACACCGCCGGGATATGCCAGTTCGGGCGATCCCCTCCCTCTGGTCTACGTGGTGGATGGCAACTTCGCCGTCGGTCTCACGGCGCCGCTCATCGTGACCCAGGCAGATCCGTACCTGACCGTCGCTCCGTACATCCAGGTCAGCGTCGGGTATGCGGGCCCGGAAGCCGCTCAGTGGGCGCAGATTCGCAATCGCGATCTCGTGCCGCCGGGGGAGCCCGTCAGCGAGGAGATGGTCGCGACGGTCTCCGCCCTCCGGGCGTCCGGTGCGATGACCGAGGAACACGCCGACGCCTATCTGGCGCAGCTGGCCGACACCCACGCCGACATCTTTCTCGACTTCCTGACGGAGGAGCTCCATCCGCTCCTGCAGTCCCGATACCGCGTCAGCGAGTCGGGCCACGGCCTCTTCGGATACTCCTACGGAGGTCTCTTCGCCCTTTACGCGTGGCTGCGCCAGTCCGCCCCGTTCGTCACGGTCGGGGCCGGCACTCCCGGCGTCGCCCACGAGGACAGCCAGATCTTCGCGCTGATCGACGCCCTGCCCGAGCGTTACGCGGGCCCGACAGCTCCACACCTGCACGTGACGCTGAACGAAGTGGAACTTCTCGGGGATATCCCGATCTATCGTGGAATCGCCCGCAACGTCCTCGCCGCCCTGGAAAAGCTGCACGCCAAGGGCGTGTCACAGAACGTCTCCCACGCACTGCTGCACGAGACTCACGTCACCGGATTGCAGGCATCCTTTCTCAGCTATCTGAAGACGTGCCGCACCCGGGACGTCGGCTGACAGGCGCGGCCCGCCCCCGATCGCAGAGAGGTTCGACAGTGCAGACGAGTGTCGACGAGAGCGTGCTCATCGGAAGATTGCGCGAGGTGGTCCCGGGCGAGCGTCTGGTCACCGACCCCGATCTTCTCGGAGGATTCAGCCGGGACGAGGCCGAGTGGGCGCCCGCGGGGCGGCCGCTGGCCGTCCTGCGGGCGCAGTCGACGGAGGAGATCGCCGCAGCGGTGCGGGTGTGCGCGCAGAACCGCATCCCCGTCGTTCCGCGCGGAGCCGGCACGGGCTTGTCCGGAGGCGCCAACGCGGTCGACGGATGCCTCGTCATCGACGTGTCCCGGATGAACGCGGTCCTGGAGATCGACACGGACAATCTCGTCGCCGTGGTCCAGCCGGGGGTCGTCAACGACGACCTCAAGCGGGCGGTCGCCGAGCACGGCCTGTGGTACCCGCCCGACCCGGCGAGCGCGCCGTGGTCGACGATCGGCGGCAACGTCTCCACCAACGCGGGGGGGCTGTGCTGCCTGAAGTACGGCGTCACGCGCGACTACGTGCTCGGCATGGAGGTCGTGATGGGCGGACCCGCCGGCGAGTACGGCCGGATCGTGCGCATCGGTCGCCGCACGACCAAGGGCGTCGCCGGCTACGACCTCACCGGGCTCTTCGTCGGCTCGGAGGGCACGTTCGGCATCGTGACGGAGATCACCCTCAAGCTGCGGCCGGCGATATCCGAGCCTCCCCGCACCGTCGTGGGGGCGTTCGCCAGCCTCGTCGCAGCCGGCGAGGCGATCGCCCTGGTGACGCGCCGCGGGCTGCAGCCGGCGGCGCTGGAGCTTCTCGACCGCGAGTGCATCCGCGCCGTCGAGGAGTGGAAGCACCTCGGAATCGAGACGGAGGCGGCGGCCCTGCTGCTGGCGCGCGTCGACCTCCCCGGTGAGGCGGGGGATGCGGAGGCGTCCGCCACGGCTGCGGCGTTCACCGACGCCGGCGCGCTGTGGGCGCAGCAGTCGACAGACGAGGTCGAGGCCGAGGCGCTCTTCGAGGCGCGGCGACTGGCGTACCCCGCGCTGGAGCGCCTCATGCCCGTGCTGACCGAGGACGTCTGCGTGCCCCGCTCCGCCGTCCCGCGGATGCTCGCCGTCATCGAGGAGATCGCGGCCCGGCACGGCGTGAGGATCGCCACCATCGCCCACGCCGGCGACGGGAATCTGCATCCGCTCCTTCTCACGCCCCCCGGAGACGACGACGCCCGGATCGCGGCGCAGGCCGCCTTCGAAGACCTCCTCGACGCCGCGATCGGCCTCGGTGGCACGGTCACCGGCGAACACGGCGTCGGATTGCTCAAGCGCTCGGGCATGAACAAGGAGCTCGACCCGGGCGCGCTGGCCATGCAGCGCGCCATCAAGGCGACCCTCGACCCCCTGGGGCTGTTCAACCCCGGCAAGGTCATCGGCTAGTCCGGCGTCGCGGATTCGGAGGCCGGCAGCGGATTCGGATCGACCGGCGCCAGGCGTCCGAATCCAGAGGCGATCTCCGAATCCGCGGCCAGCGGTCGCCGCGGGAGGAATTGTGGGCGATACCAGACTCGAACTGATGACCTCTTCCGTGTGAAGGAAGCGCGCTACCAACTGCGCCAATCGCCCGTGCGGCCCGGGAAGGACCTCGGTCGATATTACCGGATCCGCGGGGCTGCGCAGAACGCGCGACCTCGGCGACACGCTCAGAGCGCCGCGGTTTGAAGCAGGGGTCGGGATGGGATAAAGTCATTCGAGTGCCCGGGGAAGCCCGGAAACGCGGATGTAGCGCAGTTGGTAGCGCACAACCTTGCCAAGGTTGGGGTCGCGAGTTCGAGTCTCGTCATCCGCTCGAGTGGATCGCCACCCGGGGAAACTCGAAAGCCGATCACGACACGTGGGTCGAACCACACACGGTGGCGTGGCCGAGCGGCTAGGCACCGGCCTGCAAAGCCGTTTACACGGGTTCGAATCCCGTCGCCACCTCCACTCACACAACAGAACAGCCTTCACAGGCGCGATTGGCGCAGCGGTAGCGCGCTTCCCTGACACGGAAGAGGTCACTGGTTCGATCCCAGTATCGCGCACCACCTGAAACCCCCGGCACCCCCGGGGGTTTTTCGCGTCCGAGGCGCCGGATCTCGACGCGCAGCGGCGTCGAGGGCGAACGATAGCAGGTATCCGTGTCCCCTCTTTGGGGGACAGAATTCCCGTACCCTGATAACCGTCAAGGCGTCGGCTCGGGGGAGCCGGCGATGGGGCGATGATGCTCAACCGAGTTGCTGGGGAGAACTCGGTCGACTCTTCGCGCTGCCCGCTTTTGACCACCTTCCTCCGGTCGGCACGTTCCCTTCGGGGCGCGCCGGCCGGAGGAAGCGTCGCGGCGCAGGCCGCATGGATGAGCCCCCGGTCAGCGTCTCGAAAGACGTGAATCGGGGGCTCACCTGCTGTAGCGAGAGCCCTGACCGGGCACGCTTGGTTCTCCCCAGGATCAAGTGGCGGGGTGCGGGGCTTACCAGCTCCCCATCCAGTCCTGCAGCCCACCCAGCGTAGCGCTCAGGCCAACCCACCGGAAGAGCCTGGATGTCCGCGGCTCTGCCTACTCTGCCGACATGGCGGAGCGCATCGAACTGTGGTGGGCGCGTCGACAGTTCTCCAAAGGCCTCGCGCTCCCGTACCCGGTGGGGACGTACCGGGAAGCATGGGCACCGTACCCGGCGCTGATCCGTCAGTACCATCCCGATCTGAACGCCGGGATCACCCTGACGCAGATCCCGCCTGCCGCCGATGTGCTCCTCCTGTGGCAGTGCGACAGCGGGCACACATTTGCCGCGACGCCCGCCGAGCAGCGCTCGCGCCCGGCCCGCGAGCGGCGGCGCTCGGCGTGGTGCCCCGACTGCGCCGCCCTCGCCAGCCCCCCACGCATCCGGCCGGCCGGAGTCGAGCGGATGCCCCGCCCCCGGCCGGCCCGCGCTCTGTGCGCCAAGACCCCCGACCTCCCGCCCGGAGAGGCGTTCGCGAGCGAATGCGCTCCGCGTCCGACATCGGCCGTCGAGGGGCGGCTCCGCGCCGACGTGTTCGGCGCGCTGTCGGTCACTCCGGGCCGCACGGCCGTGCGCGTGACACGGCCGTTCTTCGATCACGTCGAGGTGTGGCCCGATGTCGTGCTCCCCGAACTGCGCGTCGCCCTCGAGTACGACAGCACCGGGCGCCACGGCCTCGAGCACGTGGGAATGCGCGAAGACGCCGATCGCCGCAAGGATCGGACGCTGCGCGCGGCGGGGTGGGAGGTCGTCCGCATCCGCACCGGCAAGCTCCAGGCCCTCGGTCCGCACGATCTGCAGCTGACGGCGTGGAGCCCGACGCACCTGACGGCGCTTCTCGACACGCTGCGCCGCATCCGCGGTCCGCTGCTGGTCGAGGCGTACCTGCGCTGAGACGGCGAGACTATCCCTTCACCGCGCCCGAGGTCAGGCCCTGCACGATGTACTTGCTCGCGAAGGCGAACATCACCATCGTCGGGATGATCGTCAGCACCGCCGCCGCCGTCATGGACCCCCAGTCGATGTTGTAGCTGGTGATGAAACCGTTGAGAGCCGTGGGCACCGTCTTGTTGGCGTCGGAGGTGAGGAGGGTCACCGAGAGGAACAGCTCGTTCCAGCAGCTGACGAAATTGAAGATGAACGCCGCGACGATCCCCGGCGTCATGACGGGCACGAGCACGCGGAACAGAGCGCCGAGCCGGCTGCATCCGTCGATCATCGCCGCCTCTTCGAGCGCGTCGGGGACGTTCTCGAAGAAGCCACGCAGCAGGATCGTGGAGAACGGGATGCACATCGCGATGTAGACCAGCACCAGCCCGGTGCGGTCGTTCACCAGATTGAGGTCCACCATGAGCTGGTAGAGCGGGCCGAGCGCGATGAAGCCAGGGATCATCTGCGTCACCAGGAAAGCCATCAGCACCGTCGTCTTCGAGCGGAAGTGGAAGCGCGCGAGCACGTACCCCGACAGCAGCGAGATGAACGTGACGAACGTCGCCGCCACGACCGACACGATGATGCTGTTGAGGAGGTAGGTGCCGAAGTTCGACACGCGGAACAGGTTCTCGAAATTCTCGAACGAGAACGCCTGCGGCCAGTACTCGACGGGGAACGCGTAGATGTCGTTGCGCGGCTTCACCGCCGTGACGACGATCCAGTACAGCGGGAAGAGCGTGATGACCAGCCACAGTCCGAGCGCGGCGAAGCGGACGATCCGGCTGGTGCGGGACTGCGTCGTGATCATCGGTTCGCCTCCTTTGCGGATCGCTCCGGCCGCTCCCTCGTGGCGAGCAGGTAGAAGACCGCGAAAACGGCCAGCACGAGCATGACGATCAGGCCGATCGCGCTCGCGCGACCGTACTCGCCCTGCTGCGTCACGGAGATCATGTAGCTCGTGACGATGTGGGTGCGACCGCCGGGTCCGCCCGCCGTCATTCCGAAGATGAGGTCGGGGAAGTTGAAGATCCAGATCGTGCGCAGCAGTACGGCCAGAGCGAGCGTCGTGCGGATGGAGGGGACCGTGACGCTCCAGAACGTCCGCACCTTGCCCGCTCCGTCGAGCGCCGCCGCCTCGTACAGCTCGTCGGGGACCGACTGCAGCGCCGCGAGGATCATGATCGCGAAGAACGTCACGCCGTACCAGACGTTCGCCATGATGACGGCGGGCATCGCGAGGGCGGGCGTGGCCAGCCAGGGCAGGGGCGCGTCGACAAGGCCCGTACGCATGAGCAGGTCGTTGATCACGCCGAACTCGCTGTTGAACATCCAGCGGAAGAGGATGCCGATGAGAAAGCCCGAGATCGCCCACGGGAAGAAGACCAGCGCCTGGTAGACGCCGCGAAAGCGGAACTTCCGGCGCATCCACAGGGCCAGGGCGAACCCGATCACGAACTGCGGCACGATCGAGCCCACCACCCACAGGATCGTGTTGCCGACCGTGTTGTAGAAGAGCGGGTCCGACAGCACGGCGCGGAAGTTGTCGAGCCCGATCCACGGCTGCTCGGTGATGTTGTAGATCGTCCAGGTCCGGAACGCGCCGAGACTCCCCGACAGCATCGGGTAGTACACGAAGATCGCGACGAAGACGAAGGCGGGTGCGAGGAACAGGGCGATCGTCAGGGCACGCCGTCGCGTGAACGCCCGGCGGCGCCCTGCCGCCCGCCCCGGCGAGGCGCCCGCGGGAGCGGAGGCCGCATCCGACCGCCGCTCCCGCACCGCATCGACCACCGGCGTCACCCTTCGGATGCGTACTTCTCAGACCAGTACGCGTCCCAGCCGGCGAGGAGATCGGTCGTGGCGAGCTCGCCGAGGAGCATCGACTGGAGCTCGCGGTCGGCCTTCTCCTCCCATTCCGTCCACCAGGCGACACCGCGCGGCTGGATCACCGTCATGTAGGTCTCGGGCTGCTCGTTCATCGCGACGTAGGTCGCCCAGGGGCCCTCGCTGAAGAACGGGTCGTCCTGCGCGGTGGTGAGGATCGGGATGAGGGAGTTGCCCTTGGCGAAGGTCAGCGGTGCTTCACCCGACGAGAGGTACTCCACGAGGGCGACGGCCTCCTCCTTGTGCTCGCTGCTCTCGGCGACGCCCCAGCCGGCGGATGCCAGCGGCTGGGCGGCCTTCCCCGACGGGCCGACGAGGAGCGGCGTCGTGCTCCACTGGTCTTCGGTGAGGGTGGAGTCGTCGCGGATGGTGGCGATGACCTCGGGGTCCTGCAGGAGGAACGCCGTCGAGCCGGATGCGAATCCCTGCACCATCTCGGGGTACCCCCACGCGATCGACGACGGCGGTGAGCCGGTCTGGAACAGGTCGAGGTAGTCGTCCATGGCCTGCTGAGCCTCGGGCGTGGAGAACACCGTCGAGCCGTCCTGCAGCAGGAAGGCGTTCTCGGGATCGATCTGATCGGCGGCGTACGCCGTGATGATCGCCGCCGCGTTCGACGCGCCGTTGGCGCCGCCACGGAAGGCATAGCCGTACGTGTTGGACGAGGGATCGTTGATGGCGGCGGCCATCTCGATCATGTCCTCCCAGCTGTGGGGCGGCTCGTCGAATCCGGCGTCGGCGATCAGGTCGGTGCGATAGAACAGGCTCAGCCCGTAGAAGCCGTAGGGGATGAGGTAGGTCGGTCCATCCTCGTTCGCGAACGACAGGGCGTTCGGCGTCAGCTCGTCCCATCCCTCCCAATCGGCCAGGTCGGCGTTCATGTCGTACAGCCAGTCGTTGGCGCTGAACGGGCCGACGGTGGAGTCCTGCACCTCGAGCACGTCGACGCCGCTTCCGGCCTGCAGCATCTGCTGCAGGGTCGTGAGCGCCTGCTCGTTGGGTGGGGAGACGAGCTCGACGGTGACGCCGGGATTCTCCTCCTCGAATCCGGCGATCAGCTCGCCGAGGATCTCCTGGCGAACCGGACTCGTGAGCGTCTCGACCATCCGTAGGGTGACGGTGTCATCGGATGCTCCGCCCGAGCACCCTGACAGCGTCAGGGCAGCCGTTCCGGCGACCGCGATCGCCGCGACCATCTTTCTGTTCATCTGTTCCTCCGATCGGTGTGCTTCCTTGCGGGGGTGCGGCCGTCGTCGGTGACGGTCGCAGGAGTGTCAGGGCGAGGGCGCGTCGGCGAGGGTCTGGGCGACGGCCTCCGCGAGCGGGACGTCGCGGCGCACCCGGGCGGCGTGCAGCGCTGCCACAGCCGGGACGCCGCGCTCGACGAACGACGCGTAGTCGTCGGGGGCGTTGTAGACGTGGGCCGACAGACGGAGAAACCCGCGGTCGCGCCACGAGGTGATCGCCGTCTGGAAGCCGAGGCGCGCGAGGGCGGCGGAGACGACGTGCGCGTCGTCGGGGCCGGCGACGAGACCCGCGGGAAGTTCGACCAGCCGCATCATGGCGGCGGGAGCACCGACATCGGGGAAGGAGTGCTCGCCGGTCTCGGCCTCCAGGGCCGCGGCCACGGAGCGCTGGGCGTCGCCGACGAGCGCGGACGAGTACTCGCGCACCTCTCGCCACCCGAACTCCTCGTCGATGAGGGCCAGGGCCGACGGTGCGGCCAGATACGAGGTCACATCGATCGTGCCCTGCGTGTCGAAGCGGGCAGGAAACGGATGCGGCGCCCCCCACGAGTCGATGAGCGGGTGCAGCGACGCAGCGACAGGCCCCGAGGCGATGACAGCCGCCGTCCCTCGCGGCGCGCAGCCCCATTTGTGAAGATTGCCGACCCAGTAGTCGACGTCGTCGAACGCCGGACGCTCGATCATCGCGGGGGAGTGCGCAGCGTCGACGAGGACGGGGACGCCGGCCGCTCTCATCCGATGGGCGATGTCGGCGACCGGGAAGACGCGCGCCGTCGCGGAGGAGATCTCATCGATGATCACGAGCCCCGTGCGCGCGGACACCGCGTGCACGAGCGCGTCGACGACCTCGTCGTCGGATGCCTCCAGCGCCACAGGTGCCACCGTCACCGTGCCCTCGAGGCGCCGGGCCACGCGCTCGGCGGCCATCCGCACGGCGCCGTAGGCATGGTCGGTCACGACGATGTCGGCGCCTCTGGTCAGGTCGAGCGACGAGAGGACGACCGAGACTCCGGCACTGGCGTTCGGCACCAGGGCCGTGCGGTCGGGGTCGCTGCCGAGAAAGCCGGCGATCGCCTGCCGCGCCTGGGCCACCCGGCCCGGGAGCTCCCCGAACCATCGTCCGGGGAGAGTGTTCATGAGCCGGATGAGAGCGACCTGCTGCTCGGTGACGACCGTCGGGACGGCACCGTACGAGCCGTGGTTGAGGTGCACCGTGTCGGATGACAGATCCCACAACGCGCGAGCCGGATGGCCGCTCATGGCGCGCGGCGGCTGCAACGTCGTTCCGGAATCCGGCCTCATCGCGTTCACGGCATCCCTCAAGTCATAAGATCTCTCGGTGTATGACGGCTACGATAGAACGGGCTTTCCTGCGCTGTAAACATTGACTTTGTCGCGATCGTCTGCGTATGACAAGAAGTCAGAGATCTGATGACCGCGCAAGCGCGGCGTCGGGCGGACGGGGGAGAGGTCGCTCATGACGGTGATGATGTCGGCACTGGCCGGACTGCGGCAGATGATCGCGTCAGGCGCGCTCGCCCCCGGCCAGCAGTTCCCGCCCGAGGCGGAGCTGTGCCGCGAGCTGGATGTCTCCCGCAGCTCGCTGCGCGAGGCCGTCCGTGTGCTCGCGACGGTCGGGGTGATCGAGGTGCGTCATGGGTCGGGCACCTACGTGTCGCAGCTGAATCCGGCCGACATCATCCGGGGATTCTCGCTGACGGTCGATCTCCTCCCGCTCGAGGGGCTCCTTCAGCTGTTCGAGATCCGACGTGTGCTGGAGGGGAACGCCGCCGCGCAGGCGGCCGCTCGCGCCCCGGAGGAGCTCGTCGCGCGGCTGTCCGATCTCTGTGACCGGATGGAGGCGAGCTCCGACGGCGACGTCGTGGCCGAGCTCGATGACCAGTTCCACGAGGCGATCTGCGCGGCGGCCGGAAATGCCACCGTCACCTCCCTGATCAGCGTGCTCCGCTCCCGGGGCCGCCACTACCGGATCTTCGATTCGGGGCCCGCCGCGCCGGCGAAACGCGCGAGCGACGAGGGGCACCGAGCCATCGTCGATGCCCTCGCACGCCGCGACCCCGCAGCCGCCACCGCCGCGGCATCCGTGCACGTGGCCCGCACCGAGTACTGGCTCACGCGTCTGCAACCGACACCGGAAGCCTGACGCGGATGGCAGAGTGGAGCACGCGCCCTGCGCGTTCCCTCCCCTCGAACGGAAGACCACCGATGCGAAAGCCGATGATCCCCGCCCTCGCCGTCCTCGCCGCGACGGGACTGTTCGCTCTGTCCGGATGCTCCGCTCCTGCGGAATCCGGCTCGGGCGCTCGTCCCACCGCCTCCGCGAGCCCGGAGGCCCGTACCCCGAGCGCCACTGCGTCAGACGCGGGACAGAGCCTCGCCGACGCGTGCCGGATCGCGAACGAGGCCGCGCTGTCGGTGCAGGATCAGGCCTCCGAGGCGCTGGCCAATCCGTCGGATCCCGCCCTGGTCGCTGAGGCGCTGGACGCCGTCGAAGTACGCCTCGGAGAGGCTCTGACGGAGATCTCCAACCCGGAGGTGAAGGCCGCGACCGCCGATGTGCAGGCCCACTTCGCGACCCTCGGCGACCTGTTCGCCTCGTTGCAGGCCGGTGCCGCCACGCAGGAGCAGGTCGCTCAGCTCCAGGGCTCCGTGCAGGAGATGCAGGCGTCGGTGCAGAACGTGCGCGAGCTCTGCACCTGACCCGCCTCGGGGTCAGGTGGCCAGGGGGATGAGGGCGGCGGCGACCGTCACCGGCGCGACGAGCGCTCCCACCAGGATGAACCGCGACCACGGGACGCGCACTCCCATCGACCCCAGTCGCGCGTGCCACAGGAGGGTGGCCAACGACGCCCACGGCGTCAGGAGCGGTCCCGCGTTGACCCCGATGAGCAGGGCGGCGAGTGATCCGCCCTGCGCTGCGGCGCCCTCCAGCGCCAGGAACGCCGGCAGGTTGTTCATCAGGTTCGCCGCCGTCGCGCCGACGGCGGCGACCTGCCAGAGCGACTGATCGCCGGTGGCCGCAGCGGTGAGAACGCCGAGCCCGAGCGCCTCCGCGGCCCCGACCACGACGAAGAGACCGCCCGCGAACAGCAGCAGAGACCACGGCACGAGGGTCGGTCGCACCGTCCGCGGCGCGCGCCACGCGAACACGGCGACCAGCACGGCCGCCGCGGCGACCGCGGGGATCCACGGGGGTACGCCCAGCACGAGCGGCGGCAGAAGGAGGCCGACGACCACGGCGGTGACGCGCAGGAGGATGCGATCGGACACCGTCGGGTCCGGGGCCGACGGATGGTGCGCCGGCAGCCGCCCGAGGAAGAGCGCGGTGACGATGGCGCTGGAGACGACGACGGCGACGACCGCTGACGGCCCGAGGAGCGCTGCGAATCGCCAGGCGTCGGTGGTCCCCGAGCGTTCCGCCGCGAGGAGGTTGGTGAGATTCGACACGGGGAGCACGAGCGACGCGGTGTTGGCGAGGACCACCGTGAGGAAGGCGAAGGGGAGGGGGTCGAGGCCGTGGCGGCGCGCGAGAGTCACCACGACGGGCGTGAGCAGGACGGCAGTCGTGTCCAGCGACAGGAAAGCGGTGGTGACGACGGCGAGCACGATCACGAGCAGCCACAGGGTCACCGTCCGTCCGCGCGCCGCGCGCGCCAGTCGCGCGGCGATCACGTCGAAGAGCCCTGCGGTCGCGGCGAGCTCGGCCACAACGGTGGCAGCCACCACGAACAGGAGGATCGGCCAGACGCGCGCAGCGATCGTCATGAGCTCGGGCAACGGGAGGATTCCCGCGGCGACGGCGCCTGCCCCGAGCACGCACAGCACGGCGCCCGCGATCCCCAGCTTCACCGGTCCATTCTGCGGCCCGGTAGCCTGGAACGGAGATCCCAGGAGAGTTCCCTTGACAGACGCCGCCCTTCCGTCGGACGTGCCCTACCCGGCCGACGGTTTTGCTCTTTTTCCCGACCGCTCCGTTGTGGCGCTGCGCATCAACGGGGAGTTGAAAGACCTCGCGACAGTCGTGTCGGCTACGGATGACGTGGAGCCGGTGACCGTCGACAGCCCCGACGGCCTGTCGATCCTGCGCCACTCGACCGCGCACGTGCTCGCCCAGGCCGTTCAGCGCATCAACCCGCAGGCGAACCTGGGAATTGGTCCGCCGATCACCGACGGCTTCTACTACGACTTCGGCGTCTCCGAGCCCTTCACACCCGAGGACGTGAAGGCGATCAAGAAGGAGATGGAGCGCATCGTGCGCGACGGCCAGCGCTTCGTCCGCCGCGTCGTCACCGACGACGAGGCACGCGCTGAGCTCGCCGACGAACCGTTCAAGCTCGAGCTCATCGGTCTCAAAGGCGGCGGCGCCGAAGGTGCCGAGGTCGAAGTCGGTGCCGGTGAGCTGACGATCTACGACAACGTCGACCGCAACGGTGAGACGGTCTGGAAAGATCTGTGCCGCGGTCCTCATGTACCGAGCACCCGGATGGTCGGCAACGGCTGGGACCTCACCCGCATCGCGGGCGCCTACTGGCGGGGGAGTGAGAAGAACCCGCAACTGCAGCGCATCTACGGCACGGCCTGGCCGACGAAGGACGAGCTGCGGGCCTATCAGCAGCGCCTCGAGGAGGCCGCCAAACGCGATCATCGCAAGCTCGGCAAGGAGCTCGACCTCTTCTCGTTCCCCGACGAGATCGGATCGGGCCTGTCGGTGTGGCATCCGAAAGGCGGCATCGTCCGCGGCGAGATGGAGCAGCACGCCCGCCGCCGCCACGTGGCCGGCGGCTACACCTACGTGTACACCCCGCACATCTCCAAGCAGGATCTCTTCCTGCAGTCGAATCACCTCGTGACCTACAAGGAGGGCATGTTCCCTCCCATTCGGCTGGATGAGGAGCGGGATCCGGCGGGAGAGATCACCAAGCAGGGCGTGGACTACTACCTCAAGCCCATGAACTGCCCGATGCACATCCTCATCTACAAGGAGCGCGCGCGCAGCTACCGGGATCTGCCCATGCGGCTGGCCGAGAACGGCACCGTGTACCGCAACGAGCTGTCGGGGGCGCTGCACGGCCTCACCCGCGTGCGGGGCTTCACTCAGGACGACTCGCACCTCTTCGTCACTCCCGACCAGCTCGAGGACGAGACCACGCGCGTGCTGGAGTTCGTCCTGTCGATGCTTCGCGATTTCGGTCTCGAGGACTTCGAGCTCGAGCTGTCCATGCGCGACGACGAGAAGTCGAAGTGGATCGGTTCGGACGACTTCTGGGAGTACTCCACCAATGCCCTGCGCAACGTCGCTCACTCCAGTGGCCTCAAGGTCACAGAGGTGCCCGGGGAGGCGGCCTTCTACGGACCGAAGATCGATCTGAAGACGAAGGACGCGATCGGTCGCACGTGGCAGCTGTCCACCGTGCAGGTCGACGTCAACCTCCCGGAGCGCTTCGATCTCGAGTTCACCGGCTCCGACGGCGAGAAGCATCGCCCGATCATGATCCATCGCGCCCTCTTCGGTTCCATCGAACGGTTCTTCGCCATCCTCCTCGAGCACTACGCCGGCGCCTTCCCGGTGTGGCTCTCGCCGGTGCAGGTGGTGGGCATCCCGGTTGCCGACGAGTACGCCGACTACCTCGGCGGCGTGATCGATCGGCTCCGCACCGAGGGCGTCCGCGCGGAGGTGGACCACAGCGACGACCGCATGCAGAAGAAGATCCGCACCCACACGACGCAGAAGGTCCCGTTCCTCCTCATCGCGGGGGAGCAGGACCGCGCCGGCGGAACCGTCTCGTTCCGCTTCCGCGACGGCAGCCAGGAGAACGCCGTCCCGATCGACGAGGCGGTCCGCCGCATCCGCACCGCCATAGACGGACATGACCTCGTGAACACCGCGGAGGACTTCGGTGCCTGACACCCCGGAGGCCGGCGACGCGGAGCTTCTCGCCGCCGCCGAGCTTCCGGGCGTCCCCGACCAGTTCCAGCGATTGTGGACGCCGCACCGGATGGCCTACATCCAGGCCGGCCCGGAGCCGCTGCGGGAGGTGTGCCCGTTCTGCGAGGCGCCCGGCAAGAGCGACGAAGACGCCCTCATCGTCGTGCGCGGCGTCACGTCGTATGCGCTGCTGAATCTCTTCCCGTACAACTCCGGGCACCTGCTGGTGTGCCCGTACCGTCACATCGGGATGTACGACGAGGCGACCCCCGAGGAGGTCGCCGAAATCGGCGCGCTCACCCAGACGGCGATGCAGGTGCTGCGCGAGGTGTCCCGGTGCGACGGCTTCAACATCGGCATGAACCAGGGCCAGGTCGCGGGCGCCGGCGTGGCGGCGCATCTGCATCAGCACATCGTGCCGCGCTGGGCCACGGATGCGAACTTCTTCCCGATCATCGCGAGGACCAAGGCACTGCCGCAGCTTCTCGGCGAGGTGCGGCAGGCG
This sequence comes from Microbacterium sp. RD1, assembly GCF_052220165.1. Classification (NCBI taxonomy): domain Bacteria; kingdom Bacillati; phylum Actinomycetota; class Actinomycetes; order Micrococcales; family Microbacteriaceae; genus Microbacterium; species Microbacterium sp. RD1. The sequence continues at coordinate 267,258 of NZ_JBQPOL010000004.1, forward strand.
ATCGCCGACGCGTGGCCCGCGGCCCCCGCCCACCTCTAGCGCGCAGGACGAGGCCGCCTGCAGGAGGTTTCCGGCTCACCCGCACGGGCGGGGCGGTCAGCGCACCTGCCGGGCGGGGAACTGCATCCGCGGCGACGCGTAAGCCTCCTGCGACTCGACGAGCTGCAGTTCGCGCTCCCCGGAGTCGAGTGTGTTCTGCAGCAGGTCGAACACGCTCGACGCCGTCCGCACGAGCGCGTCGGCGGCGTCGCCCGTGCGTGTGTAGTGGGCGGTGAACAGCGCCGCTGTGACATCACCCGATCCGTTGGCCTTCATCGGCAGCAGCGGCGTCTGCACGATCCATGCGCCACGGTCGTCCGCCACGAGCATCTCGATCGTCCCCTCCTCGCGGTCGGGCCGCTCCACACTCGTGACGAGGACGGTGCGCGGACCCATCGCCCGCGCGGCGTCCACCGAAGCCAGCGTCGACTCGAGCGTGTCGGGCTCGGTGCCGGTGAGGTAACCGAGCTCGAACTGGTTGGGCGTGATGATGTCGGCGACGGGCACGACGCGCTCGCGCAGCAGTTCCGGGATGGCCGGGGCGACGAAGCATCCGGACTTCGCGTTCCCCATGACGGGGTCGCACGCGTAGAGCGCGTTCGGATTCGCCGCCTTCACCCGACGCACGGCATCGACGATGACCTCGCCGATCCCTTCACTTCCCTGGTATCCGGACACGACGGCGTCGATCTGCGGGAACACCCCGCGCTCTTCGACGCCCGTGAGGACGTCGGCCACATCCGCGGGGTCGATGAGAGGCCCGCGCCACGCGCCGTATCCGGTGTGGTTGGAGAAGTTCACCGTGTAGACCGGCAGGACCTCGACGCCGATGCGCTGCAGCGGAAAGACGGCGGCGGAGTTACCGACGTGCCCGTAGGCGACGGCGGACTGGATGGAGAGAACCTTCACGGGATCACCCTTCGCTGTTCGATGCGGCGCGCACGGCGGCCGCGAGATCGGCGGCGAACCTCGCCGCGTCGGAGTCGTCGAGATCGTGCACGGTCACGCGCAGGTGCGTGCTGGCGCGATCGGAGGCGACGGAGAAGTCATCGCCCGTGCGCGCCAGCCACCCGCGGCGCATGAGCTGCTCGGAGACGGCGCGGGCGGGAAGCCCGGTGTCGACCCAGAGGTTGAGCCCGTCGCGCGCCCGTGCCGGCACGCTCGCCGCCGTGAGCTCCGCCGCGACCGCCGCGTTGCGCACGGCGTAGTGCACTGCCGCCCGCTCGACCGCCGTCACGGAGGCGGGATCGGTCACCTGAGCGAGAGTCAGCCGCTGGAGGAGATGACTCACCCACGTCGTCCCCGGGCTCAGCCGCATCGCCAGGCGGTCGGCGGTCTCGGGGTCCGTCGCGGCGACCGCGAGGCACATATCCGGCCCGAGCGACTTCGACACCGAGCGCACCAGCGCCCAGCGCCGGTGGCCGGGGCCGATCAGCGACTCGTACGGCTCGCGGGAGAGCATCGCGAAGTGGTCGTCCTCGATCACGAGGACGTACGGATGCTCCGCCAGGACCGTCCGCAGCTCCCGTGCACGCGCGGTGGACAATCCGACGCCGGTGGGGTTCTGTGCGCGCGGTGTGCAAAGGACGGCGCGGACCCCCGCGGCGAGGGCGCTGCGGAGCCCGGCGACGGTCATGCCTTCTTCGTCGACGGGGACGGGGACCGGTCGGTACCCGCCCACGCGCACGGTGTGGATGGCGGAGAGGAAGCACGGGTCCTCCAGCGCGACCGCGTCATCGCGGGTGAGCGCCTGGGCGAGGAGGCGCTCCAGCGCATCCACCGCACCGTTCGTGACCGTGATGCGGATGTCGTCGCGCGGGAGATCCGCCGCGATCCATCCGCGCGCCCACTGCTCCAGATCGGCGTCGAGCACCGGCTCGCCGTAGAGCACCGGGCGGCCGATGAGACGGCTCAGGGCCGCCGTCGGATCGGGGATGAGCGCCGGATCCGGGTTGCCGGTGCCGACATCCCGCAGCACCGTGTCGGCGGCGAACCCCTCCTGCGCCACGCTCGCGCGCTCCACGATGCGGGTCCCGCCGCGACCGCGGGTCACCGCGACGCCGGCCGAGACCAGCTGCCGATACGCCGAGACGGCGGTATTGCGGTTCACTCCCAGCTGTGCGGCGAGGACCCTGACCGGCGGGAGCGCGTCGCCGGCGCGCAACTCACCGCGATCGCGCAGCGCGCGCACGCTGTCGGCGATCTCCGCCGCTGAGCGGCCCGCGATCTGGTCGAGTGGGGTCATCCGTTCCGATCTTACGTGGCAGACATGGTAACTTCTGGCCTAGGTCAAACGCCTGCCACCCGAGATCGCGGGCGAGGAAGAGAGCACGTCGTGAGCACCCCTACGAGCACGACCGGCACGTCGCGCGTCAAGCGCGGGCTGGCGGAGATGTTGAAGGGCGGCGTCATCATGGACGTCGTCACCCCCGAGCAGGCGCGTATCGCCGAGGACGCCGGCGCGGTCGCGGTCATGGCGCTCGAGCGCGTGCCCGCCGACATCCGCGCGCAGGGAGGGGTGTCGCGGATGAGCGACCCCGACATGATCGACGGCATCATCGCCGCGGTGTCCATCCCGGTCATGGCCAAGGCCCGCATCGGCCACTTCGTCGAAGCGCAGGTGCTGCAGGAGCTCGGCGTCGACTACATCGACGAGTCCGAGGTGCTCTCGCCGGCCGACTACGTGAACCACATCGACAAGTGGGGCTTCACGGTGCCGTTCGTCTGCGGCGCGACCAACCTCGGCGAGGCGCTTCGCCGCATCACCGAGGGCGCCGCCATGATCCGCTCCAAGGGGGAGGCGGGCACGGGTGACGTGTCCGAGGCCACGAAGCACATCCGCACCATCACGGGCGAGATCAACCGCCTCCGCTCCCTCACGAAGGACGAGCTGTACGTCGCGGCCAAGGAGCTGCAGGCGCCGTACGACCTCGTTGCGGAGGTGGCGGAGACCGGCACGCTCCCCGTCGTGCTGTTCACCGCCGGCGGTGTGGCGACGCCCGCGGATGCAGCCATGATGATGCAGCTCGGTGCCGACGGCGTGTTCGTGGGCTCGGGCATCTTCAAGAGCGGCAACCCGGCCGAGCGCGCAGCCGCGATCGTGAAGGCGACGACCTTCTTCGACGACGCGAAGATCATCGCCGATGTCTCGCGAGGCCTCGGCGAGGCGATGGTCGGGATCAACGTCTCCGACCTCCCCGCGCCGCACCGGCTGGCCGAGCGCGGCTGGTAACGATGTCGAGCCGGCTCCGCGTCGGCGTGCTCGCGTTGCAGGGCGACGTGCGCGAGCACGCGCGGGTTCTGAGCGACCTCGGCGCTCACGTGTCGGCCGTGCGACGCCCCGCGGAGCTCGCCGAGGTCGACGGGCTGGTGCTTCCGGGCGGCGAGTCGAGCGTCATCGACAAGCTCTCGCGCAGCTTCGGGATGCAGCATCCGCTGCGCGCGGCGATCGCCGATGGGCTCCCGGTGTACGGCACGTGCGCGGGGCTGATCCTGCTCGCGGATCGCATCACCGGCGGCATCGTGGGACAGGAGACCTTCGGCGGACTCGACGTCGTGGTCGCGCGCAACGCGTTCGGCGGGCAGGTGGAATCCTTCGAGACGGAGCTGGACGTGGACGGATTCGACCGGCCGGTCGCGGCCACGTTCATCCGGGCGCCCTTCGTCGAGGAGGTGGGACCCCGCGCCCGCGCGATCGCCGCGCTCCCGGACGGCCGGGTCGTGGCCGTCGAGCAGGGCGCTCTGCTCGGGACGGCCTTCCATCCGGAGGTGTCGGGCGAGACCCGCTTCCACGAGCGCTTCCTCTCGCACGTGCGCGCACGGGCCTGACGCCGCACCCGCGCATCGCCGGCCCTCGGCGCCCCCTCGCCCCGGTTCGGGGCGCGCAGTGTGCTTCGGGGCGACCGACGAGCGCCCCGAAGCCCATCCGGCGCCCCGAACCGCCGCGCCCATCCGTCGCGCCGGACACGCCCGCGTAGCCTGTCGGACATGACCGAGTGGGTGTGCCTCCTCCGCGGCGTCAACGTCGGCGGCATCACGGTGCGAAGCGCCGACCTGCGCGAGACGCTGTCGGCGCTCGGACTGGAAGGGGTCCGAACGGTGCTGGCCAGCGGCAACGCGACCTTCGCCTCGGAGGACGCGGCGCCTGCGCGCAGCGCCCTCAAGGGCCGCATCGAGAAGGCGCTCCGCGACCGTTTCGGGTACGACGCGTGGGTGCTGCTGTTCTCGCGGCAGGAGCTGGCGGATGCGGCCGACGGCTTCCCGTTCGATGCGGGCGACGACTCGCGGCAGCCGTGGCTGCTTTTCTGCGCGGATGCCGCGACACGGGACGAGCTCGTCGCGGCCGCCGCGCCGCTGGACGACGCCGTGGATCCCGTCGCCCCCGGACCGGGCGTCGTCTACTGGAACCCGCCGAAGGGGTCGAGCACCGACACCCCGTTCGCCAAGATCATCGCCCGCCGCGCCTACAGGGAGCGGACGACCAATCGCAACCTCCGGACGGTGCTCAAGATCCTGTCGTGACGAGCCGTTCGAAGGCGGCGAGCGTCCGCGCGATGTCGTCGTCGGTCGTCACCCACGATGACATGGAGCAGCGCAGCACCGCGCGCCCGGCCCACTCGGCGGGCGTGACGGCCGCCGTCCCGTCCGCGAGGATCGCCGCGCCCAGCGCCCGGGTCGCGGCGTCGTCACCGAGGCGGAACATCACCTGCGTGAACGGCACCTCGTTCACCACCGTGATGCCCGGGATCGAACGCAGGTCCCGCTCGAGCGCGGCGGCGTTTCGCGCGAGGCGCTCGACGAGGTCGGCGACTCCCGCGCGTCCGAGCGATCGCAGCGCCGCCCACACCGGCACGCCCCGCGCGCGACGTGACAGCTCTGGTGTCAGATCCCACGGGTCGAGGCTGGCGTACATCAGGTAGTCGCCCCCGGTGCGGAACACCGCGATGGAGTCCGCCGGATCGCGGACGATCGCCATGCCGCAGTCGTACGGGACGTTGAGCGTCTTGTGGGCATCGGTCGTCCACGAATCCGCCTCCTCCGCGCCCGCGACCAGAGCCGACAGGCCCGGGGCGGCCGCGGCCCACAGCCCGAAGGCTCCGTCCACGTGCACCCACGCGTCGCCGGCCCGGGCACGCGGGATCAACTCGGCGAACGGGTCGAAGGCGCCCGTGTGGACCTCACCCGCCTGCAGGCACACGATCACGGGGTCGCCGTCGCACTCCTCGAGCGCGGCGGACAGGCCCGCCGGTAGCATCCGCCCTTCACTGTCGGAGGCGGCGACCACCAGATCGTTCGTCCCGAAGCCGAGGATGCGGGCGGCGCGGTCGATCGAGCCGTGCCGGTGCTCCCCGACGACCAGGCGCACGCGCGGGGCCGCGGTGAGACCGTCTCGTGCCATGTCCCAGCCGCGGCGACGGAGCACCGCGGCCCGCGCCGACGCCAGGCATACGAGGTTCGACACCTGCGCGCCCGTGACGAACCCGACCGATGCGCCCGCGGGGAGTCCGAGGAGGTCGAGGATCCACTCGCCGGCGACCTGCTCGAGCGCGACAGTCGCCGTGGTCATCGTGCTGGAGCCGGAGTTCTGATCCCACGCGGAGACGAGCCAATCCGCAGCAAGCGCCGCGGGGAGCGTGCCGCCGATAACGAATCCGAAGAAGCGGCCGCCGGGGATCGCGACGAGACCGGGATCGGCGCCCGCGGCGAGCTCCCTGATCAGTTCGGCCGCGTTTCCCCCCTCCTCCGGCAGCGCGCCGCCGAAGCGGGCGCGCATCTCTTCGAGCCCGGCGCGCGGCCACACCGGCCGATCCGGCAGGCCGGCCAGAAAGGCGGATGCCGCATCATGCGCGGCGCGCAACGCCTCATCGCGTTCGTCCACGACGCCAGTGTGGCCTCCTCCGAGGGGCGCGACAAGACCCGTCCGCGTGCCGGCCGGGGCCCCGCGTAGAATTGCATGCATGTCCGGCCACTCCAAGTGGGCGACGACCAAGCACAAGAAAGCCGTCATCGACTCTCGTCGTGCCAAGTCGTTCGCCAAACTCATCAAGAACATCGAAGTCGCCGCGAAGATCGGCGGCCCCGACCTCTCCGGAAACCCGACGCTGTACGACGCCGTGCAGAAGGCGAAGAAGACGTCGGTGCCCAACGACAACATCGACCGCGCCATCAAGCGCGGCGCGGGCATCGGCGGCGAGGCCGTCGAGTACACGTCGATCATGTACGAGGGGTACGGCCCGGGCGGCGTCGCCCTCATGATCGAGTGTCTGACCGACAACAAGAACCGCGCCGCCGCCGAGGTGCGCACGGCCCTCAGCCGCAACGGCGGCAACCTCGCCGATCCCGGCAGTGTGGCCTACAACTTCGCCCGCAAGGGCGTCATCGTCGTGTCGGGGGAGAGCACCTCGGAGGAAGACGTCATGCTGGCCGTGCTCGAAGCCGGTGCCGAAGACGTCGAGCCGCACGCGCAGGGGTTCGAGGTCGTCACCGAGGCATCCGATCTCGTGACGGTCCGTTCGGCGCTGCAGGAGGCGGGGATCGACTACGAATCCGCCGACGTGGAGTTCGTCCCGTCGCTGAAGGTCGAAGTCGACGCCGACACCGCGCGCAAGGTCTTCCGACTGATCGATGCCCTCGAAGACAGCGACGACGTGCAGAACGTCTTCACGAACTTCGACCTCACGCCCGAGGTGCAGGCCGAGCTCGAGGACGACGAGTAGCCGCACCCCTCCGCTGAACCCACCTCTCCGCGCGAACCCACCCGCTTTTCCCGGAGAACGGTGTGGGTTCAGCGCGCGAGGGTGGGTTCACGGCATCGGTGACGCCGGCGGGCGCGCCTGGCGGCACACGTCGCGGGCGCGACGTAGCGTGGGGGAGTGAGCTCCCGTCCGCCCCTCCGCGTGCTCGGAATCGACCCGGGACTGACGCGCTGCGGCGTGGGAGTGGTCGACGTCGCCGCCGATCGGTCGGCGCGGCTCGTGCACGTCGGAGTCATCCGCTCGGCCACCGACCTGCCCATCGAGCGACGCCTCGCGACGATCGCCGCGGGGCTGCGCGAGGTCCTCGACGCCCACGCGCCGCACGTCGTCGCGGTCGAGCGGGTCTTCGCGCAGGACAACCGGCACACGGTCATGGGGACCGCGCAGGCCAGCGGCATCGCGCTGCTCGTGGCGGCCGAGCACGGCCTCCCCGCGGCCACGCACACGCCGAGTGAGGTCAAGGCGGCGGTGACGGGCTACGGCTCGGCCGACAAGCGTCAGGTGCAGACGATGGTCGCGCGGGTGCTGCGCCTGGACGAGCTTCCCCAGCCGGCGGATGCCGCTGACGCGCTCGCGCTCGCGCTGTGCCATGCGTGGCGCTCCGGCCCCGGCTCGAGCATCCCCGGCGCCGAAGCGCTGACGCCGGCCCAGCGCGCATGGCGCGAGGCCGAGCAGCGCTCGACGCGTGTCGCTCGAACAAAGATGCGAACCGGCGCGTAGTCTCGGAGCATGATCTCCTCGGTGGCCGGCACGTGATCTCCTCGGGAGCAGGCACGTGATCTCCTCGGTAGCAGGCACCGTCGCGCACGTCGAAGACGAGTCGGTCGTCGTGGTCGTGGGCGGGGTGGGACTCAGCGTCGCCGTCGTGCCGCAGCTCGCGCGCTCCCTCACCGTCGGCGAGGAGGTGCACCTGCACACCACGCTCATCGTGAGAGAGGACGCGCTCTCGCTGTACGGGTTCGCGTCCCGCGACGAGCTCGTCGTCTTCGGTCAGCTGCTCGGTGTCACCGGCGTCGGCCCGAAGTCGGCGTTGGGCGTGCTTTCTTCGCTGACCGTGTCGCAGATCGCCGAGGCCGTCGACGCCGACGACGACGGCCCGTTCCGGCGCGTGTCGGGGATCGGGCCGAAGACGGCGAAGCTCATCGTCGTCCAATTGGCGGGCAAGCTCGCCGCGCCGCGCGCGGTCGCGACGACGAGCGCTCCTGCGCGCGGCGCCGTCCCCGCGCAGGTGACCCAGGCGCTGGTCGGGCTCGGCTGGTCGGAGCGGCTCGCCGCCGAGGCTGTCGCCTCGGTCGCCGACACCGCATCCGATGCCGACCGCGCGTCGGTGCAGGCTCTGCTGCGTCTGACGCTCGCCGTGTTGGGCCCGGCGCGCAAGGAGCCGGCGAATGGATGACCTCCGCGACATCGGCGAACCCGTCGACGAGACGGAGCTCGCGATCGAGGGAGCCCTCCGGCCGTCGTCCCTGGCCGAGTTCGTGGGACAGCAGAAGGTGCGCGGCCAGTTGCAGCTCCTGCTCGACGCCGCCCGCATCCAGCAGCGCCCCGCCGACCACATCCTGCTGTCAGGACCCCCGGGACTGGGCAAGACCACCCTCGCGATGATCGTCGCGCAGGAGAGCGAACGACCGCTGCGGCTGTCGAGCGGACCCGCGATCCAGCACGCCGGCGACCTCGCCGCTCTCCTGTCGAGCCTCACGTCCGGTGAGGTGCTGTTCATCGACGAGGTGCACCGGATGGCGCGCTCGGCCGAGGAGATGCTGTACCTCGCGATGGAGGACTTCCGCATCGACATCATGGTCGGCAAGGGCGCGGGCGCGACCAGCATCCCGCTCGATCTCGCGCCGTTCACCCTGGTGGGGGCGACGACGAGATCGGGTTTGCTCCCGAACCCCCTCCGCGATCGTTTCGGCTTCACCGCTCACCTGGAGTACTACGAGCCCGAAGAGCTCGAACGCGTCGTCGAGCGATCATCCGCGATGCTGGGGGTCCCGCTGCCGCCGGCCGCGCGCGCCGAGATCGCCCGCCGTTCGCGGGGCACGCCGCGCATCGCGAACCGACTGCTGCGGCGCGTGCGCGATTACCTCGTCGTCCACGGCAGCGCCGCCGCCGACATCACGGCGGTCGACGCCGCGCTCGAGCTCTACGACGTCGATCCGATCGGACTCGACCGTCTCGACCGTGCGGTGCTCGACGCCCTCGTCCGACGCTTCCGCGGAGGGCCGGTGGGCCTGTCCACGCTCGCCGTCGCCGTCGGCGAAGAGGCGGAGACGATCGAATCGGTCGTCGAGCCCTACCTCGTGCGCATCGGTTTCATGGGGCGCACGCCTCGCGGCCGCGTCGCGACCCCCGAGGCGGCCGCCCATCTCGGCGTTCCTCCGCGCGACGGCGCGCTCAGACTCGATGACCTATAATCGCTGAAGGCTTTCGCCGCCCTCCCACACGATGGCAGTGCCGCAGCGGCGCGCCTGACCCGAAAGGTGCCCGACATGCAACTCGCGGATTTCTTCGCCAATTACGGGCTCATCATCCTGCTCGTCCTGCTCCTGGTCTTCATGTTCTGGAGCTCGCGCCGACGGATGCAGAAGCAGAAGGCCGAGCAGGAGGCGAAGTCGCGCCAGACCGTCCCCGGCGCGGAGGTGCTGATGCAGGGGGGCCTGTACGGCACGATCGTCGAGTACAACCCGGATGACCTCGACAAGCCCGCGGTCGTCGCGATCGCGCCGGGCGTCGAGATCAAGGTCCACAGCCAGGCCATCCTCCGTGTGGTCGACCCGACCGAGGGCTTCGTCAGCGAGGACGAGTTCATCGAGGCCGAGGAGAGCGAGGCCGAGTACATCGCCGGCGTGGCCGACGGTGACATCAGCTCGATCAGCGACGACCAGAAGCGCGCCCACGGGTCGGTGACCGACACCGACGGCGACGCGAAGGACAAGCCGCAGGCCTGATTCTCGATCCTCGCCGTTCGAAGATCTCCGACGTACAGAAGGCGTAGTCCGTGGCGACTTCCACTCCCGTTCGTTCCGCGTGGCGTGCGCTGACCGGACTGCTGGCCGTGACGGCCGTGCTGTTCGGCATCAACGCGCTCGGCGTATACGTGTTCCAGCAGAGCTCGTGGACCCCTGAGCTCGCGCTCGATCTGCAGGGCGGCACGCAGATCATCCTGGAGGCGCAGACCACCGACGGCGGGGACCCGACGGCCGAGCAGCTCGACCAGGCCGTGACGATCATCCGTCAGCGCGTGGACGCCACGGGTGTGGGCGAGGCCGACGTCGCCAGCGAGGGCGGCCGCAGGGTCGTCGTGCAGATCCCCGGCGAAGCCGACGCCGAGACGCGTGAGCGCATCGAGGCGACCGCCCAGCTGCAGCTGCGCGCGGTGCTGTTCGCGGGCCAGCCGGCCAACACGTTCGTCGGCGAAGACGGGCAGACGACGCCGTTCCCGACGGCCGACCCGGCGCTTCCCGCCACGCCGACGGTCGCGCCCACGAACGGCAGCGACCCGGCGTGGATCACGCCGGCGCTGCAGGCGCAGTTCCAGGCCTACGACTGCGCGGATCCGGACAACGACCCCGCCAATGCGCCGGCCGATCAACCTCTCATCACCTGCGACGCGTCGCAGACCGTGAAGTACATCCTCGGACCCGTCGAGCTGGACGGCACGTCGATCGACGACGCGACGAACGGCGTGGAGCAGAACAGCGGCCGTTGGGCCGTGAACCTGAACTTCAACGACGAGGGCACCGAGGTCTTCGGTCAGATCAGCCAGCGGCTCTACGGCGCCACGCCGCCGCTCGACCAGTTCGCGTTCGTCCTGGACGGATCGGTGCTGTCGGCGCCCTCCATGAACGGCCTCATCCTCGACGGCAACCCCTCGATCACCGGATCCTTCACGCAGGAGTCCTCGAAGGCCCTCGCCGACCAGCTGCGCTACGGCGCGCTCCCGCTGAGCTTCTCCGTGGTCAGCTCAGACACCGTGTCGGCGACCCTCGGGTCCCAGCAGCTCCAGATCGGCCTGATCGCCGGCCTGATCGGCCTCGCGCTCGTCGCGGTCTACGCCCTCCTCCAGTACCGCATGCTCGGCTTCGTCATCATCGCGTCGCTGGCGGTCATGGCCGTCCTCACCTACGTGACGCTGTGCATCCTGGCCTGGCGGATGGGGTTCCGGTTGTCGCTCGCCGGCGTCGCGGGCCTCATCGTCACGATCGGGTTCACCGCCGACTCGTTCATCGTGTACTTCGAGCGCATCCGGGACGAGCTGCGCGATGGCAAGTCCATCACGAGCGCCGTGGAGGACGGCTGGTCCCGCGCCAAGCGCACGATCTACATCTCGAAGTCGATCAACATCCTCGCCGCCGTCGTGCTGTACATCCTCGCCGACGCCACCGTGAAGGGCTTCGCCTTCACGCTCGGTCTCACCACGGCGATCGACATCCTCATCTTCATCCTCTTCACCCACCCGGTGATGCAGCTGCTCGCGCGCACGCGCTTCTTCGGATCGGGGCATCCGCTCTCGGGGATGGATCCGGAGGCTCTCGGCGCCGTCTACCGTGGCCGGGCGCAGTTCCGGGCTCCCGTGGCCACGGCCGGCGCGAGCGGGCGCACGGCGCGCTCGCGCGGTGAGGCGCAGCGACGCCAGACGATCGCCGAGCGCAAGCAGGCCGAGCTGGCCGCGGCTCGCAGAGACGGCGCCGATAGACGCGCCGCCGGCAAGGGAGACGAGAACTGATGGCGCGCATGCAGCAGTTCGGAAACGACCTCTACACCGGGAAGACCTCTTTCCCGTTCGTCGGGCGCCGACGACTGTGGTTCCTCATCGCCGCGATCCTCGTGATCGGCGCGGCCCTCGTGCCGCTGTTCCGCCCCATCCAGCTGTCGATCGAGTTCACCGGCGGATCCCAGTTCACGGTGTCGGGGCTCAGCAGTCCCGACCAATCCCTCGCGTCCGACGCCGTCCAGACCGTCGTGCCGGATGCGACCGCGCGCGTGACGACGGTCGGCGACTCCGCAGTGCGCGTGCAGACCGATCAGATGACCAACGACGAGACGCAGGATGTGTCGGCGGCGCTGGCCGACGCGTACGGCGTCTCGCCGTCCGAGGTCACGGCGTCGTTCATCGGCGCGACGTGGGGTGCGGACGTGACGCGTCAGTCGCTGTGGGGACTGGCCATCTTCCTCGCCCTGACCTTCCTCATCCTGGCGCTGTACTTCCGCACCTGGAAGATGTCGGTCGCAGCGATCATCGGTCTGGTCGACGTGCTCATCATCACGGTCGGCGTCTACGCGCTGGCCGGGTTCGAGATCTCGCCCGCCGCCGTGATCGGGTTCCTCACGATCCTGTCGTATTCGCTGTACGACACCACCGTCGTCTTCGACAAGGTGCGGGAGAACACGCGCGAGGACGGCGAGATCTCCGGCCGCACCTTCGGGGAGTCGGTGAACCTCGCGGCTAACCAGACCCTCATCCGCTCGATCAACACGACGGTGGTCGCGGTCCTCCCCGTCGGCGCCATCCTGTTCATCGGCGCGATCTGGCTCGGCGCCCGTACGCTCAGCGACATCTCACTGTCGATCTTCGTCGGAACCATCGTCGCGGCGTACTCCACGCTCTTCGTCGCCGTGCCGCTGTACGCGCTCCTGCGCGAGGGCGAGCCGGTGGTGAAGGAGCGTGACCGTCGCGTCGTCGAGGCCCGCACCCGCGCGGGCGTCCCGGCCTGATACGCGGACGTAGACTTGTCGCAGGCGAGCGAACGGGGGAGGTGACCGCGTGACGGAGACCGTTCCCCCCGCCGCTCAGACCTCGTCGCTGCGCCGGCTCGTCCCGCGGATCTTCTCCCGCGCCGCCAAACGCGACGGCATCGACCAGCTCCTGCGCACCGTCCGCACCCACCATCCGCGCGGCGACCTCGCCGTCATCGAACGCGCCTTCGGCGTCGCCGAGGCACGACACGCGGGGCAGAAGCGGCAGAGCGGCGAGCCCTACATCACGCATCCGGTCGCCGTCGCCCAGATCCTCGGCGACCTCGGGCTCGGACCCAAGGCGATCGCCGCAGCGCTCCTGCACGACACGGTCGAGGACACCGGCTATCCGCTCGACGAGCTGGCCGCCGATTTCGGCGACGAGGTCGCGATGCTCGTGGACGGCGTCACGAAGCTCGACAAGGTCAAGTACGGCGACAGCGCCCAGGCCGAGACCGTCCGCAAGATGATCGTGGCGATGTCGCGCGACATCCGGGTGCTGGTGATCAAGCTCGCCGACCGGTTGCACAATGCCCGCACGTGGGGCTTCGTGCCCCCCGAGAAGGCGGCGAAGAAGGCCACCGAGACCCTCGAGATCTATGCACCGCTGGCGCACCGCCTCGGTATCCAGGCGATCAAATCCGAGCTCGAAGACCTCTCCTTCGCGGTGCTGCATCCGAAGCTGTACGCCGAGATCGAGAGCCTCGTGAAGCAGCGCACCCCGCAGCGCGAGCAGTACGTGCAGAACGTCATCGCCGCCGTCGACGCGGACCTGCGGGACCTCCGCATCCGCGGGCGCGTGGTGGGACGCCCGAAGCAGCTGTACTCGGTGTATCAGAAGATGGTCGTCCGCGGCCGCGAGTTCGATGACATCTACGACCTCATCGGCATCCGCGTCCTGGTGGGAACGGTTCGCGACTGCTACGCCGTGCTCGGCTCGATCCACGCGCGCTGGACGCCGCTGCCCGGCCGGTTCAAGGACTACATCGCGACGCCGAAGTTCAACCTCTACCAGTCGCTGCACACGACGGTCATCGGCCCCGGCGGACGCACGGTGGAGATACAGATCCGCACCAACGAGATGCACCAGCAGGCCGAGTACGGCGTCGCGGCGCACTGGAAGTACAAGGAGCGGGTGAACGGCGGCAAGACCGACGGCAAATCGGTCGACGCCGATATGGCCTGGCTCGCCCACATCTCCGACTGGCAGGCCGAGACGGCCGACCCGGGGGAGTTCCTCGATTCCCTGCGCTTCGAGATCGGGGCGAAGGAGGTCTACGTCTTCACCCCGAAGGGACGCGTCATCGGTCTTCCCGCCGGCGCGACTCCGGTCGACTTCGCCTACGCCGTGCACACCGAGATCGGCCACCGCACGATGGGCGCCAAGGTCAACGGGCGCCTGGTGCCGCTGGAGTCAGAGCTCAAGAGCGGCGACGTCGTCGAGGTCTTCACGTCCAAGAACCCCGACGCCGGTCCCAGCCAGGACTGGCTCACCTTCGTGCGAAGCACCCGCGCGCGCAACAAGATCCGCGGCTGGTTCACGAAGGAGCGCCGTGAGGAGGCGATCGAGCAGGGGAAGGACTCCATCGCCCGCGCGATGCGACGGCAGAACCTGCCGCTGCAGCGCCTGATGAACCAGGACTCCTTCACCGAGGTCGCCCATCAGCTGCGATACGAGGACGTCTCCGCGCTGTACGCCGCTGTGGGCGAGGGGCACGTCTCGACCCAATCGGTGATCGAGAAGGTCTCGGCGCTGGTCAGTGCCAACGACACCTCGACCGGGCCTATCGACCTGCCTCAGGTGGGACGTCCGCGTGCACCGCGCACCGGGGACTCCGGGGTGCTCGTGCGCGGGGCGCCCGACATCCTCGTCAAGCTCGCCAAGTGCTGCACTCCGGTTCCGGGCGACGAGATCATCGGCTTCGTCACGCGGGGGAGCGGCGTCTCGGTGCACCGCACCGACTGCACGAACGTGACGGCGCTGCGCGAAGAGCCCGAGCGCATGATCGACGTCGAGTGGGCACCGACCTCCAAGAGCGTGTTCCTGGTGCAGATCCAGGTCGAGGCCCTGGATCGGTCCGGCCTTCTCAGCGATGTCACGCGCGTGCTCAGCGAGCATCACGTGAACATCCTGTCGGCGACCGTATCCACCTCCAACGACAGACTCGCTCTCAGCCGCTTCGTGTTCGAGATGGGCGACACCGTGCACCTGGATCGCGTGCTCAACGCGGTGCGCCGCATCGACGCCGTCTACGACGTGTACCGCGTCACGTCTTCCTGACCGACGCCGACTGCAGGGCGCACAACATCTCGTCGGCCGCGCGACGCGAGGGGAGTCGCTCCTGCGCCACCAGCCACGCCCGGCCGCGCTCGAGAGCGTCGGGGTCGCGCTCACCCCATGCCCGCAGGACCGCCGGATGCTCCGGGCCCGGCATGCGCGCGAGGTCGGCGACGGTGCGGGCGACCGTCGTGACGGGGACGCCTCCGAGGAGCAGCAGGTCGCGGGCCGGCACGCGGGTGTCGCGATACACGAGCCGCCGGTCGATGATGTGATGAAGCCGTCGCGGCACCGCGCGCTGCACGGTGTGGCGTGGCGGCGGCTCGTCGATCGCGCCGTGCACCCAGGCCGCGGTGACATGCGTGGCGGCGAGGAGCCCGCCGAGCATCGCGGCGAGACTCGACGCGCGAAGCCCCGGCGACTCGACGAGGTCGGCCGGCACGTACCCCTCCCCGAGTGCGATCAGGTCGCCGTCCAGGCATGCCGCGGAGAGCTCGGCGCCGGAGAGCGGAGCGTCGGCGAAGTACACGAACGGTGAGGGCATGCCCGCAGTCTGGCGGCACGCGGAGGGCGGCGTCCGAGGCATCCGCTCATCTGTGGAGAAACGGCAGCCGACGGCGACCGGGGACGGTCAGCCCCCGACGGCGCGGAGCCAGGCTCGGCGCGCTTCGAGGGCCTCGCGGGCCTCGGCCGCGGCCTTCGCGTCACCGCGCGCCTCGGCCTCGCTCACTTCGCTCTCGAGCTTGTCGATCGCGTCGGTGAGCTGACGCGTCATGTCGTTCGCGCGAGCCTTGGTCTCGGGGTTGTTGCGCTTCCAGTCCGTCTCCTCGCGGGTGCGGACGCTCTGCTCGATCTTGCGCAGGTCGTCGTCGAGGCCGCGCTCGACATCCCGCGGGTGGACGCGGCCGATGTCGTCCCAGCGGCGCTGGATCTGCGTCAGGAGCGAGCGTGCGCGCGCGATGTCCCGCTCGTCGACGATCGGCGCGGCTTCGGCCAGCAGGGCGCGCTTGGCCTCGATCTTCTCCCTCGACGCTTCCACGTCGGCGGCCTCGCGCTCGGCGCGGGCACCGTAGAGCGCGTCCCCGGCGGCCTTGAACCGCGCCCACAGGGCGTCGTCGACCTTCTTGCCGGCGCGGCCGGCGGC
This sequence comes from Microbacterium sp. RD1, assembly GCF_052220165.1. Taxonomy (NCBI): domain Bacteria; kingdom Bacillati; phylum Actinomycetota; class Actinomycetes; order Micrococcales; family Microbacteriaceae; genus Microbacterium; species Microbacterium sp. RD1. The sequence goes on from NZ_JBQPOL010000004.1 coordinate 283,210, forward strand.
CTTCCACTGGTCCAGCAGGTCGCGGTAGGCGCCGATCGCATCCTCGCCGCGCGGGGCTAGGGCCTCGGCGCGCTCCACGAGCCGCGTCTTGGCGTCGCGGGCGGCCTTGTGCGTCTGGTCGAGGCCCGCATAGAACTCCCGGCGGTGACGGTCGACGATCGCGCGCGCGTCGCGGAAGCGGCGCCACAGTTGCTGCGAAGCCGCACGCGGAAGGCGGGGTCCGGAGGACTGGTGGGTCTGCCACCGTTCGAACAGCGTCGTCATCTCGACCGACGCCTGCTTCCACTGCACCGTCTCGGGGTCGCGTGCGGCGAGTGCCTCGGCGGCCTCGACGATCGCGGTGCGCTCCCGCACGGCCTCCTCGACGGCCTCCTTCGCGGCAGCGTTCTCCGCCTCGGTCGCCTCTGCGAGGGTCCCGGTCAGCGCGTCGACGCGCTCGCGGAGGTTGGCGAGATCGCCCACCGCCGCCGGATCGGTCAGCCGCTCCCGTACGGTCTTCGCGGCGGAACGCAGGTCGGACGCGGATGCTCCGCCACGTCGGGCGCGCACCTCGAGGAGGGTCACCTCCCCCGCGAGGTCGGAGAACTTGCGCTCGAAGTACGCCAGCGCCTCTTCCGGCGAGCCGTCGGGATACTGGCCCACCACGCGCCACGTGTCGCCCTCGCGGACGGAGACGGTGCCGTCGTCATCGACACGACCCCAGGCGGCATCGGTGTCGCGGGTCGTGTCGGAAGTCTCGGCGTCGGCAGTCACGGATTGCACCTCATCGCGGCTCGGGCCGCCTACGGTTAGGGACTCATCGAGCCTAGTACGTGACGTGCCCGGGCTGCAGGTCAGGGAGCGACGGTCGGCGTCGGTTCGGCGGGCGTCGGCTCGCTCGACGGGGTGGGAACGACCGGGTCGGTGACGGCCGGGGAGGAGCTGGGCGTCGGCTCGGGGGCACCGGGGCCCGTCGCGAAGTACGCCACCTGACCGCCGATCGCGGCGAGCAGGACCAGGCCTCCGCCGATGCCGGCGATCAGGTTGTCCCGCCGGCGACGCCGCGCCTGTGACTCGTGGAGCTGCTGACGAGCCTGGTAGACCCGCGCGCGTTCACGCGCCTCTCTCGCATCCCGCGACTTTCCGCCCGTGGCCACTGCCCCTCCTCCGCCCGTGGAAGCGGGCGCGTGAAATCCTACGCACCCGGCCCGAACCCGGGCAAAACCGCGCCCCGCTGTCGGCGGCCGCGGCTAGCCTTGTCGCGTGACCCCCTCCGCCGCACTCTTCCAGGGGCAGACCCCGCTGGCCGTGCGGATGCGCCCCACCTCACTCGATGAGGTCGCCGGGCAGGGTCACCTCCTGCGGCGCGGATCGCCACTGGTCGCGTTGGCCTCCGACGACACGTCGCAGGCGGGCTCGTCCGTGTCGGTCATCCTGTGGGGGCCGCCCGGCACCGGCAAGACGACGCTCGCGCAGGCGATCGCCCGCTCGTCGGGGCGTCGGTTCGTCGAGCTGTCGGCGATCACGGCCGGAGTGAAGGACGTGCGGGAGGTCATGCAGGAGGCGCTGAACTCCCGTGACCTGTATGGGCAGTCCACGATCCTCTTCCTCGACGAGATCCACCGGTTCACGAAGGCTCAGCAGGATGCGCTGCTGCCGGGGGTCGAGAACGGCTGGGTCGTGCTGATCGCCGCGACGACGGAGAATCCCTCGTTCTCCGTCATCTCCCCGCTGCTGTCCCGCTCGCTCCTCCTGACCCTCAAGCCCCTCGGCGACGACGACCTCGGCCTGCTCGTCGACCGCGCCGTCAGCGACCCCCGGGGGCTGGCCGGCGCGGTCGTCCTCGAGCCGGAGGCGCGAGCGGCGCTCGTGCGGCTGGCCTCGGGAGACGCGCGGCGCGCCCTCACGGCGCTGGAGGCGGCAGCATCCGTCGCCGCCGACGACGCGGAGGAAGACGGCGCGCCGACGATCACCGCGGAGCACATCGCGCAGGCGGTGGACCGAGCGCTGCTGCGCTACGACCGGCAGGGCGACGAGCACTACGACGTCATCAGCGCGTTCATCAAGTCGATCCGCGGGTCCGACGTCGACGCCGCCATGCACTACCTCGCCCGCATGATCGAGGCGGGCGAGGATCCGCGGTTCATCGCGCGACGCCTGGTGATCTCCGCCTCCGAAGACATCGGGCTCGCCGACCCGCAGGCGCTGCAGATCGCCGTCGCCGCCGCGGATGCGGTGGCCTTCATCGGCATGCCGGAGGGCCGCATCCCGCTCGCCGAGGCGACGGCGTACCTCGCGACGACGGCGAAGTCGAACGCCTCGTACAACGCCATCAACGCCGCGATCGCCGACGTGCGCGCGGGCGGGTTCGGCCGGGTTCCCGTGCACCTGCGCGACGCGCACTATCCGGGGGCGAAGCGGCTCGGGCACGGGAAGGGCTACAAGTACGCCCACGACAGCGAGATCGGCATCGTCACCCAGCAGTACCTTCCCGACGAGCTGGTCGGCAAGCGCTACTACGAGCCGACCAGCCACGGCGCGGAGCGCGACGTGGCGGCGCGGCTGGAGAAGATCCGCCGCATCCTTCACGGCGACTGATGTGCCGAGAACAGGCGATCTGCCCACAACAGGACGATCGGCGGCCGACGATCCTGTTGCGGGCGAATCTCCTGTTCTGAGGGAGCGCGGACTCGTCATCGCCCGTCTGATAAGCTTGAGCGGCTTGAAACCGTGTTTTCGGGCATCTCCCTCTTCTGACACAGACCTTCTGGCGTGCCCCGGCGTGCAGTCCAGATCGGGCGAAGAGCGGGGGATACGTCCGCGGGCCGTGAAAGCCACGGCCGCGTCTTCGGAAGGAACACTTCGTGGCAACGAAGTCTCAGGACCGTCGTAAGGTCCGTCTCTCGCGCGCGCTCGGCGTCGCGCTCACCCCCAAGGCAGCCAAGTACCTCGAGAAGCGTCCGTACGCTCCGGGTGAGCACGGCCGCACCAAGCGCAAGCAGGACAGCGACTACGCCGTCCGCCTCCGCGAGAAGCAGCGTCTGCGCGAGCAGTACGGCATCCGCGAGAAGCAGCTGCGCATCGCGTTCAACGAGGCCCGCCGCGTCGACGGCCTGACCGGTGAGAACCTGGTCGAGCTGCTCGAGATGCGTCTGGACGCCCTCGTCCTGCGTTCGGGCCTCGCCCGCACCACCGCCCAGGCGCGCCAGCTCGTGGTGCACCGCCACATCCTCGTCGACGGCCAGCTCGTCGACCGCCCGTCGTTCCGCGTGAAGCCGGGTCAGCTCATCCACGTCAAGCCCAAGAGCGAGGCTCTCGAGCCCTTCCAGGTCGCCGCGCTCGGCGGTCACGCCGAGGTGCTGCCCCCGGTTCCGGGGTACCTCGAGGTCGAGCTCGACAAGCTGCAGGCGCGGCTCGTCCGTCGCCCGAAGCGTGCCGAGGTGCCCGTCACGTGTGACGTGCAGCTCGTCGTCGAGTACTACGCGGCGCGGTAAGCGCCGCGTAGTACCGCGCGAAGCGCCAAGGGTGCTGTGACGCGGCGCGGTAAGCGCGCTTCGCTCGCTCAGACGACACGAAGGGCGTCGGGGATTTCCCCGGCGCCCTTCGGCGTCCCCACGGGCGGTTCGCCTACGATGAAGGGATGCCGCGCCCGCGGCCCCGAGCGGAGGAACGACGATCGTGAAGAGCCTGTTCTGGTTCGTGGTGGGCCTCGCCGGCGGCGCCGTCATCGCCCACTTCGTGAACAAGGACCCGCGCGGCCATGAGGTGCTCGCCCTGGTCGACGCCCGCATCACCGAGTTCACCGATCGCATCGGCGCCGCGTACCGCCAGCAGGAGGCGCGTTTCGCCGACGACGACGCCCCCGCTCCCGCTCCCGCCGCATCCGACCAGACCACCGACTGACTCACCCGCTTCCTCCCTCCCCGGCTCGCCGAGGCGGGAGAACGACGCCTCGCGAAAGACCGCCGCATGAAGACCGCTGAGATCGCCCAGCGCTACCTCGATTTCTTCGAGAAGAACGACCACACCATCGTCCCGTCGGCCTCGCTCGTGACGGACGACCCGTCGCTGCTGTTCACCGTCGCCGGCATGGTGCCGTTCATCCCGTACCTCACCGGCGTGGTGCCGGCGCCGTACCCGCGCGCCGCCGACGTGCAGAAGTGCATCCGCACCAACGACATCGAAGAGGTCGGCCACACGGCACGGCACGGCACGTTCTTCCAGATGCTCGGCAACTGGTCTTTCGGCGACTACTTCAAGGAAGGCGCCATCACCTACGCGTGGGACCTGCTGACATCGTCCGAGTCCGACGGCGGTCTCGGCTTCGCCGAGCGCGACCTGTGGGTGACCGTGTACGAAGACGATGACGAGGCCGCTGCGCTGTGGCAGAAGATCGCCGGCCTTCCCGTCGAGCGCATCCAGCGGCTGGGTCGCGAGGACAACTACTGGTCCACCGGGCAGCCCGGCCCCGCGGGCCCCTGTTCCGAGATCTACTTCGACCGCGGTCCCGCCTACGGGCGCGACGGTGGTCCTGCCGCCGACGACAACCGGTTCACCGAGATCTGGAACCTCGTCTTCATGCAGTACGCGATCAACAACGTGCGCTCGAAGATCGACTTCGACATCATCGGCGAGCTGCCGGCGAAGAACATCGACACCGGCATGGGGCTCGAGCGGGTCGCGTTCATCAAGCAGGGCGTCGACAACATGTACGAGACCGACCAGGTGCGTCCGGTGCTCGACCGGGCCGTCGACCTCTCCGGCCGCAAGTACGGCGCGGTCCACGAGGACGACGTGCGCTTCCGCGTGATCGCCGACCACGTCCGCTCGTCGCTGATGCTCCTCTCCGACGGCGTCACACCGGCCAACGACGGACGCGGATACATCCTCCGCCGCCTGATGCGCCGCAGCATCCGCGCGATGCGCCTGCTGGGCGTGGACGGTCCGACCTTCCCCGAGCTGTTCTCCGCGTCCCGCGACGCCATGAAGGACGCCTACCCGGTCGTGGAGACCGACTGGCAGCGGATCTCGCAGTACGCCTTCGCCGAGGAGGAGACGTTCCTGCGCACCCTCGCGGCGGGATCGACGATCCTCGACCTCGCGGTGGAAGACACCAAGAAGTCGGGAGCGTCGGAGCTGTCGGGCTCCGAGGCGTTCCTGCTGCACGACACCTACGGCTTCCCGATCGACCTCACGCTCGAGATCGCGGAAGAGGCCGGCCTGTCCGTGGACAGGGCGGCATTCGACACGCTCATGACCGAGCAGCGTGACCGCGCGAAGGCGGATGCGAAGTCGCGCAAGCGTGCGATCGCCGACCACAGCGTGTATCGCGAGTTCCGCGCGCTCGGCGAGACGATCTTCACCGGATACACCGACCTCGAGACGCCGTCGCGCGTGCTCGGCCTCCTCGTGGACGGGGTGCCCGTCGACCGCGCCCGCGCGGGTCAGATCGCCGAGGTCATCCTCGCCGAGACCTCGCTGTACGCCGAGTCGGGCGGTCAGGTCGCCGACAAGGGCGTCATCGTGGGTCCAGGGTACGAGCTCGAGGTGCTGGATGTGCAAAAGCCCGTACCGGGCCTCGTGAGCCACACCGTCGAGGTGACCACGGGTGAGGTGGCCGTCGGCGAGCCGGCCACGTCGGTGGTGGATGCGGCGAACCGCCGCGCCGCGCGTCAGGCGCACTCCGCGACGCACCTCGTACACGCGGCACTCCGCGACACTCTGGGAAAGTCGGCCACGCAGTCGGGTTCGCTCAACCGCGCGGGCTATCTGCGCTTCGACTTCTCGTGGGGTCAGGCCCTGTCGCCCGAGACCCGCAGCGAGATCGAGGAGATCGCCAATAACGCCGTCCGCGACAACCTCGAGGTCACCACGCGCGTCCTCGCGCTCGACGAAGCCCGCGATCTCGGCGCCATGGCGCTGTTCGGCGAGAAGTACGGGGACACCGTGCGCATGGTCGACATCGGCGGACCCTGGTCGCGCGAGCTGTGCGCGGGCACCCACGTCGTCTCCAGCGCGGAGATCGGGCTCATCAATCTCGTGGGGGAGACCTCCGTCGGCGCCTCGAACCGCCGCGTCGAGGCGCTGGTGGGCCTGGACGCATTCCGCGATCTCGCCGCCGAGCGCGCGATCGTCTCGCAACTGACGTCGTCGCTGAAGACACCGCGCGACCAGCTGACCGCCCGCATCGCCGAGCTGACGGCGAACCTCAAAGCCGCCGAGAAGCGCATCGCCCAGTACGAGGCGCGTGCGCTGACCGACCGCGCCCCGGAGCTCGCCGGCACCGCGGCATCCGTCGGCCGCCTTCGTGTGGTCGCGCAGTCCGTCGGGAGCGCCTCCTCGGCGGATGACGTGCGCTCCCTCGCGCTGCAGGTGCGCGACCGACTGGGTGACGGGCCGGCGGTCGTCGCGCTCGGCGCGGTCCTGGGCGAGCGGGCGACGGTCGTCATCGCGACGAACGAGGGCGCACGCTCGGCCGGGGCGAAGGCCGGTGTGCTCGCCAGGGCCGCCGCTGCCGCGCTCGGCGGGGGCGGCGGCGGCCGCGACGACGTCGCGCAGGGTGGGGGCACGGATGTCGCCGCCCTTCCGGCAGCGCTCGACGCGGTGTCCGCGGCCCTGGCGTCGGCGGGGGAGTGAGCCTCATCCGTCGCGGCATCCGACTCGGCATCGACGTGGGAAAGGCGCGCGTCGGGGTGGCGCGCAGCGACCCCGACGGCCTTCTCGCCGTGCCGGTGGAGACGGTTCCGCGCTCGGACGCGTCCGTCGCCCGCATCCGGGAGCTCGCGGCGGAATACGAGGCGATCGAGATCGTCGTCGGCCTGCCGACCAACCTCAGCGGCGCCGACACCCCCTCCACCCAGGACGCGCGCGATTTCGCGGCAGCCCTCGCCGACGCATGCGCGGCGCCGGTGCGGCTCGTCGACGAACGGCTGAGCACCGTCACGGCCCACGGGGCGCTGCGCGCGGCTGGGCGGAGCACCCGCCAGTCTCGTAGCATTGTTGATCAAGTCGCCGCCGTCGTCGTCCTTCAGCAGGCCCTCGATGTCGAGAAGCGTTCCGGCAACCCGGCTGGAACCGCGGTACTTCCGGGACAGGAGCCCGCCTGACATGTCCGACAAGCCGTCTCCGTTCGACGATCCGTTCGCGGATCTGTACGGAAAACTGCCGGATCCCCGCCGGTCCGCCGGCGACTCCTCGCCCACGGGACCGACGCCCGCGCCGAGCTCCCGCCGGGAAGCGCGCGCCGCGCGCCAGGAACCGCCCACCCCGGATGCCGCAGGCCCGGATGCACCCGCCGCCGAGACCGCGCGCCAGGAACCGCCCGCCCCGGACGTCGCGCGTCAGGAACCGCCCGCCCCCGAGACCGCGCGCCCGGAGTCACCGGCGCTCCCGCCGCCCGTCGCCGCCCCACGACAGGCGGAGAGCGGTGCCCCGCCGCGGACACGGGGCGCCGCACCGACCGGCGTCACGCCGGAGCGAGCGGGCGGCGGGGAACGGCGCACGGCGGAGCGGTCAGGCGCCGGAGGCACCCTGGAGGACCTCTTCACCGGCGAGCGCACGGCCGAGGAGGTCGGCGCACCGCCGCCGAAGCCCACGCGTCGTCGCCGGAGCGGCGGATGGATCGCGCTCGGCATCGTGCTCGTCCTGATCGGCGGCGTCGTGGGCGGGGGCCTGTGGGCGTGGAACACCTACGGCGAGCGCATCCAGGGCTTCTTCGCCGGGACCAGTGTGGACGACTTCGAGACCGGTGCCGCCCACGGCGAGGCGCAGGTCACCATCGCCGCCGGCGACACCGGGGGTCCCGTCTCGCAGAAGCTGTATGACGCGGGCGTCACGAAGACCCCCACGTCGCTCTACGACTACATGGTGGAGAACTCCGTCGCGTTCACCTTCCAGCCCGGCGTGTACCGACTGCAGCTCGAGATGAGCTCGCCCGCGGTGCTCGAGGCCCTGCGCAACCCCGCGAACAAGCTCGAGAACACCACACAGCTGCGCGAGGGTCTGACCGTCGAGCAGTCGGTCGAGCGCATCTCCGAGCAGATGGGGATGCCGCTGGAAGACCTCCAGGCCGCCGTGGCCGATCCTGCCGCCTACGGCGTCACCGCCTCGACCCTCGAGGGATGGCTGTTCCCCGCGACCTACACGTTCGATCCGGGCGTCACCGCCTCCGACGTGATCTCGACGATGGTCACCCGGACCGTGCAGTCCCTCGACACCGCCGGGGTCCCCGAGGCCGACCGGGAGCGGATCCTCACCATCGCGTCGATCATCCAGCGTGAGGCGAGGTCGGAGGAGGACTTCTACAAGGTGTCGCGCGTCATCGCGAATCGTCTGGAGCCCGGCAACCAGGAGACCTTCGGGCTGCTGCAGATGGACTCCACCGCGCAGTACGGCTACAACGAGATCCACGACGGCACCGCCAGCTCGTCCGCCGAGGCCCTCGCCGACGACAATCCCTGGAACACGTACGTGCACCCGGGTCTGCCGGTCGGACCGATCTCCAACCCCGGAGATCTCGCCATCGATGCCGCGATGCATCCGGCAGACGGCCCGTGGCTCTACTTCGTCACCGTCAATCTCGACACCGGCGAGACCGTCTTCACCTCGACGGCCGCGGAGCACCAACAAGCCGTTGACCAGTGGGTCGACTGGTGCAAAGACCACCCCGACTCCGGATGCTGACCGGCACCCGTCTCGCGGTGTGGGGCGACCCGATCGCCCACAGCCTGTCGCCGCGCCTGCACGCCGCCGCGTACGGCGCCCTCGGGCTCGACTGGACCTACGGCCGGCAGCGGGTCGACGAACCAGGATTCGCCGCCGCGCTGGCGGGGCTCGACGACTCGTGGCGGGGGCTGTCGCTGACGATGCCGCTGAAATCCGTCGCCGCGCAGACCGCGCGGACGCTCGATCGTCCCGCCATCCTCACCGGGGCCGTCAACACCCTGCTTCTCGGCAGCGACACGCTCACGGGGTTCAACACCGACGTCGGCGGGCTCGTCCGCGCGATCCGGGAGCAGGGTATCGACCAGGTCGGGGTCGGCCGAGTCCTCGGCGCCGGCGCCACGGCGACATCGGCGCTCGTGGCGCTGGCGGAGCTGGGCGCGCACCGCGTCGAGGTCGTGGCGCGCCGGCCCGAGCGGGCGGGGGCGCTCACCGACCTCGGCGAGACGCTCGGGGTGCTGGTGGTTCCCGCCCGCTTCGACGACCCCGCGCCCGTCGCGGTCGATGTCACGATCGCGACCCTGCCGGGAGGGACCGACATCGGAGCGTACGGCGAGGGTTTCGCCGCTGCCGGCGGCCTTCTGATCGATGTCGTGTACGGGGACTGGCCGACGCCGTTGGCGACGCAGTGGGAGATCGCGGGGGCCCTCGCCCTCTCGGGCCGCGGGATGCTTCTGCACCAGGCACTCCTGCAGGTGCGGATCTTCGCCGCCGGCCGCGCCGACGCCGAGCTTCCCGACGAGCCGGTCGTCCTCGCCGCCATGCGCGCGTCCCTCGACGCCTGACCGCGCGCCGCCGGCGGGCGTGGGAGACTAGGGCAATGCTCCGCGTGCTCACGGCCGGCGAATCGCACGGCCCCGAACTCGTCGCCATCATGGAGGGTCTTCCCTCCGGTGTGCCGATCTCTCCGGCGGCGATCCGCGCCGACCTGGCCCGCCGCAAGCTGGGCTACGGGCGCGGGTCCCGCATGAAGTTCGAAGAGGATGAGCTCACGCTGTCGTCGGGGGTGCGCCACGGCCTCAGCATCGGAAGCCCCATCGCGCTGCGCATCGGGAACACCGAATGGCCGAAGTGGGTCGAGGTCATGAGCCCCGAGCCCGTGGAACTGACCGAGAAGTCGCGCGGCCGCGGTGCCGCCCTGACCCGGCCGCGCCCAGGCCACGCCGATCTCGTGGGCATGCAGAAGTACGACTTCGACGAGGCTCGCCCCATCCTCGAGCGCGCGAGCGCCCGGGAGACCGCCGCGCGCGTGGCGCTCGGCGCCGTCGCCCGCGCGTTCCTGGGCGAGCTCGGCATCCGCCTCGTCAGCCACACGCTCTCGATAGGAACCGTGCGCGTGCCCGACGGTTCGCCCCTTCCGGCGCCCGACGACGTCGACACCCTCGACGCCGACCCTCTTCGCTGCTTCGATCCGGCCACGAGCGAGCGGATGGTGGCCGAGGTCGACGCCGCCCGCAAGGACGGCGACACCCTCGGCGGCGTCGTCGAGGTGCTCGCCTACGGGCTCCCGCCGGGGCTCGGCTCCCACGTGCAGTGGGATCGACGCCTGGACGGAAAGCTCGCGCAGGCGCTCATGAGCATCCAGGCGATCAAGGGCGTCGAGGTGGGAGACGGATTCGTCACCACCACCCGGCGCGGATCGGAGGCGCATGACGAGCTCTTCGCCACCGATGGCGGCATCGCCCGCGCGACCGACCGAGCCGGCGGCACCGAGGGGGGCATGTCCACCGGTACCGTGCTCCGCCTGCGCGCGGGCATGAAGCCGATCGCCACCGTGCCGCACGCCCTCCGCACGATCGACGTGGCGACCGGCGAGACGGCCTCCGCGCACCATCAGCGTTCCGACGTGTGCGCGGTGCCGGCCGCGGGTGTCGTGGCCGAGGCCATGACCGCGATCGTGCTGGCAGAGGCGGTCTTGGAGAAGTTCGGCGGGGACAGCGTCGGCGAGACCCGGCGCAACCTGCTGTCGTACCTCGACGCGATCGCCGGGACACTGCGAACGGCATCGGAGAGCGACCCGAGTCTCGCCGCATCCGATGGCCTCTCCTGACACGATCGCCCTCGTCGGCCCGATGGGGGCGGGGAAGACCAGCATCGGGCGCCGTGCGGCCAAGCGGCTCCGGGTGCCCTTCACCGACACCGACGCGCTCATCGCCCGCACCCACGGTCCGATCCCGACTCTGTTCGCCACTGTCGGTGAGGAAGGCTTCCGCCGGCTCGAGCGCGACGCGGTCCACGAGGCGTTGAGCACGGGCGGAGTCGTCTCGCTCGGCGGCGGAGCGGTGCTCGACGCCGACACCCGCGCCGAGCTCGCCGGATGCCGCGTGGCGCTGCTCACCGTGTCGCCCAGCGTCATCGCGGGCCGCATCCGAGACGGCTCCCGCCCGCTCCTGGCCTCGGGCGACACCGTCGCGCGCTGGCAGGAGATCTATGCCGCCCGCCGTCCCCTGTACGAAGAGGTCGCCGACGTGACGTTCGACACCTCGTCCGGGCCCCTTCACACCATCGTCGAAGCCGTCGCCGCGTGGGCACGGTCCACCTCCCCTCCCGGATCGAGGAGCGCATGACCACGACCACCATCGCCGTCGCCGGCGACGCCCCGTACGACGTGACGGTGGGGTCGGGCATCCTCGCCGACCTCGGCGACGCGCTTCCCGCCGCGGCCCGCAAGGTGCTGATCATCCATCCGCCGACGCTCGCCGAGCGTGCGGAGAGCCTCCGTCAGCGTCTCCTCGTCGATCGCGACGTGCTGCTGGCCGAGATCCCGGATGCCGAGCAGGGCAAGCGCGTCGAGGTCGCGGCGTTCTGCTGGCAGATCCTCGGGCAGGCCGACTTCACGCGCACGGACGCGGTGATCGGCTTCGGCGGCGGCGCGGTGACCGATCTGGCCGGATTCGTCGCGGCCACCTGGCTGCGCGGCGTCGCGCTCGTGCAGGTGCCGACGACCGTCCTGGGCATGGTGGACGCGGCCGTGGGCGGGAAGACCGGCATCAACACCGCCGAGGGGAAGAACCTCGTGGGCGCGTTCTGGCCGCCCCGCGCGGTGGTGTGCGACCTCGACCTTCTCGCGTCGCTGTCGCCGAACGAGCGCGTCGCCGGCTACGCCGAGGTCGTCAAGGCCGGGTTCATCTGGCACCCCGAGATCCTCGATCTCATCGAGGCCGACCCCATCGCCGCGGTCGACCCCCGCAGCGACGCCTTCCGGCGGACCATGGAACTCGCGATCGACATGAAGGCCCGAGTCGTGGGGGAGGACCTCCGCGAGGCAGGGCTTCGCGAAGTGCTCAACTACGGCCACACGCTCGGGCACGCGATCGAGCACGCCGAGCGCTACCGGTGGCGCCACGGGGCGGCGATCTCGATCGGGATGGTGTTCGCGGCGGAGCTTTCGCGGCTGGCCGGTCGCCTGTCCGACGCTGCCGTGCAGCGGCACCGCGACATCCTCGGAACGCTCGGTCTTCCGGTGACCTACCGCGCCGGCGCGTGGCCGCAGCTCCTGGCCACGATGCAGCGCGACAAGAAGAGCCGCGGCGGGATGCTGCGCTTCATCGTCCTCGATGACATCGCTCGTCCCACCGTCCTGCAGGCGCCGGACGAGTCGCTGCTGTTCGCGGCCTACCAGGAGGTCGCGGGGTAATCGCGGCTCGCTACAGCCTGCCTGCAGGTCATCGCCCCGTGGAATAGGCTCGCGCATATGGCGAAGAAAGCCCCCACGAGGGACATCGACGAGTCAGCCGTCCACGTCTCGGACAAGAAGTCCGTCGCCGTCGGGGTGCCCGCCGTGCTCCACGCCCTGCAGATCTCCGTCGAGCAGATGGGGGTCGCTCGAAGCGCTCGCACCCTCCTGCGCGTCAACCAGAAGGACGGCTTCGACTGCCCCGGGTGCGCGTGGCCCGAGGAGGACAAGCGACACATCGCCGAGTTCTGCGAGAACGGCGCGAAGGCCGTCGCCGAGGAGGCGACGGTGCGGCGCGTGGACCCGGCGTTCTTCGCGGCGCACTCCGTGGCCGAGCTCGCCGAGCACGACGACTGGTGGCTCGGGCAGCAGGGCCGCCTCACGCATCCGATGATCCTCGACGACGGGGCGACGCACTACCGACCGGCTTCGTGGGACGAAGCCCTCGGCGTCGTCGCCGACGCCCTCCGGAGCCTCGACGACCCGAACGAGGCCATCTTCTACACCTCCGGTCGAACCTCGAACGAGGCCGCCTTCCTCTACCAGCTCCTCGTCCGCGGCCTCGGGACCAACAACCTCCCCGACTGCTCCAACATGTGCCACGAGTCCAGCGGCACCGCCCTCGTGGAGACGATCGGCATCGGCAAGGGCACGGTCTCGCTCGACGACATCCACTCCGCCGACCTGCTCATCGTGGCCGGTCAGAACCCGGGAACCAATCACCCGCGGATGCTGTCGGCACTGGAGAAGGCCAAGAACAACGGCGCGCGCATCATCGCCGTGAACCCTCTTCCCGAAGCCGGCCTGCTGCGCTTCCAGAACCCGCAGACGCCGGCCGGTGTGCTGCTGGGCGGCACCCCGATCGCCGACGACTTCGTGCAGATCCGCCTCGGCGGCGACCAGGCGCTGTTCCAGGCGCTCGGGAAGCACCTGCTCGAAGTGGACGAGGCATCCGGGAGCGTGCTCGACACCCCGTTCATCGAGCGGTATACGACCGGCTTCGAGGCGTACCGCGAGGCCATGCGCGGCGTCGAGTGGACGGAGCTCGAGCAGGCCAGCGGCATCCCGGTCGCCGAACTCCACCGCCTCGGTGAGCTGGTGCGCACGTCGTCGTCGACGATCGTCTGCTGGGCGATGGGGCTCACCCAGCATCGACACTCCGTCCCGACGCTCCGAGACGTCGTCAACCTCCTGCTCCTCCAGGGGAATCTCGGCCGCCCCGGGGCGGGACTCTGTCCCGTGCGCGGTCACTCCAACGTGCAGGGCGACCGCACGATGGGGATCTACGAGAAGCCGCACGAGGGATTCCTCGAGGCCCTCGACGCCGAGTTCGACTTCCTCGCGCCCCGCGCCCACGGCTACGACACCGTCGAGGCCATCCGTGCGATGCGCGACGGCCGGGCCCGGGTCTTCATGGCGATGGGCGGCAATTTCGTCAGCGCGGCGCCCGACACCGAGGTCACAGAGGCCGCGCTTCGCACCGTCGACCTCACGGTGCAGGTGTCCACCAAGCTCAATCGCTCGCACGCGGTTCCCGGGCGCTGCGCCGTCATCCTCCCGACCCTGGGGCGCACCGACCGCGACCGCCGGGGCGGCGGTGAGCAGCGGGTGACGGTCGAGGATTCGATGAGCGCTGTGCACGCGTCGCGCGGCCGTCTCGCACCGCCGTCGGACGACCTCCTGTCCGAGCCGGCGATCATCGCCCGGCTGTGCGCGCTGATCTTCGCCGACGTGGCCGATTCGCCCAACGTCCCGGTCGCCGACTGGGCGGCGCTGGAGGAGGACTACCGGCTGATCCGGTCGCACATCTCCCGCGTCGTGCCGGGTTTCGACGGCTTCGAGGAGCGGATCGCGAAGGGACGGACCTTCGTCCTTCCCAACGGCCCGCGCGACGATCGCACGTTCGCCACTCCCGACGGCCTCGCCCACTTCACAGCGAACGCGCTGCAGTACCCGCACATCCCCGAGGGGCGGTTGCTGCTGCAGACGCTCCGGTCGCACGATCAGTACAACACGACGATCTACGGCAAGGACGACCGCTACCGCGGCGTGCACGGCGGGCGTCGCGTCGTCTTCGTGAACGCCGACGACCTCGCCGCACACGGTCTGGCCGAGGGCGATCTCGTCGACCTGGTGTCGGAATGGACCGGCCCCGACGGGCGGGTCGAAGAGCGCCGGGCGCCCCGCTACCGCACCATCGCGTACGACACGCCGCGCGGGAACGCCGCGGCGTACTACCCCGAGACCAACGTCCTCGTCCCGCTCGACTCGGTCGCCGAAGGAAGCGGCACGCCCACCTCGAAGTCGGTCGTGGTGCGACTGGAGCCGGTGCGCGCCTGACGTCCTCCGACGCTCAGCGTTCGTGCCATCCGTCCGCCAACGCGGTGATCTCGCCGATCACCTCGCGCACGCGGTCGGGTGAGCCGCCGGAGCGGCCCGCGACGAGCCCCGCCACGAACGCGCTGAACGGGGCGGCCGGGCGGGCGACGCCGGTGGCGACGTCACGCGCGAGATCCAGGATCAGCGCGACCGGCAGGTCGTCGGGGGAGAGGCCGAAGCGCTCTCGGAGAGCAGCCGCCCACGCGTCGAGCGCCTCGGGCGGCAGTGTGCGATCGGACATGTCGCTCCTTCCGGGGGCGCCGATTCCGGCGCGAGCCTCGCGCAGATGATCCCACGTGTCGATGTCGCCGGTCACGTCCGGCGCGGGGATGCGCGCGAGCGACATCCCGTCCAGGAGAGCGCGCACCGACCCTCCGGCCACGGCGTCGCCGAGCGCCGTCGCACGGCGGCCGACGGCTCGCGTTCGGTAGAGACCGGCAAGCCACTGCGGGGCCCCGGATGCATCCACCAGGACGCCGCCGTCTCCGGGGGCGGCCCGATCCAGCGTCCCGAACAGCGTCGATGCGACCGCGCCGGGCTCTCGCAGGTCGACCGCGAGGATCAGCGTCCACGGCGCGCGGATGCCGGCGATCCCCGCGGCGATGCCCGCCGCGGGGCCGCCGTGCGCCGGCTCCTCGCGCACCCAACGGATGTCGGAGACCTCGGGCCGCGCGGCTCCCGCCACGACGACCTCGGTCACTCCCGCCGCGCGCGCCGCGTGCACCGCGCGTTCCAGGAGCGTCGTGCCCGCGAGCGTGAGAGCGGCCTTGTCGACGCCACCCATCCGGCTCCCGCGTCCTCCCGCGAGGATGAGGGCCGCCGCATCCGCCCCTCCCGCGCCACCCACGCCGCCAGGCTACGCGAGGGGTCGCGACACGCGGTGCACGACCACGGAGGCGCCGCGTGTCGCGACCCCTCGCGCAACGGCGGCTAGCATCGGGGCGAGGCAAGGAGGGCGACATGGGTCGTATCACCGCGCGGAAGCCCGTGCTCACGCTGTCGGTCGAGGGCGGGGAGCGCCGCCGCCCCGACACCCTCGCCGTCGAGGAACCGCTCGAGATCCGCGTCGGCGGCTCGCCCCTCGCCGTGACGATGCGCACGCCGGGCTCCGATGTCGAGCTCGCAGCCGGTTTCCTCGTGTCCGAGGGCGTCGTGCGCGCCGCGGGGGAGTTCGCCGGCGCGATCCACTGCGGCGGCCCCGGCACCGGCGGGGAGGACAACACGTACAACGTGCTCGATGTCACCCTCGCTGCCGGCGTGCGACCGCCCGATCCCGATCTCGCCCGCTCGTTCTACACGACGAGCTCGTGCGGCGTGTGCGGCAAGGCGTCGATCGAGGCGGTGGAGACGGTGTCGGCGTTCGATCCGTCGCTCGACCCCATGACGATCGCCCTGGACGCGCTGGCCGCCCTCCCCGCTCGCCTGCGGGAGGGGCAGGCCGTCTTCGACAAGACGGGGGGACTCCACGCGGCCGCCCTGTTCGACGCCGCGACCGGCGAGCTCCTGGTCCTCCGCGAAGACGTCGGTCGTCACAACGCCGTGGACAAGGTCGTCGGCTGGGCGGTGCTGAACGACCGCCTGCCGCTGACCGGCGTCGTGCTGCAGGTATCGGGCCGCGCGAGCTTCGAGCTCGTGCAGAAGGCGGCGATGGCGGGGATCCCCATGCTCGCGGCGGTGTCGGCGCCCTCGTCGCTGGCCGTCGATCTCGCGGATGCGCGCGGCGTGAGCCTCATCGGCTTCTCGCGCGGCGCGACGCTCAACGTCTACACGCGCGCCGACCGCGTCGTCGCGCACCTCCCCGCGGCGGTCGGCGCATGAGCCCGCCGCGCCGTCTGCTCCTCGTCAACGGGCCGAATCTGAACCTCCTCGGCACTCGCGAACCCGAGATCTACGGCACGGCCACCCTCGCCGACGTCGAGCGCCTCACGGCCGAGGCCGCCGCCGGCCGCGGGTTCGAGGTGCGCGCCGTGCAGAGCAACCACGAGGGTGCCCTCATCGACGCGATCCACGATGCCCGCGAGGACTGCAGCGGCATCGTCATCAACGCCGGCGGATACACCCACACCTCCGTCGCCCTCCGCGATGCGCTCTCTGCCGTCTCCCTCCCGATTGCCGAAGTGCACATCTCCGACCTCTCAGCGCGCGAGCCCTTCCGTCAGCACTCCTACATCGCCGACATCGCCGCGGTGCACGTGGTGGGCGAAGGGGTCGCCGGATACGCGAGGGCCGTGGGCCTTCTTCTCGACGTCATCACCGGCCGCGCCGACGGCTGATCCGCCGCGGGGTGCGACAGCGCATCCCGTAGAATGACTCGTCGGCCGCATCCGGCCCCCTCCCACACGATCGGATCCCTCCTTCCCATGGCTTCCACCGCAGACATCAAGAACGGCGTCGTCCTCAGCATCGACGGACAGCTGTGGAACGTCATCGAGTTCCAGCACGTCAAGCCCGGCAAGGGCGGCGCGTTCGTGCGGACGAAGCTGAAGAACGTCGTGTCGGGCAAGACGGTGGATCGCACGTACAACGCCGGCGCGAAGATCGACATCCAGAACGTCGACCGACGAGACTTCACCTACCTGTACAACGACGGCGACAACTTCGTCTTCATGGACGTCGACGACTACGACCAGCTCAACGTCCCGGCCGCCACCGTCGGCGACGCCGCCAACTTCCTGCTCGAGAACCAGCAGGTGCAGATCGCGCTGCATGACGGCAACCCCCTCTACGTCGAGCTCCCGGCATCCGTGGTCCTGGAGATCACCTACACCGAGCCCGGACTGCAGGGCGATCGTTCGTCGGCGGGCACGAAGCCGGCCACGGTGCAGACCGGCTACGAGATCCAGGTGCCGCTGTTCCTCGAGACCGGCACGAAGGTCAAGGTCGACACCCGCACCGGCGACTACCTCGGCCGCGTCAACTGATCTCGGCGCGTTCGTTCCATGAGTGCCCGTACGAAGGCGCGTAAGCGCGCCCTCGATATCCTCTTCTCCGCCGACGTGCGGGGAGAAGACCTCTCAGCCGCGCTGGCCGCCGAGGCGCAGCGCGCCGCCAGCGAACCGGCCCGGGCCGCATCCTGGCTGTACGCGCGCGAGATCGTCGACGGCGTGATCGACCATCGCGAAATGCTCGACGAACAGATCACGACCTTCTCGAAGGACTGGACTCTGGCCCGGATGCCGGCGGTCGACCGCGCGCTGCTGCGCATCGGCGCGTGGGAGATCCTTTACAACGACGACGTCCCCACGGCGGTCGCGATCGACGAGGCGGTGGAACTGGCGAAGGAGTTCTCCACCGACGACTCCGGCGCCTTCGTCCACGGCGTGCTGGGTCGGATCGCGCGCGCGTCCTGACCTCGGCTCGCGGGGGTGAACACGTGAGCGAGCAGGTCCCTCCGTCGTGGCGAGACCTCGTGCGCCCGGCCGACGCCGCAGAGGTCGCGCCGCTCGCCCTCGCCCTCGAGCTGCGGCAGCGGGCGCCCTACGACCCCGCGCACTGGGGGGCGCGGGCCGTCGAACCCGTCGATCCCCGGATGCTCGCGCGCCGGCAGGACGACCTGTCGCTGGTGGCGCGACCGCTGACGCGGGGTGCCCGCGGCACGTGGATCAAAGGAGATGCCGACTGGGACGACGTGCGCAGGAGCCCGGCGCGCTTCGGCGCCGAGCGCTCACGCTGGTTCGCCGAGTTGGAGGGGCTGCTGCGGGACCGCTCCACGGGCGCCATCTTCCCGACCGGGATCGAGTGGCTGCGCCTGGGTGCGGCGCCGCGGTTGCTGTGGACGCACCTGGCCGACGCCGCCCCCTTGGGCATCCCACTGGTGACGGCACGCGATGACCAGACCGTGCGCCTCGCCGCTGCCGCCGAGGCGGGTGTCGCCGTCGTGCCCGCCCCCGACGGCGCGTTGCGCCTGCGCGCTCGCGTCGTCATCGACGGGGAGGACGTCGACCCCTCGGCGGTGAGGGCCCTCGGGCGCACGGGCGTCTTCGCGTTCACGCTCGGCTCCGCCCCGATCCGGCTCACGCTGGCCCCCGCCGACCTCGACGAGCACGTGGCCGCTCTCCTCGCCAGCCCTGACGGCGTGCTCGTCGCGGCGGCGGAGCGCGGCGATTTCGAGCGGGACGGGCTTCCCGTCCTTCGCCGCCGCACCACGGTCCACGCGGCCGCGGGGCTCGCCCTGCCGACATCCGCACCGCCGACGCTGCGCGTGGGCGTCGTCCATCGTCCCGGGCATACGCTCTCCCTCTCGCTCGTGTGGGTCTACGCCGGGCTCGCGCCGATCGCGTTCGATGCTCCGCCGCACCCCGACCGCGACGTCGACGCCGAGGCGCCCTTGCGCGCCGGTGTGCAGCGCACCTGGTCGGCGGCGACCGAACTGCCCTTCGCGGCGACGGGGACATGGCACGGAGCCGACGCGGCAGAGATCGCCACCGTCGTCGTCCCCGCCCTCGCCGCGGTCGACGGGCTCCGCGTCGAGAGCACGGGCGAGGCCCCGGCCTACCATCGTCTGGCGGGCGCTCCGGAGATCACCGTGCGCACCGTCGAGACAGCCGATCCCGACTGGTTCGACCTCGGCGTGATCGTGCGCATCGACGGCCGATCCATCCCGCTGGCCCCGATGCTGTCGGCGCTGACGCGCGGCCGACGGCGCATGATGCTCGCCGACGGCGCCTACTTCTCGCTGGCCCACCCCGCGCTGAGCAACCTGCGCGACCTGCTCGCCGAGGCCGCCGAGCTGGGAGAGTGGGAGACGGGTGTGCGCATCCGCCGCGCGCAGACGGCGTTGTGGGCGGATTTCGAGGACCTCGCGGATGTCGCCGAGCCCGCTGTCGCGTGGCGGGCCCTCGCCGAGGGACTGCGCAACGTCGAGGCGACCCCGGCCGTCGAGCCTCCCGCCGGCCTCCGGGCACAGCTCCGCCCGTATCAGCGGGCCGGGTTCTCCTGGCTGGCGTTCCTCTGGGCCCACCGGCTCGGCGGGATCCTCGCCGACGACATGGGGCTCGGCAAGACACTGCAGATCCTCGCCCTTCTCGTGCACGCACGCACCGCGGGAGAGCACCGGCCCTTCCTCGTCCTGGCCCCCACCTCGGTCGTCCCCGGGTGGGCGGCAGAGGCGGCGCGGTTCGCTCCGGACCTTGTCGTCCGCACCGTCGACGCGACGAGCCGCAAGCGGGGGCAGGCGCTGACGGAGGCGGTGGCCGGAGCCGACGTCGTCGTGTCCTCCTACGCTCTCCTCCGTCTCGACGAGGCCGAGTTCGCCGGCATCGGCTGGGCCGGCGTCGTGCTGGACGAGGCGCAGTTCGTCAAGAACCCCGCCACGAAGCTCCATCGCGCAGTGCAGGCGCTTCCCCGCGACGTCACCTACGCCGTGACCGGAACGCCGCTGGAGAACAGCCTGACCGACCTCTGGGCCCTGCTGTCGCTGACGGCGCCCGGGCTGCTCCCGTCCGCGCGCCGGTTCCGCGAGGAATACGTCCAACCGATCGAGAAGGGGCGGATCCCCGACGAGGCGGAGGCGGAGAGCTACCGCGCGGCGCGGCTGTCGCGCCTTCGCCGCCGCATCCGCCCTCTGCTGCTGCGTCGGACGAAGGAGCTGGTGACGCCCGACCTGCCGTCCAAGCAGGAGCAGGACCTGCGCATCGAGCTGTCGCCCGCGCACCGGGACCGGTACGACACGGTGCTGCAGCGCGAACGGCAGAAGGTGCTCGGGCTCCTCGACGACCTCGACCGGAACCGGTTCATCGTCTTCCGCTCGCTCACTCTGCTTCGTCTTCTCGCTCTCGCACCGGGGCTCATCGACCCGGATGACGCGCGTCTGGGCTCGAGCAAGCTCGACGCCCTCGTGGACCACCTGCGCGAGCTGACCGCGGAGGGGCACCGAGCCCTCGTCTTCAGCCAGTTCACGTCCTTCCTCTCCCTCGCCGCGGCCCGCCTCGAGGCCGCCGGCATCGGCAGCGCGTACCTGGACGGGTCGACGCGCCGGCGCGGCGATGTCGTGAAGGAGTTCCGCGAGGGCGACGCGCCGGTGTTCCTTATCAGTCTCAAGGCAGGCGGGTTCGGTCTCACGCTCGTCGAGGCCGACTACGTCTTCCTGCTGGACCCCTGGTGGAACCCCGCGGCCGAGGCGCAGGCGGTCGATCGTACGCACCGTATCGGTCAGCATCGCAGCGTCTTCGTGTACCGCCTGGTGGCGGCGGGCACCATCGAGGAGAAGGTGCTCGCGCT
Organism: Microbacterium sp. RD1; assembly: GCF_052220165.1. NCBI lineage: Bacteria > Bacillati > Actinomycetota > Actinomycetes > Micrococcales > Microbacteriaceae > Microbacterium > Microbacterium sp. RD1. Next base: position 304,184 of record NZ_JBQPOL010000004.1, read on the forward strand.
GCAGCAGCGCAAGGCGCGCCTGTTCGATGCGGTCATGGACGACGACGCGCTGTTCGCGGGCGACGTGACAGCCGACGACATCCGGGGGCTGCTCGAGGACTGACGCCCTGCGGGTCGTCCACCGGATGCTCAGACGCAGCCCACGTAAGCTGGAGCGGTTCCACACGACAGGGGAGTGACATGCGGATCACGGGTCTCGGCCATGCCGGGATGTTCATCGAAACCGCCGGCGGCAGCATCCTGTGCGACCCGGTGATCGGTCCGACGTTCTTCGGCTCGTGGTTCCCGTTCCCCGACAACCGGGCACTGGAGTGGGAGCGGTTCGGCAAGGCGGACTTCCTGTACGTCTCGCACCGGCACCGCGACCACTTCGACCCCGCCCTCATGCAGAAGTACGTGCCGAAGGACATCCGCGTGCTCCTGCCGGACTACCCGACCGACGATCTGGAGCGGGACCTCCGCGCGCTCGGGTACGAGAACATCATCTACACCCAGGCCGGCGTCCCGCTGGAATTCGGCGACCTGAAGCTCATGGTGACGCCGTTGCGCGCCCCGAGCGACGGACCCATCGGCGACTCGTCGCTGAGCGTGGACGACGGCACCGCCAGCATCCTGAACCAGAACGACTCGCATCCGCTCGACCTCGACAAGCTGCTGAACTTCAGCAAGCCCGAGGCGTACTTCACGCAGGTGTCGGGCGCGATCTGGTGGCCGATGGTCTACGACCTTCCCTCCGAGGCCAAGCAGAATTTCGCCAAGCTCAAGCGCGACGCGCAGAACAAGCGTGCGATGTACTACATCGAGAAGGTCGACGCCGAGCATGTCTTCCCGATGGCGGGGCCGCCGATGTTCCTGCGTCAGGAGCTCTTCCGCTACAACGGATGGGGCGAGCACGATGACGCGATCTTCACCGATCAGCGGCAGTTCCTCGACCACATGGCCGAGATCCGGCCCCAGCAGAAGGGTCACCTCTTCCTGCCGGGGACGCAGGTCGACGTCAACGACGGCGAGCTCACCGTCACCCAGACCCTCTTCACCGATGCCGAGATCGAGCGGATCTTCGGCGACAAGTGGAACTACCTCGCCGAGCAGCGCGACTCCCGGCAGGACGAGATCCGCGCCGAAGAGGCCTCGCGTGCGGCCGTGCTGCCGCCGGCGGAGATGCTGGCGGCGATCAAGGAGTGGTGGGAGCCGCTCCTGCGGCGCGCGCGCACCATCCGCAACGGCGTGGGCGGCAACGTCCGCTTCCGCATCGGCCATCTCGACATGGTCGTGGACTTCCCCAAGGCCAAGGTGCGCGAGTACGCGGGCGAGGACTGCATCTACTGGTACACGATCCCCGCCGACCTCGTCTCCACCAACATCCGCGACGGTGAGGTCGACTGGTCGAACTCCATCTTCCTGTCGATGCAGTTCGAGGTCGGTCGAAGCGGCAAGTTCAACGAATTCCTCACGACCTTCCTCAAGTGTCTGTCGCGGGACCGCATCGAGTACGTCGAGAACTGGTACGCCGAGCAGTCGGACGTCTCCGAAGACGTGCAGCTGGACGCCTGGATCGTGCAGCGACGCTGCCCGCACCTGCGCGCCGATCTGTCCAAGACCGGCAAGATCGAGGACGGCGTGCTCACGTGCAGTCTCCACGACTGGAAATGGGACCTCACGTCGGGGAAGTGCCTGACAACGCAGGGGCACCCCATCCGCTCGTCGCAGGCCCCCGCGCCCGCCGCTGCTTCCCCCGCCGCCTGACGCGCGCCCTGGCCCCGATCCGCGGCCCCGGCGCCGAACCCACGCATGCATGCGTGAACCCACGCTCCGGCGCGGCACGGGCGCGTGGGTTCGGGCGCGGAAGCGTGGATTCGCGGTGAGAACACCACGCCCGTGCGAACATCAGGGCGGTTCAGCGTCTCGCGAGCAGGCGCGCCCACAGCGGGCCGAGAACGAGAAGACCCGCCCACGTCCACTTGGCCGGTTCGGCGCCGGCGAGAAGTGCGACCGGCACTGAGGCGAGGAAGACAGCGGGGGTCGCGAGCGCCCCCAGTACGCTGCGCCGGTTCTCGCGGGCGGTCGTCGGGCTGCGCTCGAGGCCCCGCGCGCGACCGATCTGCGCCACGGCGGTCTGCGCGAGCGCGGCCAGCGCGATGTTGAGGGCGTACAACGCCGTCGGAAGCGGAAGGTCGTTGGACTGCGGATCGCTGATCCCCTGCGTCGTGAACGGGATGAGCAGGATCATTCCCACCGCGACGAGGTTCGCAGCGACCGTCGGGCCATCGATGCCGCGCAGCATCCGCATCATCTGCACGTTCACTCGCCAGAACACGGCGATCACCGTGAAGCTGAGCGCTAGGCCCAGCAGCTGCGTGCCGAGCCCCGACGACGCGAGCGCCGGGATGCTCGTCCACTCCTCGGCCGACGGCGGGTCGACGTTCGCGATGAGCAGCGTGATCGCGAACCCGTAGACGGCGTCGAAGAACGAGATCCCGCGCCCGTACTCGTCGGAACCGACGGGCGCCGTCACGGCCGGGCCTCGCCCCGACGCCGCCGCGCCCTCGGGTTCCCGTGCATTCGGCACGTCACCAGGGTGCCAGGCGGGTCGCCGCCGCTCGCGCCGGACGCGCCGTAACGCTCCTGCGACCGGTGGAGGCGATAGGGTGGGGGAGCAACCCAGCAACCTTTAACACCGTCCCGTGAGGCGGAGAAGGGAGCGGCGGATGACCACGCGCACCGTGCTGCACGATGCCGACATCGCCCGCGCACTGACTCGGATCTCCCACGAGATCCTGGAGTCCAACCGAGGACCGGACGATCTCGTGCTCCTCGGAATCCCGACCCGCGGCGTCACGCTCGCCGAACGTATCGGCTCGCTCGTGAGCGATTTCTCCGGCGCACCGGTGCCGGTCGGGGCGATCGACGTCACGATGTACCGCGACGACCTGCACCGAAACCCCACGCGCGCCCCGCAGCCCACCGCCATCCCGCCGGGCGGCATCGACGGCAAGACCGTCGTCCTCGTCGACGACGTGCTCTTCTCCGGGCGCACGATCCGCGCCGCCCTGGACGCGCTGCAAGACATCGGGCGACCGGCCGCCGTGCGACTGGCGGCCCTCGTGGACCGAGGGCACCGGGAGCTGCCGATCCGGCCCGACTTCGTCGGCAAGAACCTCCCCAGCGCCCGCGACGAGCGCGTCTTCGTGCGCCTGGCCGAGACCGACGGCGCAGAGGCCGTCACGATCGAGGGGCGCTGACGGATGCAGCACCTGCTCGACACCCAGTCGCTCGGCCGCGACGACGCCCTGCGCATCCTCGACGTCGCGGAGGACATGTCCGACACGCAACAGCGCGAGGTGCGCAAGCTCCCGACGCTGCGCGGCCGAACCGTCGTGAACCTCTTCTTCGAAGACTCCACCCGCACCCGGATCTCCTTCGAAGCCGCCGCGAAGCGCCTCTCGGCCGACGTCATCAACTTCTCGGCGAAAGGCTCCAGCGTCTCCAAGGGCGAGTCGCTCCAGGACACCGCCCAGACCTTGCAGGCCATGGGAGCAGACGCCGTCGTCATCCGGCACGGTGCGTCCGGAGCGCCGCGCACGCTCGCGACCAGCGGGTGGATCAGCGCGGGGGTCGTGAACGCCGGAGACGGCACCCACGAGCATCCCACCCAGGCGCTCCTGGACGCCTTCACGATCCGCAAGCGGTTCTTCGGGGGCGACAGTCGCGGACGCGACCTGGCGGGCCTGCGGGTCACCATCGTCGGCGACGTCCTGCACTCGCGCGTCGCGCGCTCTAACGTGTGGCTTTTGCACACCCTCGGCGCCCGCGTGACGCTCGTCGCGCCGCCGACGCTCGTGCCGCAGGACATGACCGCGTGGCCAGTCGAGGTGCGCTACGACCTCGATGACGCCCTGGCCGAGGCGCCGGACGCGCTCATGATGCTCCGCATCCAACTGGAACGGATGAATGCGGCATATTTCCCCACTGAACGGGAGTATTCCCGTCGATGGGGGCTGGATGCGCGGCGCCTGGACTCTCTCGCGCCCGGTAGCATCGTTCTGCACCCCGGCCCGATGAACCGGGGGCTGGAGATCTCCGCCGAAGCTGCCGATTCCGATCGCTCGACGGTGCTCGAGCAGGTCGCGAACGGCGTATCGGTGCGGATGGCCGTGCTCTACCTGCTGCTGGCGGGGGAGCGGACGGCGAGCGAGAAAGAGGACGAGAGATGACGGCGACCTTCGTCCTCCGCGGCGCACGCCTCGAAGGCGGCGACCCGGCAGACATCGTGATCGAGGACGGGCGCATCTCCGACGTCGGCACCGGGCTGACCCGCGCCGGCGCCACGACCGTCGACGCGGACGGGCTGATCGCCCTGCCCGGCCTCGTCGACCTGCACACGCACCTGCGCGAGCCCGGCTACGAGGCATCCGAGACCGTCCTCACCGGCTCGCGAGCAGCCGCAGCCGGCGGCTATACGACGGTCTTCGCGATGCCGAACACGTCACCCGTGGCCGACACCGCCGGCGTGGTCGAGCAGGAGCTCGCCCTCGGCGAGGCCGCCGGGTACGTCCACGTGCAGCCGATCGGTGCCGTCACGGTCGGGCAGAGGGGCGAGCGCCTCGCCGAGCTCGGGGCCATGGCCGACTCCCGCGCGGGCGTGCGCGTCTTCAGCGACGACGGCTTCTGCGTGGGGGATCCCCTCATCATGCGGCGGGCGCTGGAGTACGTGAAGGCGTTCGACGGCGTCGTCGCCCAGCACGCACAGGACCCGCGTCTGACCGAGGGCGCCCAGATGAACGAGGGCGCCGTCTCGGCAGAGCTCGGGCTCGCGGGATGGCCCGCGGTCGCCGAGGAGTCGATCATCGCGCGCGACGTGCTGCTGGCCCAGCACGTCGGATCGCGCCTGCACGTCTGCCATCTCTCGACCGCCGGCTCGGTCGACATCATCCGCTGGGCGAAAAGACGCGGCGTCGACGTCACCGCGGAGGTCACCCCGCACCACCTGCTCCTCACCGACGAGCTCGTCCGCGGGTACGACGCCCGGTACAAGGTCAACCCGCCGCTGCGCCGGGACGAGGACGTGAGGGCGGTCCGCGAGGGCCTCGCCGACGGCACGATCGACATCGTCGCCACCGACCACGCCCCCCACCCGGCGGAGGCGAAGGCCAGCGAGTGGTCGGCCGCCGCCAACGGCATGGTGGGGCTGGAGAGCGCCGTCCGCGTCGTGCAGCAGGCCATGGTCGACACGGGGCTCCTCACGTGGGCCGATGTCGCGCGCGTGATGTCGCGCACGCCGGCCCGCATCGGACGGCTGGCGGCCGCCGGCACCGGGCTCACCGCCGGTGAGCCCGCGTCGCTCACCCTCTACGACCCGCGCCCCGTGCGCACCTTCGGCACCGGTGACCTCCGCGGCCGCAGCCGCAACTCGCCCTATCTCGGGCGGGAGCTCCCGGGCGAGGTGCGCTGGACCTTCTTCCGAGGGGTCCCCACGGTCGCCGACGGCGTGCTCGCTGCGACCCCGGGGGTGCACGCATGAGCCGCGAGGGCGCGCTCCTGCTCATGATCGGCGTCGCCGTCGTGCTGCTCGGCGTCCTCACGTGGGCGTGGATGCGGCGGGTGCGCCGTGATGCAGGTCTTCCCGCTCCGGTCGGCGAGCTGCCCTCCGGGGCGCGCGAGCTCGCCCGGTTCCCGGGGCTCTACGTCGCCACCACCCGGCACGATCAGCCCCTCGAGCGCCTCGCGATCCGCGGCCTCGGTTTCCGCTCGCGCGCGGAGATCATCGTCACCGACGCCGGAGTCGCGCTCGATCTCCCCGGACAGCCGCGGATGCTGCTGCCCGCCGGCCGCCTCGTCGACGCGGCGCTGGCGACCGTCGCGATCGACCGCGTGGTCGAGCGAGACGGCCTCGTCCGCGTGTCGTGGCGCATCGACGACGACACCGTCGTCGACACCTTTCTCCGTCCGCAGGATGCGTCTGCGCGCTCTCTCGCCGATGCCATCCGCCCGCTCCTTCCGACAGGATCCGACGCATGACCCCCCTTTCCACCGAACCCGCCGTGCTCGTCCTCGAGGACGGCACGCGCTTCCCCGGCCGCGCGTACGGCGCGCAGGGCACCACGCTCGGCGAGGTCGTCTTCGCCACCGGGATGACCGGCTATCAGGAGACGCTCACCGATCCGTCGTACGCCGGTCAGATCGTGCTGCAGACCGCGCCCCACATCGGCAACACCGGCATGAACACCGAAGACCCCGAGTCCCGCCGCATCTGGGTGTCCGGCTACATCGTGCGCGACCCCTCCCGCGTCGTGTCGAACTGGCGGGCGGAGCAGTCGCTCGATGACGCACTGGTCGCCGACGGCGTGGTGGGGATCAGCGGGATCGACACGCGCGCAGTGACCCGCCGCATCCGGTCGTCCGGCAGCATGCGCGGCGGCATCTTCTCCGGCGACGCCGCGCGCGTCGCCGGCGACGAGCAGCTGCGGATCGTCCGCGAAGCCCCCGAGATGGCCGGGCGAAACCTCTCGGCCGAGGTCTCCGTCTCCGTGGCCGAGGTCACCGCGGCGCGGGGCGAGCGGATCGGCAACCTCGCCGTGCTCGACCTCGGAGTGAAGCAGGCCACGATCGACAATCTCGCCGACCGCGGATTCGAGGTGCACGTGCTGCCGCAGGACGTGACGATCGACGACATCCGCGCCATCGACCCGGTCGCGGTGTTCTACTCCAACGGCCCCGGCGACCCTGCCGCCTCCGGCGACCACGTGGAGCTGCTGCGGGCCGTGCTCGATGACCGGCTGCCGTTCTTCGGCATCTGCTTCGGCAACCAGCTGCTCGGCCGCGCGCTCGGCTTCGGCACGTACAAACTGCCGTTCGGTCACCGCGGCATCAACCAGCCGGTGCTCGACCGGACGACCGGGCGGGTGGAGATCACGGCGCACAATCACGGATTCGCCGTCGACGCGCCGCTGGAGGGCGCCACGGACAGCCCGAACGGCTACGGGCGGGTGGAGGTGAGCCACGTCGGGCTCAACGATCAGGTGGTCGAGGGCCTTCGCGCGCTCGACATCCCCGCCTTCTCCGTGCAGTACCACCCGGAGGCCGCGGCCGGCCCCCACGATGCCAACTACCTGTTCGACCGATTTGCTGAGCTGGTCCGCAAGGACCGGTCCGCCCGGTCGCTGAGCGAGGAGCACGGCGACGAGACGAAGCGCCGCGACATCGTCGCGTCGACCCCGAAGGACGAGAACTGATGCCCAAGCGCGACGACATCCGCTCCGTCCTCGTCATCGGCTCCGGCCCGATCGTCATCGGTCAGGCGGCCGAGTTCGACTACTCGGGGACGCAGGCGTGCCGGGTCCTGCGCGAAGAGGGGGTGCGCGTCATCCTCGTGAACCCGAACCCGGCCACGATCATGACCGACCCCGACTTCGCCGACGCCACCTACATCGAGCCGATCACCCCCGAGGTCATCGAGACGATCCTTCTCAAGGAGCGTCCGGATGCCATCCTCCCCACCCTCGGCGGGCAGACCGCCTTGAACGCCGCGATGGCGCTGCACGATCGGGGCATCCTCGAGCGCCACGGCGTCGAGCTCATCGGCGCCAAGGTCGACGCGATCCGCAAGGGCGAGGACCGGCAGATCTTCAAGGAGCTCGTGATCGAGGCCGGCGCCGACGTCGCGGCATCCGTCATCTGCCACTCCATGGATGACCTGCTCGCCGGCGCCGAGAAGCTCGGTTACCCGCTCGTCGTCCGGCCCTCCTTCACGATGGGGGGTCTCGGCTCCGGGTTCGCGTACGACGAGGCCGACCTCCGCCGCATCGGCGGCGCGGGACTGCACGACTCGCCGACGAACGAGGTGCTGCTGGAGGAGTCGATCCTCGGGTGGAAGGAGTACGAGCTCGAGCTCATGCGCGACACCGCCGACAACACGGTCGTCGTGTGCTCGATCGAGAACGTCGATCCCGTGGGTGTGCACACCGGCGACTCGATCACGGTCGCCCCCGCGCTCACCCTCACCGACCGCGAGTACCAGAAGCTCCGCGACATCGGCATCGACATCATCCGCGCCGTGGGCGTGGACACCGGCGGATGCAACATCCAGTTCGCCGTCGATCCGGTCAGCGGCCGCATCATCGTCATCGAGATGAACCCGCGCGTCTCTCGCTCCTCGGCGCTGGCCTCGAAGGCCACCGGCTTCCCGATCGCGAAGATCGCCGCGAAGCTCGCGATCGGCTACCGCCTCGATGAGATCCCCAACGACATCACGAAGGTGACGCCCGCCAGCTTCGAGCCCACGCTCGACTACGTCGTGGTGAAGGTGCCGCGCTTCAACTTCGAGAAGTTCCCCGCCGCCGACGTCACCCTCACCACGACCATGAAGTCGGTGGGCGAGGCGATGGCGATCGGACGCAACTACACCACCGCGCTGCAGAAGGCCCTGCGGTCGCTGGAGAAGCGCGGATCGTCCTTCCACTGGGGCGAGGAGAGCCGCTCGGTGGACGAGCTGCTGGAGATCGCGAGAATCCCGACCGACGGGCGCATCGTCGTGCTGCAGCAGGCGCTTCGCAAGGGGGCGACGGTCGAGCAGGCATTCGAGGCGACGGCGATCGACCCGTGGTTCCTCGACCAGATGGTGCTGATCAACGAGGTCGCCGAGGTCGTCCGCGCGGCGACCGACCTCGACGACGCCACCCTCCGCCTCGCGAAGGAGCACGGCTTCAGCGACGCCCAGATCGCCGAGATCCGCGGGATCGGCGAGACCGAGGCCCGGTCACTCCGGCACGATCTCGGCATCCGCCCGGTGTACAAGACCGTGGACACGTGCGCGGGGGAGTTCCCGGCGCTGACGCCCTATCACTACTCCAGCTACGACTTCGAGACCGAGGTCGAGCCGTCAGATCGCACCAAGGTGGTGATCATCGGCTCGGGCCCGAACCGCATCGGGCAGGGGGTCGAGTTCGACTACTCGTGCGTGCACGCGTCGTTCGCGCTGTCGGACGCCGGGTACGAGACGATCATGATCAACTGCAACCCCGAGACGGTGTCCACCGACTACGACACCTCCGATCGGCTGTACTTCGAGCCGCTCACCCTCGAGGACGTGCTGGAGATCCTGCACGCCGAGTCGGCGTCGGGGGAGATCCTCGGGGTCATCTGCCAGCTCGGCGGCCAGACGCCGCTGGGCCTGGCCAAGGGAATCGAGGCGGCGGGATACCGCATCCTCGGCACGAGCCCGGAGGCCATCGACCTCGCCGAGGAGCGGGAGCTGTTCTCCCGACTCCTCGACCGCGCGGGCCTCGTCGCTCCGCGCAGCGGCACGGCGACCGACGTCGACGGCGCCGTGGCGATCGCGGAGGAGATCGGCTATCCCGTGCTCGTGCGCCCGAGCTTCGTGCTGGGCGGGCGCGGCATGGAGATCGTCTACGACACGGCGAGCCTGCGGGACTACTTCGTGCGCATCGCCGACCAGGCGATCATCGGCCCGGGGCTCCCGCTCCTGGTCGACCGCTTCCTCGACGACGCGATCGAGCTCGACGTCGATGCGCTCTACGACGGCAGCGAGCTCTACGTCGGCGGGGTCATGGAGCACCTCGAGGAGGCCGGCATCCACTCCGGCGACTCCAGCTGCACGCTGCCGCCCATCTCCCTCGGGCGCAGCGACATCGATCGTGTCCGCACGGCGACCCTCGCGATCGCCGAGGGGGTCGGGGTACTCGGCCTCCTCAACGTGCAGTTCGCGATCTCGGCGGGGGTCCTCTACGTCATCGAGGCCAACCCGCGCGCGAGCCGTACGGTGCCCTTCGTCTCCAAGGCGCTCGGCATCCCGCTCGCGAAGGCTGCCAGCCGCATCATGGCGGGGTCCTCGATCGCCGACCTGAAGGCGGAGGGTCTCCTCCCGGATCAGGACGGCTCGCGAGTGCCGCTGAACGCGCCGGTCGCCGTCAAGGAGGCCGTGCTGCCGTTCAAGCGCTTCCGCACCGCCGACGGTCAGACCGTCGACTCCGTGCTCGGCCCCGAGATGCGCTCCACCGGTGAGGTCATGGGCATCGACCGCGATTTCCCGACGGCGTTCGCCAAGAGCCAGGAGGCCGCCTACGGCGGCATGCCGCTGGAGGGGACCGTCTTCATCTCGGTGGCGGATGCCGACAAGCGCGCGGTGATCCTCCCCGCCCACCGGCTGCATGAGCTCGGCTTCACGCTCGTGGCCACCGAGGGGACCGCGGAGATCCTCGCCCGCAACGGCATCGACGTGCGGGTGGTGAACAAGTTCTCGGCCACCCAGGCGTCGGGCGAGACGAACATCGTCGATCTGATCAACGCCGGCGAGATCGACATGATCGTGAACACCCCCAGCGGCGGGCTGGCGCGGGCGGACGGGTACGAGATCCGCGCCGCGGCCGTGGCCGCCGACAAGGCGCTGTTCACCACCATGGCCGTCCTCGGCGCGGCCGTGAGCGCCCTGGCCGTCCTCCCCGAGGGGTTCCGCGTGCGGAGCCTGCAGGAGTACGCCGCCGACCGGGCGGAGCGCGGGTGAGCACATTCGGGCAGCGGCTGAGTGAGGCCCTTTCCGCATCCGGGCCGCTGTGCGTCGGCATAGACCCGCACGAGGCGCTGCTGCGTGCGTGGGGGCTGCCCGTCGACGCGGCGGGCGTGCGGGAGTTCGGCCTTCGCGTGGTGGAGGCCTCGGCCGGCCGCGTCGGCGTCGTGAAGCCGCAGGTGGCGTTCTTCGAGCGGTTCGGCTCGGCCGGGTACGCCGCGCTCGAAGACGTGCTCGCGGCGGCGCGCGAGGCGGGGCTCCTCGTCGTCGCCGACGCGAAACGCGGCGACATCGGCACGACCATGGACGGGTACGCCGCCGCCTGGCTCTCGCCCGGCTCTCCGCTGGAGGCGGATGCGGTGACCCTCAGTCCGTACCTGGGCCCGGATTCGCTGCAGCAGACCCTCGCGACGGCGCTCCGCGCCGACAAGGGCGCCTTCGTCCTGGCCGCGACGAGCAATCCCGAGGCTCTTCCCGTGCAGACGGCGCTGGTCGTGGACGACGCCGCCGACGAGGGCCAGCGCGTCGCCGAGCGGGTCGCCCGCGACGCGGCGTGGCACAACATGGGGCTCCCCGGCGCCCTCGGATCCGTCGGGGTCGTCATCGGGGCCACGATCGATCGCACCGCGTTCGGTCTCGGCGACATCGTGCTCGCCGGCTCGCCGATCCTCGCACCCGGCTTCGGCGCGCAGGGCGCCGACCCCGCCGACCTCCCGCGGCTGTTCGGCTACGTCGCCTCGCAGGTCGTCGCGAGCGAGAGCCGCAGCATCCTCTCCGCCGGTCCCTCGGGCCTTGCCGCGCGCATCGACGAGCGGGCCGAGCTCTACCGGAAGGCACGGGCATGACCGACTCCCGAAGGCCCCCCGACGTCGATCGCATCGCCGCCTCCCGCCGGGCGGTCGCCGCACGGCGGGAGCGTGCCGCGCTCAAGCGCGACGTCACCACGCGCGTGATCACACCCCAGGAGCTGCTGCGCCGTGCCCTCGCGGACCCCGATTCGGCGGCCGGAGCCATGCGCGTGCCGGAGTTCCTCACCGCGATCCCCGCCGTGGGGGAGGGCAAGCGCGACCGCATCCTCGCGGAGTTGGCGATCTCGCCCGTCAAACGGCTCGGCGGCCTGGGCGCGCGTCAACGCCGCGACCTGCGCGAGTTCCTCGACCGGCGCTGGCCGGAGCCGCAGCCGCGACCCGGTCGCAGCCGCCTGGTGGTGCTCGCCGGCCCGACCGCCGTCGGCAAGGGCACCGTCGCGGCGCAGATCCAGGCCACCCACCCCGAGATCCATCTGTCCGTCTCCGCGACCACGCGGCCGCCGCGTCCAGGGGAGGTCGAGGGCGAGCACTACTTCTTCGTCGACGACGCCGAGTTCGACCGGATGATCGCGGCGGGGGAGCTTCTCGAGCACGCGACGGTGCACAACCGCTTCCGCTACGGCACCCCCCGGGGGCCGATCGAGAAGGTCTTGACCGACGGCGGGACGGCCCTCCTGGAGATCGATCTGCAGGGCGCACGCCAGGTGCGCGCCGCCGACCCGAGCGCCGTCCTCGTCTTCCTCCTGCCGCCCAGCTGGGACGAGCTCGTCCACCGCCTCGTCGGGCGCGGCACGGAGGACGCCGAGGAGCGCGCCCGGCGCCTGCGCACGGCGCGGACCGAGCTCGCCGCCCAGGGTGAGTTCGACTACCGCGTCGTCAACGACGACGTGGCGTCGGCTGCCGAGCAGGTCGTCGCCGTCGCCTCCCGCTGACCCCGCGCGCATCCACCGTCGCGCGTCACCGCGGACGGACGGGGGAGGCGGTAGACTGGGCGGATGCTTCGGCGCTGCGTGCGCCGCATCCGCCGACACCGAACCAGGAGGTTTCGCCATGGCCGGAACGAACCAGGGCATCATCGAGCCCCCCATCGACAGCCTTCTCGAGAAGGTCGACTCGAAGTACCAGCTGGTGATCTACGCCGCCAAGCGCGCGCGTCAGATCAACGACTACTACTCAGACCTGCACGAGGGGAACCTCTTCGACAACGTGGGCCCGCTCGTCGACTCGACAGTCGAGGACAAGCCGCTCACCATCGCGATGCACGAAATCCACGAAGACAAGCTGCGCCTTCGCCACGTCGAGTGAACCGCTTCCTCGTGTGACATCGCCCCGGGCGGCTTGTCGGCCGTCCGGGGCATACTTGTGCCCGTCCCACCCGATCGCCTCCCGGGAGCACTCTTGACCGAACTGCGGCTGTTCACCTCCGAGTCCGTCACGGAGGGCCACCCCGACAAGATCTGCGACCAGATCTCCGACAGCATCCTCGATGCCATCCTCACCGAGGATCCGCACGGGCGAGTCGCCGTCGAGACGCTCGTGACGACGGGCCTCGTGCACGTCGCCGGCGAGGTCTCCACCAGTGCGTACGTCGAGATCCCCGCGATCGTGCGCGCTGTCGTGAACCGCATCGGCTACACCTCGAGCGACACCGGCTTCGACGGCGACTCGTGCGGCGTGAGCGTCTCAATCGGCGCACAGTCCTCCGACATCGCCGCCGGCGTCGACAAGGCCTTCGAGCGGCGAGAAGACGGCTCGGAGGATCCGCGCGACCTCCAGGGCGCCGGTGACCAGGGCATCATGTTCGGCTATGCCACGAACGAGACCCCCGAGCTCATGCCGATGGCCATCTGGACGGCCCATCGCATCGCCGAGCGGCTGACCGAGGTACGTCGCGACGGCAGCCTCCCGTTCCTCCGTCCCGACGGCAAGACGCAGGTGACCCTCGGATACGACGGCACGACGCCGAAGACCGTCGAGTCGGTCGTGCTCTCCACGCAGCACCAGCCCGACATCTCGCAGAAGGCCCTTCGCGCCGCCATCCGCGCCGAGGTCATCGACCCGGTGCTCGAGCGCACTGGCCTGGAGCTTCCCGACGTGAAGTTCTACATCAACCCCGCCGGCCCGTTCGTCATCGGCGGTCCCAAGGGCGACGCCGGCCTCACCGGCCGCAAGATCATCATCGACACCTACGGCGGCGCCGCCCGCCACGGCGGCGGCGCGTTTAGCGGCAAGGACCCCTCGAAGGTCGACCGCTCCGCCGCCTACGCGATGCGGTGGGTCGCCAAGAACGCCGTCGCGGCCGGACTCGCGGACCGTCTCGAGGTGCAGATCGCCTATGCGATCGGCAAGGCCAAGCCCGTCGGCCTCTACGTCGAGACGTTCGGCACCGGGCACGTGTCCGACGAGGCCATCACGCGCGCGATCCGCGATGTCTTCGACCTGCGCCCGCGCGCGATCATCGAGCAGCTCGATCTTCTCCGCCCGATCTACGCCCAGACGGCCGCCTACGGTCACTTCGGCCGGGAGCTCCCCGACTTCACCTGGGAGCGCACCGACCGCGTCGACGAGCTGCGCGCCGCCGCCGGCCTCTGACCCGGCGCCGGGTGCGCACGTGACACGCCCGAGCGGAGCACGCCGGTGACCGCGCGCCGGATCGCCCGCGTGCTGCTGGACTCGCCGCTGCCGCAACTGGACCGCCTGTTCGACTATGTCGTTCCCGTCGGCGTCGATGTCGTCGCCGGTGCGCGCGTGCGGGTGCCGCTGCGTTCGGCCGGGCGCATGATCGAGGGCTACGCCGTCGAGATCGCCGAGGAGTCCGACTTCGAGAGGCCGCTGTCCGAGATCGACGCCGTCGTCTCGCTCGTCGCCGTGCTTCCCGAGCGGTTGTACACGCTCGCCCGCCGGGTCGCCGATCGCGCGGCGGGGTCTGCATCCGACGTGCTGCGCCTGGCGATCCCGAAACGGATGGTGCGCGCCGAGAAGGCATGGCTGGCGGCCGAGGCGCCTGTCGCGCCCGCGCTCGCCGCCGAGGCCCGTGCGGCGGCGGATGTCGCGCTGCAGGGCTACCCGGGCCTGGCCGACGCGATCGCGGCGGGGGAGCGGATCGCGCTCGACGCGCCGCCGCATCCCGCACCGGGCCTCGCCGTGGGCGCGTGGGCCGAGCTCTTCGCCGCGGCAGCCGCGCGTACCCTCGCCACCGGACGCAGCGTCATCCTCGTCACCCCGGACTACCGCGACCAGGCTCAGCTGGAGCGCGCCCTCACGGAGAGAGTGCCACCCGAGGCCGTCGTGCGCGACGACGCGGACCAATCCGGTCCGGCCCGGTACGCGCAGTACCTCCGCATGCTCGACGACGCCCCGTGCATCGTCGTGGGCCGCCGGTCCGCGGTATACGCCCCGGTACGCGCCGGTCTGGTGGCGGTATGGGACGACGGCGACCCGCTCCTCGCCGAGCCTCTGAGCCCCGGCGTGCACGCGCGCGACGCCGCGCTCGTGCGCCAGGAGCTGGAGGGCTCTGCCCTGCTGCTGGCGGGCCACACGCGCACCACCGACGTGCAACGACTCGTGGAGATCGGCTGGGTCAAGGACGTGCCGGCCTCCCGCCGCGTGTCGCCGCGCGTGGTCCTCAGCGCGACGCGAGAGGGCGAGCGCGGCTCGCGCGTGCCCTCCGCGGCGTTCCAGGCGGCACGGAAGGCCGTCACCTCCGGCCCCGTGCTCGTGCAGGTCTCCCGACCGGGATACGCGCCGTCCCTGGTGTGCGCCGAGTGCCGCCGCCCCGCCCGATGCGCATTCTGCGCCGGGCCGCTGCGCGCCAGCCGGCCCGGGGTCACGCCGACGTGCGGGTGGTGCGGTCGCGCCGCCCACGGCTGGACGTGCCCGCACTGCCAGGCGCAGACACTGCGGATGGCCTCATCGGGCAGCGAGCGTACCGCCGACGAGCTCGGACGAGCGTTCCCCGGCGTCCGCGTTCTCATCGCCGACGGCGCGCACCCCCTCACCGAGGTCGACGACCGCCCGGCGCTGGTCGTCGCGACCCGCGGCGCCGAGCCCATCGCACACGGGGGCTACCGGGCCGTCGTGCTGCTGGACGGCGAGCGGATGCTGCTGTCCGAGGCGCTGCGGATCGGCGAGGACTGCCTCCGCTGGTGGTCCAACGCCGCCGCGCTGGCCCGTCCCGGCGCCCCCGTTCACCTGGTCGGCGTCGCCGGCCCCGTCGCCCGCGCGCTCGCGACCTGGACGCAGCCGGCCTACGCGCGCGGCGAACTGGCCGTCCGATCCCCGCTTCACATGCCGCCGTCCGTGCGGCTCGCGACAGTCTCGGGCGCGCCGAAGGCCGTGGACGAGGCCCTGGCGAGCCTCCGCAGCGACGTGCCCGACCTGCCCGCAGACGCCGTCCTCGGCCCGGTCCCGGCGGGGACGGACGCCGACGATCCCGCGGTCCGCGCGCTCGTCCGGTTCGAATACGGGCTGGGGCGTCCGGTCGCGGACAGTCTCCGCGCCGCCGTCGTCGCCGACGCGGTGCGCGTGCGTGCGTCGTCCCGGCGAAAGGGCCCGCGACCCCGCAATACACTCAGAGTCCGGCTCGACATCCCCGAGCCGGACCTGTGAGGAGAACCATGCGCCTCGTCTTCGCCGGCACTCCCGAGCCGGCCGTTCCCTCGCTCCGCGCCCTGGCGGCGACCGGTCACGAGGTCGTCGCGGTGCTCACCCGCACCGACGCGCCCCTCGGGCGAAAGCGCATCCTCACGCCCTCGCCGGTCGCACGTGCCGCGGACGAGATCGGCCTGCCCGTCGTGAAGGCCGACCGGCTGGACGACGCCGTGACGCGCACCGTCCAGGGCCTGGATGCCGACCTCGGCGTCATCGTCGCGTACGGCGGCCTGGTGCGGGAGCCCCTCCTGTCCGCGCCGCGCCACGGCTGGATCAACCTGCACTTCTCGCTCCTGCCACGGTGGCGCGGAGCCGCGCCCGTCCAGCGTGCCCTCATCGCCGGTGAAAAGACCCTCGGCGCGGCGGTCTTCCAGCTCGTCCCCGAGCTCGACGCGGGGCCCGTTTTCGCGCAGCGGCCGCACCAGGTCACCGAAGAGACCGCGGGCGAGGCCCTCGACGCGCTCGCCCTCGTCGGCGCCGACCTCCTCGTCGCCGTCGTCGACGACATCGCGGCGGGAACAGCCCGCGCGGTCCCGCAGACCGGTGAGGCGACGCTCGCCCCCAAGCTCACCCTCGACGACGGGGCCATCGAGTGGTCGGCGGATGCGGCGGCCGTGCTCGCCCGCATCCGCGGTGTGACACCGGAGCCCGGCGCCCACACGACCGTCGACGGCGGACGCCTGAAGATCCTCGCGGCCTGCGCCGCGACCGGCGCGACAGCGCTGGCACCCGGAGCTCTGGCGCTTGCGGAGCGGCGCGTGCTGGCCGGCACCCGCACCGACCCTGTCGAGCTCGTCACCGTGCAGCCCGCCGGAAAAGGCCCGATGGCGGCGGCCGATTGGTGGCGCGGGCTGCGCGCCGATGATCCGCGGGTGGGCTCGTGAGTGTGCAGGCCGCGCGCCGGGTCGCCTACCGGGTGCTCCGCGCCGTCGACGAGGCCGACGCCTACGCGAACCTGCTCCTTCCGCACGAGATCACGCGGGCATCGCTGTCGGCACAGGACGCGGCGCTCGCGACCGAGCTGACCTACGGCACGCTCCGCAGACGCAGCACGTACGATGCGGTGATCGGTCTCGCCGCCGACCGCCCCGCCGCCGACGTCGACCCACCCGTGCGCGACGCGCTGCGGCTGGGCGTGCACCAGATCCTCTCCACGCGCGTGGCCTCCCACGCCGCCGTCAACGAGTCCGTCGAAATCGTGCGGGGTGAGGCGGGCCGCGGCGCCGCCGGCTTCGCCAACGCCGTCCTGCGGCGGGTCGCCCGCGACACGCCCGGTCAGTGGATCGCGCGCGTCGGTGAGTCGGCGCGCTCCGACGACGAACGGCTCGGCCTGCTGTCCGCGCACCCGGTATGGGTCCTCCGCGCCTTCCGGCGCGCCCTCGCTGCCGAGGGGCGCGCGGATGAGCTCGACGCCCTGCTCGGGGCCGACAACGCCTCTCCCCGTGTCACCCTCGCCGCGCTCCCCGGCCTGGCAGAGATCCTCGCCGATGCCACACGCGCGCCGTATTCGCCCTACGCCTTCCCGCTTCCCGGCGGCGATCCGGATGCGGTGATCCGCGGAAGCGGCGGCCGCATCCGCGTGCAGGACGAGGGCTCGCAGCTGGCCGCTCTCGCCCTCAGCCGCGCGACCCCGATCGGGCCAGAGGAGAGGTGGCTCGACCTGTGCGCCGGGCCGGGAGGCAAGACCGCGCTCCTGGCCGCCGAAGCGCTCCGCGCCGCAGCGCGCCTCGAGGCGAACGAGATCTCGCCCGCGCGTGCCGAGCTCGTCCGGCGCGCCGTCGCTCCCGTCCCGCTGGAGGTCCCCGTGACCGAGGAGGACGGTCGTGCGCGCGCCCGTCGCGAACCGGAATCTTTCGACCGCATCCTCGTCGACGCGCCCTGCACCGGCATCGGCGCGCTCCGTCGACGGCCCGAGGCGCGATGGCGCAAGACCCCCGCCGACGTCCCCGACCTCACGGCGTTGCAGCGCGAGCTGGTCCTGGCCGCCGTGGACGCGCTGAAGCCGGGCGGGATCGTCGCGTACGTGACGTGCTCCCCGCACCTGGCCGAAACTGCCGGTGTGCTCGCCGACGTGCGGCGCGAGCTCGGCGACGCCGTGTCAGAACTCGACGCCCGCGCGGTCGTCACGGCAGTGTCCCGGTCGCCCATCGACCTGCCGGAGCAGACAGACGGGTCGGGACGGGCTCAGCTGTGGCCGCATCGCCACGGCACCGACGCGATGTCGATCGCCCTTCTGCGCAAGACGCGCTCGACATAATGGTCCGGTGATCTCCCTGCATCCGTCCTCCGACGCCGTCCGGATCAACCCCAGCATCCTGGCCGCCGATTTCGTGAACATGCAGGCCGAGCTCGCCCGCATCGACGCCGCCGACTTCGTGCACGTCGACGTCATGGACAACCATTTCGTGCCGAACCTGACGTTCGGGCCGCAGATGGTCGAACGCATCCAGGCGACGAGCCCGGTGCCGCTGGACGTGCACCTCATGATCGACGCCCCGGAGCGCTGGGCGCCCGGGTACGCGGAACTGGGCGCCGCCTCCGTCACCTTCCACCTCGAGGCCGCCGCCGAGCCGGTCGCCCTGGCGCGGCACCTCCGCAGGATCGGCGCCCGGGCGGGCGTCGCGGTCAAGCCCGACACCCCGGTGGAGAACCTCTTCGACGTGCTCGACGAGTTCGACCAGATCCTCGTCATGACCGTCGAACCGGGCTTCGGAGGCCAGTCGTTCCGTGCCGAGACCATGCCGAAGCTGCGCTCCCTCGCCGACGAGGCACGTCGGCGGGGATCCTCGGTGTGGCTGCAGGTCGACGGCGGCATCTCCGAATCGACGATCGCCCAGGCCGCGGAGGCGGGCGCCGACACGTTCGTCGCGGGTTCGGCGGTCTTCGGCGCCGGAGATCCGGATGCGGCGATCGCGAACCTGCGCGCCCTCGCCGGTCGGCATTCCGCTCACCGCTGACGACGCGGCACACTGAGGTCATGCAGAACCCGACCGACTCGCCCGACGCGGATGCGGGCGGGGCCGACGCGGCCGCGACGCCGACCGCCGCCCTCCGCGCCGTGGGAACACGGCACGTCCGCCGGTTCGTCAGCGCCTACAGCGGCGAGCACGGTGTCTACGGCATCGTGCTGGTGACCGCGCTGATCGCCGCCGAGATCGATGCTGAGACCGACTTCGACGTCATCCTGTTCGTCCTGGGGACGGTGGGGGTCTTCTGGCTCGCGCACATATACGCGGCCGTCGTCGCCAGCCGTGGCCGACACCCCGCGCCCCCGCTGCGGGTCGGCATCCGCGACGGCATCCGCCATTCGTCCGGAATGGCCCTGGCGATGCTGATCCCCGTCGTCCTCCTCGCCCTCGGGACGCTGCAGTGGGTGGAGGAGTGGACCGCGTACTTCCTCGCCCTGGGCAGCGGCGTCGTCATCCTGGGGGTCATCGGATACGCCAACGCACGCCGGAACGGCAGCTCGTGGCCCTGGCGTCTCCTGGGCGTGCTGTCCACGACGCTTCTCGGACTCCTGGTGATCGCCCTCAGCATCGCCGTGCACTGACCCGGGAGGACGCCCGCGTTCGATACCCTGGCAGGGTGAAGACGTTCGACGCCCTGTTCGCCGAGCTGAGCGCGAAGGCCACCGAACGCCCCGCCGGGTCCGGCACGGTCGCGCAGCTCGACGCCGGCGTGCACGCCATCGGCAAGAAGATCGTCGAAGAGGCCGCCGAGGTGTGGATGGCCGCCGAGTACGAGTCCGACGCGGCGACGGCGGAGGAGATCTCCCAGCTGCTGTACCACCTGCAGGTGCTGATGCTGGCCAAGGGCCTCACCCTCGAGGACGTCTACCGACATCTCTGAGCACGTCACCCGACCGCTCACCCTCGATCCCAGGAACCCGCCATGCTGCGAATCGCCGTGCCGAACAAGGGCTCGCTGGCCGACACCGCCTCGGAGATGCTCTCCGAGGCGGGCTACACCGGCCGCCGCGACCCGAAGGACCTCTTCGTCTCCGACCCGCTCAACGAGGTCGAGTTCTTCTATCTCCGCCCTCGGGACATCGCGACCTACGTCGGCTCGGGCGCGCTCGACGTCGGCATCACGGGCCGTGACCTGCTGCTGGACGCCCGGATGCCGGGTGCCCGCGAGATCGAGGCACTCGGCTTCGGCGATTCGACCTTCCGCTTCGCCGGTCGCCCCGGCCGCTTCACCGAACTGGAGGACCTCCAGGGAGTGCGCGTGGCCACCGCCTACCCGGGGCTGGTCGACCGGTTCCTCGACGAGCGCGGCATCGCGGTGGACCTCGTGCCGCTGGACGGCGCCGTCGAGTCGGCCGTGCAGTTGGGGGTGGCGGATGCCGTCGCCGATGTCGTGTCCACCGGCACGACGCTGCGACAGGCCGGGCTGGAGATCTTCGGGCCGGCGCTCCTGCAGTCCGAGGCGGTCCTCATCGCGGGACCTCGCGACGTCGAGGGCACCGAGACGCTCCTGCGGCGCCTGCGCGGCGTCCTGGTCGCCCGTCGCTACGTCATGATCGACTACGACCTGCCCGCCCGGCTCGTCGACGACGCGGTGGCGCTGGCCCCCGGTATCGAATCGCCCACCATCTCGCCGCTGCGCGACCCCGACTGGGTAGCCGTGCGGGTCATGAGCCCGCGACGCGGGGTCAACCAGGTGATGGACGCCCTCTACGCCATCGGGGCGCGCGCGATCCTCGTCACCGAGATCCACGCGGCACGGCTGTGAACGCGGGGAGCTGCTGATGTCCCTCGCATGCCGCGTCATCCCGTGCCTGGATGTCGCCGCCGGCCGCGTCGTGAAGGGCGTCAACTTCGAGAACCTGCGTGACATGGGCGATCCGGTGGAACTTGCCCGGTTGTACTTCGATCAGGGCGCGGACGAGATCACCTTCCTCGATGTGACGGCCACCGTCGATGAGCGAGCGACGACCTACGACGTGGTGCGTCGCACCGCGGAGCAGGTCTTCATCCCGCTCACCGTCGGCGGCGGCGTGCGAAGCGTCGACGACGTGGCTCGGCTCCTCGGCGTGGGCGCCGACAAGATCGGCGTCAATTCGGCGGCGATCGCGCGCCCCGCGCTCTTGGACGAGATCGCCGATCGGTTCGGAGCGCAGGTGCTCGTGCTCTCGCTCGATGTCAAACGCTCCCCGTCGACGGCGTCCGGCTTCGTGGTCACGACGCACGGCGGCCGCACCGAGACCGCCCTCGACGCCCTCGACTGGGCGCGGGAGGCGATCGAGCGAGGTGCGGGGGAGCTGCTGGTCAACTCGATCGACGCCGACGGGACGAAGGAGGGGTTCGATCTCGAGCTCGTCGGCCGCATGCGCGAGATCTCGCGGGTGCCCGTGATCGCCTCGGGCGGTGCGGGCGCCGTGGAGCATTTCGCCCCCGCCATCCGTGCCGGCGCCGACGCGGTGCTGGCGGCATCGGTGTTCCACACCGGCGCGCTGACGGTCGGAGAGGTGAAGGCGGCGATGGCCGCGGACGGGATCGAGGTGCGCTCGGGAAGTGCACGCAACGAGGAGAGCCGGACGAGATGACGGAGAGCGTCGAGGAGCGGATCGCGCGGGTGGCGTTCACGCCGGAGGGCCTGGCACCCGCGATCATCCAGCAGCACGACACCGGTGAGGTGCTGATGCTCGGCTGGATGGACGCCGAGGCGCTGCGCCGCACCCTCACGACCGGCCGGGTGACGTTCTGGTCCCGATCGCGCCAGGAGTACTGGCGCAAGGGGGACACGTCCGGAAACATCCAGCTCGTGCGCGGTGCGCGTCTGGACTGCGACGGCGACGCACTGCTCATCTCGGTCGACCAGGTGGGACCGGCCTGCCACACGGGCACCCGCACGTGCTTCGACGCCGACGACCTCGAACCGGTGGCGGACGTTCCCCGATGATCCGCCGGGCCCGTCTCGCCGTCGTCGTCGCCTTCCTCCTCGCCGGCGCCGTGGGGGTCATCTCATCGACCCAGACCTGGCTGACTGTCGCACTCTCCGACGGCTCGGCCGAGCAGCTCGAGGTATCAGGGTCCGCCGCTCTTCCCGTCCTGGCTCCGCTGAGCCTGGCGCTCCTGGCGCTCGGCGGGGCGATGTCGATCGTCGGCACGGCGGTGCGGTACGTCCTCGGGGCCCTCGGAGTGGTCCTCGGCGGCATCCTCGCCTGGCTGACGACCGCCGTCGCCGTCGCGCCGCCGGTGAGCGCCGTCGCATCGACGGTGACAGGGACGACGGGGATCGCGGGGCTCGAGGGTGTGGCCGCCCTGGTGCGATCGATCGCGTCGACCCCGTGGCCGTGGATCACCGCTGTCGTGCAGGTCCTCCCGCTGGCGGCGGGCGTCCTCACGCTCGTCACTGCTCGCCGCTGGGGCTCCGGAGCGGGCCGCCGGTATGCGACATCGGCTGCCAGCGCTGCGGGAGGTTCCCGCCCGCACGACGCGATCGACTCGTGGGACGATCTGTCGCGCGGCGACGATCCGACGCGCTGACGCGCGGAATCGAGAGCCCTCGGAGGGCACCGATAGACTGGACCCGCGCGCGGCCACGCCGCGCCCGCACCCGAAGGAGACCCATGAGCAACCACATCGGCGACCCCGGTCACGGACACTCGCCGGCCGCCTGGACGGCCGTGATCATCATGCTCGTCGCGATCACGATCGGCACCACGGCATTCTTCCTCGACCTGGCGTGGCTGGTCTGGGCGTCGGCGGTTCTGGTGCTCGTCGGCGCGATCGTGGGGTGGGCGATGTCCAAGGCCGGGTACGGCGTGGGCGGGGCGAAGTACACCCCCCGCGAACATTGAGCGCCCCGGCCCAGCGGTTGCCCGGGAGCCGGAACATGCTCGCCGACCTCACCGCCGGCGCCGTCGAGGACGCCGAGCAGCGCGCCCAGGATCGCCCGCTCGCGCAGGTGGAGCGCGACGCCCTGGCGGCCCGCCCCGCTCTCGACGCGGTCGCCGCTCTCGCACCCGCGGACCAGGTGAAGATCATCGCCGAGGTCAAGCGGGCGAGCCCGTCGCGCGGTGACCTCGCAGCGATCCCCGATCCCGCTCACCAGGCGACGCTCTACCAGGAGGGCGGAGCATCCGTCATCTCGGTGCTCACCGAGGGCCGCCGGTTCAAGGGCACCCTTGCGGACCTCGAGGCGGTGAAGTCCGCGGTCTCGCTGCCCGTGCTCCGCAAAGACTTCATCGCCACGCCGTACCAGGTGTTCGAGGCGCGCGCCGCGGGCGCCGATCTGGTTCTCCTGATCGTGGCGGGGCTGGATGCGCGCGTGCTCGCGGATCTGCACGCGCTCGTCCTCGACCTCGGGATGACGCCGCTGGTGGAGGCTCACTCCGCCGAGGAGGTGGACCGCGCCGCACAGCTCGGCGCCCGCCTCATCGGCGTCAACGCCCGGGACCTCGCGACCTTCGAGCTCGACCGGGATTTGTTCGGCCGGCTCGCGGATCGCATCCCCGCCGACGCCGTCAAGATCGCGGAGTCCGCGGTCCTGACCCCCGCCGACGTCGCGCACTATCGCGCGGCCGGAGCGGATGCCGTCCTCGTGGGGGAGGCGCTGGTCACCGGCGACCCCGTCGCGAGCCTCCGGTCCTTCCGGGGGGTGGCGGCATGAGTCTCCGTGACGAGAAGGGCCCGTTCTTCGGGAACTTCGGCGGGCGGTACATGCCCGAGTCCCTCATCGCCGCCATCGATGAGTTGACGGCGGTGTACGAGGCCGCCATGGCCGACCCCTCGTTCGTCGCGGAGTTCCGCCGCCTGTTGCACAGCTATGCCGGGCGGCCGTCCCCGATCACCGAGGTGGCACGCTTCGCCGCATCCGCCGGTGGAGGCCGGGTCTTCCTCAAGCGGGAGGATCTCAACCACACCGGCTCGCACAAGATCAACAACGTCCTCGGCCAGGCCCTCCTCACCCAGCGCCTGGGCAAGACCCGCGTGATCGCGGAGACGGGCGCGGGGCAGCACGGCGTGGCCACGGCCACGGCGGCGGCGCTGTTCGGCTTCGAGTGCACGATCTACATGGGCGAGGTCGACACCGAACGCCAGGCGCTGAACGTGGCGCGGATGCGGCTCCTCGGCGCCGAGGTCATCCCGGTACGCACCGGATCCCGCACCCTCAAGGACGCGATCAACGAGGCTTACCGTGACTGGGTCGCGAGCGTCGAGACGACGAACTACATCTTCGGCACCGCCGCGGGGCCGCATCCGTTCCCCGCCATGGTCCGCGACTTCCAGAAGATCATCGGCGAGGAGGCGCGCGAGCAGCTGCTCGCGGAGACCGGTCGTCTCCCCGATGCCGTCGTGGCGTGCGTGGGTGGCGGGTCCAACGCGATCGGCATGTTCGATGCGTTCCTCGACGACTCCTCGGTCGCTCTCTACGGCGTCGAGGCCGCCGGTGACGGCGTCGACACCGAACGGCACGCCGCGTCGATCGAGCGTGGCCGCGCCGGGGTCCTTCACGGCGCGCGCACCTTCGTGCTGCAGGACGAGGATGGGCAGACCGTCGAGTCGCACTCGATCTCCGCGGGCCTGGACTATCCGGGCGTCGGTCCCGAGCACGCGTGGCTCGCATCCATCGGCCGGGCGCAGTACATCCCCGCCACCGACGACGAGGCGATGCAGGCCCTCCGCCTCCTCAGCGAGACCGAGGGCATCATCCCCGCCATCGAGTCGGCGCACGCCCTCGCTGGCGCGCTGCGCGTGGGCCGTGAGCTCGGTCCCGATGCGGTGATCGCGATCTGCCTCTCCGGCCGCGGCGACAAGGACATGGACACCGCCGCGAAGTACTTCGACCTGTACGACGAGGCCGCGCCCGACCCGGTGAGCGTGCCGCCGGCGACGGACGAGGCGCAGGGGGAGGGCACTCAGCTATGACCTCCCGCGTCTCCGCCGCGATCGACGCCGCCCGCGCCACCGGACGAGGCGCCCTCGTCGGGTACCTCCCCGCCGGGTTCCCCGACATCGACACCGGAATCGCCGCGGCGGTCGCGCTGGCGCGCAACGGCGCCGACATCCTCGAGATCGGCCCGCCCTACAGCGATCCGGTGATGGACGGCCCGGTCATCCAGGAGGCGACGCAGACGGCCCTCGCGGCCGGCTTCCGCCTGCGCGACCTCTTTCCCGCCATCCGCGAGATCACGCGCCAGGTCGATGTCCCCGTCCTGGTCATGACGTACTGGAATCCCGTCGTGCAGTACGGCGTCGACCGCTATGCCGACGCGCTGCTGGCCGCCGGCGGCGCGGGGCTCATCACGCCGGACATCACGCCCGAGGCTGCGGGCGAGTGGATCGCGGCGAGCGAGCGCACGGGGCTGGACCGGGTGTTCCTGGCCGCTCCGACATCGACGGACGAACGTCTCGAGATGATCGTCCGCGCCTCGACCGGATTCGTCTACACGGTGTCGACCATGGGCATCACCGGCGAACGCGCCGAGCTCGATGCCGCCGCGCGCGGTCTCGTCGGCCGGCTGCGGGAGCACGGCGCCGAGCGCGCCTGCGTCGGCATCGGGATCTCCACCGCCGAGCAGGTCGCGGGGGTCGTCGAATACGCCGACGGGGCGATCGTGGGAACGGCCCTCGTCCGGGCCCTGCGCGACGGCGGCGTCGAGCAGCTCGCCGCGACAGCCCGCGCCCTCGCCGCCGGCACCGCTCGCTGACCGCCGGCACCGCTCGCTGACGCCCGGCGCTCACCGCCCCCGTTCGGGGCGCTCGATGTGCTTCGGGGCGACCGTTGCGCGCCCCGAAGCACATCGGCCGCCCCGAATCGCCTTCCGGTAGCGCGATGGTCCGCCCCGGAGCGCGAGGGCCCGACGTGAGCAGCCTGCGCGCAGGCCTAGACTCGACGCATGACGTTCGCCTCTCCGAGCGCCCTCTCGGGCGTGCTCGCCAGCATCCCGAGCCCCGAGATCAGCTACTTCGACCTCTGGCAGGGCGGACCCCGTATCCACTTCTACGCGCTGTGCATCATCGCGGGGATCATCGCCGCGGTGCTGCTGACCAACCACCGGCTGACCCGCCGCGGCGCGGAGCCCTGGATCGTCATCGACATCGCGCTCCTGGCCGTGCCGCTCGCCATCGTCGGCGCACGCATCTACCACGTCGCCACGCACCCCGGCTTCTACTTCGGCGCCGGCTCCAACCCGTGGAACCCCTTCGAACCCGGATCGGTCTGGGCGATCTGGGAGGGCGGGATCGCGATCTACGGCGCACTGCTCGGCGGGGCCGTCGGCGCCTGGCTCGGGTGCCGGTGGACGGGCATCCGGTTCTGGACCCTCGCCGACGCGATCGCGCCCGGGCTGCTCCTCGCCCAGGCGCTCGGCCGCTTCGGCAACTGGTTCAACCAGGAGCTGTTCGGCTGGCCGACCGACGTGCCGTGGGGCCTGGAGATCGACAGCGACAACCCCGCCTTCCCGGCAGGGCTCGAGCCCGGCACGCTCTTCCACCCCACCTTCCTCTACGAGGTGATCTGGAACCTGATCGGCGTCGCGGTGCTCCTGTGGGTCGGCGCCCGCTTCCGTCTGCAGTGGGGTCGCCTCTTCGCCGTGTACCTCATCTGGTACAGCGCGGGGCGGATCGTGTGGGAGTCCATCCGCATCGATCCGAGCGAGATCTACTTCGGCATCCGCACGAACGTGTGGGCGGCCATCGCGGGCGTGCTGCTCGGGCTGGTCATCTTCTTCCTGCAGAGACGGCGTCATCCGGGGTACGAACCGTCCCCCTACGTCCCCGGCCGTGAGGCGAAGGGCAAAGGGGCTGTACAATCGACCGACCCTAACGACTTCGTCGACGTGAGCGAGCCGCCCTCGACGAGCACCCCCGTCGGCGGCGCCAAAAGCTCCACCGCCACGAGATAGACACTTCCGGGCCGACGACGTCCCATCCTGAGCATCAATGTGAGGACGGTTCGTATGGCCTCGAGCCCTCGTTCCCGCGCCGTCGGCGGCGCCCTCCCGCCCCGTCAGGGCATGTACAACCCGGCGTTCGAGAAGGACGCGTGCGGCCTGGCGATGGTGGCGACCCTGCGCGGGGAGCCCGGTCACGACATCATCGACCTCGCTCTCACGGCACTGCGCAACCTCGAGCACCGCGGTGCGATCGGGTCGGACGCGGGCACCGGTGACGGCGCCGGCATCCTGACCCAGATGCCCGACGCGTTCCTGCGCGCCGTCGTCGACTTCGATCTGCCGCCCGTCGGGCAGTACGCCGCGGGCATGGCCTTCCTTCCTCGCGACGCGCACGAGCGCGCCGAGCATAAGGCGGGGATCGAGCGCATCGCCCGGAGCGAGAACCTCGAGGTCCTGGGATGGCGAGAGGTCCCCGTCGACGACGAGAACCTCGGCAAGCTCGCCTACGAGGCTCGCCCCGCCTTCGAGCAGCTGTTCGTGTCGCGCCCCGCCGTGGGGGACGCCGCCGCGCTCTCCGGAATCGCTCTGGACCGCCGCGTCTTCCGGCTCCGCAAGCGCGCCCGCACCGAGCTCGACGCGTATTTCGTCTCGCTGTCCAGCCGCACGCTCGGCTACAAGGGCATGGTCACGACGCTGCAGCTCGAGCCGTTCTACCCCGACCTGCAGGACGAGCGCTTCGCCTCCGAGCTCGCGGTCGTGCACTCGCGCTACTCGACCAACACCTTCCCGTCATGGCCCCTCGCCCAGCCGCTGCGGATGCTGGCGCACAACGGCGAGATCAACACCGTCAACGGCAACCGCAACTGGATGCGCGCACGCCAGTCGCAACTGGAGTCGGAGCTGATCGGCGACATCCGCCCGCTCCTTCCCATCTGCACCGAAGGTGCCAGCGACTCGGCGTCGTTCGACGAGGTGCTGGAGCTGCTGACCCTGACGGGGCGCAGCCTTCCCCACGCCATCATGATGATGGTGCCCGAGGCGTACGAGAAGCAGACCGACATCGCCCCCGACCTCCGCGCGTTCTACGACTACCACGCCATGCAGATGGAGCCGTGGGACGGACCGGCGGCGCTCATCTTCACCGACGGCACCCTCGTCGGGGCCACCCTCGACCGCAACGGGCTGCGCCCGGGGCGGTGGACCGAGACCACCGACGGCCTCGTCGTCATCGGCAGCGAGACGGGGGTGCTGGACTTCGCCCCCGAGCGCATCAAGCGGCGCGGTCGCCTGCGCCCCGGTCGCATGTTCCTCGTGGACACCGCCGAGCAACGCATCATCGAGGACGACGAGATCAAGCGCGACCTCGCCGCCCTCGCACCGTGGCAGGAGTGGCTCGACGCGGGCCGGGTCCGCCTGGCAGACCTTCCGGAGCGGGAGCACATCGTGCACCCGATCGCCTCCATCACGCGGCGGCAGCGCACCTTCGGGTACACCGAGGAAGAGGTGCGCATCCTCCTCACGCCGATGGGACAGAACGGCGCGGAGCCGCTCGGGGCCATGGGCAGCGACACGCCCGTCGCCGTGCTCAGCGAGCGCCCGCGCCTGCTGTTCGACTACTTCACACAGCAGTTCGCACAGGTGACGAACCCGCCGCTGGACTCGATCCGCGAAGAAGTCGTGACCTCGCTCTCGCTCGGTCTCGGCCCGGAGCGGAACCTGCTGGACTGGGGCGCCGAACACACCCGCACCGTCACGCTGGACTTCCCCGTCATCGACAACGACGAGCTCGCGAAGATCCAGCACATCGACACCGCACTGCGCGGCCGTTCCTCGGTGACCGTGCGCGGCCTGTACCGCGTCGAGGCGGGTCCGAAGGGCATGCAGAAGCGGCTCGCACAGATGTGCCGCGAGGTGGACCAGGCCATCGAAGACGGTGCCGAGTTCATCGTCCTCAGCGACCGCGACTCCAACAAGGATCTCGCGCCCATCCCGTCGCTGCTGATGCTGGCCGCGGTGCACCACCACCTCATCCGCAACGAGACCCGCATGAAGGTGGGTCTCGTCGTCGAGGCCGGCGACGTCCGAGAGGTCCACCACGTGGCGACCCTCATCGGCTACGGCGCCTCGGCCGTCAACCCGTATCTCGCGATGGAGACCGTCGAGTACCTCGTCCGTGCCGGGTTCGTCACCGGCATCACGCCCGAGAAGGCGGTGCGCAACCTCATCTACGCCCTCGGCAAGGGCGTGTTGAAGATCATGTCGAAGATGGGCATCTCGACGGTGTCCTCGTACGCCGGGGCCCAGGTCTTCGAGGCCGTCGGACTCTCTCGCGAGTTCGTCGACGCGTACTTCACCGGCACCGAGACCAAGCTCGGGGGAGTCGGGCTCGAGGTCATCGCCGCCGAGAACGCCGCGCGGCACGCCTACGCGTACCCCGAGGATGCTGCGGCCCGCGCTCACGAACGACTGTGGACGGGCGGCGAGTACCAGTGGCGCCGTGACGGCTCGCCGCACCTGTTCAACCCCGACACGGTGTTCCGTCTGCAGCATGCGACGCGCGAGCGGCGCTACGACATCTTCCGCGAGTACAGCACGCTCGTCGACGACCAGGCCTCCGAGCTGAAGACCCTCCGGGGGCTCTTCACGCTGCGCACCGGCGTTCGTCCGGCCGTGCCGATCGACGAGGTGGAGCCCGTCTCCTCGATCGTCAAGCGCTTCTCCACCGGCGCGATGAGCTACGGCTCCATCTCCCAGGAGGCTCACGAGACGCTCGCCATCGCGATGAACCGCCTCGGCGGGAAGTCCAACACGGGGGAGGGCGGCGAAGACGTCGAGCGCCTGCTCGACCCCGAACGCCGCAGCGCCATCAAGCAGGTGGCATCCGGACGCTTCGGGGTGACGAGTCTCTACCTGACCGAGGCCGAGGACATCCAGATCAAGCTCGCGCAGGGCGCCAAGCCCGGCGAGGGCGGCCAGCTCCCGCCGACGAAGGTCTATCCGTGGGTCGCCCGCACACGCCACGCGACGGCGGGCGTGGGCCTCATCTCACCCCCTCCGCATCACGACATCTACTCGATCGAAGACCTCAAGCAGCTGATCTTCGACCTCAAGCGCGCCAACCCGCAGGCCCGCATCCACACCAAGCTCGTCAGCCAGTCGGGCATCGGAGCGGTCGCGGCCGGCGTGGCCAAGGCGCTCTCGGACGTGATCCTCGTCTCCGGTCACGACGGCGGGACGGGCGCGAGCCCGCTCAACTCCCTCAAGCACGCCGGCACGCCCTGGGAGCTCGGTCTCGCCGAGACGCAGCAGACGCTCATGCTGAACGGAATGCGCGATCGCGTCGTGGTGCAGGTCGACGGTCAGCTCAAGACCGGACGCGACGTCATCATCGGCGCGCTGCTCGGTGCCGAGGAGTTCGGTTTCGCCACGGCGCCGCTGGTCGTCTCCGGCTGCGTCATGATGCGCGTCTGCCACCTCGACACGTGCCCGGTAGGCGTGGCGACGCAGAACCCGGCGCTGCGGGCGCGCTTCACCGGCAAGCCCGAGTTCGTCGTGAACTTCATGGAGTTCATCGCCGAGGAGGTGCGCGAGTACCTCGCAGCGCTCGGGTTCCGCTCCATCGAAGAAGCCGTCGGCCACAGCGAGCTGCTGGACGTCAACGGCGCCGTCGAGCACTGGAAGGCGAGCGGACTGGACCTCACCCCGGTGCTGGAAGGACCCCGCTTCGCCGACGACGAGCCGCGCCGCTCCGGCCGTGCGCAGAATCACGAGCTGGACCAGCACTTCGACGTGCAGTTGATCGAACGTGCCCAGGATGTCATCGCCTCGGGCGGATCGATCCGCATCGACCTCCCGGTGCGCAACACGGCGCGCGCGGTGGGGACCATGCTCGGGCACCGGGTGACCCGCGCGCACGGCGCGAACGGACTCACCAGCGGCTCCATCGACGTGCACCTCACCGGATCCGCCGGGCAGTCCTTCGGCGCGTTCATGCCCGCCGGGATCACGCTGCGACTGGAAGGCGACTGCAACGACTACGTGGGCAAGGGTCTCTCGGGCGGCAAGATCGTCATCCGCCCGCCGCGCGAGTCGACCTTCGCCGCATCCGAGAACGTCATCGCCGGCAACGTCATCGGCTACGGCGCGACCCAGGGGTCGCTGTTTCTCAGCGGCATGGTGGGCGAGCGCTTCTTCGTCCGCAACTCCGGCGCCACCGCCGTCGTCGAGGGCGTGGGCGACCACGCGCTCGAGTACATGACCGGCGGGCTCGCTGTCATCCTCGGCGCCACGGGACGCAACCTCGGCGCCGGCATGTCGGGGGGCACGGCGTACGTGTACCGCCTGGACGAGCAGCTCGTGAACCGTGAGGCGCTCGCCTCCGGCGAGCTCGTGCTGGGCCCGCTCGGCTCCGGCGACGCCGAGATGCTCCGCGACCTGCTGCAGGAGCATGTGAGCGAGACGGACTCCGCGCTCGCCCGCCGGCTCCTCGAGGACTTCGACACCGAGCGGGAGAACTTCGTCCGGGTCGTCCCGCGCGACTATGCCGCAGTCCTGGAGACGCGACAGGCCGCACTGGCGGAAGGACTCGATCCCGACGGCGACGTCGTCTGGACCCGCATTCTGGAGGTGACAGGTGGCTGACCCGAAGGGCTTCCTCAAGACCACCGAGCGGGAGCTGCCGCCCCGCCGGCCCGTGCCCGTGCGCATCATGGACTGGAAAGAGGTCTATGAGCCGGCGGATGGGGCGACCGTGCGCCGTCAGGCCGGTCGCTGCATGGACTGCGGCATCCCGTTCTGCCACAAGGGCTGCCCGCTCGGCAACCTCATCCCGGAGTGGAACGACCTCATGTGGCGCGGCGAGGGCCGCGCGGCCATCGAGCGCCTGCACGCGACGAACAACTTCCCCGAGTTCACCGGTCGGCTGTGCCCCGCACCCTGCGAGAGCGCGTGCGTGCTGGGGATCAACCAGCCCGCCGTGACCATCAAGCAGGTCGAGGTCTCGATCATCGACGAGGCCTTCTCGTCGGGGTGGGTCGAGCCCGAGCCGCCCGAGCGCCTGACGGGCAAGACGGTCGCCGTGGTCGGATCCGGACCGGCCGGCCTCGCCGCCGCACAGCAGCTCACCCGGGCCGGCCACACCGTCGCCGT
Source organism: Microbacterium sp. RD1 (assembly GCF_052220165.1). NCBI lineage: Bacteria > Bacillati > Actinomycetota > Actinomycetes > Micrococcales > Microbacteriaceae > Microbacterium > Microbacterium sp. RD1. The sequence goes on from NZ_JBQPOL010000004.1 coordinate 336,159, forward strand.
CTACGAGCGCGACGACCGGATCGGGGGGCTGCTGCGATACGGCATCCCCGACTTCAAGATGGAGAAGAAGCACCTCGAGGCGCGGCTGCGCCAGATGCGGGACGAGGGCACGCGCTTCCGTGCGGGCGTCGAGATCGGCACCGACCTCTCGTGGGCAGACCTCCGCAGCCGTTACGACGCGGTCGTCATCGCCACCGGCGCGACAGTGCCCCGCGAGCTCGCGATCCCCGGGCGCGACCTCGCCGGCGTGCATTTCGCGATGGAGTACCTCATCGAGTCCAACAAGGCGGTCGCGGGCGATCAGGTGCCGAACCAGATCAGCGCCGAGGGCAAGCACGTCGTCGTGATCGGCGGCGGCGACACCGGCGCCGACTGCATCGGCACCGCGCACCGGCAGGGTGCGCTGAGCGTCACCAACCTCGCGATCGGCAAGCAGCCTCCGGCGGAGCGTCCTAACGAGCAGCCGTGGCCCATGACGCCGACGCTGTTCGAGATCGCCTCGGCGCATGAGGAGGGCGGCGAGCGGACGTACCTCGCGTCGACCGTCGAGTTCCTCGGCAACGGCGCCGGTGAGGTGCGCGCCCTCCGCGTGGCGGAGACGGAGTACATCGACGGACGCCGCGTCCCCAAGAGCGGCACAGAGCGGGAGATCCCCGCCGACCTCGTCCTGATCGCCATGGGCTTCACCGGACCGGATCGTTCCGCGCTGGAGAGTCAGCTCGGCACGCAGTTCACCGCGCGCGGCAACGTCGAGCGCGACGGCGCCTACACCACGACGGCACCCGGCGTGTTCGTCGCGGGCGACGCCGGGCGCGGGCAGTCGCTCATCGTGTGGGCGATCGCCGAGGGCCGCGCCGCGGCTGCATCCGTCGACCAGTACCTCATGGGCAGCACCGCGCTGCCCTCACCCGTGCAGCCGTCCGATGTCGCCATCGGTCTTCAGCCCGCGTAGGCTGACCCAGGCTCACCCGGCCACCTTCCCCTTCCCTCTTCCACCCGGAGAACACACATAGTGAGACGCGCCAAGATCGTTGCCACCCTCGGTCCTGCGACCTCGTCGTACGAGATGGTCCGCGCCATCATCGAGGCCGGTGTGGACGTCGCCCGGCTGAACCTCAGCCACGGCGACTACACCGTGCACGACGCGAACTTCGCCAACGTGCGCAAGGCCGCCGACGACGCCGGGCGCCCCGTCGCCGTGCTCGTCGACCTGCAGGGCCCGAAGATCCGGCTCGGACGCTTCGCCGACGGGCCGCACGAGCTCGAAGCCGGGGACACCTTCACGATCACGATCGACGACGTGCCCGGCACGAAGGAGCTCGTCTCGACCACGTTCAAGGGACTGCCCAACGACGTCAAGCCGGGCGATTTCCTCCTCATCGACGACGGCAAGGTGCGCGTGCGCGTCGTGGCCGCCGATGCCACCACCGTCACCACCGAGGTCGTCGTCGGCGGCATGGTGTCCAACAACAAGGGCATCAACCTTCCCGGCGTCGCCGTGAACGTCCCCGCGCTCAGCGACAAGGACGAGGCCGATCTCCGCTGGGCGCTGCGCATCGGCGCCGACATCATCGCGCTGTCGTTCGTGCGAAGCGCCAAGGACGTCCAGCGGGCGCACGTGATCATGGCCGAGGAGGGACGCCACATCCCGATCATCGCCAAGATCGAGAAGCCGCAGGCGGTGGACAATCTCGAGGAGATCGTCGACGCGTTCGACGGCATCATGGTGGCCCGTGGCGATCTGGGCGTGGAGCTTCCCCTGGAGGCGGTGCCGATCGTTCAGAAGCGCGCGGTCGAGCTCGCCCGGCGCATGGCGAAGCCGGTCATCGTGGCCACCCAGATGCTGGAGTCGATGATCTCCAGCCCCGTGCCCACGCGCGCCGAGACCAGCGACGTCGCCAACGCCGTGCTCGACGGCGCCGACGCCGTGATGCTCTCGGGCGAGACGAGCGTGGGGGAGTACCCGGTGGTGGTCGTCGAGACCATGGCGCGCATCGTCGCGTCCACCGAGGAGCACGGACTCGAGCGGATCCTGCCCCTGACGAACAAGCCCCGCACGCAGGGCGGCGCCATCACCCTGGCCGCCGTCGAGGTCGCCGACTTCGTCGAGGCGAAGTACCTGTGCGTCTTCACCGAGTCGGGCGATTCGGCACGGCGTCTCTCGCGCCTGCGCTCCATGATCCCGATGCTCGCCTTCACGCCCGAGCCCGGCATCCGCCGGCGACTCGCCCTCACCTGGGGCGTGTGGGCCAACCTGGTCGAGCACGTCGTCCACACCGACCGCATGTACATCCAGGTCGACGACTACCTGCTCAGCAACGACCTGGCCAAGGTCGGGGACAAGGTGGTCGTCATCTCCGGGTCGCCTCCCGGCATCGCCGGCTCGACGAACGACCTGCGCGTCCACCGGGTCGGCGACGCCGTCCACGGCGCCGCGCCCATCTACCAGAGCGACCACTGACGCATCCGCGGATGCGCCGGCTCTCCGGTGCATCCGCGCGGGTGCGCTAGGGTCGATCCGACGTGCAGGCCGGTGTGGCGGAATGGCAGACGCGGGGCACTCAAAATGCTCTGTCCGCAAGGGCGTGTGGGTTCGAGTCCCACCACCGGCACGATCGCGCAACGGCTCCCTGCGGGGCCGGTGCGCGTGCAGTCTCCCCGAGTTCTAGGATGGAAACCGTGACCGACGCAGAAGCCCCCGCCGCCGCCTCCGCACCCCGCCGCGTGGTCGTGGCCGAGGACGAGTCGCTCATCCGTCTGGACATCGTGGAGATCCTCCGCGACAACGGCTACGACGTCGTCGGCGAGGCCGGTGACGGCGAGACCGCCGTCCAGCTCGCGACGGAGCTGCGCCCCGACCTCGTCATCATGGATGTGAAGATGCCGCAGCTCGACGGGATCAGCGCGGCGGAACGGTTGAGCAAGAACCACATCGCCCCCGTGGTCCTGCTCACCGCCTTCAGCCAGAAGGAGCTCGTCGAGCGAGCGAGCGAGGCCGGCGCTCTGGCATACGTCGTGAAGCCCTTCACCCCGAACGATCTGCTGCCGGCGATCGAGATCGCGCTGGCTCGCTACGACCAGATCATCACGCTCGAGGCCGAGGTCGCCGACATGGTCGAACGCTTCGAGACGCGCAAGCTCGTCGACCGCGCCAAGGGCCTGCTGAACGAGAAGATGGGGCTCACCGAGCCCGAGGCGTTCCGCTGGATCCAGAAGGCCTCGATGGACCGCCGCCTGACCATGCAGGACGTGGCGAAGGCGATCATCGAGCAGCTGGCGCCAAAGAAGTCCTGAGCCCCCTTCCCGCGAGACTCCATCTCCGCGCCGAGACCGCGCCCGACGTCAGCAGTCTCGTGGCGCGGATGCGGTCTCGCGGCGCCGCGGGCGTCAGGACGGCGGCAGATCCTTGATGTAGTTCGTGATCCGGACGGTCGAGCACCGCTGCCCCTGGTCGTCGGTGACGACGATCTCGTGCACTGTCATCGTGCGCCCCAGGTGGAGCGGCGTGCACACGCCCGTGACGATCCCGCTCGTGGCAGAACGGGTGTGCGTGGCGTTGATGTCGACGCCGACCGCGAGGCGGCCCGGACCCGCATACAGGTTCGCGGCCATCGATCCGAGCGACTCGCCCAGGACGACGTAGGCGCCGCCGTGCAGCAGCCCCACGGGCTGCGTGTTGCCTTCGACCGGCATGGTCGCCACGGTGCGCTCGACGGTGAACTCCACCCACTCGATCCCCATCTTCTCGGCCAGAGCGCCCATTCCGCGCTCGATGGCCCAGTCGATCCCCGACGAGGGATCCGAGGTGGTCGAGGTCATGGGCGCCTTCGCTCGAGGAGGGAAAGGATGTCGGGTGCCGTCGTTAGGCTGAGCAGGTGACGGACTCCGAAAAGCCTACCCTTCTCGTCGTCGACGGCCATTCGCTCGCCTACCGGGCGTTCTACGCACTCCCCGTCGAGAACTTCTCCACGAAGGACGGGCAGCACACGAACGGCATCTACGGATTCCTGTCGATGTTCGTGAACCTGCTGAAGGCCGAGAAGCCCACCCACGTCGCCGTCGCCTTCGACATGTCGCGGCAGTCGTTCCGCACCGAGGCCTACGCCGAGTACAAGGCGAACCGGTCCGAGACGCCGAGCGAGTTCAAGGGTCAGATCCCGCTCCTGCAGGAGTGCCTCGCGGCCATGAGCGTTCCCGTCCTGCAGAAGGAGGGGTTCGAGGCCGACGACATCCTCGCCACGCTGGCCACGCAGGGTGCCGAGAAGGGCTATCGCGTCCTGGTGTGCTCCGGCGACCGCGATACCATCCAGCTCGTCACCGACGACGTGACCCTGCTCTATCCGAACGTGCAGGGGGTGTCTCAGCTCAAGCGCTACGACCCGCCCGCCGTGGTGGAGAAGTACGGTCTCCCTGCCGCGCAGTACCCCGAGATCGCGGCGCTGGTGGGGGAGACCAGCGACAATCTCCCCGGTGTGCCGAAGGTGGGAGAGAAGACGGCCGTGAAGTGGCTCACGCAGTTCGGGTCGCTCGAGGCGCTGCTGGACAACGCCGACAGCATCAAGGGCGTCGTCGGCAACAACCTCCGCGAGCACCTCGATGATGTGCGCCGCAACCGGACGCTGAACCGGTTGCTTCGCGACGTGGAGCTTCCGGTGACGCCGGAGGACCTCGAGATGCGTCCCATCGACGCGCAGGCTGTCCGCGACATCTTCGCGCGCCTGGAATTCCGGACGCTGCTTCCCCGCGTGTTCGAGGTGGCCGGAGCGGATGCGACCGGATCCGATGCCAGCATCCCCGTCGCCCAGGCGCCCGCTGCCGAAGAGCTCGACGCGGCGCGTCTGGCCGCGTGGGCCGCAGCCGCCGACTCCGACGTGGGCGTGACGATCGAGCTGTCGGCCGGACGACCGGTCCGCGTGGGCCTGGCGACGGCATCGGGCGCGGCGGAGGCGGCCTGGTCGCCCGAGGTGCGCGACGAGCTCGCCGGATGGTTCGCGTCGTCGCGCCCGAAGGTGCTCGCCGACGGGAAGCCGCAGGTGAAGGCCCTGCTCCGTGAGGGGATCTCGCTGGGCGGCCTGGTCTTCGACGTGGTCCTCGCCGGGTGGCTCCTTCGCCCGAGCTTTCCCGACAAGACCCTCGGCGACCTCGTCGCCCGCTATCTCGGGGAGAAGCTCCCCGAAGCCGACCCCGCACAGCTCGTGCCCGAGAACGAAGGCGCGACGCCCGGGCAGGTGTCGTGGTTCCTCCTGCGGGTCGCCGCAGCGCTCCGCGAAGAGCTGCCCGCGCCGGTCGTGCGCGTCCTCACCGAGATCGAGCTGCCCACGTTGCAGGCGCTCGCGGCGATGGAGCTGGCCGGTGTGGCGGTGTCGCACGAGAAGCTGTCGACGTTCTCGGCCGAGCTCGGCGCACGCGCTGACGCCCTCGCCCAGGACGCCTACGCAGCCATCGGCCGGGAAGTGAACCTCGGTTCGCCGAAGCAGCTGCAGGAGGTGCTGTTCGAGGACCTGCAGCTTCCCAAGACGCGCAAGACCAAGTCGGGATACACGACGGATGCCGCTGCCCTGACCGATCTGCAGGAGACTGCTCCGCACCCGTTCCTCGCGCTTCTCCTGCAGCATCGCGAAGCGACGAAGCTCCGACAGATCATCGAGTCGCTCGACGTCGCGATCGACGACGGCGGGCGCGTCCACACGACCTACCTGCAGACCGGCAGCCAGACCGGGCGGCTGTCGAGCACCGACCCCAACCTGCAGAACATCCCGATCCGCAACGAGGAGAGCACCCGCATCCGCGCCGCATTCGAGGTCGGCGAGGGGTACGAGACGCTGCTCACCGCCGACTACTCGCAGATCGAGATGCGCATCATGGCGCATCTGTCGGGAGACCCTGGCCTGATCGAGGCGTTCAACTCCGGCGAAGACCTGCACCGCTTCGTCGGCGCGCGCGTGTTCGGCGTCGCGCCCGAGGACGTCTCCCCGGCGATGCGCACGAAGGTCAAGGCGATGTCGTACGGACTGGTCTACGGCCTGTCGGCTTTCGGACTGTCCAAGCAGCTGCGGATCGACCAGTCGGAGGCGCGCGAGCTGATGCTGGAGTATTTCGCGCGCTTCGGCTCGGTGCGCGACTACCTGCGCACGTCCGTGGAGAAGGCGCGCATGGAGGGATACACCGAGACGATCTTCGGTCGCCGCCGCCCGTTCCCCGACCTCACGAGCATGAACCGCGTGCTCCGCGAGAACGCCGAGCGCGCGGCGCTGAACGCCCCGATCCAGGGAAGCGCCGCCGACATCATGAAGATCGCGCTCTTCCACATCCACGACGATCTCGCCGCAGCGGGCCTGCGCTCGCGGGTGCTCCTGCAGATCCACGACGAGCTCGTCGTGGAGGTCGCGCCGGGGGAGTGGGACGCGACCGAAGAGATCGTCCGCACGCGGATGGGCGATGCGGCGGAGCTGTCGGTCCCGCTCGATGTGCAGATCGGCCGCGGCGCCGATTGGAACGAGGCCGGACACTGACGCGGGTTGGCCGGGCCTGCCCGCATCCGTAGGCTCGAAGGATGACGAACGAACCCCGCACCCCCACCCCGATCGACCAGATCGCGGACGGGTGGGTCGACACTCTCGCGGAGCTCGAACCCACCCTGGCGACCTACATCGGCCGCTCCGAGTTCAACGACCGGTTCGGCGACTACTCTCCGGCAGGGCACGAGCGCGTCGCCGAGGCGACCCGCTCGACGCTCGCCGCACTGGAGGCGGCGCAGCCGGTCGACGCGGTGGACGAGGTCACTCGGGACGACCTGTCGCGGGAACTGCGGCTGTCGCTCGAACTGTCGGACGCGAAATGGCATCTGCGCGACCTGAACGTCATCGCCTCGCCGGCTCAGGACATCCGGGCCGTGTTCGACCTCATGCCCACCGGCACGACCGAGGACTGGTCGGTCGTCTCCGCACGGCTCGGCGCGCTCCCGACCGCCGTCGACGGCTACATCCGGACGCTCCGGCAGGGCATCGCGGAGGGCGTCGTCCCGGCCCGCCGCCAGGTGGTGGAGGTCGTGACCCAGATCGCCCGGTACACCAGCGACAGCGGCTTCTTCGCGGAGTTCGCCGCCGACGCCGCCCCGGCAGAGGGGGCGCTGCCCGCCTCCCTGGCACGCGACCTCGCCGACCGCGCCAACGCGGCGCGCGTCGCGTACGGTGCGCTGTCGACTTTCCTCTCCACAGAGCTGGCGCCCGCCGCACCCGAGAAGGATGCGGTCGGCCGCGAGCTGTACGCGCTCCACTCGCGGCGTTTCCTCGGAGCGACCATCGATCTCGATGAGACGTACGAATGGGGTATCGAGGAGCTCGCGCGCATGGTCGCCGAGCAGGAGGCGATCGCCGCCGAGATCCTCCCGGGGGCCGGAGTCGAGGAGGCTGTCGCGCATCTGGAAGCCGACCCCGCGCGCAAGCTCGTGGGGACCGAGGCGCTGCAGAAGTGGATGCAGGCGACGAGCGACCGCGCGATCGAAGACCTCGGCCGCACGCACTTCGACATCCCCGAACCGATCCGCCGTCTCGAGTGCATGATCGCGCCCACGCGCGAGGGGGGCATCTACTACACCGGGCCGACCGACGATTTCTCCCGTCCCGGTCGCATGTGGTGGTCGGTGCCCGAGGGGGTGAACGAGTTCGACACCTGGCGCGAGCTCACGACGGTCTATCACGAGGGTGTCCCCGGCCATCACCTGCAGATCGCGCAAGCCGTGTACAACCGCGCGCAGCTCAACTCGTGGCGACGCCTTCTCGGTGGCACCTCCGGCCACGCCGAGGGATGGGCCCTGTATGCCGAGCGGCTGATGGAATCCCTCGGGTTCCTCGACGACCCCGCCGACCGGCTCGGCATGCTCGACGGCCAGCGGATGCGCGCCGCCCGCGTCGTGCTCGACATCGGGGTGCATCTGGAGAAACCGCGTCTGAGCGGCGAGGGCACGTGGGACGCGGACTACGCGCTGCAGTTCATGATGCGCAACGTGAACATGTCAGAGGAGTTCGTGCGCTTCGAGGTCAACCGCTACCTGGGATGGCCGGGTCAGGCGCCCTCGTACAAGGTCGGTCAGCGCATCTGGGAGCAGCTGCGCGACGGATACGCCGAGGCACAGGGGAGCGAGTTCGACATCAAGCAGTTCCACAAGCGAGCGCTCGATCTCGGGGGCGTCGGACTCGACACCCTTCGCGCGGCCCTGCTGCCGTAACCCCGGGGGCAGCGACGGGAATGCGCGCACGCGTGCACCTGTTCATTCATCCGAATAGATAGGAGACGCGGATGAGCGCGGAGACGGTAGAGCTCGGGATCGACACGTTCGGCGACGTGGCGCGTCACCCGGATGGCACGCAGGCGACCGATGCGCAGACCATCCGGTACGTCGTCGAGCAGGCGGTCCGCGCAGACGAGGCGGGGCTGTCGTTCTTCGGGGTGGGGGAGCACCACCGTCCGGAATTCGCCGTCTCCAGTCCCGAGATCGTCCTGGCTGCCGCCGCGGGTCGAACCTCCCGTATCCACCTCGGCACGGCGGTGACCGTGCTCTCGTCCGACGACCCGGTACGGGTGTACGAGCGGTTCGCCACCCTCGACGCCGTGTCGTCGGGACGTGCGGAGGTGATCCTCGGGCGCGGTTCGTTCATCGAGTCCTTCCCCCTGTTCGGATTCGACCTCTCCGATTACGAGCTGCTGTTCGACGAGAAGCTCGACCTGTTCCGGCAGCTTCTCGACGAGAACCCCGTGACCTGGTCGGGGAAGACCCGCGCACCGCTGAACGACGCCGACGTGTATCCCAAGACCGAGGGCGGGTTGAAAGCCTGGGTGGGCGTGGGCGGCAGCCCGGAGTCGGTGGTGCGGACGGCGCGGCACGGGTTCGGCCTCATGCTGGCGATCATCGGCGGGCCGGCCGAACGGTTCCGCCCGTTCGTCGACCTCTATCACCGGTCGCTGGACTCCTTCGGGCGCGATCGACTGCCCACCGGCGTCCACTCGCCGGGCCACATCGCCGACACGGATGATGAGGCGCGCGAGCAGGCGTACCCCGGTATCGCGGAGAACTACACGACGATCGGGCGCGAGCGCGGCTGGCCCGCCTACAACCGCCTGCGCTTCCAGCACGACCTCGGCCCGGAAGGCTCGCTGTACGTGGGTTCGCCCGAGACCGTCGCGCGCAAGATCGCCGACACCGTCCGAACCCTCGGTGCCGACCGCTTCGACATGAAGATCGGCACGGGCGGCCTCCCGCAGGATCAGGCGCTGCGCAGCATCGAACTCTACGGCACGCACGTTCTTCCGATGGTGCGGGACATCCTCGCGTCCTGACGCGGCCGGCTGTCCCTAGCATGTCGCTATGACTCCGACGACGACCCCGTCGACCGTCTCCGAACGGCTCGACCGTCTTCCCTTCTCGCGCGCCCACCTGCGCGTGCTCACCGGCTCGGGTGTCGGGTGGGCGCTGGACGCCATGGACGTGGGTCTCATCTCGTTCGTCCTGGCCATGCTCGTGGACCAGTGGGCGCTCCAGCCGGAGCAGGCTTCCTGGATCGCCTCGGCGGGGTTCGTGGGAATGGCGGTCGGCGCGAGCGTCGGCGGCCTGCTGGCCGACCGCTTCGGGCGCCGCCAGGTCTTCGCTGTCACCCTGCTGATCTACGGCGTGGCGACCGGCGCGAGCGCGCTCGCCGGCGGTCTCCTCGCGCTCATCCTGCTCCGCTTCCTCGTCGGGCTGGGGCTGGGGGCAGAGCTACCGGTCGCATCGACCTATGTCAGCGAGTTCGCACCCGCTCGCATCCGCGGTCGCCTCATCGTCATCCTCGAGGCCTTCTGGGCGATCGGCTGGACGGCGGCCGCGCTGATCGGGTACTTCGTCATCCCCACGTCGGCGGACGGCTGGCGGTGGGCTTTCACCCTCGGCGCCATCCCGGCGGCATACGCTCTGATCGTCCGGTGGGGTCTGCCCGAATCACCGAGGTGGCTGGCGCGTCGGGGGCGCACCGCCGAAGCGGACCGCATCGTGGCCTCGTTCGAACGGCACGCTGCACCCGTTTCGGCACCCGCGTCGGCATCCGCTCCCGCGCCGCAGATGGCGACGGCCGCGGGCGAGCGGGTGCGGGCACTGTGGTCGCCGGAATTCCGGCTTCGCACCGCGAGCCTGTGGGTCGTGTGGTTCTGCGTGAACTTCTCCTACTACGGCGCCTTCATCTGGATTCCGTCGATCCTGGTGTCGCAGGGGTACGACCTCGTGCGCTCGTTCGGCTTCACGCTGATCATCACTCTCGCTCAACTGCCGGGATATGCCGTCGCGGCGTGGCTCATCGAGGTATGGGGGCGCCGCGTCACCCTGGCGGTCTTCCTCGCCGGATCCGCCGTGTCCGCGGTCCTCTTCGGCACTGCCACCAGCGAGCCGGTCGTCATCGCCACCGGGATGGCGCTGTCGTTCTTCAACCTCGGCGCCTGGGGGGCACTGTATGCGGTGTCGCCGGAGACGTACCCCACGTCGATGCGTGCGACGGGGAGCGGGTGGGCCGCCGGGGTCGGGCGGATCGCGTCGATCGTCGCGCCGTTGGCGGTGCCGCCGCTCCTGGCCGCCGGAGGGGCCCCGATGCTCTTCGTCGTGTTCGCGGCATTCTTCGCCGTCGCGGTCGTGGCGACATGGGGCCTCGCCGACCGTCGCGGGTGGGCTCTGGACGACCGCTGAGCGCACGTAGGGTGGGACGGTGACATCCGTTCGCTACGTTGCCATCGGCGATTCCTTCACCGAGGGTGTCGGAGACGAGCTGTCCGACGGCACCGTGCGCGGCTGGGCCGACCTGGTCGCGCAGGGCTGGGCGGATGCGGCGGGGGAGCGCATCTCGTATGCGAACCTCGCGATCCGCGGCAAGCTCGTGTGGCCGATCGTGCACGAGCAGCTCGAGCCGGCGCTGGCCCTGAAGCCCACGCACCTGTCGTTCAACGGCGGCGGCAACGACATGCTCCGCCCGCGCACCAGGATCGCGCACATCGCCGACGCGTTCTCCGAGGTGCTCCGCCGGTGCGACGAGGAGGGGGTGCGCCTGATCCTCCTGTCCGGGGCGAACCCGTCGGGCCAGCTCCCGCTCGGGCGCGTCGTGCAGCGACGCGGAGACCTGCTGTCGGAGGCCGTCGTCGGACGCATCGCCGACCGACCGGATGTCATCCGCGCGCTGAACTGGCCCGACCGGGAGCTCTCGACTCCGCCGTACTGGTCGGCCGACCGCTTGCACATGAACACCCGCGGCCACCACCGCGTCGCCGCGCGCGTCCTCGAGGCGCTCGGCGTGCCCGCGCCGCCGTCGTGGTGGTCTCTGCAGGACCCGGCCGCCGAACGCCTTCGCGGGATGGCCTACTACCGCACCCACGTCGGTCCTTGGGTGCGCAGACGCCTGACCGGCACATCATCCGGCGACGGCCGCGTGGCCAAGTTCCCCGAGTGGATCGACGTGCTTCCGGGCTGAGCGAGCCTCAGCGGAGCACGCGGTAGGTCGCCTCGACGAACTGTCCCGCGCGGTCGAGAGTCTCCAGCCGCAGACGGTCGGGGCCGATCCGGCGGGGGAGAAGGGGCTTGCCGGACGGGACCACCGCTGGCGCGATGGAGACGCGGATCTCGTCGAGGTGACCGGCATCATCGAATTGTCCGACCAGGTCGCCGCCGCCGACCAGCCACACGACGCGATCGCCGGCAGCATCCGCGACGCGGGGCCAGAAGTCGGAGACCGCGCCCTGCACGAATCGGATATCGGCGCCGGTCGGGGTCGCGAGTGTTCGATGCGTCACGACGAAACACGGGAGCGCGCCGTACGTCTCCGCCCACATCCCGGGTCGCTCGGCCGCCTCCATACGCATCACCCACTCGTAGGTCGCCGCCCCCATGACGAACGCCCCGACCGTCTCGAGGAATGCGCCGAAGCTGCTCTCCGCCTCATCGGCGCCGGGGACGGCGAACAGCCAGTCCAGCGAATCGTTCTCGTCGGCGAGGAAGCCGTTGAGCGTGGTCGCGGTGTGGAAGATCGTGATCGGCATGTGCCGAGCGTAGGCCGACCCGCCGACATCCGCGGCTGTCAACCCCTCCCGGCGGCGCCGTCGGCCCGCCATCATGGGTGGCGCGCACAGGAGTGTGCACGAGCGCGCGTCAGCGCCGCCGGAAGGGGAAACGCTATGAGTATCGGAGCTGGAATCGCTCTGTTCGTGATCGGCGCCATCCTGGCCTTCGCGGTCAACGTTCAGGTCGAATGGGTGAACCTCGACCTCATCGGCTACATCCTGATGGGCGCGGGCGTCGTCGTCTTCGTCATCGGGCTCGTCCTGATGCTGCGCCGTCGCTCCAGCGACACCGTCACGCGGACGGCAGTCGACCCGGCCGCGGGCGAGCGCGTCACGCGCCAGACCACGCGATCCAGCGGCGACGACGTCGTCTGATCCCGTCGAGTCGCCGACATACGTCGGGTTTCGAGCGAAATCACGACCTATGTTGGCGACTCGACGCCGACAGAGCGGAGAGTGAGCGTCTGCTCGACCGCACCCAGGGGGCCGTCCTCGTCGTGCAGGATCGAGTGGGTGAGGCCGTGCCCGTGCGGCCCGAAACTCACCGTCGTGTCGAACCCGGTCCACTCCCGCGTCGGCGTGCGGAACAGCTGTACCGACAGATCGACGTTGGGGAACGCCCATTCCGTGGGCGACACGCGCGTCGCGGAGCCGTTCGCGACATCGACCATGCCGACGAGGCGAGCGGTCGGGCTGACGGGTTCGCCGCCGAGGAGGGGGATGCGCGGACGCATCCAGTATCGGGCGCGCCCGGGCTCCACGTCGTCTCGCCGGATCTCGACCGTCCGCACGCATTCACCCGGCCACACGGTGGACGCGTCCCACGGCTCGAGTTCGGCGCGGGGCGGGAGGAGCGGGAACGCCGAGCCCGCAACGGATGCGGTGTCGGGCGTCGCCAGGAACCACGCCCGCGCGATCACGGCGGCCCGCCCGCCGTGGCTGAGCGTGGCCTCGGCGAGCTCGATCGTCCGACCCGGACGAACGACGCGCACGGCCGTCTCGACGACGTCGATGGGGAGAACCCCGAGGATGTCGAAGGAGATCCGTGCCACCTCGAACGGAGCGCTCTGGCGCGCGCGATGGTCCGTCTCCAGCACGTGCGTGAGAAGCCCGAACGACGGCGCGATGTGCTGCTCGTCTGTGCGCCACGCGCCTCCGACCGCCGGAGTCGCACGGAAGCGGGAGGCGTCGAGACGCTCGAAGTATGCGGATTCCACACTCCGACGCTACGCGAGCCGTGCGACGACCCGCGCCACGCCTAGCCGCGCTCGACGGGGAGCCACAGCTCGGTCGTCGCCGTGCGGAAGTCGGGGGAACGCTCCACGACGGCGACGATCGACGGCCCCGGACGCAGGCGCCACGGGTTCGACGGGAACCAGTCGGTCGCCGTCGCCGCCCACGTCGTCTGCAGCGCGTCGGGATACGCACCCTCGGTGCGGAAGATCGCCCACGTGCCGGCCGGCACCTCGATCACATCGAGACCGTCCGGGGCGGGAGATCCGCCTCGGATCGCGACGCCGTGGAGATACGTGAGCTCGGTGCCCTCGTCGTAGTCGGGATCAACGTCGGCGCTCACCTGCAGGAGCCCGCCGGGCTCGGCGTCGCTCAACGCCTTCAGCCTCTCGTGCTCGGACAGGGGGAGTGAGGCGATGTGCGCCTGGATGTGCGGATTGACGCCCTGGTGGATGAGCGGAACGCGCGCGGCGTGGCCGATGAGCCGGAAAGCCGGTTGCTCGGTGATGCGAGTATCCATAGGTGTGTTCCCTTCGACGGTCAGGCGGAACCTGAGATGCGGTTGCGAGTGAAGGGAACCGTTGCCGCGACGCACATCACCGGGCGAGTTGCCGTGTACGGCCCGGAACGCCCGGCCGAACGCCTCGGTCGAGCCGTATCCATGGCGAACGGCGATCGTGAGCAGATCGTCGTCGCTCATGAGATCCGCCGCGGCGACCGTCATACGACGGCGACGGACGTACTCCGACAGCGGCATGCCCGCCAGCGACGAAAACATCCGGCGGAGGTGGTATTCGGTCGTGCCGAAGCTCTCCGCCAGGGTGGCGACGTCGAGCTCGTCTCCGAGGTGGTCCTCGACGTGTTCGACGAGACGATTGAGAGTCGCGATCACGGTGCCTCCTTCGACCACCAGCATCGTCTCCCGGGGAAGCGGACGCTCGACTATCCGCGTCCGATCCGATCGGCGCGCGAATCAGAGCCAGTCCGCCATGGCGCGCTTGGTGCCCTCCAGATCCGCGATGTACAGGTTGTGCTGGCCACCCGGTACGGTTCGTACGACGTAACCGCCTGCCGCCAGCTTCGTCACCAGGTCCGGCGTGACCGCAAGCGGGGGGTCTGCCAGGACAACAAGCGAGGGAACGACCGGCTCCGCCGAAGGCGTCATGTCAGGAAGCGACGGGTTATCACCCTCGAACCAGGCACGGTCACAGCGGGAGATCGAAATGCGCGTGGCTGTGACGTGATGAGGTTGGAAAGCGGGGTACAGCGCGGCAAGCGTCTCCTCGTCCACGAGAGAACCATCGTCCTGCAGCGGGAGGGTAAGGGGCAGGTCGGCGGGGACCTCCCAACCCGGTTCGAGATAGATGGCTCGCTGGGGGAGGAGCCTGTCCACCGCCGCCAGCAGGGCGCGCCCACCGAGTGATTCCCCGACGACCAGATCCATCCCCGCCGGGAGGGTCTCGACGAGATCATCGCCCAGATCCTCCGTCAGGTAACTCGATGCGCGCGCACTTCGGCCATGCCCTCGCTGATCGAGGAGCGTGACGGTGTAGCCGTGATCGGCGATCCACGGAGCGAGTTCGAACCACAAGTCGCTGTCCCCGCTCAGCCCGTGCACGAGTGCTGCGCGCTTCGGGCCGTCCCCGATAGTGGTCGTCCAGAGTTTCATGAGAGTCCTCTCGATGTCATGTCGTGCCCTGTCGCGCCGCCTCTCGCGCGTTGCGCGATCTCCTCGAGGATGTCCGGCACACGGATCGCCCCGATGACATGTCCGTCGTCGGGCCAGATCCTCAGCGTGCTGCCCGGAATGGACTCATGCTGGTGCTGCACGTGGGCGAACGGGACATTGATGTCGTGTGCTCCCGCGTGAAATTTCACCGGGATGTCGATGGACGCAAGGTCCAACTCCCACGGCTGCGTGAAAAGCCACAGGTCGTACGCCGGCCCGTCCGCTTCTCGCTGGTTTGCCAGCGCGAAGACCCGGGCCATCCAGTCGATCAGGGTGGGGTCTGACTGCATGGCTGCAGCGTCGGCGGGAGGTGTCAGCGACATCAGTTTGCCGAGGATCCCGGCATCCTCGCCATGAGCGGCTGACTTGCCAACCATCGCCTCCACGAGGGGGATGGCGGCTGCGGGTCCGCCGGATGCGACCTCGAACATGTCGCGGTTGATGGGATTCATCGCGGCCCGCTTCTCGGCGGTGTCGAGAGGGCCGACCCCGCACACGACGTATGCCTCGACGATACGATCGGGAATCAGTGCGGCACAGGCCAGGGCGTAAGGTCCCCCGCCCGACCCACCGATGACGGCGAACTCCGCGATGTCCAAGAAGTCTGCGATCGCCATCACGTCAGCCGGCCACGAACGCACGGTCCGCTCGGCATCGAATGTCGAGTCGCCACACCCCGGACGATCCGGAGATATCAGGCGCACTCCCACCCGCTCAGCCGCATCGACGACCGACTGAGCGAGCAATCTGTTCGCCGGCGACCCGTGGAAGTGGAAGACAGCCGGCCCGTTCGGATCGCCGTACTCGTCCCACGCCAGAACTCGTCCGGTGGGGAGGGTGAGAGACCCTGACGGCGTGAAGTTCCGGGTCGCCCCTTCGCCTTGTGTGGGCGATTCACTCATATCGCTACCGCTCCTTGTATCGATCGTTCTGCAGAGGCTGGCGTCATCGACCGCCGGTGAAACCGATCGGCTCTGATCGGGTCAGGGGCGCACCGTCGACGAGGTATTGATCACCGGCAACCTGACATGCGTCGCGGCCCCGGCGCGATGGAACACCGTCTGGTGCGCCGACTGATAGTCGGCATCCGTGGCGATCGGATCGCCGGTGTTGGGGTTGGGGTGCACGACGGGTGCGTAGCTGCTGGAGATCTCCAGACGAATCCGGTGGCCGGGGGAGAAGGTGTGCGCAAGATCGCGCAGATCGATGCGGTAGCGCTCGATGCGTCCCGGCTCGAGAAGCTCTTCGCGCTCGCCCCCATTGCGAAAGCGTGCGCGCACGACGCCTCCGAGTGCCCAGGGACCGAGCTGGAGGGCACGGCCGTCGGGCTGCACGTCGAGAAGGCGCGCGGTGAAGTCGGTGTCACGGGCGTCACTGGCGGCGTACAGCTCGACGACCGTCGCACCCACGACCTCAACAGGCGACTCGAGCACGTCAGTGGTGTACACGAGGACGTCGCGGCGTCGCTCGAGGTAGCGCTGATCAGTTCCCCGGGCCTGGGAGATGAAGCCCTCCGGCATGGTGGGAGTCACCGGATCCGTCGGATCGTAGACGTAGTGATCTTCGGGTTCCTCGCGGGGTTCGTCCCAGGAGAGTCGACCATCACCGTCCAGCGTGTTGGCCGCGCCGCCGCTGTGAAGAAACAGCGGGCGCATCACCTCCTCGGTCAGGGGAAAGGTGACTTCCTCTCGCCAGCTGTTGGACCCCGTCACGTAGATCCGCACCGGCGGCGCGTTGAACGTCGAGGAGCTTTCTGCCAGGTAGCGGTCGAAGAACGCCAGATGCAGTTGATCGAGATCGACGACGGAGTCATCGGTGAATTCGAAGTCGCCGATCGACGTCTCGCCGCCCTGCGACGTGTGAGCGTGGTTCCACGGACCCCAGACGAGGAACTGGTGGTCGCGCGCCGGCGAGTGGCGCTGCATTCCGCGCCAATAGGTCAGGGCACCTGGTTGGTCCTCATCGAATGAGCCGAGTATGTGCAGGGAAGGGATGACGAGGCCGGCGAAGTCCTCGTCGCTGAAACGGATCCGGCGCCAATAGTCGTCCACGACGGGATGGGCGATGAACTCATCGAACGCCGGTGTCGGCCCTCCCATCATTTGCGAGAGGGCGCTCAGCGGACGCAGGCTCAGAAGTTGCTCGCGGGTAGGTCCGGGCTGACCCGGGCGGAGCTCGGCCGTCATCACCCCTTCCCACATCGCCGCCCATTCCAGCAACAGGGCACCGCCCTGGAAGGGGAGTTCGTCGGGGTAGCGGCCAGCCGCCGAGGTGGGGATGATGCACACGAGGTGCGGCGGCCGTTCGCGAGCTGCCAGCCACTGAGAAGTCGCCACATACGAGGTGCCGAGCATGCCGACCCGACCGTCGCACCAGGATTGCGCAGCCAGCCATTCGATCGTGTCGAAACCGTCCTCGCCTTCGTTCGCGAAGAAACGGAAGGTCCCTTCGGAATCGCCGCGACCGCGCACGTCCTGGAGCACCACGGCGTATCCGTTGGCTGCGAAAAATCGTGCCTGCCGATCGAGCCCCATGCCCATGCCGGTGAACCGGCGACCGTATGGCGTGCGGACCAGCACGCAAGGGTGGGGGCCCTCGCCATCCGGGAGGAACAGGTCAGCGACGAGGTCGACGCCGTCGCGCATCGGGGTCCGCAGGATTGTCATGGCGGTCTCTTTCGAGTTCGTCATTCGAGCACTCCTCGAGCTGGCGCCCGGCGGACGGCCCGCGCGGACTGTTCGAGACAGTCTGGGGCGGCCGGTTCAGACCCGATATGTAGAGACGAACAGCAAAATGGCAATCGCTGTGTCGATCTCGCCAACGACACGGCGTCACGCTCCGCCGCCGATAATGGGCAGGTGGAACCGTGGGAGCTGCGCGAGTGGTACGCCGACTACCTCGACGCGTGCAACCGCCATGATCTCGACGCGATCCGCTCGTTCGTCCATCCGGCCGTTCGGCGCGCACACCTCCCGGGCGGCGACGACGCCTGGGTCTCCGACATGGCCGAGCTGTTCCATGGCTTCCCCGACTGGCGATGGCGCCGCATCCAGCTCGTCGTTGAGGACGATCGGATCGCGGCGCATCTGCGGGGGAGCGGCACGCATTCGCGCGATTTCCGCGGAGTCGCACCGACGCGCCGCCACGCGAACATCGCGGAGTACGCGATGTACCGCGTGGCGGGCGGTCGGATCACGGAGTTCTCGGGCTCCAGCGACGCGGAGCTGCTCGCCCAGCTGGAGGTCGCGACGTAGACCGCGCTGTCAGGCAGCCGGCGCGAGCGCGCCCTGCGCTGCGGTCGCGATCACATCGGAGACGACTCCGGCCTGGGTGAGGAACAACGCGTGGCTGGCTGAGACGTTCGTGATGGTTGCACCCGCCCGCGCGGCCATGTGCTGGAGCATCGCCTGGTCGAAGGACTTGTCCTCTCCGGCGATGACGGCCCACGTCGGCTTGTCGCGCCACGCCGCGTGCGGCACCGGTGTCTCGAACACCGACATGTTGATCGGAACCTGCGAGTCGCGCAGGAACGCCGCATCCTCGTCGCTGGCGTCCGCGGCGAACCCGGCCTGAAACAGGTCGTGGTTCAGAAAGCCGAAGCCGTCGCTTCCGACGTCGATCACGAAGTCGGGAGTCGCGGCGAAGCCCTCGTACTGCTGCGCCGTCGTCTCGCCGGAGTCCGGCGCCAGCGCGGACACGTACACCAGCCCTGCGACCTTCGGATGCACCCCGGCAGCGGTGATGACGGTGCCGCCCCAGGAGTGCCCCACCAGGATGGTCGGTCCGTCCTGCAGGTCCAGCACGCGCGTGGTGGCCGCGACATCGTCGGCCAAGGAGGTGAGGGGATTCTGCACGATCGAGACGCGGAAGCCGCGGGCCGTCAGATTCTCGTACACGCCTCGCCATCCGGATCCGTCGGCGAACGCGCCGTGCACGAGGACGACGTTGCGGACGGAATTCGTGATGTCCATGAAAACTCCTTCTGTTCTGCGCCGCCTCGTCCGGCGGCGTCCTTTCGGTCAACGCTGGCGATGTGCAATATATTGCATATTGATTTCCCAAACAAGGGTCACCGCTCGATTTGGACTCTGCGGGCGAGCGTGGGCAATATATTGCATGCCGATTCCTCCGGGCGCTGCCGCCGTCGATCGCACGCTGCTTCGTGACGATGTGTATCGGCGTCTTCGTGATGCGATCGTGGACGGAACGTTCACGCCGGGGGAGCAGCTGAAAGACGGGGAGCTGGCTCAGTGGCTGGGCGTGAGCCGCACGCCGGTGCGGGAGGCGCTCCTGCGCCTTGCAGGGAGCGGACTGGTGGTGACATTGCCCGGCCGGTCGACGACCGTCAGCGAGGTCGATGCCCGCGCTGTGCGCGACGCGCGGGATGTGCTCGCCGCGATGCACGCACTCGCGGTGCGCGAGGCCTCCGGCCGGCTGTCGGAGGACGACATCGATCGTATGCGGGAGGCCAACCGCCGCTTCGCGGACGCTGTCGCAGCAGGGGATGTCGACGCTGCCCTGGATGCGGATGAGGAGTTGCACGCGGTCGCGGTCACGGCGCTCGACAACCGCGCCGTCGAGTCGGTGCTCGACCAGTTCGACCCGCTCGTCCGGCGAACAGAGCGGCTGCGCTTCCGCACCGACGGGCACGCATCCGCAGAAGTGCACGAGCAGCTCATCGACCTGATCGCGTCCGGAGACGTCGAGGCCGCTGCATCCGTGGCCTACGACATCTGGCACACTCTGCCGACGGAGGACTCGACAGCGACCGCGTGATCGGCGCAAGCCGTTCGGGCTGCCTGGGCCGTCGGTGAGGCCTGCGCGGTCGCGGGGCCAGGCTGCGGCGCAAACAAACTGACATAATGTGCATTATCGGCAAGAGCACGCGCGGTCCACACCGCAGTCGAGCTGCTCGGCGGCAATAGGCTCGGAGGCGTGACCCCGACCATCCCTCGCATCCCGGCGGGCTCATGATCGGGGTGCTGACGGGGTTCGCCGTCGTGGGCCTGGCCGTGGCGATCGGCTACGTGCTGGGCCGCACGAATCTGCTGGGCGACGCCGCCCGCACAGTTCTGACGCGGCTCACGTTCTTCGTCCTGTCGCCGTTCCTGCTCTTCGTCATCCTCGCCGAGGCCGACGTCCACCTGCTGTTCTCGGCCCTGCTGCCGGTGTCGGCGCTCACGGCCGTCGCGATGTTCGCGCTGTACACACTTCTCGCGGTGATCTTCTTGCGGCGCGGACTCGGCGACACCGTCGTCGGGGCTTTCACCAGCGGATACGTCAACGCCAACAACATCGGCATTCCGCTGTCGCTCTACATCCTCGGCAACGCGGCCTACTCCGCACCGATCGTGCTCTTCCAGCTGCTCATCTTCATGCCGGTGAGCCTCGCCCTCCTCGACGCGGCCTCCGCGGGCGGGCGCTCCCTCCGGCGCATCGCGACGCAGACTCTTCGCAACCCGATGCTGTGGGGCGCCGCGCTGGGCGTGCTCGTCTCGATCCTCGGCGTCGACCTCCCCGCGATCGTGCTCGATCCTCTGTCGCTGATCGCCGACGCCTGCATTCCGATCCTGCTCATCGCCTACGGGATGTCGCTGCACGGACAGCGCGTGCTGACGGCGGGCGGCTACCGCGCCGACGTCCTGATGGCGTCAGCGATCAAGCTCCTCGTCATGCCGGTGACGGCGTGGCTGCTGGCTCTGGCGTTCGCTCTTCCGCCCGAGCAGACGCGCATCGTCGTCGTGCTCGCGGCTCTTCCCACCGCCCAGAACGCGTTCCTCTTCGCTCAGCGGTACCGCGTGGGCGAGATCATCGCGCGCGACACGATCTTCGTCACGACGATCGCCTGCGTCCCCGTCCTGTTCCTCGCGGCGGCGCTCTTCCCCTAGCGCGCCTCTCCCCATGCGACACGCGGATGCTCTAGGGTGAACGTCGTTCACAGCGTTCTCTCAGAAAGGCACCCGATGTCTCTGGACTCCTCCACACGCTCCGCCGTGACGGCCATCCGCGCCGCCCTCGGCGTCAGCGGTGCGCTCTCCCTGATCGTCGGCATCCTGATCCTGGTCTGGCCCGGTCGCACGGCCGCCGTGGCCGTCGCCATCCTGGCGATCTACGCGATCATCGCCGGAATCGTCTATGCCGGTCTCGGCATCTTCTCCAAGGGCATGAAGGCCTGGTCGAGGATCGGACACATCGTCCTCGGCCTGCTGTTCGTCGCCGCCGGCATCATCGCGCTCGCCAACCTCGCGGCGGCGACCGCGAGCTTCGCCCTGTTCCTCGGCATCCTCATCGGCATCCTGTGGATCGTCGAAGGCATCGTCGCCCTCTCCACGCTCGGCGAGGCCGGATCGCGCGGCTGGACGATCTTCTTCGCGATCATCAGCATCCTCGCGGGCATCGTACTGCTGTTCTCGCCGTATTACGTGGCGCTCCTGTGGCTGTTCATCGGCATCTCGCTGATCGTGCTGGGGATCTTCCAGATCATCCGGGCCTTCACGTTCGGACGCACGGCGCGCGCCTGATCCGTCCGCACGTCACCGCACGAGGGCGCTCCGGGGACTCCCGGGGCGCCCTTTCTCAGACCGGCAGGTGCCGATCCCACCAGTCGAGGATCGCCTCGAAGCGCTCGACGCGGTGGCGGGGCCGCCCCGAGCGGGTCAGCTCGTGCGTCTCCCCCGGGAAGATCAGCATCTCGGCCGCCGTCCCCTGGCGCTTCAGCGCGCTGTAATACCTCGTCGCCTGCTCCAGCGGACACCGGTAGTCCAGTTCCGAGTGCAGCACCAACGTGGGTGTGGTGACCTGATCCACCACGGCCATCGGGCTCTGGGCTCGGATGCGGTCGGGGTCGGTCCCGACGTACTCATCCCCGAAGAACGACCCGATGTCGCTCGTGCCGCGGAAGGTCGTCGGGTCGAGGAACCCCCGCTCCACGATCGCCCCGGCGAAACGGGAGTCGTGCGCGATGATCCATGCGGTCAGGTACCCGCCGTACGAACCGCCCAGGATGCCGGCGCGCGTTCCATCCAGACGCGGGTCGGACGCCACCGCGCCGTCGAAGAAGTCGAGGACGTCGGTGAAGTCGACCGTTCCCATCGCGTGCCGGATGGCCCGACCGTGGGCGCGGCCGTACCCCGCACTCCCCCGCGGATTGCAGTAGACGACGGCATAACCGGCGTCGACGAGCACCTGCGTCTCGTCGAACACGTGCACGCCGTACGCGGCGTAGGGACCGCCGTGGATCTGCAGGAGCACGGGGAACGGCCCCTCCCCCGCGGGCGAGGCGACCCACCCGTGAACGGGGTAGCCCTCCCGCCCCATGATCTCCACCTCGCGCGGCGTCACGATGCCCGCGGCGCGCACCGCTGCGCCGAAGTCGGTGAGCGTCGTCGGCCTGTCGTCCCCGCTGAGAAGGACGAGTTCCCCGAAGGAGTGGGGCGTGCTCACGGATGCGACGATGCGCTCCCCCGCGACGGCCACCCCGCCGACCTCCACGTCCCCGGCGAGTACCTCGGTCAGCTCACCGCGGCGGGATACGCGGAGAAGGCGCATCCGTCCACGAGCGCGATCCTGAACGAGCACGTCGTCCCCGACCGGAGTCACCGCGCTTCCCACCTCTCCGAGGTCGATCCTCTCGGCGTCGGTGAGCGGGCGCGGTCCGCTCTCCTCGAGGATCCACAGGCCGACACCCGGCGCGACGAAGTCGACGCCGTCGGGCCCGACGTCATTGGCCAGAAGGAGCACGGCACCGTCGTCCGCGACAGCGACGTCGAGCACCGACAGGTTCGCGTCTGCGCCCAGCACTTCGCGCCGGGTCCGGTCGCCGGCATGCACCGCGACGACGCGACTGCGCAGATCGCGGCGCGACGACTCGAGAGCATCGGGCACGACGAGGATCTCGCTGCCGTCGGCGCTCCACACCGGGCCGTGCCAGCTCTCCGCTCCGGTCGTGAGCGGGGTGGATGCCGCGGCGACGACCGTGCGCGCGGGTTGTTCCTCGTCGTCGGCACGCACGCGGGGCGCCGGCTCGTAGAAGGGCTCCGCGTCGACCTCGGGCGCATCGATGACGAAGAGCTGCGCCGGCCGATCGGCGAGATAGCCCAGCCCGTCGGCGTGCCAGCGCACCCCGGCGATCCGCCGCGGCGGCTCGGCCGCAGCATCCAGGCCCGGCACCGTCCCGTAGCGTCCCGGCTCCGGAACGCGGGCGATGTACGCCAGGCGCATCCCGTCGGGTGACCACGCGAAGGACTCCACGCCGAGCTGCGCGTCGGTCGCCTGCACCGCCTCTCCCCCTGCGGCGGCGAGCACATGCACCTGCGGGCGGTCGCGCTCATCGGCCCGCAGGAACGCGATGCGCGTGCCATCCGCGCTCACCGAGGGAGCAGCGTCCGAAATTCCGCGCGTCAGCCGGCGCGGCGCGCCGTCGGGCAGGTCGACACGCCACAGCTGCCCGACGTTGCGGTTGGCGTCCAGGTGCGGACGTGATGTCGAGAACACCGCGAACGAGCCGTCGGGAGCGATCGAGGGGCGCCCGAGCGCGATGAGCTTCTCGATGTCGCGGGGCTTCACGCGCCGGCGTCCTCGAACGACGAGGTGTCGCCCACGAGCCGCGTGTGATCCTCCGGCACGGGGTCGAGGGCGGCCCGTGCCACCTCGGCGGCGAACTCCGACACGTTGTACAGTCGCCCCGCCGACTCCCGGCGGAGTGCGATCGCCCCCGGGTTGGCGCGCTCGAGGAGTGTGGCGGTGATCGTGCCCTCGATCATGTCGCCCGACACCACGACGAAGCCGATCCCGCGCTCCTCGAGCTCGGGGATGAGCTCGAGGAGCGCGTCCTCGCCCGCGCGCTTGGACAGCGCCACCGGCTCGTACTCGGGCATGGTCGCGGTGGTGCGGATGAAGTGCGCCTGGTGGCTCGTGACGAACACGACGCGCGCCCCGTCACCGAGAAGCGGCAGGGCCGTGTGGAGAACGCGCACCTGCGCGTCGCGGTTCAGCTGCAGCGCGTAGTCCTCGGCCATCCCGGCCTCCATGCCGCCCGAGGCATTCAGCACGAGGATGTCGAGTGCGCCGAACGCGCGCTCCACCTCGGAGAACATCGCCTGCACCGAGGCGTCGTCCGTGAGGTCGGCACCGACGACGAGCGCCTCGACGCCGAGGCCGCGCAGCTCGGTGGCAAGCTTCTCGGCGCGCGGCGCCTTGTTGCGGTAGTTGACCACGACGTTCGCACCGGCTTCGGCGAGGTAGCGGACCGTGTCGGCACCGATGCCGCGCGACGATCCGGTGACCAGTGCGGTCTTGCCGCGGAGCGAGTCGGGCGGGAGGGTCTGGGTCACGAGAACTCCTGTGAAGTCTGGGGTGGATCGCCGCGCGTCGACACCGGCGCACAGGCCATCCGACCCTACCAACCCCGCCCTCCCCGGACCCTGCCGTGATACGTTCGGGAAGCAAGGAGGCGCACGATGGAGCTACTCCAGAACATCGAGCAGTGGGCGTGGATCGCCTGGCTCGTGCTGATGCTCGTCTTTCTCGTGATCGAGATGCTCACCCTCGATCTGACCTTCCTGATGCTGGCCATCGGCGGACTCGCCGGGCTCGGTTCCGACCTCCTGGGCGCCCCGCTGTGGCTGCAGGTGATCGTGGCAGCCGCCGTCGCGGCCGTGCTGCTGCTGGCGCTGCGCCCGCCGCTGCTGCGGCGTCTGCACCGCGGTTCCGATACGAGCCCTTCCAACGTCGAGGCACTTCTCGGCCTCGACGGGCGCGTTCTCGCCACGGTGTCGGGCGTCGGCGGCCAGGTGAAGCTGTCCAACGGGGACATCTGGACGGCCCGCACCGAGTCGGCCGAGGAGATCGAACCGGGGAGTCCGGTGCGCGTCTCGCGCATCGACGGCGCGACAGCTTTCGTCCGACCCCGCCCCCCGGAGGTAACCGAATGAACGCACAAGAGATCATCCCCGCCGTGATCGGGTGGGCCCTCGCGATCGCGGTCCTGATCTTCGTGCTCGTGGTGATCTTCCGCAGCATCCGGATCATCCCGCAGGCCAGCGCGGGCGTCGTCGAGCGCCTCGGCCGCTACCACAAGACGCTTGCTCCCGGGCTGAACCTCCTCGTCCCCTTCATCGACCGCCTCCGCCCGCTCATCGACATGCGCGAGCAGGTGGTGTCGTTCCCGCCGCAGCCGGTGATCACCGAGGACAACCTCGTCGTCTCGATCGACACCGTCGTCTACTTCCAGGTGACCGATGCGCGCGCGGCGACCTACGAGATCGCCAACTATCTCGGAGCCGTGGAGCAGCTCACCACCACGACGCTCCGAAACGTCGTCGGCGGCCTGAACCTCGAAGAGGCGCTGACCAGTCGCGACGAGATCAACGGGCAGCTGCGTGTCGTGCTCGACGAGGCCACCGGCAAGTGGGGCATCCGCGTCTCGCGCGTCGAGCTGAAGGCTATCGATCCGCCCGTGTCGATCCAGGACTCAATGGAAAAGCAGATGCGCGCCGAGCGCGACCGGCGCGCGGCGATCCTCACGGCCGAGGGCTCCAAGCAGTCGCAGATCCTCGAGGCCGAGGGTCGTCGGCAGGCGGAGATCCTGCGCGCCGAGGGCGACAAGCAGGCCGCGGTGCTCCGGGCGCAGGGCGAGTCGGAGGCGATCCAGATGGTCTTCTCCGCGATCCACGCGGGCGGCCCGGACGAGGGGCTGCTGGCCTACCAGTATCTGCAGACCCTTCCTAAGATCAGCGAGAGCCCCTCCAACAAGCTCTGGATCATCCCGAGCGAGCTGACCGAGGCGCTCAAGGGCATCGGCGACGCTTTCGGCGGACGGGTACCGCAGGGTGCGGCGCCGCGCTCGCCGCGACCGAACGGCCAGGCGGGCAGGCCCTCCGGTGGCACCGAAGAAGCGGTCGCGGCAGCACGGGAGGCCGCATCGGCCGCCGATGACATCGCGGCGCAGGCGCGGACGACCCTCCCCACCGGTGCGGGCGAGGTGCCGACCGGCGACGACAGCGGTGCCGAAGGGCTTCCGTCGCGGTGACGCACCCGTACTTCGCCGGGTCGCCCTCTCCGCGCGTCCTGGCGCACCGTGGTCTCGTGACCTCGGATGCGGCGGCTCAGGGCGTGGCCGACAACTCCTTCGCCGCGGTCGCCGCTGCCCATGCCGCCGGCGCGACGTTCGTCGAGTCCGACTGCCACGTCACGCGCGACGGCGTCGTCATCCTCTTCCACGACGACGATCTGTCCCGTATCGCCGGCGATCCCCGAACGGTCGCCGAGCTCACGGAGCGGCAGCTCTCGGACATCATGGCCGACCATGGCGGTCTCATCACGCTCGAGCAGGCACTGGATGCGTTCCCCGACGTGCGCTTCAACCTCGACGTCAAGGCGGCCGGCGCCGAGCAGGCGGTGGGCCGTCTGGTGGCCCCTGCCGCCGATCGGGTGCTGCTGACGAGCTTCTCCGACACGCGAAGGCTCGCGGCGCTCGCCGCGGCCGAGCGCTCCCGCCCCGACCTGCGCCCGGCCACGTCGGCGGGGTCGGGCGTGCTCGCACGCCTCCTCGCCGCCCTCACCCTCCGCAACCGCCGGGCGGTCGCCCGGCTGCTCACGGAGGTGGATGCGCTGCAGATCCCCGAGCGTCACCGAGGAGTGCGCATCCTCTCCCCCCGTCTGATCGATGCCGCGCATGATGCGGGTGTCGAGGTGCACGTGTGGACGGTGAACGAGCGACCCGACATGCTACGGCTCCTCGACCGCGGCGTCGACGGGCTGGTCACCGATCGCGCCGATCTGGCACTGTCACTCGTGAACTGACCCCGGCACGACCGGCCCGCTGAGCATCCACTGTGAATGCCCGTCAGAACCTGACCGTTCGGATGGTTCGCCCAGGTCGGAGCGTTATACCGGAGTGTTGACGAGAGGACCACACAATGGCTGACCGCAGTCTGCGCGGTGTCCGACTCGGCGCCCAGAGCCTACAGAGCGAAGAGGGCGTCGTTTTCCACGACCGCGCACAGCACATCTACACCTGCACGTCCTGTGGACGTGACACCACCCTGACTTTCGCCGCCGACGCGGAGGTGCCTCAGTCCTGGGAGTGCCGTACGTGCGGCGGGGAGGCGCTGCTGCGTATCGGCGACGGCACCGCGACCGTCGACCACAGCGACGACAAGGCCCCCCGTACCCACTGGGACATGCTGCTCGAGCGCCGCAGCCTCCCCGAGCTCGAAGAGCTCCTCGAGGAGCGGTTGGCCTACGTGCGCGCCCGTCGCGGTGCCGGCGACGACGTCACCGTGGAGAAGATCTCAGCCTGATCGCCCCAGGCTCCCCGACGCCGGCCCTGATTCAGGGTCGGCGTCGTTCGCGTGCGCGGCGCGCGGTGGCGAGCACGCCGAGCAGCACGATCGCCGCGAAGGACATCCACCCGATGGCCAGCTGCACGGCACCGCCGATCACGACAGCCGGAGTGAGACCGGTGCGAAGCGGCACGTCCGTCAGCATGGCCCCCACCTCCCCCGCGGGAAGGCCGTCGAGGATGGAGCCGTCCGGTGCGATCACCTGACTCGTTCCGACGGTGGAGATGTTGACCACCGATCGCCCGGTCTCGATCGCGCGCATCCGCGCGAAGGCCAGCTGCTGCTCGTTCTCATCCGTGTCGCGGAAGTCGGCGTTGTTGGTCTGGAAGACGTAGAGCTCGGCGCCGTCTCGGGCTCCTTCCCACACCACGTCGTCGTAGATCACGTCGAAACAGATCGCCAGGCCCACCGGCACACCGCCCGCCTCAACCAGCGGCGGATTCGTGCCGGGCGTGTACTCGCGCCCGATGAGGCCCACGAGGTCGGGGGCGAGCATCTGGAAGAACCAGCGGTCGGGAACGTACTCGCCGAACGGAACCGGGTGGGTCTTGTCGTGCAGCTGCGGCTCCCCCTCACCCCACAGCATCGACGTGTTGAAGATGTCGTCGCCGCGCGCCGTCGCGGCGTTGATGAGGAGGGGCGCGTCGACACGCTCCGACAGCGCGTCCAGAAGACGAGCGGTTCCCCGATCCGCCAGCGGATCCGAATCGACACCGCCCTCCGGCCACACGAGGAGGTCCAGGTCTTCTCCGAGGAGAGGCGTGGTGGCTTCCAACTGCGCGTTCAGGATGTCGCCACGCTCGCGGGCATCGAAGTAGCCGCTCGGTCCGTTCCCCTGGACGCTCCCCACCCGCAGGCCCCCCGCCGCCGAGGTCGGGAACGCCGGCAGCACGAAAAGCAGCGCCACGACGGCGGCGGCGGGCACCGCCGTGCGGGCGTCGCGCCAGCGGCCGGCCCGCGCCCACTCGATGCCGGCTGCGACGGCGAGCACCATGAGGAAGGTGAGCCCCGTGACACCGACCCACGACGCCAGGTGCGCGAGCGGGCTCTCCGACTGGCTCATTCCGATGCGTCCCCACGGAAAGCCCGTATACGGCCAGTTCCCCAAGATCAGTTCACGCAGCGTCCACAGTCCGGCGATGAGGGCCGGAAGCGCCGTGAGCCTCACCCAGCGACCCGGTGCGAACCGCGGCAGCCAGCGGTACGCCAGGGTCAGGGGGACGGACAGCGCCGCCCAGAGCACGCTCTCCAGACCCGCCAGAGCGAACCACGGCACGACACCGAGGTACCGCGTCGTCCACGACACATGGACGAACCAGAACGCTACGCCGAAGGCGAGCCCCACCAGGAACGCTCCGCCGATGGAGCGACCGATGAGCGAGACGAGAGCGAACGCGACCGCGACGAACGCCAGCGGCCACCAGCCGATGTCGGGGAACGCGGCATCCAGGACCACACCGCCGACCACGGCGGCGAGAACGGCGGCCCACAGCGGCAGGAGAGGTCGCTCGCGTCGGGGCACGGATCGACCCTAGCCGCGTTCTGCTGACCGAGGGCTGAGCCCGGCGGCTCAGACCGCGGAGTAGGCCACGATGCCGTGCCGGACGCCGTCGAGCGCCTGACGGGCGACCCCCGCGAGCGGGGAATCCGCGACCAGCGAGATCTGATCGAGGAGATCGATCGTCTGCTTGGCCCACCGGACGAAGTCGCCTGCCGCGAGATCGGCGTCCACCAGCACCCGGTCCAGCGGAACACCGCGAACCCACTGGTGCATGGCGCCGGACAACCCGACGGCGATCGGCTCGGTGCCGGGCAGCCGGGAGTCCTGCTCGAGATCGTCGAGCTCCTGCCACAGACGCTGCGTCGCATCCAGCGCACCGCGGAACGCACCCCGTGGCAGCCCGTGCTCGCCCGCCCCCGCCTCGTCCCGCCTCGGCTCGTATACGAGAGCGCACGCCAGTGCCGCCAGGCCGGGAGCGTCGAGGCCCTCCCACAGGCCCAGGCGCAGCGATTCCGCGACGAGCAGGTCGCGCTCGCCGTAGATGCGCCGCATCGTGCGTCCTGACGGGGTCAGACGCGTCGAGCCGTCGTCGTCCACCACGACGTATTCGAGCGCGGCGAGGACGTCGACCACCCGATCGAAGACGCGCGCGACAGTGCCGGTGCGTGTCTGGATCTGGTGGCGGATCTTGTCGGTCGAGCGCTTCAGCTTCCAGTACCGCTCGGCCCAACGGGCGTGGTTCTCGCGATCGGGGCAGTTATGGCACGGATGCCGCTGCATCCGCCGTCGAAGCGATGCGATCGCGCGCTGCCGCTGCTCGCGCGTCGCCCGCGAGGCGTTGCCGTCGCGCCGGTTGAGTTTCTCCTCGTCGGAGAGTTCGCGGCGGATCGCGGAGTACTCGCGGAAATCACCGCGATCGCAGGTCATCGCCTTCTCATACCCGGCGAGCGACTCCTCCGCTTCGCGCACCTGCCGGGCCAGCCCCACGACGGCACGGTCGGCCTGGAACTGCGCGAAGGACGACTCGAGGATCTCCCGCGCCCGCGCGCGGCCGAACTGATCGATGAGGTTCACCGCCATGTTGTACGTCGGGCGGAAGCTCGAATTCAGCGGATACGTGCGGCGCGACGCCAGAGCGGCCACGGCCTGCGGGTCCAGCGCCTCGGTCCACTGGATGACCGCGTGTCCCTCGACGTCGATGCCGCGCCGGCCGGCACGGCCGGTGAGCTGCGTGTACTCCCCCGACGTGATCGCCACGCGCGCCTCGCCGTTGAACTTCTCCAGCCGCTCGAGCACCACGGTCCGCGCCGGCATGTTGATGCCGAGCGCGAGCGTCTCAGTGGCGAACACCGCCTTCACGAGTTTGCGCTGGAAGAGCTCCTCGACCACCTCCTTGAAGGCGGGGAGGAGTCCGGCATGGTGCGCGGCGACGCCGCGCTCGAGGTTGTCGCGCCACTCCCAGAAGCCGAGCACCGCGAGGTCTTCTTCGCGGAGCGTCCGCGTGCGCTCCTCGACGATCTCGCGGATCTCCTTGCGCTCCTCGACGCTCGTGAGCCGCAGATTCGCGCGGCGCACCTGCGACACTGCGCCATCGCATCCGGCCCGGCTGAAGATGAAGAAGATCGCGGGGAGGAGGTTCGCGCGAGAGAGCAGCTCGACGACCTGCGGCCTGTCGAGCCGTTCGATGCGGGGAAGGTTCGCCGACCGGACGGGCCGCTGTCCGCTCTTGTGCGGGCGCCGGCCCGACGGGATCGTGCCGGCTTGGCGACCGGATCGGTACGCCTGGCTGCGCCGGTTGTTCTCGTACGTCGCCCCTGACCCCGAGCGGATCCGCAGCAGTTCCTGATTGACCTGGGCGGTGGCGATGCCGGCTCTGTCGTCGAAGAGGGGAAGGAGGTCGCCGCGCACGAGCACGTGCTGCTCCAGGGGAACGGGGCGCACCTCCGACACGATCACCTCCGTGTCGCCGCGAACGGTGTCGAGCCAGTCGCCGAACTCCTCGGCGTTAGAGACGGTGGCCGACAGCGATACGAGGCGCACCGACGCGGGGAGGTGGATGATGATCTCCTCCCACACCGCCCCGCGGAAGCGGTCGGCAAGGTAGTGCACCTCGTCCATCACGACGTAGCGCAGGCCCCGCAGCGCCGCGGAGTCGGCGTACAGCATGTTGCGGAGCACCTCGGTGGTCATCACCACGATGCGCGCCGATCCGTTGATGTTCGTGTCCCCGGTGAGAAGCCCCACCTCGTCGGCGCCGTACACCTCCTGGAGCTCGCGGAACTTCTGATTCGACAGCGCCTTGATGGGTGTGGTGTAGAACGCTTTGTCGCCCGGCTCGCGCATCGCGAGGTGCACGGCGAACTCGCCCACGATCGTCTTCCCGGCGCCCGTGGGGGCGGCCACGAGCACACTCCGCCCCTCTTCGAGCGCCTGACATCCGGCCAGCTGGAAGTCGTCGAGCTCGAACCGCTGCGAGGCGGCGAACTCCGCGGTGAGCGGATGCTTCAGCCGCTGCGAGGCGCGCGCGAAGCGCTCCGCCGGACTCGGCTCGCTCACCCGGGGTTTCCGGGTGTGAGCAGCTGCGCGTCGCGCTTGCGGCGACGACGGTCGAAGAGGAGCGACACGGATGCGGCGGCGAAGAACAGCACCACGAGGATGCCGCCGAGCAACAACATGCTGACGACGTCAGCGGACGGGGTGGCGAGGGCGGCGAAGACGGTGGCGACGAGGATGGCGACGCGCCACCCCTTGAGGATCGCCTTGCCCGACATCACGCCCGCGAGGTTCAGCGCGACGAGGAAGACGGGGAGGACGAAGGCGACGCCGATGACGACGAGAAGCTTGAAGACGAAGTCGTAGTAGTACGACGCGTCGTAGAACGACGATCCGCCCTCGGGCACGAACGAGTTCATCAATTCGACGATGTGGGGCATCACGAGCAGGCCCACGGCGCAGCCCGCGAAGAACAGCGGCACGGCGGCGAGGATGAAGCCGATCGTGTAGCGGATCTCCTTGCGCGTGAGCCCCGGCATGATGAATGCCCAGATCTGCCACAGCCACACCGGTGCCGACAGCAGCAGGCCGATGGCGAAGGACATGCGCAGCCGCAGGTCGAAGGCGCTGGTGACAGCCGTGAACATCAGCTCCACCTTCGCCTGGTCTCCCTCGCGCTCCGCGATCTGACGGATGGGCTCGGTGATCAGGTGGATCACGGGGTCGGTGATGAAGAACGCGATGACCATGCCGACGACGAGGGCCGCCGCGGCGATCACCAGGCGCTTGCGCAGCTCGATGAGGTGCGCGCCCAGCGACATGCGGGTCTCGCGGCGCGGCCTCTCAGCCCCGTCGACCCGTGGGGGTCCGGTGGTGACCACGTCGGGTCAGGAGGAGGATTCGGGCGTCCCGCCGGGCCGGTCGGCGGGGACGTTCGACGACGTCCGCGTCTCGGGCGCTTCGGCCGGGGCGCTCGCCTGCACGGCGTCGTCCTTCTTCATCTCCTTGATCTCGCCGCGGAAGACGCGCGCCGACTGCCCCATGCTCTTGGCGAGGGCCGGGAGCTTGGCCGCACCGAAGAGCAGCAGGATGACGGCGAGGACGACCAGCAGATGCCATCCGGTGAAGTTGGCGAACATGGGATCTCCTCGGGAGTGGACCGGCTTCCAGTGTAACCCGGGTGCCTCTGCACGGCCCGGTGGCGCGGCCGTCCGGCTAGCCGCGATATTGCGCGAGGCCCGCCGCCGCCCACGACGCGGCGGCACTGCGGGCTCCGGCCGGTTCGAGGATCTCGACGCTCCCGCCCCGGCGGGCCGCGAGTCGCTTCAGGCTGTGCTCGTCCGCGACCCGCAGCGTCGCGGTGATCGTGCCGCCGGCTGCGGTGGTCTGCGCGCGATCGAGATAGTCGCCCAGCAGCGGCGCGAGCGTCGCGGGGAACCGGATGCGCGCGAGCGCGTCGTTCTCGCCGGGCTCGAAAAGGTCGGGGACGGGTTCGGCGCCGTGGGTGATCGCGATATCGGTCAGCGCGGGTTCGCTGACGCGCTCGAGGTGGAACGTGCGCATGCCTTCGCGCATGTGACACCAGCCCTGCAGATACCACTGCCCGTTGGCGATGTGGACCTTGACCGGATCGACGGTGCGGGTCGTGACCGCGGCATCCGGAGCCTGATAGGTGAACGACACGGCGACGCCGCGGCGAAGCGCCTCGTCGACGACGTCGCGCACGCCGTCGACGGGCCCCGGCGCGACGATCACGTCGGCGGGGGCGGCCGAGGCGCCACGGGCGAGCTTGGCGAGCAGCCCTCGCACCAGATCGCTGTCACCGACGCCCGGCACGGTGCGCACGAGCTGGAGGCCCGCGAGGAGGGCTGCCGCCTCTCGCGCGGTGAGTCTGGGCGCCCTCTCGAGTCCGACGGTGTGGGTGATGGAGATGAGGTCCCGCTGATCCAGCAGATCCCAGTCGATGTCGAACAGGTCGTGGGGCAGCTGCCAGAATCCGCCGTCGCCGGGGAGGCCGATGACCGTGAGCTTCTCGACCATGCCCCGCATCTGCTCGGGTGTGACGTCGAACTCGTCGGCCGCCTCGGCGACGGATACCTCGCCTTTTCCGACGAGATACGGCACGAGCTGCAGCATCAGAGCCGCGCGATCGGTGGCCAGCAGCGGGCGGGCGGGGGTCATACCGCCTCCTCGTGCAGGCGCACCGTCGCCTCGAGGCGGCGGATGACCTCGTCCCGTAAGCGGTCGGGGGTCACGACGCGCACCTCCGGGCCATACGACGCGAGCTCGTCCGCGAAGATGTGCACATCGACGAACGGCACGCGGATGCCCTGCTCCGCCGCTGTCGCCCGGCGGGAGAGCCGCAGGGCCGCCTCCGTTCCCGGATGCACCTCGAGGAGCGCGCTCTGCGTCGCAGCCACGGTCTGGAGACCGGCGAGGGCCTTCTCCCCGGCGCCGTCGCGCAGCTCGGGGTCGAATCGCTCACGGGTCGTCTCGACGTCGCCGACGATGCGCGAGAGAAGGAACGTGCGCTCGGCGTCGACGGTGAGGTCGAAGCCGAACACGTGCCAGCGGGCCTCGTACTCCACGAGGGCGAACGGGCGGATGCGACGCTGCCGCGGGGCCTCCTCCCCCGGCCTCAGGTAGGGGAAGGTGACGACTCGACTCTGCTCGATCGCCGACTGCAGAGCGGGAAAGGCGGGGTCGCGCAGGCTGATGCGGGGGGCGTAACCGATGATCGGCTCGTCGACGGGGATGCCGAGCGCCCGGATCTTGCGCAGGCCGCTGCGCGCATCGGCCGATAGCGACTCCGATCCCCATACGCCTCCGGCGAGGTTCAGAAGAGCGAGCTCGGCCGGCGTGAAAGTGATGTCATCCGGCAGAGCGTATTCGGCCGTCGGCACACGGTAGCGAGCCTCGCGCAGGTCGTCGGGGTCGGCGTAGTCGCCGATCGTCTCGATGGGCACCCCGAGTCCGCGCAGGCTCTCCTTGTCGCGCTCGAACATCTTCTCCAGCGCGTCCTTGGACGCCCCGGCCTCGACCTGCTCGCGGTACCCCGCCACCGACGACAGGATGGTGTCTTTCGTGAGGCCCTGTTCGGTAGCCATCAGCGCCACGACAAGGTTGACGAGGCGCTCTTCTGGCGCGTTCTTTCCCGGAGTCGTCGGCACCCTGACATCCTACGGTCGGCCCTTCCCGACGAGCGCGGCGGCGCAGTGTAGCCTGACGCCGAGCGCACCGAGGGGGTGCCGGGGCGGAGTCCACGATGTGCACGAGTTTCCAGCTGCGCGCCACCGACGGGAGCGTCTGCGTCGCCCGCACGATGGAGTTTCCCAGCATGCTCGGCGCGAAGCTCACGGTGCTGCCCCGTGGCATCCGCCTCGTCTCCACTTCCCCGGACGGCGACGGCGTGTCGTGGACCACGTCGTACGGCGTCGTGGGCATGGATGCCGTGGGGAGCCCCCAGCTGCTCACCGACGGCATGAACGAGAGGGGCCTCTACGCGGGGGCGTTGTACATGCCGGGGTTCGCCGCCTACGAGGAACCGTCGGCCGATGCCTCCCGCAACCTCGACGTGCTCGATGCCGTCACCTTCGCGCTGACGACGTGCGCGACCGTGGCCGAGGTGTTCGCCGCCTTCAGCGAGATCACCGTGTGGGGGCGCGAGAACCCGCTCATCCACGGCGTCCCGCCGCTCCACCTGGTACTGCACGATGCCGGCGGCGCGGCCGGCGTGATCGAGTTCGAAGCCGGCGCGCAGCAGCATCGCGACAATCCGCTCGGCGTCGCCACGAACGCGCCGTATCTCGACTGGCACTACGACAACGTGCGCAACTGGCTCCCCCGGCTCGGGGCGGCCAACCCGGCCCCCGTCGAGATCCGCGGTGTGACCTTCGCGCCGCTCGCCCAGGGGCAGGGCTTCGTCGGGCTCCCCGGCGACTCCGGCAGCGCGGGGCGGTTCCTGCGTGCTGCCGCCTACGTCATGACACTGCAGGCGCCGGCGGATGCGGCGGGCCTGGAGAACCTCAGCCTCCACGCCCTGAACAATTTCGACATCCCGGCGGGGATGATGACCGGTGTGAGCGCAACGGGCATCGAGCAGGACGACCAGACCAAGTGGTCGAGCATCGCGAGCCTCACGGCGGGTCGGTACATCGTGCGCATCCAGGACGACCCGACTCCGGTGGCGGTCGACCTTGCGACCACCGATTTCACCGGAGATGTGCCGCGACAGCGTGAGCTCGTCGCCGGCGGCTTCGCCCCCATCACGGTGTGAGGCCCGCTGCGCGGCCGAATGGCGTCGAACCCCGTCGCTGAGCGAGGAGCGCCGACCGGGCCGAAGCGCCCCCGCGGTGACGCACGCCCGCTCAGCACCTGGAAGGCGTCGCGGCCGGTCGCTGAGCGAGCAGCGCAGCGACGAGACGAAGCACCCCCCACGACGTGACTGTTCCTCCACAACCTGTCCAGGAAAATACCTGTCCACAGGTTCTTTCCAGTGACCCGGATG